>CAYZXY010000046.1:0-4454 GCA_964482555.1 uncultured Pirellulales bacterium
CCCGGCGTCAAAACGGAGGTGGAAATAGAAACGCAGTCCTTAGTCCCCAGCCCTCAGCCGTCAGCAAAAAATGGGGGAAAGTAAGGCTGCATTTGGTCCGGTAGTTGAAAGAATTGTTTTCTCTTCTGACATTGGGAAAGATTTCTTTTTTGATATTGATACCGATAAAACTTTTACTCCTCCCACTTCTTTGACAAGATCATCTCCCCCTAATGAAGTCATAGAATGGAGTCTTGAAAACGGTATTGATTTTCTTAATGACAATGGGCGGTTTGAACTAACACCTCAAACAATATTTGTGAAAGTTTCAGGGGATCTTTGGAAAGCTTCTTTTGATGAGGCAAAGAATGCCCTTAAGGCAGGCTTCCCCGAAAAGGATGTGATACCACCACATGACAAAGAACCTGATTTGCCAATTACCTATACATTTGAAACTCGTGAAGGTGGTTTCGGATTGCTACAGATAATGGAAATAAACAATGGCAATCTTAAAATTCGTTACAAGATTGTAAGTCAAGGTACGCAAGTTAACTCAAAAGTTTCCCCTATTAAATCTGCTTCGATTTCTTTACAATCCCCTCTTGGAGCAAGTAAGCGAATATCTTATGCACTTAATTACTCAACGTTTTTGTCGGCAGTTTTGGACTGGTCGCCGTCGCGCCCTTTACAGCAATTACGGGAGGATTTATCTACGGTCTGGCCAGTAAGAAGAAAACCATTGATGAAACCGTTACCAGTCAATATGATCCGCAGCCAGCCTCGGTCGATATAAACGAAGAAATCACAACGATCCATCAATAACATTATTGAGTCATTGTTCCGTTATACGGATGTCATGGTTCTGCTTGCTGTTTTCGCCCGGAAAGGTCATTGTCCTGGGCGTTATTCATGGCGCTGATGAGCTGATGATGGACCTTGAGCGGATCCTTGACATGCCGCCACATGGCCTCGATCTGGCCGGTGCCGGCCGTAGTAAAGGAAATATTGCCCAGATTCAAAAACTGCTGGATCAGCGAGATATCCAGAAATGTATTCTGCACTTTCACCAGAGCGCATTGAAATATATCAATCGTAAACACCCCGCGAATGCGTATGACCCGGCGGTCGGTCAGTACATACGTCCGGCTGACCCATTGCAAAAAAGCAAATCCCACGCGTCCCAGAACCGCAATGCCGCAACCCTGAATAATTTTGCCCCCCAGCGTCCCCAACGGGAAAATGGCGCACGCCGCCAGCACCGCGATGGTTGTCAACGTCGCCAGCAGCACTGTCCCGACGCTGTTAAAGACGATATACCAGAGCGAAGGTTTTATCGCAAAGACAACCTGTTCATCCTCGCTGAGCAGATCGTCGGGTATCATATCGTTGATATCCGTCTTGCCCGCCGGGCTTTCCTGCGATTGCTGGTCAGTATTTACCATTGCATTTCATTCCTGCTGTTTCAACGTCACTAAGTGTTGTAAATTATTATAACATATAACTTTGTTAGATACAACCGGCGTTTTACCCGCCGGTTTACAGCTTGACGAAGAGGGTAAAATTAGAGTAAACTTCGATTTTAAATTTTCAGGTAAGAAATGCTCAAAATGACTTTGATCTGGCTAAAAAATAACGTAAAAAGCGAGATATCATGGCCATAAAACAGAAAAAAAGACGACGGTCCGGCGATGTTTCAACTAAAACCGCCGGTCCCGCAGTTGCCCAGGAAAACCGGTCGCCCGTTTGGATGCCCCGGCTGATGAATGGGACGCTGGAAGGGGCTGAATTGGAGCAGGCCCGTCGCCGCTTTTTCTGGTCGGTTACTCTAATCCTTCTGTTGTTCGGTATTTACAGTTCTTACCGTTTTTACGGCTTTGCTCCTTTCCCTCATCCCGATTCGACCAGCTTCATCGAAACCGGCAAAGACTTCGTCTCATTTGAGATGCCGACCTCCTTCAAGCGGGCGCCGGTGGTGTGCGTACTGCAGGGGATCATGTGGAAACTGCTGCCGGTGGAACGGCCTGATTATCACGCGGGAATGGCATTAAACGCGGTGATTTTTCCGTTTCTGGTGGTGTTTTTATGGCTGGTGGGGCGCAAACTGACAGGCGATCTGGCGGCTTTTCCGGCGGTGCTGCTGGCGGTGAATCCCTGGCTGCTGGTGCGGCAAACTGAGTCTATTGCGGAAGTGACGATGATTTTCGTCAGCCTGGCGACGCTTTATCTAATTTGCCAGCGATCGAAATGGGCCTACGTTCTCGCGGCCGTGGCCTCCATGACTCGTTACGACCTGACCGGCTGGATCCTGGCGGTGATGGCGGTGGACCTGATCGAATCAGCTGATAACCGGCAACGCATCCGAACGCTGATATACGGCTTTCTGGCGGGGCTGCCCTTGATGATATGGCTATTGATCACATATCTGACCTGGGAAAATGTCGCGAGTCAAGATCACTATTTCAGTCATTATACCAGCGACCGGCCGCTGCGGATCGGCGTGTATTTTGTGGAAAACTGGCAGGTGGTGGTGTCGCCGCTGTTGTGGCCGATGGAAAGCGATGAATCAGCGCTGGTGCGTTGGACGCAGTCGCTGTTTCTGCTGCTGTTTATCGCGGGAGTAGTAGTCGGATTTCTCAAGCGTCGCTGGGAAGTCTTGGCGATGCTGGCGTTTTTAGTGCCGTATCTCGTCGTGCATGCGATGCGGAACAGTTCGCTCGAGCGGTATTATGCCGTCAATCACTGGTTGATGTTCTTTATTTGTGTCATTGGATTGCAGGGAATCTGGGGTTTGATTCGCCAGAAGCTCAGCGGGCTGCCCACGGTGGCGGTTCGCATCGCGCATCTGATCATTTCAGTGATAGCGACGGTCTGGCTGATCGTGCTGCTGGGGAAACTGGCGGAGATTTCGGATCATCCCGCTTTCTCGCGGATCATGTGGCTGCCGGTGGCGACGATCGGTATTGTTATTGCGTTTGTTGTTCTCAGGCAGATTTTCTTTCGAGGCACGACGTTCAGCGTGGATGTCGCTACAGCCGGCGTGATCTGTCTGATGCTCACGACGAGCCAGGTCACGACGGCCCAAACCCTCAGCGACGGCAAGCGGGATTATGAATTCGTGCAACTGGCTGAATGGTTCCGCGCCAACACCGAGCCGGGCGAAAAACTCGCCTGTACGCTCGTCCATGCGGTGCGGTTTATCGCGGCGGACCGTCGGGACGATCTGGTCGATACGCAAACGCTGGGACGTGAATTTATCCGGGAACATACCGACGCCCCGAAAATCGTCAAAGCCGCCGTTTTTACGAAGGATTGCCTGGAACAGGGGATCGATTATGTCTGCTGGGATTCGCGGCTGGGTTACGCACCCGATAATTCCTATTATAGATCCCGGCAGTTGGCCAAGGTTGAATTTCTGGTGGAGTTCATCCCCTCGCGCATCCGGGTCCGGCAGTTCCCCAGCGAACAACCGCGTGCGCAAGTCGTAATGCCGGACGTGAAGCTGCCGGAGGGCGAGGTGTTGAATCGGCCGCAGGCGGTGTATAAGTATGTCACGACGATAGGGGATATGGAAACGCTCCGAGGAGCGCGGCGGCATATCCATGTCTTCCGGCTTAATGCCATAGAAGAGAGTAATGAATAAACCGTGGTGTGTAATCAGTTTACCAGTCAGGGAAAATTGACATGAAACCAGTAAAAAAAGGACGCAGCCGCCGGCCCGCGGCCCCGAAGGAGCCGTCATCGAACCCCACAGCTCTCAAGCAGGAGGGGCCGGATATATTCATCCAGCATTTCTGGAAAACCGTCGCGGCGATTTTCGTGCTGTTTCTCATCATCAGAATTTTTGACTTCAATATTTTGCCATTGAAAGGAAACGGCAAGCATGAACGATCTGCCTTATCCTTTCATGGTAACATGATAACGCGTCCGTTTTATGGTTTGCATAGCTGGGCACAGGCCTCCGGTGCGTGGGCGTGCCGGTCGCATGTCAAGTATGGGCTGGATTATACGAAAGGGTATTCGGTGCTGGTGGTGGGTGATCCGCCGCCGGAGAATCCATACCGCTATTCGAATCACCCGCAATATACCAAACTGATCAGCGCGCTGGGTATGTGGATCTTCGGTACGAACGACTGGTCGCTGCGGGTTTACGGCCTGATCCTGGCGGCGCCGATGTTTTTTCTGCTGGTCTATTTACTGAAAAAGATTTTCCCGCCGCAGGTTGTGCTTATGTCTTCGCTGATATTGATCCTGTTTCCGTTGACCGGTTATTTTGGTTACGGCAGTTGGCTGGCGATTGTGGGGCTCTGGGGCCTCTGGCGATACATGCAAATAACGGGGCAGCTGCCATTGAAAGAAAAAGATTTTCGCTGGCGATGGATCGTGGAATATGCCGTCGCCTCGTTCATTATGGTGCAACTGGGATGGGCAGGGACATTTTATGCGGCGACGTTCGGATTGCATTATATCGTGTTTTG
>CAYZXY010000046.1:4554-24959 GCA_964482555.1 uncultured Pirellulales bacterium
TTTCAGGCCGGGCAGTTTCTTGAGAGTCTGCCGTACCGTTTTGTCAGCGGCTGGTATTTTATTCTGCCGGGCGTGCTGTTTCTGCTGCTGCTGAGGGGCCTGGTCTGGGAGCATCAATATTACCAGCAGCCCTTTGCCCTTTTTGTCGCGATTGGCACGTCGCTGGGTATCCTGACGGCAGGGCGCTGGCTGGGCAAGGCGAACGGCATGCTGGGAAAAATCGTGGTTGTCGGTTTGTTGATCCTGGTTGGTTTGTACTGCAACCGGGGTCTGGCGGATTATCGGGAAGACCGCTGGCAATCGCCGCGCACGATTGAGTTGTTCCAGAAGCTGCACGATCAGATTCCGCCGGACAAGGATCTTCTGACCTTCAAGGATTACCTGATTCAACAGTCCGAGACCAAGATACCTTATTACCGTCCCGAATATGCGTGGTATCTCGACCGGGAGATGATACAGGCCAACGCCTGGCCGGACGATCCGAAGAAGGTCGCCGAATGGCCTCTTCAGAAGATTGTGTCTGAGACAATAGCAGTAATCAGGGAAAAGGCCGGAACCGGCAACTATCCCTTTTATCTGCTGCCGGTACAGGCGGCGTTTATGGCGGAAATAGATTCACCGTTATATACCTTTTCCGCCCAGTCGCCATCGGCTTACCAGCAGCTGACCTCCCTGAGTGATCAGCAACTGCAGCAGATGTTGCTGCGCGATCAACAGAAGCCGAATTTCACGCTGTTGGTGATGGAGAAATATCGGCGCTATCGCCGGCTCCTGGCGGAGGATCTGGCGAAAATCTGCGCGTATGAATACTTTGCCAATCCGGCCCGGCCGAATGAGGAAAACTACTGCGTCCGCGGCAATACGCCGTGTTATATATTCGATTTATCGACGTTGAAAACGGAGAATTCGCGCTAAGGCGCAGAAGCGCAAAGCAAGTAAGAAATATGGGTATGACAAAACGTAATCGTAATTGCACATGATATGACATGGGCCATATGCCCGTGATACAGATAAGATAGATAGAAGGATTTATGCGTATTATTGTAACCGGGACAGTCGGTTTGAACAAAGGGCCGTATCTGGAAGAGGTCCGGGAGACGGCCCGACGGAACGGGCAGGAAGTAACGGTCTGCCATGTCGGCGAGATGATGTACCGCGAAGCCCCGGACGTGGCGAAGGGCAAGATTCTCGATCTGCCCCTGGCGCGACTCCAGCAGTTGCGCCGCAGCGTCATCAAGGACATTCTCGCCATCGCCAAAGAGCAGCAAAATGTCATCATCAATACTCACGCGACCTTTCGCTGGCGGCACGGCCTCTTTCCCGCTTTTGATTTCGATCAGCTCGTCGCCTTCGACGCCGATATCTATATTCATCTGGTGGACAATGTGGACGCGGTCCACTGGCGGCTGGTACAGGACCATCAAATGGATCATTCGCTCAAGGACCTGCTCGTCTGGCGCGAGGAAGAGAACATCGCGACCGAAATGATGATGATGGGCTGCCGGCTGCATCGGCAGGGTCCGCCGGCCCGCTTCTATACCCTGGCGATGAGCAACCCCAAATCGGTCCAGACGTTTTACCGGCTTATGCTTCAGCCGGAGGCGCCCAGGGCCTATATCAGTTTCCCGATGACCCATGTCGCCGATATGCCGGATATTTTACGGGAGATCGGTCAATTTCGCGAGAGTCTCTTCAGTTGCTTCGCGGTGTTCGATCCGGGTGATGTCGATGAGCATAATCTGTATATGACCGCAATGCGGGCCTCGCAGCGAGGCCAGAAGGTGATGGAAATTGAGGTGCTGGGCCGGCGGGTTCCTTTCGATGTGGCGGAAGTCCTGCAGGTTTCGGGCGATATCAACGCCCAGATTTACGCCCGCGATTTCCAGATGATTGACCAGGCCGACATGATCATCAGCTACATTCCCGAACTGCCCGGCGGCAAACCGGGCCTCTCCAGCGGTGTCGAGCGCGAACTGCAGCACGCCTACGAAGCGACCAAAGAGGTGTACATCATCTGGAAAGCCCGGGTGGAACCGTCCCCGTTTATTACCGAGACCGCAACGAAGGTTTTCGCCGATACCGCCGAGGCGCTGGATTATTTTGATGATAAAGGTTTTTTCGACGCATTGAAAGCCGGGCATCCCATGTTGTTTTGAATGGCGTTAAAGCGTTGATGGGAAAAAGAATGATTAAAAACAGCAAGAGTGTTATACAGATACAGAAAGGATTAATTATGCAGACCAGGCCATTAGGACAATCAGGCATAGAGGCGTCGGTTGTGGCCTTTGGCGCGTGGGCGATCGGCGGCTGGATGTGGGGCGGCGCGGAGGAACAAGAATCGATTCGTGCGATACACACCTCCCTTGACGCCGGCGCCACCTTCATCGATACGGCGCCGATCTACGGCTACGGCCGCTCCGAAACCCTCGTCGGCAAGGCCCTGGCCGGCCGGCGCGACAGCGTGGTTCTCGCGACCAAATGCGGCTTGCGCTGGGACCTTACCGAGCCCAGAGGCGATTTTCATTTCCACGGCAGCGAAGATGGCATCACCTCCGAATCCTCCCGATACCAGGTCTATAAATACCTGAATCCTGATAGTATCGCCTGGGAACTGGAACAGAGCCTTCGGCGGCTGCGAACCGATTACATCGACCTTTACCAGACCCACTGGCAGGACAGCACCACCCCGATCGACGATACGATGGCCTGTCTGATGAAACTGAAAGACCAGGGCAAAATCCGCTCGATCGGCGCTTCCAACTGTACGCTCGATCACCTGAAACAGTACGGCCAACTCGACGTCGATCAGGAACCCTTCAGCATGATCGACCGCCAGAAGGAACAGGCCGGCATGCTGGATTACTGTCGCGAGAACAATATCGCCATCCTGGCCTATTCACCGATGGCTCGCGGCCTGCTCACCGGCAAGATGTCGCCCGACCGTACATTCAATCCCGGCGACCAGCGGCTGAACAATCCCCGGTTCGCGTCGGATAACATCATAAAGGCGAACGCCATGCTCGATGAATTCCAACCGATTGCGGCGGCTCACAACGCCACCATCCCGCAACTGGTCATCGCCTGGACACTGGCCCGCCCCGGCATCACCCATGCCCTGTGCGGCGCCCGGACACCGCAGCAGGCTGCCGAAAATGCCGCCGCTGGCAGCATCCACCTCGCGGGCGATGAAATCGCCGTTATGAACGAAATCATAGAAAAACACGACATCGTGTAGGTAATTCTTTTTGCAGAAACCTGTACCGCGGGCATCCTGCCTGCATGTAACCACGCTTAAACGTTTGCTATTGGAAAATGGTGTATTATGAGATACGTCATAAAATGTATCCGCAATAGAAGCTAGTCACCTGGAGTTCAACGGTTGATGCAAACCAGACCATTAGGACAATCCGGCATTGAGGCGACAGTTGTCGCACTGGGTGCCTGGGCGATCGGCGGCTGGATGTGGGGCGGCACGGATGAGGATGAATCGGTGCGCACGGTTCACGCGGCCCTGGATGCCGGCGTGAATTTCATCGATACCGCCGCTGTTTACGGTTATGGCAAATCGGAAGAGATTCTCGGCAAGGCCCTCTCCGGCCGGCGGGAGAGCGTGGTCCTCGCGACCAAGGGCGGGCTTAACTGGAATCTCAAAGAGGAAAAGGGCGTCTTTTCGTTTCACGGTACACCCGAAGGCCAGACCGACAAGCCCGCGCAGTACAAGGTGTTCCAATGTCTCGATCCTGTCGAACTGGAGCGGGAACTGGAGCAAAGCCTCCGGCGTCTGCGGACGGATTATATCGATCTGTACCAGACTCATCGCCAGGACCCCGCCACGCCCATCGACGACACCATGGCCCTGCTGTTGCGCATGAAGGACCAGGGTAAGATACGGGCGATCGGCGTGTCTCGCTGCACCGTCGAGCAGCTCCGGCAATACGGCCGCATCGACGCCAGCCAGGATCCCTGCAGCATGATCGACCGGCAGATCGAGCAAAACGGCGTCCTCGATTACTGCCGGGAAAACGGCATTTCGATGATGGCCTATTCCCCGCTGGCTCGCGGCCTGCTCACCGGCAAGATGACGCCCGACCGCACATTCAATCCTGGCGACCAGCGGCTGAACAATCCGCGGTTCGCGCCGGATAACCTCAAAAAGGCGAACGCCATGCTGGTGGAAATGCAACCGATTGCGGCGGCCCACAACGCCACCATCGCGCAACTGGTCATCGCCTGGACACTGGCCCGGCCCGGCATCACCCATGCTCTGTGCGGCGCCCGGACGCCCCGGCAGGCTATCGAAAATGCCGCTGCCGGCGACATTCACCTGAAGGATGAGGATGTGACCGCCGTCAATGAAATCATTGCCCGGTACAATATTATTTAATCGAGGTATTAACCATGTGGAAATATATTCTGTTTTTGAGTGGCGTTTTTATCGCCTTAACAGCAGCGGGCTGCGGGCCGATTTACGGCATATTCATCGAGCCGATCCGCCCGAAACCCAAAATCCCCGCCGAGCACAACCTGCGCGATAAAAAGGTTCTCGTCTGGGTCGAGCGCGGCGATGAACACGCTTTCGGCGGCGAAGGGGCTGTTTTGCGGTATGAACTGACCATGAAACTGCACGATGAGCTGAAAAAACATAAGGCCGCGGACGCACTGGTCGCCTATGATGAAATCGCCCGTTACCGCCACCACAATCCCGACTGGGCCGCGGAAAACCTGCGGGATATCGGGTCATATTTTAAGGCGGACGAAGTGCTGTATGTCCTGATCGAACATTTTCAGCTGCGTCACGCCGCCGGCCACGATTATTACGACGCCGGCGTTTCCGGACAATGCAAAGTCATCGACGTTGAAAGCGGTAAACGTCTCTGGCCGCGCAACGAAACGCACCGCCGCTTCGCTGCCACCGGCCAGATTACCAGCGGTTCCGGCCAGATATTCGAAGCCAGTGAAGTTCGCAAACTCTGCCAGGATGCCGCCGCACGCATCGCGATACATTTTTATACACATAAGAAAAAAAGCAATGACATTGAATAAACAGACCTTTTCGCCCGGCCCGCTGGTGCTGGTTTATGCCGCTTCTCAGAACTATCGGCAACTTCACCCTCTGATCTGGACCGCGTCACTGGTCTGGCATGTCCGAAGTGATTTCCGTTTACTTTTTTTCGACCCGCAGGACCAATTGGAAACCGACAAGATGTGGGAACTGGCGTACAAGTGGGATATCGAAGGCCTGGTCCGTCTGGCACCATCAGAAGCTTCGCTGGAGGAGACGCTCGCGATCAGTGATGCCCTGCTCGTTAACGGTAAAAGCCTTCCGGATACAATACCGCTTTATCTTGCCCATCAGGCCGGCGCCGCCATCGTTATTCAGTATCCTCTGCCGCTCGCATTTCCGCATAAGGGACCTGGTATTCATCGTGTCGGCACCCCGCGCCAGGCCGCCGGCCGTCTGTTGAGTATCATCGACCTCGCCGCCATGGGGCCGCGCCAGCGATGATGTTTTTATAGCGAAACGTAAAATACCTGGTGAACGGTCAAGGTTGATTCTATTGCGGTCCCTCGCTGAGCAGCGATTCGTATTGCTCAACCGTGCCGCCGTCGAGACAGCAGTTGATGATGTCTTTGCCCAGCGGATCAAGATCGGCATGCAGGAATTTCTGCAATTCTTTATAGAAAAAATTCTCCAGGATTTTCGCCCCGGCATCATATCCATCCGGTCCGACTTCCCGTTGTAAATCGACCTGCAAGAGCCACTGCGGAACCTGCGTACCTTCAACCTGCATGGAATTCAGGGCGTAGCCCAGCAGCGAACAACGGGCCGGCGTCGTCTGCTGCGGTCGGAACGGCGCCACACCGCGGCGCGCGAGGTATTCCCGGCTGATCCACTGCGGCATAAAGCTCGTTGCCCACGCCCCCACATGCTGATTCGGAATTAGAACATAACGCATCTTCATGGTGGATTGCATCTGACGCAGCAGCAGATTGGCATGATCGACAATCCGTCCCGTCGCGAACGGCCAGTAAGAGCCGACGCCTTCACTCAATATTCCTTCGGTATCGGTGATGCTCGGGTTGCCGTGCCCGCGCGGAGCCACCAGCCGCCACAGCCAGGCCAAAGCCGGCGGCAGAATATGCAAATAGCCGATGATGCCGTAACTGGGTTGCTCTCGTGTACACGGTGGCGTCCGCACGCCGAAGCTGCGCACTATCACTTCGACCGTTTCCTCTACCACATCCGGCGCGAGCCGCCGCGGCAGAATCACCCGCGGATTCGGACAGCGTTTACCAGGAACATCTTCGATATGCTCCCAGATCAGGGCCGTCGCGTCCGGCACGCCGAGAATGTTCAAAAACAGCAGCGGCGCCTTCGGATGCACGGTAATGCTCTCCAGGTGAGGGTCAGTGCCGTAACTGTCTATATGATTAACCCGCAGAAACCATGCCTGCTCGGCGTCTTTCACTTCCAGATAACCGTTGGTCTTTTCCGAGACCGGCTTGCACATCGCCATGTCGTCTGTCACCGGATACAGCTTACAGGTCTGACTCATGACCAGAGTCCGTGTATCGCCATTAACGACATTGCGCCCCAGCAGCAGTCGGCCGTCTTCCTGGCGGTGTACATACTCGAGCATTTCGCTCTTACCGCCGCCGCTGGCCCCTTCGTGCATGATCGTCGTGATATTATCGTAAGGTGTTTCCACCTGCACCGTCGAAGCATGCAGTGTCGGCCAGTCTTCCGCTTCGCCCATCGCCAGCAGCACGCCATAGACGCCTTTTTTCGCACTGGGGCCGGGATACAGATTATACGAGAACACCTCATGCATGCCCTCGAGCCGGTTATGCACTACGACCTGCTTGCCGTTAAAATGCGTATGACGGAACGGCGGCGCGAGGTAGATGACGCTGTGTATCCGGAAATTTGCCGGGACTTCCGCGGGCGATATCATCCCTTGCAAATCCGCCAGCGCTCCGATAAAAAACCCCGCGTTCCGCGGCGCAATCAGCATGGCTCCTTTACCCATGCTCTCATCCAGCCCCCCCGGATGAAACAGCGTAACGGAGAGGTCCTGGCTCTTCAGCCAGGCGAACGTCTCCTCGCGCAGAGGCCCGAACGGCTCACCATAATGATCCATATAACGAATTTTATCTGTCTGCTGATCATCGGCAATGAACATACAGCCCGGATCGCGCCGTCGCATATATTGCTCCGGGTAATTGATGCACAAACCGTTTTTTACTTTCGTTACGGTAGCTTCGACAATCTGTTTACCATTAACATCGTAGGAAACCTCGAATGTCCCCGACCTCTGATTGCCTGTCGCCAGCGAGAAAATCTCTTCCCGGCTGCCGGGAATCGTCAGTGAAGCACATTGATCCAGTATATCCCTGATCGGCTCAGGCATCTTTAGGGAACTGAAAATATTCTTGGACACAGTTTCGTTTGTCATAACAACACACCTTAGTAGACTCGGTCCGATTGAAAATATCCGTTTTATCGAAACTTAAATTCTGCGGATTAAAAAGCTGACGCCCGGCCCTGCCAAGGGCTTTCTAACCAATTGGGTATAAAATGTTAAAACCATCCTAAATATACGGCGCAAAAAAATACCAGCGAGTTCAAAACCCAGTCACGCCGGTCGATTTCATCACAAACTTTGCGCGGCGTTATCACCTTCGCAAAATCTTCCGAGCACTAAAAAATAGACGATTTATATTGAAAAAGCAATATTTTTTTGCAAAAAAGGATAAGCCCTACGAGAAAACTGCTGTAAAATGCCCCATATAATATACTTACAACAATAGCCCATTATGATAAAAAAGATGATTTTCTTTTATATTCTTTCTCCCCGGGCTTGCCGCTTGCCGGTACAGTATTTTTCCGCCGTCATTACTTTGACGACTTCCGAGTGAGCTGCCCCGTTTTCTACAACCATAATTGTTTATACAGAAAACGGTTAAACGCAACCCCGCCAGGAGTTTTCTACCCCATTGGGTATTCTTATGAGCATAAGAGCCTATTCTACCGTAACGCTTTTGGCAAGATTACGCGGCTTATCGACATCATGACCGCGAATGACCGCAGCGTGATAAGCCAGCAGCTGCAGCGGTATCACCGTCAGCATTGGCTGCAACTCATCAAACGTATGCGGCACGGTAAGGACATGGTCGGCATAATGCTTGATCTCATCATCGCCGTCGGTCGCGACCGCCAGAATAATGCCGCCGCGGGCTTTAACCTCTTCCATATTGCCGATGACTTTTTCATAATGCCCGCATTTAGGCGCCACAAACACGACCGGCATTTCCGGAGTGATCAAGGCTATCGGACCATGTTTCATCTCCGCCGCCGGCAGCCCTTCAGCATGAATATAGGAAATTTCCTTCAGCTTCAGGGCCCCTTCCAGAGCGACCGGATACTGATAACCCCGCCCCAGAAACAGCCAGTTTTCCCGGTCGGTGTATTCACCGGCTACCTGCCGAATGTAGTCGTTCTGCTCGAGAATTTTCGCGATCTGTTCCGGAATTTGGCTCAGGGCATTGATGTATTCGCTCAATCGCTTTTGCGACATGTGCTTCCGCCGGGCAATATACAACGCTATCATATTCAAAACGGCAAGCTGGCCGGTAAACGCCTTCGTCGATGCCACGCCGATCTCTGGCCCCACATGCAAATAGATGCCGCAGTCGGTTTCACGAGCGATGGTGCTGCCCACCGAATTGACGATGCCCATGCATAACGCGCCGCGTTCTTTGCCTTCACGCAATGCCGCCAGCGTATCGATCGTTTCACCGGACTGACTGATGGCGATCAGAATACTGCTTTCATCGATCATCGGATTACGATAACGAAATTCCGATGCATAATCCACCTCCACGGGCACGCCTGCCAGTTCCTCGATCACATATTCCCCTACCATCCCGGCATGCAGCGCCGTCCCGCAGGAGGCTATGATGATCCGCTTCGAACGAACCAGATCTCGCGTCATCTGCAGGATGCCGCCCAGTGTAATCGTCCCTTCGCTGGGATTGATACGACCCTTAAGGCAGGCATCCACCGTTTGCGGCTGCTCGAAGATTTCCTTGGCCATATAATGGTCAAAACCAGCCCGTTCAATCTCATCAAGCGTGTATTCAATCAGCTCTATTTTTGCGGCGACGGGAATATTATCGGTCGTTGAAGTGCGGTAGCCGTTACGATCGACGATGACCATTTCACTATCGCCCATGTAAATCGCCTGGGTGGTGTGCTTGACGATGGCCGCGACGTCGGAAGCGAGGACAAATTCGCCGTCGCCAACGCCCAGAATGAGCGGGCTTCCCTTGCGGGCGCCGATCATCATATCAGGAAGATCACTGCAAATCGTTGTTATTCCATAAGTTCCGACCAGCTCTCTCAACGCCAGCCGCACAGCAGTCTCAAACCGTTCCGCTGGATTATCGTCGCCATTCTGCACGCTGTCTTCATAATAAAAATAACTGATCAGATTGGCGATGACCTCAGAATCAGTTTCGCTGCTGAACGTGTAGTCTTTACTGGTTAGCCATTTTTTCAGCGTGGAGTAATTTTCGATTATGCCGTTGTGTACTATGGCAATATTGCCGGTATGGTCCAGATGAGGGTGGGCGTTCTCGTCGCTGGGCTTGCCGTGCGTGGCCCAGCGGGTGTGCGCCAGGCCTAAAGTCCCGGTGTACCGCTGATCCTTCAATTTCCGCTCCAGCTGGGAAATCCGACCGACCGAGCGACACAGCTTCAACCGGCCGTTTTCATGTATGCAAACGCCAGATGAATCATAACCCCTGTATTCTAAACGCTTTAAACCTTCAATCAATATCGGTTCGGCTTTTTTGTGACCGAGATAAGACACTATACCGCACATATTATTCGATTCTCCATTTGCGAGGACAGATAAAGGTTACTTCATTTGATAAATAATGCTCTTCCAACTATTTAATACGCTATAAAATATATGAAGTTTATACTAAGCTTAAAATACATCGTGTAAAATGGAAAAAGAGTAAATATTTTTATTATAATTTCTATTGACACGCAGCACAATTTATTCTTAAATATAACTACGCACTGAATTATAGCGATATAGTAGGTGTGGACCTGTCTTCGAGAGAGAGAAAAGCAAAGGAGAATCTGTTACTTAAGTTGTTCCTTTATAATAGTTTATGGCGTGGTGCGCATGTTAAAATTTATTTTAAAAGCATTGGGGGACGTATGTTGAAACAGTGGAGAATAGTGAATCTTATCATTGCAGTGGCTGTTTTATTCTATGGTTCTGTTCAGGCGGGCGTGAATTTTTCGATCGTTTCCGATAAAGACACAATCGAAATCGACGAAACAGCACATTTACAGGTCTTTGCAGAAATTGACGACAATGTCAATTCCGGTGAAGGCATCATTTCCTGGCAGATGGCTATTGAGGTTAACGATTTGGCGGTAGCGGAAATAACCGATGCAGAACTTGTCTTTTCCTCGTTTTTTTCAGGTGTTGATATTTTGGGTGGTAAAGTGACTAACGCCTTCTATTCCGCGGATAACGAATCGATTTCCGATATCGGGGTTAACGGCCCTACCGAGATTTTCAATTTTGATGTGGTCGGTCTTTCTTCCGGCGAAGTGATCTTTACTCCGGCAGAATTAGGTGTCACGGAAATCCTTTCCGAGCTGGTTGGCGATGTCCAATATACTTTTGCTGATGGCGATATTTCGGTTTCCGGCGCTACGATCCATGTCATTCCGGAACCCCTTACTGTTTCATATCTTGCAATCGCTTTGGGCTTTTGTTTCAGGAAACGCAGAACCCTGAAGAAATAATTCATTCAGGCGATCTGACCGTTTTCTGTACAAATCATTTTGTATATAATTATGATTGGAGAAAACGGAATACGAAAAGCCGAGTAAGCGAATACGCAATCGGAAACAGTATAAAATTATGTAAACAACTATAAAACCTGAAGTTAAGGAGGAACCATGACAGCCATGCGTCTGTTGTCATGGGAGAGACGAGAGGTTGTCAGCGTTGTTTGTTTGGTATTGTTTTTGTTAGTGCCGGTTTCGGTTTTCGGGCAACTGGGACCGGAAAATGTGCTTTTACTGGTGAATGAGAACAGCGGCACCAGCCGTTATATCGCCAGGCTGTATCGGTCTTATCATCCAGAAATTGACGAATCGCAGGTCTTATACCTGAGCGGTCTGCCGGATTGTTCGGGATCGCAAAGTCAGCCCGAAGACGAAATCATCAATCGCTTCGATGAAAATCCCGACGACGGTATCGACATGAGTGGGTATGAAGAACTCATCGCTCAACCAATCCGGGAGTATTTAACTGATCCCTGCTACCCGGAAAGAATGCAGCGGATTATGTGCATCGTCACCACGGCGGGCATGCCTTACCGTATCAACGACCGCTTCACAGCCGATGTCGTCAAACCGGCCGGTTCCAATAGCGATGCCGTCGTCCTGCAGGAACGGATCATTAATGCCGCTTCTGTCGAATCGGAATTGAGCTGTTTATGGATCACCGATACTGAATGGGGCACATCCAGTGCCAACCGCATCGTTAATCCTTATCAGGGATACCGCGGCGGCCCAATAACACAGTTTCCCCGGGAATGGCCCGGTTCGCAGACTTTTTCCTGGACCACGGCCAAATCGACCATTCCCCAGCATGATGATCCGAAAATGGAAGGCCTCAAGCCGCAAGGTAATTACGGTACGGAAAATCGCCATTTTCATGCCGGTCATATTTATTTGACCTGTCGGCTTGATGGACCGAAAGGCCAGGGGCAGAGTGCGGTTTTTGCCGTTCGAAATATGCTGGAAAGAGCTTATCGAGCTTCCAGCGATAAATACGGCGTTAATCTGAACGAATCGGTGACCGTCTTTGACGATGCCCCCTCTTTAAGCGGGATCTATCACCACGATTACAATCAAGTCTTTAATCTGGCTGTGGGGCAGGATTTCTGGCGGTTTGAGGACTTGATGTCTCATCCCCCTGCCGTACCCATTATTAAGTTCCACGATGATTATGTCTCTGGTTTCCTGCAAATGACCGGCTCTGTCTATGATGAATACAATAAGGACATTTTCAACGGTTACATGACGATTGGCCCGGATTTGTTCAAAATACTGATAGATCGCAGAACCGGAAAAAATTTGACACAAGAGATGCTGGAAGCCAGCGACAAAGTCCTGTTGTATGCAACTTACGGGACCAATGGCGATGGACCGTGCAGTTCAGGGTATCTCCTTACGGGCTGCAATGGCGAACCGATCTTCAAGTTTGCTAATGGCGCTGTGTTTACATCCATCGAAAGCTTTAATGCTGTCACCATGTTTACCTGTCCTGGAACCGGACAAGCCAAAATCGTGGACTTTATAACGGCGGGCGGAACCGGTGCGATCGGCCATTGTTTCGAACCGCAGCCCGATGCCGCGATCGATAACGAATTTCTTTTTTATAATCTTGTAGCTGATGACAACAACGACGGCTGGGCCGATCTGACGTTCGTGGAGGCAGCCTTTACTGCTATTCCTTACCTGAGTTGGTCGGAAGTTGTCATCGGCGACCCGCTGATGCGGTATTGCTATCTGGGCAACGGCGAAACGACAGCAGCATGGCAACCGGTACCCGGCGACATCGATTTGAACGCCAAAGTCAATATTTTTGATATCGGCGACTTCAAGGATTCGATCGGCGGCTCCATAAACAGTACCGGATATTATTTTGACATTTATAACGATCTGTGCGATCTGGATCAGAATGGGAAAATAAATATCTGGGATATCGGTCTTTTTAAAGATCTATTGTGACATAAGTGTTTTGTCATAAAAAACTTAAGGAAAAGACTAATAAAAAGCGTCAAAAGCTGAAAAAATAACTTTCTTTGTTGACCTCTAACGTGATACGTGCTATGATAAATATGCGTGGAGAATAGGGATGAGCCTTTCAGAGAGAGAGCGTAGTTTATTTACGTAAAATGTACGTCTAAATTCGGCTGTACTATATGCTTTTATCTCTGTTAAGGAGAAGGAGGTAATGAGATGCAAAAGAGGAGTTTAGTTGCGGGGACGCTTTCACTGGTTCTGGTGATCACATCCTGGTCACACGCTGCGTATGTAACGGGTTTAACGTTGTCTTTTGAATCGGTCAAATTTTTTGATCACGCTTCGAATTCAGCAGTTTTAACCGATGAAGATGGAAATCCCGCACCGCTAGCCGCTGCCAATCCCTTATTCGTGGATGGGCAACCGTATTTCGTTATGAATGCCGCGCTGGAGATGACCCCCGCCGTTCTGGTTGATGATACCACCAACGGTTATGCTGTCGGGAAATTTGCCAATAACGATGGCTCTGCAACCCCCAACGAAACAATTTTAACGCTGACCGGGACGATTCTGGGTGTTGTGAATACGCCGCAAGTCTTGTTCGAAGCCAAACTTATCGGTTCGGAGTCTTTCGGAATCAACTGGGTCATTGAAGAAGACAAGAACTTTCCCGGCAATCTGGCAAACGGAAAAGCAAAATTTGAGGTAATTGGCGGCCTGCTGGCGGACGGCAGCAATCCGACGGGTTTCGAATTGAGAGATTTTTCCATTAATTTTAACTTTAATGGCATTTCGCCATTGATGACTGATTTTGAAAACAGCCACATGGACTACACGGGTGATGGTACTTTACAATTTAACATTGTTCCAGAACCTGTTTCGTTACTGCTCATCGGTTTCGGTTTCCTCGGTTTGCGTAAAAAAGGAAACTAACCGAATCGTTTATTTTGTTTCTGAGGGAAAATGTAATTTTTTTTAACCTTAAAATCAATTTCCAAGAAGGAGGAAGAAGTCAATGGTTAAGAATGTGGTGAAGATTGTGTTCGTATTGGTCGCCATGACGATAAGCGCCAATGCTGATCTGGGCTTAAATGAAATCAAACTGGTATTCAATGTCGAGGATATAGCCGCCGATGCAGCTTATAATGCCAGCACTGGTACTTTGACCTGGGATCAGGGAGCGCTAGCGTTTATTAACGGCGATCTAAATAAAGTTTACGGTAGCCTCGTTACAGCGGAATTGACCGTTGTTGATGACTCCGCTTCAGCCGGTGGAACGGCACGGGCCGTATTCAGTAATATGAACATGAGTGTTTTACTCTATGAATTCGGATTTACCTCCGCTAACTCATTCCTTAAACTGGATGTCAATCTGGCGTCCGGGACCGGCCTGGACGGCTATCGCGAAGAAGAAGACAGCACGGGAGCGCCCAGTTCTCTGACCGGTCAGGCATTCATCAATGTTGCTTTGTCAGACCTGGTGGTGAATGATGGCGTTGATTACGAATGGGCCGATGGAAATGCTCTTTCCGGAATGAAAGTCGATACTTTCGCCATTAAAGATGCCCGTGTTGGCGGCGATGATCTCGATATTTCCGATTACAGCATCGACTGGTTTGCCACCAACAATGCGAATATAACAATCAGCACGGATGAAAGCATCGCTATTCCCGAACCGGCCACCATCGGCCTGCTCTCTCTGGGCGGTTTGTTCTACTTTGCCCGTAAAAAAAGAAGAGCATAAGCTATATATAATCGCGACCTGACTTTTATGAGGTTGCGATAAAAATTGGGAGATTTTTATAATTAAGCCGCAGGTGTAACAGCCTGTGGCTTTTTTGATGCGCTTTTTCAATGATTATGAATACAATTAACTGAACATGGATTTATTTTCGCAAACAGACAGAGAAAATATCGTGAAAAACGCACCGCTGGCAGTAAAAATGCGGCCGCGCACAATTGAGGAATTCGTCGGTCAGGAACAATTTATCGCCGAAGGCAAATTGCTCTGGCGAATGCTCAAAGCGGACAGGATCAGCAGTCTGATTTTTTATGGGCCGCCCGGTACAGGTAAGACCACACTCGCTCATGTCATTGCCCATCATACCTCGGCAGAGTTCGTGCCGACCAATGCCGCCCTGATCGGTGTGAAGGAAATCCGTGAAATTCTTCTGAAAGCATACGACCAGTTGGCGGTTTATGGGAAAAGAACGGTCATGTTTCTGGACGAAATCCATCGGTTTAACAAAAGTCAGCAGGACGTTTTACTGAATGATGTCGAAAACGGCACGGTCATTCTCATCGGAGCGACGACGGAAAATCCTTTTTTTACCGTTAATTCGGCTCTGGTTTCCCGCAGCACGATATTCGAATTTGAACATTTAAGCCTGGAAGATACCAAAAAAATCATAAGAACGGCAGCGGCCGACAAAGAACGGGGTATGGGACAATATAACATTGAGCTGACGGAGGATGCGCTGGAGTATCTGGCGGTTATGAGCGATGGAGATGCCCGGCGGGCCTTAACGGCACTGGAAACGGGGGTACTGTCGCAGGTGAACCGGTTCGAGGAGGAGAAAGAATACAATGTGTTTTTTAACAAAGAGTTAGCTATCGAATCGATTCAGAGGAAAACTCTGGTTGCCGACAAAAGCGGCGATAATCATTACGATCTGGCCAGCGCGTTGCAAAAAAGTATGCGCGGCAGCGATCCGGATGCGACAGTTTACTGGCTGGCCCGATTAATTGTCGGCGGTGAAGATCCGCGTTTTATAGCCAGACGAATCGCAATTACGGCGGCGGAAGATGTCGGCAACGCGGATCCGATGGCGACAGTTCTGGCGGCGGCGGCCGTTCAGATCAGCGAGTTTGTCGGCCTTCCAGAATCGCAACTTCCTTTGGCGCAGGCAGCTATATATATTGCCTGTGCGCCCAAAAGCAATAGCAGTGCACAGGCGATCTGGTCCGCAGCGAAAGATGTGCGGTCCGGCAGGACCGTTCAGGTGCCCGATCACCTTAAAGACGCTCATTATAAGGGAGCAAAAAAACTGGGGCGAGGACTTGATTATGAATATCCGCATGACTTGCCCGGTGGATTTTCCGCGCAGCATTATCTGCCGGATGATGTGAAAAAGCAATATTACCGCCCGACGGACCGCGGTCGCGAGAAGGCGATCGGTGAGTATCTGGAGAAGTTGCATGAGTGGCTTGACAGGGCGCGTGGGACATAATATATTTGGTCTCCAGTGATTTAAAGCTCGCGCAAAAGGCGATGAAATTATATACCCGATTGGGTATAAAAGCTTCGGGCAGGGCCGGGCGTAAGCTTTTTATCCGCAAATAATTACGTTCCGATAAAACAGATATTTTCAATCGGAACGAGTATAAATTGAATGTTGCGAAGGCGTCCGGCATGATAAAAAAGACCACCCGCAAAACAATCATAAATCACTTAGGAACAATGACTAAAGAAGCCCTTGCTGCGAACAGCCAAACGGCATGTCAGATGCTTTGCGAAACAGTGGAATTCAACAACTCGCGGAATGTGATGTTTTTTTTGTCGCTGCCGAACGAAATCGATACCGGCACGGCGTTGAAGATGGCGTTTGAGTTAAATAAGACGGTGCTGGTGCCGCATGTCGATTGGGAAGAATGGGTGATCGAGCCGTATATCATGCCCAGTCTGGACTGCCCGATAGAACGTGGTAAATACGGGTTAAAATCACTGAAAAACGGTATTGCTGCCGATATTGGCGATATTGATATGATCGTTGTGCCGGGTGTGGGCTTTGATGAGCAGGGGTATCGTCTGGGACGCGGGGGCGGATTTTATGACCGTTTTTTAAGCGATTCACGGCGACGGGCCATTACCTGCGGGCTGGCGCTGGAGCAGCAGATCGTCGATGAGGTGCCGAGGGAGGAACATGATATGCCGGTGGATATGCTCGTGACAGAAAAGAGCATACGAAGATTTGGCAAAATGAGACAATGACATTATAATGTATAGGGTGCCTCTAATAATGGCTTTTGAGGCGAAAGCGAAGATTTTTTTCGTCTGACAAGAAATGCAAAACCGGGCATATGGGTGACTATTCACGGTTTTTCATGACGAAGCCCAGAAGGAAAAAAGATCGCTTGCAGCCCAAAATGAATTTTTAGTGGTGCCCTGTATATTGATCATTGGTTCGAACAGACCCATGACTAGCGATTACGATAACATTATACATACTATGCGGAGCTAAGGATGGCAAAAAGCTTTTACAAACAGGGATTCAGTGGCAGGCAGGTTGTTCTATTTGTGCTGGTGGGCGCTGTGGTGGTTGTGGCGGCGGTGAAACTGGTCTTTTCTTTTTTTCCGGGCGATCAGTCTGGACAGAATGATGATACGAAACAGGTCGCTGCCGGGGATTCATCTTCTGAAAACAAGCCCCATGAAACCGGGCAGCAGCTTTCTGGACAGATCACCTTAACAAACGAAGCTAAACAGGAAAAGGAGTCGCGTCCGCCGGCGGCCACGAAAGCTCCTAAACCCGTGTCAGAACCGGTTGTTGACGTTAAGCCAGTGAAGGAATCGCTGCCATCGATGGCGGACAAGCTGCTGAACGAGGCCCTGGCCCTGATCAAGGCACAGGATTATATGGCGGCCCGGGACAAATTGAGCCGGGCGGTCAACCTGGGCTTGAAGGATGAGCAGGATAAGCTGGCGCGGAAGGCGTTGAATGACATTGCGGAGACGTGGTTGTTTTCGCGCAAGATGTTCCCGCAGGATCCTTACTGCGATCGTTATAAGGTGGTCAGCGGCGATAATCTTTCGGTCATCGGTAAAAAGTTCAAGGTGCCCTACCAACTGCTGATGCGGATCAATGGCATCAAGAACGCGCAGAATCTGCGGGCCGGGGAAACCATCAAAGTCGTAAAAGGGCCGCTGCATGCGGTGGTCGATAAAAGCGAATTTCAATTGACGCTTTATTTGGGCGATGCCATTGTCCGGACGTATCCGATTTCCATCGGTGCGGTGGGCCGGGATACGCCGACGGGGTTGTGGGTGGTGACGCCGGGCAAGAAACAGGTCAATCCCGCCTGGACCGATCCCGATACCCACAAGCATTATTACCCGAACGATCCGGACAATCCGCTTGGCGAACGGTGGATCGGGCTGGATGGTCTGGAAGGCGATGCCGTCGGCCGGACGGGATTCGGCATACACGGTACGATCCGGCCCGATGAGATTGGCAAACGTGCCAGCCGCGGGTGCATCCGGCTGCTGAATGAAGATGTGGAGGTCGTTTACGAGATGCTCACGGAAGGGCTGAGCCATGTGAAGGTGGTTGAGTAAACGAGTCGAAGTGTAAACGAATGAATAATCGCTAAAGTCCTTTTTCTGACTCCTTTTTGTGTTACCGTTCTGTAACAGGGGCCAGCAGATTATTGCGGAAGACAGGATATGAAAAAAAGTTTCGTCGTTCCCGTTTTCAAATCAGTAAGTTTTCTTTTGGTTGTTTGTCTGCTTGCCGGATGCAATGGCGTGCGGTATTCGCGGGAGGAGGCGGCACGGTTTCAGAAGCCGACGATCGGGGTCGCGGCGTTTGAGGTGATGACAACGGGAAACTGGAATGCCTCGCTGGGGGCCGATTTTGCCGATCAGCTCAGCGACCGGTTACGCGAGACGAACCGGTACGACGTGCTGGATCGGGAGCAGGTCAGCGCGATTTTTGCGGGGCTGAACAACAGTGCCGCGTCGCAGTTACGTGGCATTGATTATGTTATCAAGGGAAAAGTCACGGATTTTGGTCATACGCAAATGCATGAATTGTTCGGTAAGCAGACCTACGCTCTGACGGCCGTGCAGGTAAGCGTGCATGATGTGGCGAATAATCGAACCATCGCCCAGGAAGCTTTGGTGGCGAAGGTCAAACCGCGTAAAGCAGAGGCGATGCCATCGGCGGGAACGACGCCTTTCGGCAGTTTCTCTTTTTACCAGACATCGGTGGGCAAGGCGACAAATGATATTTTGGGCCAGGCGGTTCAGGCGGTGGCCGCGGCCATTGAAGAAGTACCTTACCAGCCGAAAATCGCGTCGATCGCGAATAACCAGATCGTCATTAACGGCGGCCGGGACCGCAATATCGCGGTGGGCGACATGTTCGTCGTACGCCCTGCGCCGCGGCAGGTGACGGACCCGGATACCGGGCAAATCATCGGTCAGGTGACCGGGTCAATTATCGGGACGGTGAAAATCGTGCAGGTGACAGATAAATATGCGATAGCCAAAATTCTGTCCGGCAATCAATTCGCTATCGGGCAGACGTTGTTTCCCTTCGATGCCGATGCGGTCAAAGAAAAACCGCTTCGACAATCACCCGCCGCGCCGAGCTATTGAACGGCAAAATATGATCAGGTCCAGGAAACGGGATCAATGGTGTAGTAGTTTCTCAACTCTTCGTAAAGTTCGGGATGACGTTTCTGCATTTGCCGCGGCTTTTCGATAAACGCTTCCGTCGCGACGGCGAAGAATTCGGCCGGATGAGCGGCGCCGTATTTTCGCAGGACGCTGCGTTGGCGTTTTTTCGCTTTGCCGCGCAGGGCATCATATTCTTCGCTCAGGACCCGGGCCCAGCTTCCATAGCAGCTTTTTTTCGCCAGGACCGGGGCGCCGTCGGCGATGCAGTCTTCCTGATCGAGTTGATGCGCGAATTCGTGGAAGACGACGTTTTGCCCATCGTGCATGTTTTGCGCCCCGCCGAGCGTACTGTTCCAGGCGAGCACCACGGGGCCGTTCTGCCATGATTCGCCCTGGCGGAGGCCGTCGCCGGTCAGTTTCTTCTGGTCGAAATAGGCGGTGGGATAGACGAGAATGGTTCGCAGTCTGGGGTAAAATCGCGTCTTGCGGCCCAGCAGCAGCATGCACGCCTGCCCGGCAATGGTGACGCGCACTTCGTCGTCGATCTGCTGGCCGCCGCAGCCCTCGAAGGTTTTCTCCGCCAGAAAGACATTGACCAGACCCTCAAGCTCGTACCGGCGGTCTGGGGGCAGTCGCTCATAGAGAGGCACATTGCGTTGCATGATCTCCCGCCATTCCGGCAGCATGGGTTTCTTGAGCAGCTTCGCCCGGCGGGCGTCCCGAATCCGGTGCTTACGCCATAAAAGCAGTATAAGGCCGACAGCGACTGCGACGGTAATTATTATGAATGTTTGCATACTTTGAACTTTGCCACTGGCACATAATGTAACGCAGGCATCTGCCTGCATGATGTTAATGGATCAAAACGTCTAAGTGCTTATTGTCATGATAATACGTAAGCGCTCAAGGAAATTACGGATAAAATACCCCAAAAGGTATGAAAGTTACCGCCAGAGCCAGACGTAACCGCCTTGTATGCACATAATTACATTTTATTCCGGCGGACAGGTTTCTGTAAGAGGGGTGAAAACAGCTTGCTTTGTGAAATTCGCGACCTCGAGTTTTAGTGTTGAATTTGATTGAGGCTGTTTTTTTCGGTGAATTTCTTTTTTTCTCAAGATCTCGGGGCATGTCCGTACTTAACTATAGAGCCATTTA
>CAYZXY010000047.1:0-24758 GCA_964482555.1 uncultured Pirellulales bacterium
GTCGGCATTGTCGGCAGTGATGCCGGCAAGCTCATATCCGAAGGCACCCTGGCCATCGAAATGGCCGCTGTTGCGGCAGACCTGGCTCGTACTGTACACCCTCACCCCACACTATCGGAAACATTAATGGAAGCCGCCGAACAATTCGAAGCCCGCAGTGTGCATTTATAACATTGCTCCTGCCAGGGGCTTACATAAGGGTTTGCCCCGCACACAATGACGTTGTCATTGCGCCAGATTGTCTCATAAAGCACAAAACTATAGACTTATACCTCTATGCCCTCGCTTGCCGTCTCAACCTTCAGGCTTTGAGACTTTTTCCCGGGTCCATAACAAACCGACCACCAGCCAGACAACGCCAATCGGCAGAATAATCACCGAAAGGACCTGCGATATTGTTAAACCCCAGTTAATCTGCAAAAAGTACAGATCCCAGCTTTCATAGGGACTGGAGTTCCGCACCGCCTCCAACAGAAACCGCGCAATGCCATACCAGATAAGCATCACCGCGAAAATCTGCCCTTCGAATCGCCGCCACCGCACAAACATCAGCGTCAAAAATCCACTCAGTAGAAACGCGTTCAGGGAAGAATAAATCTGGGCAGGATGGATCGGCGTCATCTGATA
Source organism: uncultured Pirellulales bacterium (assembly GCA_964482555.1). GTDB lineage: Bacteria > Planctomycetota > Phycisphaerae > Sedimentisphaerales > SM23-30 > CAYZXY01. The sequence goes on from CAYZXY010000047.1 coordinate 628, forward strand.
GGTGCCATCCTTGAGTTTCTGCAACTGCGATTCACTCAGTGCCGCAGGCGACCGGGGTACCGGGAAAAAATGATCCCTTTCTTCCGGAGGCAGATCTTCCAGCGTATCAATCACCACCCCCTTACCATTGCTGTACACATCAAACCGATAGTAGTTACGGGGCAATTCCACCAAGGGTCCATCCCGGCGGTCTAAATCCGGCGTAATCTGATAGTCGAATGGGATGCTGTATTGCGGGACGGTGCTTTTTTCGCAGCCGGTCGTACTGGTAACATGCTCATGTACCGTGGGAAAACGAATCGCCCAGGGCAATTCACACGGCGCCCCGAAACAGCAGCCGTTCAAAAAACAACCGATACGCCCGAAGGCCAGGCCCAGCATCAGCGCCGGGGCCAGAATATCCAGATAGCGAATTATGGAAAGCTTCTGCCGCTTGAAATAGATGACCATCACCAGCATCGCACCGAAAAAACCGCCCAGAAACTCCAACCCCCCGCTCCAGACAGCAAACGCCTCCAGCGGATATTCCCGGTAATGATCCAGATTATGCAGCACATGAAACAACCGCGCCCCCAGCACACCGGAGAGCAACGCCCAGGCGCCAAAATTAGACACATGATCGGGATTCTCATTCAGCCGACGGCTTAGCCACCGCGCCAATGCCAGAGCGCACAAAAACCCGATGACCATCATCGTGCCGTAACTTTTTATGCTGAAATTTAGATATGGAATCGTAAACAGTTCAGGACGCATATATTTCACTCGTTCCGATTAAATTTTCGCTTACGCGGCTCTTCGTGTCCCGTCTTGTCCAAACGTAATTATGTGCCGGTAACACTCTTACGGCTGACCTTGCGGGAATTTTCATAACTCTTTGGCTATATTTTGCAACTCATTACTGGCAAAAAAACGGCGGGATATAGTTCCAAATACCTGCGATCATAAATACCGAACTCCCGACCGGTCTGATTTAGAAACGCAGCGGTGTTTGCTATGACAGTAAATATAATCATTCCACAAAGGCGGCACTATCCGTTGCCCCATGCAACGATCTCGGTTTGTTGTTTTCATCCACGAGTATGATTCTGGGCTCATGGCCTTCCGCTTCTTCGGGCTCAAAATCGGCATACGCCATTATGATGACTTGATCGCCTTGGCTGACCAGATGAGCCGCGGCCCCGTTGGAACAAATTACCCCGCTGCCTGCCGGACCGGGTATCACGTAGGTCTCATGCCGGGAACCGTTGGCCAGATTGGCTACCAGCACCAGCTCATGCGGCACAATCCCCACGGCATTCATTAACTCTTCATCGATCGTGATGCTGCCTTCATATTCCAGGTTGGCATCGGTAACTGTCGCTCGATGAATCTTGGATTTTAATAACCGTAATCGCATATTTATCTATCTTCATAAAAACATCAGTTTAAACAATATTTTAGCGTTTTTTCACAGCATGTCTATCGGTTATATCCCGAAACTGGCTCTGATTATCGCATTATATACCCAATTGGGTATACAACATTTTATCGTGACATCTCGAAAGGATCGATAATAATATTATCTATCAGACGAGCCGAGTCGAAACGAACCGCCAAGGCAATTAAAACAGGACGGTCCACCCGGGCGACAGGTTGCAATAACTCCATGTCAACAATAGAGATATAATCAATAACCGCATCCGGTTCGACCCTGACAATTTCCGTCATAGCGGCGATTATCTTACTGGATCCGATCTGGCCGGCCCTGATCATATCTTTTGCAGTTTGCAGTGCCCGCGATAAACATGTCGCCTGGCGGCGTTCTTTCGGACTCAGATACTTATTCCGGCTGCTGCGCGCCAAACCATCCGGTTCACGAATCGTGGGACAGGGGCGAATCTCGACGGGAAAGTTTAAATCCTGAACCATTCGGGAGATAACGGCCAGTTGCTGGGCATCTTTCTGGCCAAAATAGGCCGCATCCGGCTGGATGATATTAAATAATTTCGCCACAACCAGGCAAACTCCCGGGAAATGCGTTTTCCGAGTCGTCCCGCATAAATGATCCGTCAGTTTTTTAACCGTTATCCGGGTTAGTGGATCAAAAGGGTAAATTTCCTCCGTTTCCGGTGCGAATATCAGATCAACCCCCAATTCCTCACAGGCCTGCTTGTCCTTATTAAACGTTCTGGGGTAAGTACTAAGGTCTTCATTTGGCCCAAATTGCGTCGGATTCACAAAGATGCTTACTACCGCATACCCGCATTCCGCGCGACATTGGCGAATCAGCGAAAAATGCCCGTCATGCAAAGCTCCCATGGTAGGAACCAGTCCGATGGTGTTGTTTTTTCGGCGGGCATTGGCGACACATTCGCGTGCGTGTTCAATCGTTCTGGCCACATTCATTAGGTTTCGCGGGACGACCCGCTGACGGGTCAAATGATATAATTGTTTTTGAATCAAAGCTTTATGTTTAGGATCAACACTCATTATACCACAAAATCCTGATGAAATGCAATAATTTCGTTTCGACCAGAAAGCGACTCCAGACGTAAAGTTATATGTAAATATCGGACATTTTCAACTGATTTTTACGCCAGGATAAAAAAACTCCAAAAGAAATTTAAAGTAAAATATTTTTGTAAACTATTTATTTTAAAAGTCTTATGTCTTAATTCCTGCTGTTGGCATATCATAAAAAAACCTCACGTTTTGTGAGGTTTTTAGTATAAAATTAACCTGTATTTAACAAAAATTGCTATTGTTTTTTCACCTGAACCACTGGTTTCTGATGGCTTTTATCCTCGGGCTTCTTTTGGCGGCGCTGGCCGGGCAGGTGATTTGGAAGTTTTGCCGTCCTCAACTGTCCGCCCAAGATAGTCCGGCAGTTCAACGCCGGCCATCCCCGCAACATCCTGCAGCGGCGGGATCGACTTGATCAGGCCGGAAAGGAAATTGGCGGTTGAAGATCCGTTTTCACCATTGCCGGAATCCCAGACGGTAACCTTGTCGATCTTGATATTCTTAATGGCTTCGACCTGCTTATCGACAATATCTTCGATCTTTTCAATCATCAACAAGGTTGCGACCGACCGGGCATCCCCTCCGCAGCTTTCAACCAGCGATTGATACCCTGTGGCTTTGCTGTCGAGAATTTGGCGGATACCCTGAGCTTCGGCTTCGTATTTTGCCAGAATCGCGTCGGCTTCACCTCTGGCCTCACGCCGGCGTTTCTCGGCTTCGGCCTCGGCGGCGATTTCGACCTTCTGTTTATTGATTTCCTGCCGGACGACTTCTTCGGCTTGCAGACGTTCCTGTTCGGCCCGATACTGGACCTTCTGGATTTCGATTTCGGCCTGACGGCGGGCGACTTCACCTTTCTGGCGGGCTTCGGCCTGACGGATGTCCAGTTGGGCTTCGGCTTCGGCGATATTGGCCTTAGCCTGATTTTCGCCGGCGACAGCTTCGGCTTCCTGCTGCTGAACATAAATACGACGGTCGGCCTCGGCCTTTTTCTTCCCCTTGTCCGACATGGCTATATTCTCAGCGACCCGGATGTCCTGCTCCCGGTTGGCTTCGGCTTCACCGATGGTTGCCTGAGATTCCTGCTGCTGGACATAAATACGCATGTCAGCTTCGGCCTGTTTCTTTCCCTTTTCAGACTGAGCGACATTTTCCGCTACCCGAATGGTTTTCTCTCGCGTGGCTTCGGATTCGCCGATGGCGCCGATTTTTTCCTGTTCGGCAACATCAACCTTGGCCATATTTATAGCTTCGGCGGCGGCTTTCTTACCAATACTGTCGATATAGTCTGATTCGTCGGTGATATCGGTGATGTTCACATTAATAAGATAGAGACCAATCTTGTTCAGTTCCGGCTCTACATTTTTACGAATCGATTCCAGAAAACTCTCGCGGTCTTGGTTGATCTGTTCGATGGTCAGAGAGGCGACGGTCAGACGCAATTGCCCGAAAATGATTTCCTTGGCCATCTCCTCGATTTCCCGCGAAGGCAGCCGCAACAAACGCTCGGCGGCGTTATTCATGATAGATTCATCCACGCTGATACCGACGGTAAATGTACTGGGTACGTTAATACGAATATTCTGCAGCGACAGAGCGTTCTGCAGCGGGATGCTGATGGTCATGGGCGTTAGGCTCAAATATTCGTAGTCCTGAACGAGCGGCCAGACGAATGTCGCTCCGCCATGAATGCAGCGGGCGGACTGGCCGCCGCCGACAAAACCGTATTTGACCAGAATACTGTCCGAAGGGCACCGTCGGTAGCGGCTGGCCAGCCACGTACCAAATCCGAACAGCAGCACGACCAGAACAATCAATACCAATACCCAGAAATTATCAAAAAAACCCAACATAATCATTTGGTTGAACATAATTGACCTCCCTATTTCAATGGTTAATGTGTTAATCCGTCAATGCGTTAAATCAGTGGTTCGACGACCAGAATATTATTGGGCGTCACGTTTATGACTCTGATGCGCTCACCGGTCTTTATTTCCTGATCATAGTCTGTCATGGCGTCAATTATTTTCAACCGGTTCTGTATATTGATACGGGCCTTACCAATAGCATTTGGCTTGATGGTCAGATAGACTTCACCTTCGTTGCCAATAGCGTTGAAGAGATCAATATTACCGCTGGACTGCAAACGGCCGGCCTGAGAGAATAAATACTTCAGGCACCAGACCATAATAAATCCAGCGATCATGGCTCCGATCGTAGCAGGCATGGGATCGAGACCGTTCTGCCGCGACAAAGCCAGACCCACCAGCCCGAAAATCAGAAAAAAAGCGGTCAATCCCTGCAGCGACAACAGTTTAAAATCCAGCATGGAATCATGGCCGCGGTGATGGCTGTGATGGACATCGCCATGATCAACCTCCGCATCGATCCCGATGTCGCCATCAGCGCCGACATCCACATCGCCATCATGCACGTCCGTATCACCACCGATGAATTGCAGGACAATCTTCATGCCAAAGAAAACCCCGCCGACAATCGCACTGGCGGCGAAAAACTTCTCCAATCCGGAATAATCATCCATTAATGCCAGCAGCATTTCCATGATAAACACCTCCGGCCCCCGGGGCCAAATTACCCGTACTTATACAAAGACCATGTCATGATTCGGGACGGCAGACCCTCCGCCAAAGCTTAAAAAAAACACGAAACCGTAAGGTCGATGCCGTTACCAACGTCAGACTCTGTAGTGTAGTCGAAAATGCTATTTTACCGTTACATAAAAAAGGAGTTTTTTTTCTGGGCGATGCAGAGAAGAAACGGGCGAGAAATTATGAACGATGTAATGCGTTACCTTATAAGGACATAAAAAAAAGCCCCTCGCTGGGGGCTGTTGTTTATGTATCCATCAACACATTAATCTATCAATGCATGATGCCGCCGGCGACGGTGTCGTTATCGCGCATGAGAACGAAACGGCCGGTTTCGGCAACCTCTTCAAAGGGATCGGTGCAGACATAACCGTTCATTTGGAGAGTGATCCAGGCGACTTCGGTCTCGCGGAGTTGTTCGGCGTTTTCTTCCATAACCTCGAGGCTGGAGGAATTGAGCCGGTTGCTGATCTTCTTGACCTTGCAGGGTATCTGCTGGGTGGCACATTTGAAATCGATGGTCTCGCCCAGCTTGAGCGGCTGACCGTTCATCCAGAAAACCGTTCCCACCAGCGTACTGCTGACATTGGGGGATGACTCTACGGGACAGGCGATTTCGCCGCGTTTAAGGGCCTTGAATGCCCCCTCGCCGTTTTGCAGAACGAGTCCGATGGCTTCGCCGGCGATAGCGTAATCTGCCTTGTCAGGGAATTTTTTGATATGGTCGATCTTCGCTGATTTACCGCAGGGGTGAAAAATGATTTCCTGGCCGCTTTTGATGGTGCCGGAAGCGAGACGGCCGACCAGAATCTTTTCGTCCTTGATGTCATAGATGTCCTGAACCGGAAAACGCAGGACGGCATCCTCCTGGCTGGGCAGCGGCTGGAGCATATCCAGAGTTTCGAGCAGTGTGGGGCCGTCGTACCAGGGGTATTTGTCGCTGCCTTTGGCGACGTTGTCACCCAGGCGGGCGGAAATCGGAACAATAATTAACGGCTCCATTTTGAATTCTACCAGCCGGCGGGTGATCGCGTCGGCAACCTCGTTGAACCGTTCCTGACTGTTGTTGACCAGGTCCATCTTGTTGAGGACAACCACGATCTGCTTGATGCCGAGCAGACTGAGCAGATAGGCATGACGGTGTGTCTGTTCACGAAGTCCTTCTTCGACATCGACCAGCAGCAGTGCCGCTTCAGCCTGGGTCGTGCCGGTGATCATGTTCTTGAGGAACTGCTTGTGGCCGGGGGCGTCAATAATAACGTATTCACGTTTGGGAGTGCTGAAAAAAATCTGGGCGGTGTCAATGGTGACGCGATCTTTGCGTTCTTCTTCAAGATGATCCATGACAAAAGCGAATTCGGGGACGCCGTCTTCGCTGGCTTCACTGGCGGCCCGGACTTCTTCCATCTTGTCCGGCGGCAGGGAATCGGTATCGTAAAGTAAACGGCCGATCAGCGTGCTTTTGCCGTGATCGACATGACCGACGGCGACAAATTTGAGAGAATCCTTCATGGGGATGTATCCTTGTATTTATTTATACTCGTTTCGATTGAAAATACCCGTTTTGTCGGAGCGTAATTATCTGCGGATAAAAAGCTTACGCCCGGCCCTGCCAGGAGCTTTCTACCCAATTGGGTATATAAACTGTTTTATCCTTTAAGATGATTACCATTAAATTCAAAAAGCTTTTACATGTATCCCAGCGCCCGCAGTTTCTGCATGGCGTTTGCCTGTTCCTTGTCCTGGGCGCGGCCGGCACGTTCCGAGGTATTGGTGTTTTCCAGTTCCTCGATGATCTTATCGACGGTATCGGCATCCGATTCGATCGGGGTGGTAATTGGCATACAGCCGAGACTGCGGTAACGCTTGCCGTTTTTGGCAAAGTACAGTTCATTGATGGGGATGTTTTCACGCTTGATATAATGCCAGATATCCCGTTCCGTCCAGTGCAGCAGCGGGTGCACACGGATGTGATCGTCCTGCTGAGTCTGGTTCTTATATTGATCCCAGAACTCCGGCGGTTGATCTTTGTAATTCCACTCGAACTTCTCGTTACGCGGCGAGAAGTAACGCTCTTTCGATCGAATGCCATGCTCGTCACGACGGATGCCGACCAGCAACGCCCTGAAGGTATATTTGGCGATCGCCTGCTTCAGAGCGTTGGTCTTCAGCTCGGTGCAGACCTCGATGGAATCGTGGGTATCATACGTCACCCCGCGATCAATCGCTTCCTGGTTGGTATGCACGATCAGATCCAGACCAAACTCTTTTGCCCAGTGGTCGCGGAACTGGTACATTTCAGGAAACTTATACGTCGTATCGATGTGCATGCACGGAAACGGTATCTTGCCGAAAAACGACTTGTACGCCAGCCACAACAGCGTCGTGGAATCTTTTCCGATCGACCACAGGAGGCACAATTCCGGGTAGTGGTAGTACGCCTCGCGGATAATGTAGATACTTTGACTTTCCAGTTGATCTAATCTTTCCATATATTACTCCTGCCAAATTAATAGAACACAGATAACTCTGATATTACTGATTATCACAGATACATACCATACAGCTTAATCGATAACATCAAAACGCTTCGTGTTCATTTTTTTCTGTCGTTATACTCGTTCCGATTGAAAATACCCGTTTTGCAGGAACGTAACTATTTTCGGACAAAGCCTTTACGGCTGGCCCTGGCGGGAATTCTCATACCCTTTGGGTATAGTAAATACGACTCGGTTGAATTCAGGTTTTTTGCCGAAATTTAGCAATTGACCTATTTCAAGTTCAGTTGCCCTTAGATAATTAGTTAATTGGTACTTATGTTCTTCGCATATATTTTCTGCTGCTTTAAGTTCAATGATAACCAGATTATTCACAATGATATCAGCAAAATAATCACCGACCTGTTCGCCTTGATAGAAAACGTTTATCATTTCTTGTTGCAATGCATTTAAACCTGATTTCTTCAATTCGATCATTAACGCATTTTCATATACTTTTTCTAAAAAACCATAAACCAAGGTATTATAAACTTGGTAATATCCTTGAATAATCGTCTTCGTCAAGTCTGAATGTAAATAATCATCATCAGTTTTTATCTGTTTCATCAGTTAAATCTGTGTTCTATCAATCTTAAAAATCCGGCGTAACCGCCCCATCCCGGCCGTCCATGTCTTCCGGCGGCTCGACGCCGATTTTTTCGAGGATGTGACGGGCCAGCATGGATATCTCCAGATTCTCCTTCGGCAGCTCGAGATTGCGGGCGACAAGGAACGCATCATGATACGTATGCATGCCTTCAAGTTCGGTTTTCTTGAAAACCGAATCGCCAGCCAGGCCGAGTTTCAGGTCGTAACCATCGAAGGGAATAGCGATCAGATCTGCGGCCCGGCCGAAAACGCCGTTCTGGCGGGCCGCCTGTTCGGGATCGAGCGTCAGCGGACCCTGGCTCCCGGCGGGCCAGTAAACCTGTTCACGCCGTATAACCGTTCGTATGACGGAATCGTTCGTTTCGGGGTCGCGTAAGGCCATCAGGTCCCTGACGATGGCTTCACGGGTGGATTCGTATTCTGACAGCGGTACGATACCGCCGGGTTCGCGGCCGGCAAGGTTAATGTGAATCCGGCCGGGAATGGTGCAAAAGGCTTTGGATTTCGCCGGATTGATCGAAAGCGGATGCCGGACGGCATCGGCGGTAACGGTCCAGCCCTGCTGGATGAGATAATAAGAAAGCTGAACTTCGTATTTAATAGTGCAGAATCCGTGGTCTCCGAACATCAGCAGCGGGGTATCCCCGGGCAGGCGTTCCAGTAATCGGCCGATATGATCGTCGATTTTGCGGTAATAATCACGAAACCCCGGCGCAAAATCCGCGTCGTTATGCTGATATTTTTCCAGCAGAAAATGGTTAATGCGGTCCGAACCCATGATATGCGTATGGAAAAAGTCCCAGTCTTCCATATCCATATAATGATACATCGCCTCCATCCGTTTGGCCAGGGTCACGTCCAGATCGTCAAGCATCGCCCGTTTGTCTTTGCGGGCCAGTTGGGCGTCGCTGTCGATCCGGTAATCGATGGCTTTGAGATAGGCATTTTCGCCGGCCGGATATGCCGCCTTATCCAGAGTCGGCGTCAGAAAACCACCGATCAAAATCCCATTGACTTTGCGCGGCGGATAGGTACTAGGCACATTCATCCCGAAAACCCGTTTGCCCGCCTGCGACAAAATCTCCCAGATATGCCCGGTCGCCATATTCGCCCCGTTGGGCAGCATAAGGTCGTAGCTGTCAGGCTGGCGATCGATGAAACCGAAAATGCCGTGCTTTCCAGGATTTTTACCGGTGGCATAACTGGCCCAGGCGACGCAGGATACCGTGGGGTGGACCGACCGCATCTGACGATAGCCGACCTGACCTGCCAGCCGCGCCATATTAGGCATGACGCCTTCTTCCATTAATTGCTTGATGAGCCAGACAGGCACGCCGTCAATGCTCAAGACCATAAATGCGGGATTATGTTTGCTCATAACGCTTCTCGTTTTAAGTTATACTCGTTCCGATTGAAATTTACCGTTTTTTTCCATACGTAACTATTTTCGGGCATTGCCTTTACGACTGGCCCTGGCGGGAATTCTCATACCCTTTGGGGATAGTTTATACTCGCTCGTCATTGCCTTATAAATAGCCAAGATTTTTCAGCCGTTTTTTGACATTATTGATTTCATCCGCAGAGCCGGGGGTTATTTCACTCAGATCCCTGCTGGCGACCAGATCACGCAGTACATAAACCACAAAATCGGTTACAGAGTTGTAGCCGGAATCCTTAATGACACTGTTTAATTTGTCATAAAGGGGGCGGGGAATCTTGATGGTGACCTTTTCAGATTGTCGTTTGGTTTCATTATTCATGCTCAGGCTCCAATTGCAGTATTATAGCACTCCTATTAGAGTCTATGCCAGCCGTTTGTCAAATTATTTTTGAAAAATTGATACGTCCTCCGATTGTTGCTCCCCGTTTTATCAAACATAACTACTCACAATGAAAACGGTTAGGCGTGGCCCTGCCTGGAGCTTGCTCCATGTTGGGGCTTGCAAAAAATGATTATTGGTAATGTGGCTTATTAATTGACAAAAAACACCTGCTCTGGTATTTTACCATTCAAACACGGATGTGGTTTTTTTATGTGCTTTTACAATGAGGGATTTTTAGTTATGGCAACACAAGAATGGTCAGATGATATTCTAATGGTTGATCTGTCGGACGATCCAGAACTGTCGGATGAAATTAATGCCTTGACGGAAAGAGTCGAAAAAACGCCGAAAGATGTGGTGTTGAATTTTGGGGATGTGAAATTCCTCAATTCATCTAATATTTCGCGATTGCTGAAGTTAAGAAAAATATTGATGGACAGAAACCGCAAGTTATGCCTGTGCAATATCGCTATTCAGGTCTGGGGGGTGTTTCTTCTGACTGGATTGGATTCAATTTTTAATGTGGCGGAGGATACCGCATCGGCGCTGGCATCCATGCAAATTTAAATCCTATCTTTATATGTAATAACAACTTATAGACGTTAAGCAGAGACTGAAAAAAAAAAAACCCGGTCAACAATCTGACCGGGTCCGATCCTCAGGAATGGGCGAGCCGACAATCACTCCTGAGAATCATATAATTATTAGCCTATCTACTTTATTATATGGCGTTTACTCAGCCAAAGTCTAATCATGGGGCACAGACTTCATGACGGATATGGAAAAAAATTCTCTAGATGAATCTCATCTGTTTCATCCGCGTATGTTTCAAGGTAACCAGTTGGTATATCCGGTGTTATCGCGCCGCAGCCGTGGGATTAGCGTGGGAATCAATCTGAATCCTGATAAATTGTGCAATTTTAATTGCCTGTATTGCCAGGTAGACCGGAAAAACGGTCAGATTCCGCCTGAGTTTTCCGTGGATATCATGAGCGTGGAACTGCAAAGAATGCTCGATCTGATTACCAGCGGCGACATCTATAACTATTTGTCATTCAGAAACATACCGGAGAAACTGCGGCGGCTGAATGACATCGCTCTCAGCGGGGACGGCGAGCCGACGGCTTGCCAGAAGTTTCTGCCGGCTTGTGAAGAAATCGTCAGAATCAAAAAAGAAATGGGGCTGAATAAGGTCAAAATCGTTCTGATAACCAATGCAAGTTTACTGCATAAGCCGGATGTTATACGCGGCATTAAACTGATGTATCCCCATAATGGCCAGATATGGGCCAAACTGGACGCGGGGACGGAAGCATATTATCAACAGGTGAATCAGAGTTCTGTACCCTTTCAAAGGATTCTCAGCAATCTTACCATAACCGCCCAGTACTGCCCGATCATTATCCAGACGTTATTTGCCCGGGTTCGGGGCGAGCGCCCTACTATTTATGAAATAAAGGCTTACGCAGAGAATCTCCAGAATATCATCTCACAGGGCGGCCAAATCGACTATGTTCAGCTGCATACGATTGCCCGCAAGCCGTCATCGACGGATGTTTCGGCTTTAAGCAAGGACGAACTGGACGATATTGAATACGAAATCAAGTCAGTTATTGACATTACCATCGAAAAATTCTACGGCAATTAGGCCCGGTTGCCAAAACCTGTCATGGGGGCATCTGGACTTCATGATTTATACCCAAAGGGTATGAGAATTCCCGCCAGGGCCAGTCGTAAAGGCTTTGCCCGCAGACAGTTACGTTTTGACAAAACGGGAATTTTCAATCGGAACGAGTATACATCTCGGTCCGGTACAACGTTTTTATAAAATCTGGAAGTCCCCGATACATAGTTTGACATCGAATGTTGTGGGTATATTTTCAGACTATCGGGTAAATACGCTTGCATTTTTCGCACAAATTTATTTTAATTATATTAAGTAAAATAAAAAATTAGATACGTTTTGTTTGTATTTTTATAGACAAACATTTGTTGCATTTTTAAGCATTCACTTAGTTCGGAGGGAACTATGAAATTGGCGCCATGGGTAAATTTTGACCCCAGAATCAAAATACTGGATTGTACAATCAGGGACGGTGGATTAATTAACGGGCACATGTTCGAGGATGGCCTGGTCAAGGCTGTCTATGAGGCATCCATTGCGGCGGGTGTGGATTATATCGAGCTGGGCTATAAGGGTGACAGAAAAATCTTCGCCGAGGACAAGCACGGCGCCTGGAAATACTGCCATGAGGAGGATATCCGCAGAATCGTCAGTGACGGCGATGTCGAAAAGCCAATCAAAATATCGGTCATGGCGGATGCGGAAAAGACGGAATACAAACGAGATATCCTGCCGCGAGAGCAGAGCGTGATTGACCTGATTCGCATCGCGACTTACATTCATCAGATTCCCACGGCGGTTGACATGATCAAAGACGCCAAAGACAAGGGATATGAAGTGTCGGCCAACCTGATGGCGGTTTCAACAGTACAGGACAAGGAATTGCTGGAAGCGCTGGATATTTTTTCGCAGACTGATGCGGATGTGATTGTCCTGGTGGACAGCTTTGGCGTTTTCTATTCTGAACAAGTACGGGACTACATCAAGCGTTATATGAAATACGCCAATAAAGGCAATCAGGAAGTCGGGATTCACGCTCACAATAATCTGCAGCTGGCTTTCTCCAACACCATTGAAGCCTTGATAAACGGGGCGACACGGCTGGATGCGACAGTCAACGGCATTGGCCGCGGCGCAGGGAACTGTCCCATGGAACTGCTGTTGAGTTTTTTGCGGAATCCGAAATTCAATATCCGTCCCATTCTGCAATGCATCCAGGAACATTTTGTCCCGCTGCGGGAGCAGATCGAATGGGGCGCTTTGATTCCCTATATGATTACGGCCCATTTCAACCAGCATCCGCGGGCGGCTATCAAAGTCAGGGAAACCGATGAGCGAGATGACTATGTATCATTTTACGATTTGTTGAATGAAGCGTGATTGAACAGAACGGTGATCAGTGTATTGGGTTGTGGTATAAAGGGGTAATAATTACACCTCAACCGGTCTGACCGAAAATTACAAGCACGCATTCCGAATAATGCCAGGCGTTCACCGACTTAAATTTCGCTTTTTTTTGTGAGCGTTCTGGCGTTCCGCACGGCCTTTCAATCCCGATGAGATTATTTAGACTCGTTCTAATGGAAAATTCCCGTTTTGTCCAAGCGTAATTATGGGCGGATAAAACACTTACGGTTGGCCCTGGCCCCTGACGGGTGGTTTCTGCCCCACCGGCTATAAATAAACTTGACCGCCCCTTCGGAATGCAGTCCAATCTAGCCGGTATGGGACGAATTTCAGTAATTTGCCTGACTGAACAGATTGAATTAATTACGGAGCATTTATGACGGACGTAATGACGGCTTACGAAAAACTCGCCCGACAGGCGCGCGATATTCTCAAAGAACGAAAAGAAGATGAAAAGATACGAATTCAGGTCGGTTCGGCAACCTGCGAAAACGCCGCCGGTGCCGTGAGCGTTTACGAGGAATTCCGCAAACATATTCAGGCCTCCGGCCGCGAAGACGATATTCTTCTACATCGCACGGGCTGCACCGGCCGCTGCAGCCGGGAGCCGATTGTCAGTGTCCTCGAGCCGCAAAGGATTCCCGTTGAATACGAATTCGTTGACGCCGAGCGCGCTCACCGGATTTTCACGTCCCATGTGCTCAAGGGTGAACCTGTCCGGGAATACACCTTGAATCAGTCCATTCCAGGCAAGAAAACACACGAGTTTTTCTTTTGCGGGTCCGACCGCTGCGGCAAGCTGCTGCACATCGACTTCAAGCAGCTCTTTCAGAAAAAACTGGCTGCCTCCGAAATCGCTCCTGAAAGGGCCCGGGTGATCTCCGCAAACTGTTTTGGGTTGTGTGCCGATGAATGCGTGGGAACAGCCACGCATGTGATGATCCGCCCTTCCAAAGTGGTGTATCGCATCAGCGATGAAAAAGACCTCGACGAAATCATCGAAAATCATATCAAGCTGGGGCAAATTGTAAAGCATTTGCTGGTCAATGAACAGCCTATCAGCCAGAGGTTTTTTGAACTGTATGGGGATTTGTCATTCTTCCATTACCAGACACGCCTGGCATTACGAAACAGCGGCATTATTAATCCGGAAAACATTAACGAATATATTCATTATCGCGGCTTTCAGGCGGCAGCGCAGGTTTTACACCAGAACAATCCATCCGAGCTTATCGAGCAGATTAAAAAATCCAATCTCCGGGGCCGCGGCGGGGGCGGGTTTTCCACCGGACTCAAATGGTCCATGGCCGCGGAAAATCCGGCTAAAGAAAAATACATAATTTGCAATGCTGACGAAGGCGATCCGGGAGCATTCATGGACCGCAGCATGCTCGAAGGCGATCCCTTTTCCATTATTGAAGGGATGATTATCGGCGGTTTTGCGATCGGGGCGCAACAGGGTTATATTTATGTCCGTGCCGAATATCCCCTGGCCATCAAACGGCTGCAGCACGCAATTAATGTATCGCGAGAGCATGGACTGCTGGGCGAGAATATTCTCGGTTCGGACTTCAATTTCGAGCTGGAAATCCGACTGGGCGCCGGGGCGTTTGTCTGCGGCGAAGAAACCGCTCTGATCAATTCTATCGAAGGCAAACGCGGCCAGCCCGATATCCGACCGCCCTACCCGACCGAAAGCGGTCTCTGGGGCCAGCCTACAGTTATTAATAACGTTGAGACCTTCGCCAATGTCGCCGTTATCGTGCTTTATGGAGCGGAATGGTTCGCTCAGGTGGGCACACCAAAAAGCGGCGGCACAAAGGTGTTCGCTCTGGCCGGCAAAATCAAACATACCGGCCTGGTCGAAGTCCCCATGGGGACGACGCTGCGAGAAATCGTTTTTGATGTGGGAGATGGTGTCCCCGATGGCAAAGAGTTAAAAGCGGTCCAGACAGGCGGCCCGGCCGGCGGCTGCATCCCGGCGAAATGGCTCGATACGCCGGTGGACTTCGATACCCTCTCGCAGGTCGGCTCAATCATGGGCTCCGGCGGCATGATCGTCATGGACGAAGATGACTGCATGGTGGATGTCGCCAAATTTTTTCTGACATTCAGCCAGGATGAATCCTGCGGCAAGTGCACGCCCTGCCGCGAAGGCACAACGCGTATGCTCGAAATCCTCGACAAAATCACCAACGGCAACGCGAAGCCCGAAGACCTCGATAAACTGGAACGACTGGCAAGTCTGGTTAAGAAAGCCAGTCTGTGCGGATTGGGACGGGCGGCGCCGAATCCGGTCTTGAGCACACTGAAATATTTCCGGGATGAATACGAAGCGCATGTGTATCGTAAAAGCTGTCCGGCGCGAAAATGTACCTCCCTGATTTATTACGAGATCGATCCGGACAAATGTGTGGGCTGTACGGTGTGCGCCCGGAATTGCCCCGTCACCTGTATCTCCGGCAAGCCGAAGGAATGGCATGTGATCGACCAGGATCGCTGTATCAAATGCGGCCGCTGTTTCCAGGTCTGCCGGTTTGACGCCGTTAAGAGAATGTAACGAACACGGTAATTGAAACTCTTATATAAATTCCTTATACCAGTTTGAAAGTTATCATGAGCGAACAAAAAATGATCAATCTGACCATTGATGAACAACCCGTAACCGTCCCCGCCGGCACAACCATCATGGAAGCGGCCGAAACTCTCGGCATCCAGATCCCCCGGCTCTGTTACCATCCTTACCTGTCGCTGCAGGGGTCCTGCCGGGTTTGTATCGTTGACGTCAAGGATATGGGGTTTTACATGGCCTCCTGTTCCGTTAAAGCCTGGGAGAATATGGATGTCCAGACCAACTCTCCGGAAATACGCCAGGCCCGGCGGGATATTGTCGAATTGCTGCTCGATAACCACCCCATGGATTGCCAGACCTGCGAACGCGATGGGCATTGCGAATTGCAGAATCTGGCCTACTCCCTGGGCGTGCGCGAGCGCCTGTATGAGGGACAGCGCAAGAAATTTCCGCTGGAGAACAACGGCCGGTCCGTCATTCGCGAAAGCGAAAAATGCGTACTGTGCGGTCGCTGTTACCGGGTCTGCGACGAAATTCAGGGCGTCTGCAACCTGAGCCAGCAGGGCCGCGGCTTTCGTACCGTTGTTACGCCCGCTCATGGAGCCGATATGGACGAATCCGTTTGCATTCAGTGCGGCCAGTGCATCAATGTCTGTCCGGTCGCGTCTTTTCTCGAACAAAACCATACCGATAACGTCTGGGATGCTCTGGCCGATCCCGACAAACATGTCGTCGTGCAAACCGCGCCTTCCATCCGGGCGGCCATCGGTGAAGGCTTCGGACTCGAACCGGGGACACCCGTGACAGGTAAAATGGTCACGGCCCTGAGGCGGCTGGGGTTCGATGCCGTCTTCGATACCGATCTGGGGGCGGACCTGACCATCATGGAGGAATCCAACGAATTCCTCGAACGTATGCAGCACAAAGCTCCCTTGCCGATGATCACCTCCTGTTCGCCGGGCTGGGTCAGCTTCATGGAAAAATTTTACCCCGAACTGATTCCCCACGCCTCCACCTGTCGTTCGCCGATGACTATGCTTTCCGTGCTGGCCAAGACCTATTATGCCCAAAAGATGAACGTCGCTCCGGAAAGCATTTATATGGTCGCCATTATGCCCTGCGTTGCCAAAAAATTTGAATGCCGGCGGCCCGAGCATTATGCCGACGAGAACTCCCCTTACACCGATGCGGTACTGACCACCCGGGAAGCCATCTGGATGATCAAATGTTACGGCATCGATTTTGTCAATCTCGAAGATGGCGAGTTCGACGCGCCGCTGGGCATTTCCACCGGCGGCGGCGACATCTTCGGAACGACCGGCGGCGTCATGGAAGCCACGCTGCGGACCGCAGCCGCCAGGCTGGGAAAAGCGGCCGAAGACAACCTGGAGTTCCATCAGGTCCGGGCGGTGGAAGGCTTACGCGAGGCCGACGTCACTCTGGGCGACCAGACCATTCATGTGGGTGTGGCCAATGGACTCCAAAACGCCAAAACTCTCCTCGATCAGGTCATCAACCAGGAAAAACAATTTCATATTATTGAAGTCATGGCCTGTCCGGGCGGCTGCATCGGCGGCGGCGGACAGCCCTATCCGCAGGCCGGTTATGATGTCCTGGACAAAGAACTCCTGCAAAAACGGGCCCAGGCGCTTTATGACATCGACACAAAAAAAACACTGCGACGATCCCATGAAAACCCTGCCCTGAAAACGCTTTACGAGGAATTTCTCGGCCAGACTGGCGGCCCCAAAGCTCACGAACTGCTGCATACGCATTACCACCCGCAGGAGCCTCGCGGCATCCGGGCGACACGGTCGGCCCTGACGCCCCAGTTGCCCGCGCATTTGCTCGATGCCCTGCCGCCAGATATCGTCAACGCGGTCAATGAAGCCCGGAATAAACCGCATCCCGAAGGCGAATTGATCTCCATCCTCCATAAAGTACAGAAACATTTCGGTTACCTGGGAACCGAACAGATGGACGCTGTCGCCCAGTTGCTCGAGGTCCCCACTGCCACCGTATCTGGTGTTGCCACGTTCTACCATTTCTTCCGTCTCCAGCCGCGAGGCACGTATGTCATCAGCGTCTGTCTGGGAACCGCCTGCTATGTCAAAGGGGCCGAACAGGTTACCCAGAAGCTCAAGGAAGAACTCGGCATCGACTTTGGCGAAACGACCACGGACGGGCTGTTCAGTCTGAATGCTTCACGCTGCCTCGGTACCTGCGGCATCGCCCCCGTGATCATGGTCAACGATCAGATCCATGGCAATCTTACGCCGGACCAGATTCCCGCCCTTCTGGAAAAATATATCAAAGAGGCGAAGGTTTCTTGAGTTCCGCAGACTCATTGATTGAGATCGACCTCATGACCGAAAAACAAAAAATGCTCGCCGGCGAGTTATATTACCCTTACGATGAGCAGTTGGTCCGTGAACGAAAAGAAGCCCGCCGCATTATCGGACTGTTTAACGAATGCCACGATGGCTCTCAAATGCTTCTGCTCAGTAAGCTCTTCGGCTCTGCCGGAGATGGGTTGTATGTCGAACCGACGTTCCGCTGCGACTACGGCACGAACATTCACGTTGGCGAAAACTTCTACGCCAATTTCGACTGCATCATCCTCGATGTCTGCAAAGTGAGCATCGGTAAAAACGCCATGCTTGCCCCCCGCGTCTGCATCTATACCGCCACCCATCCCGTCGATCCCGTTTTGCGAACCTCCGGCCTCGAATTCGGCATTCCCGTCACCATCGGTGACAACGTCTGGATCGGCGGCAATGCCGTCATCAATCCCGGCGTCACCATCGGCGACAACGTCGTTATCGCCTCCGGCGCCGTCGTCACCCGCGATATCCCCGCCAATTGCGTCGCCGCCGGCGTACCCGCCCGCATCATCCGTGAGCTCGACAAACCATCTTCATGCTAAGGGTAACTCTAATAATTGCTTTTGCGGCATATGCGAAGATTCTTTCGTCTGACAAGAAATGGAAAACCGGGCATATGGGTAAATATTCACGGTTTTTCATGACGAAGGCCAGATGGAAAAAAGATCGCTTGCAGCCCAAAATGAATGTTTAGAGTGCCCTTTAGTATTCTCGTTTCGAGGGCAATATCCCGTTTCGCCAAAACGTAATCACTTGTGGATAAAAAGCTTACGCACAGCCCTGACGGAAATTTCTACCCGATTGGGTATATCGTCCGTCAAAATGAAGTTTTTGCCCCTCACGCTTACCCCTGGAGAACACCAAATGTAAACCAGAACCAAAAAGTTTTAAACCATTATATTATAGTAAGATATGAAATGGAGCCGATGAGATTCGAACTCACGACCTCTTGCATGCCATGCAAGCGCTCTCCCAACTGAGCTACGGCCCCAGGCGGTTGAGATTCATAAAAGGATAGCCATTCATGAATCAAGCTGGATATACTACCATC
Organism: uncultured Pirellulales bacterium; assembly: GCA_964482555.1. Taxonomy (GTDB): domain Bacteria; phylum Planctomycetota; class Phycisphaerae; order Sedimentisphaerales; family SM23-30; genus CAYZXY01. The sequence goes on from CAYZXY010000047.1 coordinate 19,746, forward strand.
AGCGGCCAAACAATTCCAGCAAGAAAAAGGATTTTTTTCATACAATCACTGCCGAACGGACCGACCATAATTACGATACTCCGAATCCGTGCAAGATTTTTTATACTCGTTCCGATTGAAAATTCCCGTTTTGTCCAAACGTAACTATTTGCGGGCATAACCTTGACGACTGGCCTTGGCGGGAATTCTCATACCCTTTAGGTATAAAATCGTAAGTTATTTCCCTACAGAACTTTAAATATACATGCCCCCGGTTTTCGCAGAAACATTCATTAATGTGCCAGCCATTTCTGCGCATAAAAAAAGGGACTCAGGCATTTTGGTTTGTAGGGTCGGTTGGGTAGGAGGATTACGGTCAGGGTAAAATGCCAGTCCCTCAAAAAAAGCAAGATATGGCAGCCCCAAGGTCGGAGACTTTTGTAGGGGGGTGGGAGTTTGGACCGCCATATCCAGCGTATCTCGCGTACATATATTTTATTATTTACGCTCACTTTCGTATTCACTTGTCACACTCTTATTATCGACGCACTATAACTTTTTTACTATCAGGAAAAATCTGATTTTTATCCTGAAATGTCCTAAATTTTGCAGTAATTATGGGGATAAACCCCTCCCCAATGTAAACCTGGGGACTTTAGGATGCAAAGGAAAGAAGGCCGTTTCCATCCTGTCTACTTGTTCTGATTGAAAAGTCCCGTTTTGTCGAAACGTATACCCAATGGGGTAGAAAAAACCGTAACACCTGTTTGCCTCGATCAGGTGCCCCATATTTAAGGGGGCCTCTAATAATGGCTTTTGCGGCGAATGCGAAGTTTTTTTTCATCTGACAAGAAATGCAAAACCGGGCATATGGGTGAATAGTCACGGTTTTTCATGACGAAGGCCAGAAGGAAAAAAGATCGCTTGCAGCCCAAAATGAATGTTTAGAGTGCCCTTTAAGAATCTAGGGTCGTTAATCCTTCTCGAATAGCGTATTTAGTCAATTCTGCGATACTGTCGATTTTGAGCCGGGTCATGATCTGCCGGCGATTCGATTCCACGGTTTTAGTACTGATATTCAATAATCCGGCTATTTCCCGTGTGGTCTTGCCTTCGGTAATAAGCTGTAATACCTCTCGTTCCCGCAGACTCAATATGTCCGCGGGGTGGTTTTTATCGGCGGCCAGGCGATTCAGATAATCACTGATGACAATGTCCGATATTCTCGGGCTCAGATAATGACCGCCATTGACAATACACCGGATAGCTTCGACCAGCTCATCAAACACGCTTTCTTTGAGCACATAGCCATTCACGCCCGCCTTGAGCATATCCGCTACAAATCGACGGTTAGAATGCATGGACAGGGCGAGAATCCGAATCTCCGGCTGCTCGGATATAATACGCCGGCTGGCTTCAATGCCGTTCAATTCCGGCATACTTACATCCATGATCACAATATCCGGTTTGAGTTGACGGGCTTTCTCGACGGCAGTCAGTCCGGTTTCCGCCTCGCCGACAACCTCAAGCTCCAATTCCTTCTGTCGCTCAAGCATGGAACGCAGTCCGTTTCGCACGATACCATGATCATCCGCCAGTAATATTTTCATGACCATATCAGGTTTCTCCTTCAACGGTCTCCGACGCCGTAGCCAGTGGAGCAGAAATACAGACTCGCGTTCCTTCGCCGCAAGCGGATTCAATTTCCACATGCCCCCCAAGATGACTCAATCTTTCACGAATACCGAAAAGGCCAAAGCCGCTGTTTCTCACTATGTCAGGCTCTGGTATTTCCTCAAACCCGATCCCATTATCTTGAACAGTTATGCTAATCATCTCATGTTGACGAACTACTGACAAATGCACCTCCGTCGCTTGAGCGTGCTTGACAATATTGACCAGCAATTCCCGGACGATCTGATACAGAACGACCCGCAGATCTTCCGATAACGGCTTGGGATACCGGTCATCGTGGAAATGCGTTTCAACCACAGTCAGGTCCCTAAAACGTTGTTCCAGCAATTCTTCCAGCGCTGCTTCCAGACCGAATTCATGCAGAATTGGGGAACCCAGTTCAAAAGTCAGAGTGCGGGTATCATAGAGTGCCTGATCAAGCATCTGGCCTATTTCTGTTATTGAGGCGGCACACTCCGAAGTCGGAGCCAGTCCCTGAAGCGTATCCAGATTCATTTTCGCCAGCCCCAGAGTCTGGCTGATCTGATCATGCAGCTGCGTGGCGATACGCTGTTGCTCATTCTCTGCAGCCACTGACAATTGCGACGCCAGACGACGCAGATGCTCCTGATAATCAATTAGTTTTTGATGGGCCTGTTTCTGCTGTGTAATGTCCACGGTCACTGCCACCGCACCGACTAGCCGACCGTCTTCCGTCCGCACAGGCTGGCTGCTGACCCGCCAGATCCGTCCGTCAGACGTTTGCGGCTCTCCCACCGCCGGCTTGCCATGGGCCAGAACCAGATCGACGGGGCAGCCCGCACAGGGCTCATCCTGATCTCCCAAAACCGCATAGCAATACTTCCCTGCAAGCTCTTCCGGGGATTTCCTCACGAAATCAGCCGCGGCCTTGTTGACCCAGACTATACGATGATCCATATCATGATAAACGATATGCTCTAACAGACTGTCCAAAATCAAGGCTTTCTGCTCGGCCTGCCTGGCCAGCTGCCGCCCCAGCGTGCGATGGGCGGTAATATCATACAGACAGATCAGCGCCTCCTGCGGGGCGGATTGCTCGTTATCCAGCGGCTTGCAGGTCAGCTCAACTTCCAGGCGTTTTTCCCGACCCTGAGAAAGAACAAAATGCTGACGAAACGCTTTTCCTGTCTTAAACATTTCTTCCAGAGACGCCATGAGAGAATGATGGGATTCGATAGGTATCAGATCCATTATGCGGGTGTTTTTCAGCGATGCCGTTGACTGTTCCGGCCAGAACCGGCCCGGCGAATTACAGTCCAGAATAATGCCCTGGTGGTCGATCAGCATCGTCATCCCAATGAGATTGTGAAATATCTTCTGTATCCTCCCGGACTCCTGTCGCCAGTGAAGTTCCTGGGCAACAAGTTGCTGATTGGCTGCCTTGAGCGCCTGCCCGGAATGCTTAAGCTTGTTAATGTTTTCCTGCAGTTCCCGGCATTGCTCATCAAATTGACCGCAACGCAGACGAAGGTCCTGATTATCTTCCTGAAGCGTTTTCTCTTTCGCCTGCCAGTCCTGGCGGGCCTGCTCCTGTTCCTGCCGTTGGCGTTCGAGATCCCGACCCATCCCCTCCAACTCCGCGCGGGCTTCCTGCAAAGCCGATTCCTGACGTTTCCGATCGGTAATATCGACTATGGCTTCCGCCACTTCAACCACCTCATCATCGGCCAGCAAAGGCATCGTATGAATTTCGTAAAACCGTTCGGTGCCGTCGCCATTCCGATGCGAGACTTCCGTTTTGCCCGCGGTCCTGGTTTCGATGACATGTTCCATACTTCGGGATAATCCGGCCCCGTCATTCTCTGTCATGCGATCTTTCATGACAAGCGAATAATCCGTCGTCGTCATCTGCGACTGACGGGCGGAATTATTGGCGTACAACAGTTTTTTCTGATGCCGCTCGACAACATAAAAAGGAAACGGCAGCCGTTCGACGCTCTCCCGCAGAATCCTTCTTTCTTCCGACACAGTCCCCAGTTTGCCTTGAAGCTGTTCGTTATTGGCCTGGAGGGTGGATATATGCCCATGCAGTTTTTTCTGGGTATGATGTAGCTGTTCCTGCTGTCCGGTCAAATCCTGATAAAAGTGCATTAAACGCTGTTCATCACGCAGTTGGCGGGCGATATAGAAAGTCAGCCCCCCCGCCACCAGCAGAAAAAAGACCATGCTGCAAACTAGCAATACCGTTTGTGAAATGTGCAGCCGCCGGAGTTCTTCCCTCTCACCGGTATTGGACTGACCATCTGTCATCCGGCCGGCATTCGTCGGGTTCTGGTAGTAATCTGCCGTCCTCTCAATCTGCTGCTGACCCCACAAATAGATACAACCGAGGAACACCCCCATAATGATCATACTTAAAACGGTAAACGTAACGATTAAAAAAAGCTGAAATCGCTTCTCCCGACGATGGGCGGTGTATGTACTGACGTGCTGCTTCATCATGGTATAATATTCTGTAGAGGCGTTTTCGCGTGTACGGCAACTTCTACCGACGGCATGTCGTATGATATAATGCTGTTTCTTTCCGCACGGACCGTTCCTGACGCCGCCGAACATTCCGGGCAGCCCCAGAGAACTCTTTGCGGTCCGTCCCCTTCGGCACAAGCCACTATCGCCCGGCCGATATCACACATAACGCTGCGACGTAATTCTCCTCCCAGCGACGATGCGGCTATGGTAAGCTGAAACCTGTACATGTACGACATGACGGAATGGATGTTGTCGCGGCAAATACGGTCATCCACTTTTTTTAACACATTCCCACCACCGGCCAGAATAAAATACGTCTCTTTGAAATTCGCACCCATCAGCGACAATCGTTCCATCACTTCATCAATGGCATCTTCGGCATACTTGTATTTATCTTCGCGGCCTTTACCCACTGGCGACCGGCCCGGCAGCATAATATGCGTCATTACCGCACATTTACGGTATGAATTATACGCCGTTACGACAATGCAGGAACCTATGGCCGTAGACTTGAGCACGCCGTCCAGACGACGGGATTTAACCTGTCCGATTTGCACATCTATTATTTTCATAATGGCTACGAAATGATATACCGAAATGATTTAACAGTCATCTTCTAACTGGCTGCTTAGTTTCATCGGCACTCCCTTTGAAGTGTCTTAAAATTCTTAAAACCCTTACATTGCATTTTTTACTATACCCAAAGGGTATGAAAATTCCCGGCAGGGCCGGGCGTAAGCTTTTTATCCGCAAATAATTACGTTCCGGCAAAACGGGGATTTTCAATCGGAACGAGTATATATATAAATATACTACATATATCTACACTGTTCAAGCAAGTACATTTAT
>CAYZXY010000048.1:0-24599 GCA_964482555.1 uncultured Pirellulales bacterium
GAGCAACAAAACTATAACCAATTGTCCCTATTCGAGTTATAATGGGACAGTACTGATTTAAAATCTGAGATTTTCCAAATTCTCTTATACTCGTTTCGATTGAAAATACCCGTTTTGTCGGAACGTAATTATTTGCGGATAAAAAGCTTACGTCTGGCTTTGCCCGGAGCTTTCTACCCGATTGGGTATTGTCGCGTTTATTTGCTGTCTCTTTTTTTCGCGTCAGCGCCATTGATTTCAATTTGTTGATTGGCAATCAACCATACACCACCTTCAACTTCTTCTCCTTATCCGTACGGGAAAACACCGCCTTCCACAACGGTAACTCCACAGGCCTGTTCTGTTTCGCGAATTCCTCAGCCCAATCAAAACCAAAATGGTTGGCTTTTGTTTCCCAGTTACCCTTCATCTGTCTGGTTTTGCACAGGTAGTGCCAGCATTCATGACCCGCCACCCAGACCATCGCCTGTTCCTGTGTTTCAATCACCAGCTCGTGCCAGATATATTCATATCCCCGCTTGCACCGGAGATTCTGACGACTCCCGATCGGTTTGCACAGACAAAACGGCAAAGGCATTTTCTCGTGAATCGCCGCCACCACCAGAAAATCAGCATACCGGCAATAACCGCTGAACCACTGATCCTTTCGACGATGCCGTTTCAGATGCAGTTTCAGCTTTTTTGTATCGAAATTAACCAGCTTTTCGCGGATCCATTCCGCTGCCTTCGGCAAACCTGCCGCATCCACTAATTCCTTCATAAAACTGAAATCCCATTATAAAATGTATAAGCAAATAATTGACGTTCAACAATACTGTGAATGTATCTGATTTTACGTTTTTCGCAATTAAACGCCGCAGGAAAACTTTTATAAAATCATCACTCGACAGCTTTTATTTTATAAAAGTTTTATTATACTGTTATGTAACTGTTACCGAATATTAGTAAGGATTTCATCTGGAGCTATACAGCACGTAAAATTGATGATATATATCGGGTCACAATAATATCCCGGCGAATTATGAAAACGATAAATCCGACAATGAACCAGCAAACAATCCGAATGGGCGTACCTTTTGGCCGCCTCGGGATTATATTGGTATGTGTGCTGATAATGTCCGGATGCCAGAATCCTGTAACAGTTGATGAAATAATGAGTTCTGATCCCGTCCGGCAGGCACGGGCCATCAAGCTCGCATCTAATAATAAAGATATCTCAGCCATGCCACATCTGGTAGATCTGCTCGAGAATGAAGACTCTGGCATGCAAACCCTGGCCATAACCGCTTTGCGAAATATTAGCGGCGAAAATTTTGGATATGATGTCTGGGCCGGCCCTTTGAAAAAAAGAGAAGCCCAGTTGAAATGGAAGCAATATATGGAACAATATGAAAATAACACACCGTCTGATAACACTGAATAATCAGCTCAACATCAATATAAAGACTTTCTTTGCGAGATGTTGCGTTTTGCGAACTGGTTGTTGTTGATCAGGATACGGTTTGGCAGTTCTGAGTTCCTATTGGCGAATCTTATGGACACTAGTGACAAAAAATTAATTGGCCAGATTGAATTGAAAATGTGTGCCAATCCCCATTATCTGGCTCTGGCCCGGCAGGCCGCCCAACGTGTCGCCGAACAGGCGGGTATGCCCGAGCAGGATACCGACTGCCTGGTACTGGCTACCGAAGAGGCCCTGACCAACGTCATCCGGCACAGCTATGGCGGCCCCTGCGAAAAGCCGATCATTATTTCCATTCGTCATTTTGCGAGCCGCGACGAAAAACCCTCCGGCATCGAAATCCTGATCCGGGATTACGGCAGACACGTCGATCCCAAATCAATCAAAGGCCGTGACCTTAACGACATTCGCCCCGGCGGACTGGGCGTTCATATTATCAAATCCAGCATGGACGACATTGAATATTCATGCCATCCAGACGGCGGCATGGTTCTGCAGATGATCAAGTTTATAAAAGCTTAAGGTAAAAAAGTGAATATTTTATGGAAAACCATTCTAATCCAATTAAAAATGTCTTAAAGAATATTCGTCGTGAAAACGATGCCGTCATCGTCGATCTCTCCGGCGAAATCGACTTGCATTATACGCCCGCCTTACGCACCGAAATGCTCAGTCTGCTTCAGGAGAATCCCTCGTGCATAATCATCAATATGACTGATGTCAGATTCATGGATTCCAGCGGTCTGGCGGTTTTACTGGAAGTCCTGCAGAATGTCCGCAATCAAGATGCCCGCATGAAATTGTTCGGTTTACATTCCCGGGTTGAGAATGTTTTCGAAATATCCCGGCTTATGGAGATTTTTGAAATATACCCCAACGAGCAGGAGGCTCTGGCTGACTGATGCAGGACACTTCACCAAACAACACCGGCGACAAGCCGCACCGACTCCTGGTCCCCTTCGCTCTGGCAGGGGCCCAGACGATCAAAATCTGCCGCTCTGTTTTTTACACCCTCGGTGGCATTTCCATCATGCTGGCCCAGACATTCGGCCAGGCATTCAGCGGCATATTTCTGCCCGGTCATAAATTCGGCCTCGAAGCCCTGGTCACCCAGATGGTGCGCGTTGGCGTTCGGGCCATCCCGATTGTCATCGTTGCCGAAATGGCCATCGGTGTCATCATGCCGCTCCAGATGTATCCGCAGCTTGACCAGTTCGGCCAGGCTGAACAGGTCGCCACCATCAACGCCATTGCCGCCTTTCGCGAATTGGGACCTCTCATCACGGCGGTCGTGCTCAGCGGTTTTGCCGGCGCCAGTATCGCCGCCGAACTGGGCAGTATGGTCACCGCCGAAGAAATCGAAGCTCTCCGGGCCATGGCCCTGAATCCGATACGTTTTCTGGTAGTGCCCCGGCTGTTGGCGACCATGCTCATGACCCTGTTTTTAACCGTCATAGCCGATATCGTTATGGTCGTCAGCGGCGGCCTCACCGGTGTCAGCCTCGGCATTGATGCAGACATCTACCTGCAAATGACTTTGGAGGCGGTCAATGTCAGCGGATTCATCACCGGACTGGTCAAGGGCGCTATTTTCGGCTTACTCATCGGTCTGATCGCCTGCTACCTCGGCCTCACCGTCAAGCCCTGGCAAGGCAGCGAAGGCGTCGGCCAGGCCACGACCAACACCGTCGTCTATAGTATTGTCGCCATCATTGGAGCCGATGCTGTCTTTACTGTTATTTTCTATTCTTACGGCTTGTTTAATTAATTTTTACGCATGTTTCTGCCATGATAAAATTCGATAAAGACAAACCGATCATCAAGGTTGAATCGCTGCGAAAGAGCTTCAGCGACCAGGTTGTCCTCGATAACGTCAACCTGGATATTTTCCCCGGCGAGATTATGGTCGTTATGGGCGGTAGCGGCTGCGGCAAGAGCACGCTCCTTCGGCATATCATCGGCTCTCTGGTCCCCGACGGGGGTCGCATCAGCCTGTTCGGGCGGGATATAACAGAGATGTCCGAACATGAAATTAATGAAATTCGTCTGCAGTTCGGCATCCTCTTCCAGTCCGGCGCTTTGATTAATTCCCTGAGCGTCGGCGATAATGTCGCTCTGCCCCTGCGGGAGCATACCAGCCTCGACGAACACACCATTGAAATCATGGTCAAAATCAAACTCGAACTGGTCAGCCTGCGTAAGCATGCTGATAAGATGCCGGCCCAGCTCAGCGGCGGCATGAAAAAACGGGCCGCCCTCGCTCGTGCCATCGTGCTGGACCCGCAATTGCTGTTTTACGATGAGCCCAGTGCCGGACTCGACCCTGTCACCAGTGCCCAGATCGATCAGTTGATTATCGACCTGACACGCAAGCTGGGCGTCACGAGTCTTGTCGTCACCCATGAAATGGACTCGGCGTTCAGCATTGCCGACCGCATGAGCATGATGGACAAAGGCATCATCCTGCGAACCGGAACCCGGGCCGATTTTCTGAAACTGCGCGACATGGACGCCGCCGACATCACCACTGAACAGGACCGCCTGATTCGTCAGTTTCTCCGCGGCGAGGCGGAAGGCCCGCTGCTCCAGCGTCAGATCGCCAGCGACTATGAAGAAGACCTCCTCATGGTCAGCACCAGGGAAAAAACCCGGCAATCGCTTTTGTCTAAATAAACATGAAAACGTATTTACGGATTGGTTATGGCAAAAAACAAAGGAAATGAAATCGCTGTTGGTATCACGGTTCTGATTGTACTGGCCCTGAGCTTCTGGGTTGTACTGATGCTTTCCGATTTATCGGTCTTTTTTGAATCCCGGCAATCCATCACGGTGAAGCTGCCTTACAAAGTCGGATTACGCGGCCTGATCAGCGGTTCTCCCGTCTATCTCGGTGGTGCCAAAATCGGCCAGGTTACCCAGACCGGCATCGACATTGAAGACCAGCCGACCGATTCATTTCAGGATATCTACGTGTATTTTACCCTGAAAATACCGGAAAAATATCCCCTCCGGAACGATTGCGTTCTCGTGCCTGAAAGTAACGTACTCGGCGGCCAGACCGTTCTGAACATCGAAAGCCTTGGAATAAACGGCCGCATCATCAAGGACGGCGAGACCGTATCCGTCACCTTCAAGGAAGGTTTTGCCGAAGCCATCATGCGGCAGTTCGACCCCGAAAATCCTACCTCGCTGGTCGCGCTGCTGAAATCCGAACTGGACCGCGACAACAACGAATCGCTGATGGCCTCCCTGGTCACGGCCGCCGCCCATTTTCGGGAAATCGCCCGCAAGCTGGATGAAGAGATGACCCGCGATGAAGACAAGGCTACGCTCATGGCCAAACTGCACACCCTGATCGATCAGCTCGGCCAGGCCGCCGGCCAGCTCAACCATCAGCTCGACACCGACGACAAAGAAGCCGTGATGACCAAATTGCATCTGGCCATGGACACACTCAACGATTCGATGGACCATTTCCAGGAATTGATCGATACCAGTAAACCGGATATCGAGCAGATGGCCAAATCGCTGCGAAATGTAGCCGAAACCCTCGAAGAGGACGTCCCGCAAATCACTACCGACGTGAAAACGATACTGACAAAAGTTAATACCTCGGTCGATGCCGCCCGGGACGGTCTGCAGCAGTTCAAGAATCTGGCCACCGAGGCCAATGAACGCATCGTTTTAAACAGCGCCCGGATCGACCAGTTGGTCAGTAATATCACCGAGGTCAGTGTCAACCTGAAGCTCGCCAGCCGTGAAATCCGTCGGGCACCATGGAAACTGCTCTACAAACCCGGCAAGGATGAAGCCCAGGTCCAGGCGCTTATCGATTCCGCCCGCGATTTCTCCGAAGGCGCCGAAGCTCTGTATAATATGACCCTGACACTCAAAGCCATCGCCAGAGATGCCGGCGAAACCATCGCCATTGATAAGGAAGAACTGAATAAAATCATCAATGAACTGGAAGCCCAGTTTGAAAAATATCCCGAAATCCAACAAAAACTCCTCGATAAAATCGAATTGGATTAAAGTGATGCGAATCACCTTGGAGGATGGTTGGAGCTGAAAGTTAGACGCAGTGCCATGCCTGCACGAGCTCCCTTCACCGCAGTTGGATTGGCGAGCTTAAGCATGCATATGAATTCCGGTCTTAAATTTCTGTCCATCAAACCCATCAACGCCTCAACGTCCTCACGTCAGCTTTCGCCGCTTCCGCACGACCCACACCCAGCCGGGCAGCGATTCCAGTGCCGCGATACGTGCCGGTGACAACATCCCCTGGCGATAGCAGTCTCGCTGCATCCCGACCCATCGTCCCAGCTTGACCCCGTCTTCCGTGATATAACTGCGCGGCACAATCGGATGTCCATGCTTCTGGGTATATTGCTTGAGAAGTTCCAGACGTTCACGCCACATTTTGTTATTCTCTTCCCGGACGTTCCAGGTCCAGCCCGGTACCGTTTCCAGCCGCTCGATCCGTTTGCGGCTTAGTTTCCCCACGCGATACATTTTTCGCTGTTCGGTCACCCACGAACCCAGCTTACACCCGTTCCCGGTAACCAGACTTCGCGGCACATACGCATGTCCTTTCCGCAGGGCAAAGTCCTGCAAAAGCTGAAAACGTTCTTCCCATATCGAATGCCGCGAATTCCACGCCCAGCCCTCAATCTCTTCCAGGGCTTCCTGGCGTTCTTTGCTGAGCACGCCGCGCCGATAGGCCTGACGCTGGTTGTGCACCCAGCCGCCCAGGTTGAAGCCGTCTTTGGTCACGTATCGGGTCGGCAGGTCCGCGCTGCCGCCGGTTTCCACCAGTTTCTTCAGCCGATAAAATCCCCCCTTTTTGTCCTTCTGCCAGTCAATTTTTCTCATTATGCTGCTTCCCAAATTATTCACTGTTTTCTGGTCCCGTATCCCATGTCTCCTCGTGAGAGGCGTCCTTTTTATGATGATGCCGTCGTTTACGACGCTGTTTTTGCTTGCGTATTTTCTCCGCTTTGACTGTTGCCGGGCTTTTATAGCCGTCTTTTTGTGTATCCGCCTGTTCCTTCTTTTGCTCCAGAAGTTCGCACATCCGTTTGCGGGCGTAATACCGGTTCAATCCCTGCGAGCGATCCTTCTGCATTTTGACTTCCAGGCCGGTCGGCGCATGTTTCAACATAACACAACTCGAAGTCTTGTTGACTTTCTGGCCTCCCGGTCCGGATGACCGGATAAACTGTTCCTCCAAGTCCTCTTCCTTCAGCCCGCAGGATGCCATCCGTTCCTCCAATGCCAGTCTTTTACTGTCCGTAACGCCAAAATGAATCATGTTATTCTGTATCCGATTGAGTTTTTCCGTTTTCTCCAATCGTTTTTATACAGAAAACGTTTATGCGTAGTCCTGTCGGGAGTTTTCTCTTCGATTGGGTATTCGTACCGGTCCTTCTCAGCACCCCTGTGATTCATGAATAATGTCCCTGCCAAATGCCACGGCATTTTCTCTTAACTCTTTATTATTCTGTAAATCCCGCGGATTTAACGGTGCGTGCGGCGTCAGCAGCGAATGATACCGTTGCCGGGTAAATCCCGACATCGTCCGGAACATCTGATCCGTCAAGCCCAGCCCGCTGTCAATATCGGCCCCGGCCGTGGCGATCAATCCCATTGTCTGATTCGAACGGGCCAGGATGAACTCGCCGCTATCATCGTCGCGCTTGATATGGCAAAACATACGATCCAGCACCAGTTTTAACTGGGCATTAGGTCCGAAAAGATACACCGGCGTGGCGAAAACAACCGTATCGTAATCCAGAATTGTCTCCAGCAGCGGGCTGACCTCATCGTTGATGACGCAGGCAAACTCATTCGATCGCTGACACGACATACATGCGATACAACCGTTCGTGCTGCTTTGGATATTGGCGATATCCACAATATCAACCGTGCCGCCTTCCTCTCGCATGGCCGCCGCTGCCCATTCAACGAGGGTATTGGTATTGCCTTTGGCGTTTGGTGAACTGCACAGTATAATAACTTTCTTTCCCATACCGTTTTACTCCCGGATTCCGGCAGGAAAAACAATAGAAGTCCCTCAATAGATGCGCTGCCAATCATCTGTATACTCGTTCCGATTGAAAATACCCGTTTTTTCGGAACGTCATTAGCTACGGATAAAAAGCGTATGCCCGGCCCTGCCGGGAGCTCTCTAACCCATTGGGTATATTTGTTGTGAAAACTATAACACAGTCATCTTGCCGTGAAATGATTATCGCAACTGTTTTTTTAAACGCCACGTTCAATGATCGCTGACGCTATACGAAATAAATCGGTAACTGATTCTGTCAGAATTTCCAACCCGGAAACTAATCCTTAACCCTCAGGCCGCTCATCCTTTTTCGTCGCTGGATTTCATTCAGAAAGCTCTTTAGGCCGCCAGAAATACTTAAGCTGTGCATCGGAATGAGTTGAAAAATTGCTCCATTTATTGATCGTCAGGCTCAGCACCGCCAGAGCCGCGGTCGGCATGGGTTCCTCATAATCGATAATTTGCGATAAAAACTGCTCAATGCCGGGATTGTGGCCTACCAGCATGAGAATGTTGACCGAATCCGGGGTGGCTTTAACCGTTTGCGTATAAGTTTCCCGCGGTGCCAGATACAAATGAGGTTCAATCTGAATGTGAACCTCGTCATAGCCGCAGCTTTCCGCCACTAATCTGGCCGTTTTTATCGCTCGTTTTGCCGTCGAACTGACTATCAGATCGGGAACAAGGCTATTCTCTTTCAGAAGCCGGCCCATAACAGGGGCATCATGTTTACCTCGCTTGTTCAGCGGGCGGTCATGATCGGAGATGTCCTTTTCCTTCCAGCTTGATTTCGCGTGACGCAGTAACAGTAACGTCTTCATTTCCAGGCCTTTACTTTATACCTGTATGAATGAAAATCTAGTTTAACCAGCTTTCACTACATTATTAACATGATACCCCTTTTAGTGCCAGTAGAAAAAGGTATCTGAAATTTATATTTAATCTGCGATGGAGCGATTCATAAATCTATTAATTAGAGTTGCTTGCAGAAAAATTCATTGTAATCTGCGGTTTATTTCCCCAGAATTGGTATGAATAATATTTTAAATTCCGTAACATCGGATCGGAAATAGTGTCTGATATGTAAAGATATTTCTTCTCCAGGACGGATGCTCTGTGGCGGTGGCTGTGGTTATGGGTCGGGTCGAAGGGGACCCAGCCGTAATTGTCTAGAAAAACTTCAATCCATGTATGGGCCGGCGTATTTTTCCACTTTACCGTAAAACCCGAAATTCTTTTCGCGGGAATCCCGTTTGTCCGGCACAAAGCCGCAAACAGCGCCGAATATTCATCGCAATCCCCCATCTTGTGTTTCAAAGCCCATGTCGCCGAGCGATCAGACGAGCTGTAGCTGTATTGCAGGTTTTGTGTTATAAATTGATGGATGTTTCCAATCGTTTGCAGTTGGCTGGGAGATTTCAGTTCTTTGGCTTTTTTTTTGATTTCCTCGGAATCCAGGTTTAGATGGGGTTCGTTCTTGAGATATTCTTCCAGATCTATCGGCTTACAAGGATCATTTTTACGTGAATTCATGGAGGTAATCAGGTCATATTTATAGAGTTTTGCCCTTCCTTTTATGGTTATTTTGGTATCTTCTAGTGGTTTATTAAGGAAAAAACGGGCATATCTTCTAGTATTGATGGTCTGGACTTTAAGCGGTTTGATAGAGAAGCTCAGATCATAAATGCTTTGCCGGTATGGGATTGTGGCTGGTATGGCCGCATCGAGAATGATCTGTTCCGTATTGGATGCCGGTCTGATATCAAATTCGATCTCGAAGTTGAAACCGCACGGATCGTCAAGATTATTTACGCCGTTGGCCCGTCCAGATGAGGATGTCGCCAGAAATACGCATAAAATAATAAATAATAAATACTTACAGTTCATATCCGGCAGGCTCGTGTTTCATCTTATTTCCAGTATCAAACAAGAAAATTTCAACTAAATTATATATCTTTTTAAACAAAAATGCTACTGTTTTGTAGAAGATGTTTTTGGGGCATCTAAAACTCTGCACAGAAGGATGTTTCTGTAAGCTGTTAAATTATAAAATCTTATAAACTTTTTTTCATCGGTTAATAATCCTGTTAATATTTGTAGTTAAAAATGACCACATCCCGATAATACTAATTGAATAAGAGATTTTACCCAAAACAATTACCAGTATTACTATCAACCAAAGAGTAAGGAATGGAAAAACGCGATCAGCTTAACCGTTTTGTTTTTACGTTTATTGCGTTAGGTTTTTGCCTCTTTTGTGCGATAAGCCTGATCAGCTTCAATGTCAATGATGTTCCGAATAAAGATGTGGCATCGGGGCTGGCGGTGCGGAATCTTTGCGGGGAAGTCGGGGCGTATATCGCGTATTATGGTTTTTATTATCTTGGGCCGTCCCTTTATATAATACTGGCTGCTGTTGTAACGCGAATCATTATTTATTGCATCGGGCAGGAGGTCAATCAGACCCTGCTGCGGATGATCGGTTTGCTGCTGATATGCGCGACGGTGTCGTCGATATTTTATCTGATTAACCCGGGGGATGTGCATTCGCTCAGTCAGGGTAACGGGGGCGTTTTGGGGATATCGTTCGGGCATTTTCTCATGGTCAAGACGGCCAAGATCGGTACGATTTTGATTTTGGCGGCGACGCTGCTGGTGGGGCTGTTATTGACGGCGGATGAACTGGTACTGCTGATACCCAAGCTGACGGTGGTCATGTTTGCCCAGTTGCTGGGAGCCGGTGAGGCGATCGGCCGTGTGAAAACGAAGGCCGGTGAGCTGGCCGGTCGTGTCGGTCAGACGGGGTCAGTCCTGACGCAAAAAACGGCGGAAAATACGAAACGAAAACCTGCCGCCTTGAAAACGGATCCGGACCTGGAGGAAGTGACGAACGAGCAAGAGCCATACGTAGAGGAACTGCCGGAGGAGGTATTTAAACAAGATGATTTTGGAGATGAAGAACTCGCAGATGCCGATATTAAGATTAAGGTGAAAACGCCGCCGAAGACCAATCCCGCGGCACTGGCCCAGATTATCCCCCGCCCGCAGGCCTCGATTTGTCCGGCCGGGGCCAGCGATGAGGACTATCCGGATTATAAATTCCCGCCGATGGACCTGCTGGAAGAACCGGTGCGTGGTTTTTCTGCTTTGCAGGAAAAACTGGTAAAGGAACGTTCGGTAGTGCTGGAACGGACGCTGAACGAATTCAATATCGACGCCAAAGTGGTTGAGGCAGAGACCGGGCCGGTGATTACAATGTTTGAACTGGAGCTGGCACCAGGCATCAAGGTCTCGCAGATCACTAACCTGTCGAACGATCTGGCGAGGTCGCTGGGGGCGCCGGCTGTCCGTGTGGTAGCGCCGATATCGGGAAAGCATACCATCGGCATCGAAGTGCCCAACAGCGAGAAGGAAACGGTCCGAATCAAGGAGTTGTTCCAACTGGGCGGCCAGAAGCCCGGCAAGATGCAGATTCCGCTGTTTCTGGGTAAGGACGCCTCGGGCAATCCGCTGATTATCGACCTGACCCGTATGCCGCACTGTCTGATCGCGGGTACGACCGGTTCGGGTAAGAGTGTGTGTATTAACAGTATTATCGCGAGCATTCTGCTGACGCAGATGCCCAACCGGGTGAAGCTGATTCTGATTGACCCGAAGATGGTGGAAATGTCGATGTATCGCGATCTGGCGCATCTGATGTGTCCGATTGTTACTGAGATGAAGCGGGCAGAGCAGATACTGGAATGGCTGACGGAAAAGATGGACGAGCGATATGCGTTGCTGGCAGAAGCAGGCGTGCGGAACATTACGGATTATAACCTGCTGGACGAAGAGAAGATTTATGAACGCATGAACGCGGGGACGGACGGCGAAAAGGCGCGGATACCGTCGCATCTTCCCTATATCGTGATGATAATCGACGAGTTGGCGGATCTGATGATGACTTCGGCGAAAGAGGTCGAGGCGTATATTATCCGTTTGGCCCAGAAGAGCCGGGCGGTAGGGATTCACATTGTGCTGGCGACCCAGCGGCCCCAGGCGACAGTGGTGACGGGACTGATCAAGAGTAACCTGCCGACGCGTATCAGTTTCCGGGTGGCTGCGCGGATGGACAGCCGGATCGTTCTGGACCAGAACGGAGCGGAGGCGCTACTGGGCCAGGGCGATATGTTATTTCTGCAGCCGGGCACGAGCGAGTTGGTGCGGTGCCAGGGGACCTATATCAGTGACGACGAGGTGAACCGGATCGTGACCTATCTCAAAGAGGTGGCCCAGCCGAATTATCATCCGGAACTGGTGCAGTTGAACCGGATCGATACCGATTCCATGGAGCGGGATGAGTTGTTTGACGATGCGGTGCGGATTGTGCTGGAGACCAAACGCGGCAGCGTCTCGCTCTTGCAGCGACGATTGACGATCGGGTATTCGCGGGCGTCGAGATTGATCGATCAGATGGCGGCGGCGGGTATCGTTGGCGAATACAAGGGCTCGCAGGCGCGGGAAGTGATGATGTCGCTGGAAGAATACGATGCGATTTATAAACAGATGCAGCGGGAGGCGGTAGCGGGGTATAAGGATTTGCAGGAGGATGAACCTGAGTCGGCGGAAGTGGCAGCGGATGTTGATGATGAGGAAATCGAGGATGCGGTCGAGGCGGAGGACGCGGAGATAGAGCAAGAGGCTGAAGATGTAGAGGATGAGGAAGATACGGATGATGTAAGTCCGTTCGACGATGAGCCGCTGGATGAGGACGAGGAGGAATACGAAGAAGATGAGGAAGATGCGGAGTATGAGTATGTTGATGAGGAAGATGCGGAGGAGGAAGAGCCAACAGAGGAGCCCCGTCCGGGACGCAGGGAGATAATAGGGCAATAAATCAGGGGTAGTCTCTTTATAAGTGAACTTTTGCGAAAACGGCAATAAAATTAAGGGTGCCTCTAATAATTGCTTTTGAGGCCAAAACGAAGATTTTTTTCGTATGACAAAAAATGCAAAACCGGGCATATGGGTGACTATTCACGGTTTTTCATGACGAAGGCCAGAGGGAAAAAAGATCGCTTGCCGCCCAAAATGAATTTTTGGTGGTGCCCTTAAGAATGACGAAACCAGAATGGTGAATTAATGACAAAGAAACAATGTCGAAAATTATGCCTCGGAGGGGTGTTTCCGCATAACGGCCATGATGTCCATGATGGCGTTGCAGTATAAATCGCTATGGAATAAAGCGTTGCGACTGTAAATCTTTCGGCCTTCGTCATGGGGATATTTAAATTCGAATTTCCGGTTAACCCGGTGTTAAGATGAGATGCCAATGGGTGCTGGAGGTATGGGAAAGGGTGAGTGTGCCGGAGAGGGTTGGGCAGGAGAGAGTGAGCGACCAGAGGGTATCGGTTTGGGTGATGGTCTGATAGGTGCCGGAGGCGGCGATGGTGACGGAGCCGCGGTTTTGAAAGATAGGGCCTTCGTAGGTGAGGTATTTTTTACTGTGGTCGAAGATACGGGTGCAGGCGATCGGCGTAGCAGACCATTTATCAGGAGGAAGGGGAACCTGCCAGGTGGCCAGATGGCCAGCTTCTTCGAGCATGAGATCCCAGTGGGTGCCGTCGGGGTGGTCGTGTTGTTGGATGACGAATGCTTTCATGATTAAATCAGTAACACAGTTGCAGAGTAGCAAAGTGCCAGGGTAACCAAGTCCCTCCGATTCTTCAAACATGCTTAAGCTCTCCTTCGCGATGTTCAGTATCGCGGAAGCATGGCCCCCATTTTCATTTTTATTTGCAAAATTGTCTTTCATCCTATACTATTTCGTCCTGCAGTGCAATGAGTCAGGAGAATTTGTTGTGATACGAAATGCGTATTTGGATGATGTGCCGGCGATCCGGGAAATGATCAATCACTGGGCCGAGCAGAGCCGGATGTTGTTCCGGTCGCTGGCGAATCTGTATGAATCGGTGCGCGATTTCAAACTGTATGAGATCGACGGCGAGATGGTGGGCTGCTGCGCGCTGCAGATTGTCTGGGGTGATCTGGCGGAGGTAAAATCGCTGGCGGTCAAGCCGGGTTTTCAGGGCCGGGGAATCGGCCGGGAGTTGGTAAAAGCCGTCATCGAGGAAGCGCGAAGCCTGCATCTGCCGAAAATCTTTACGCTGACGCTGGAAAAGGAATTTTTCGAGAAGATAGGCTTTGAGAAAGTTTCGATGGAGTCGCTGCCGATGAAGGTCTGGTCCGAGTGCGCGCATTGCCCCAAGCAGAATGAATGCGATGAAATTGCGATGATCTATAAGATCAAGCCGGGCGTTAATCTGGGGGGACTGTAGTGCGGTTTCGGGGCAGGCCGGTAATTTTGGCCATTTAACGCTTGACATAAGGCCTGATTTATCTATACTCGTTCCGATTAAAAATTTCCGTTTTGTCCAAACGTAACTATGTGCGGGCAAAGCCTTTACGACTGGCCCTGGCGGGAATTCTCATACCCTTTGGATATAAATATCGCTTTGTCATTGATTAATGAGCCGATAAATCCCCTGTTGTCGGCGGCTTCCGCGCGGCCGGCAGGATTTGGAAATATCCCGTGAGCCAGAAAAAGGAACATTCTGAGACGCCGGCAGACTACCCCAAGCAGAATGAGCCCCTTAAACAGGATAGTCAGTATCGTACAGGTTTGAAATGGCTGGGATATGGGGTTGAGTTTATGGGCGTTATTGGGATTTTTACGTATGGTGGCTATCGGGCGGATGAGATGTTTGATACAACACCCTGGTTGATGGTGAGCGGGATGCTGGTGGCGCTGACCGGCATGATTTATTTACTGATAAAGGATACATCTGACTGGAGAAAATGATGGGACAAGTAAGATATCCTGGACAATAACGATATGATTTCAATGCCGGCAAATAAAAATAAGGATGGCAAGAGGATGCGTTTTCTGAAACTGGCGGCGCAGGCGGCGGCGCTGGTGGCCGTAGTGGGATTTATTGGATGCGGCGTGGCCTGGGCCGTGCATCCGAAGCCTGTCGCTGCGGTGATATCTATACTGGCGGGAGGGTGTGTTTGTTTGGTTATGGGGATTGTCAGCCTGTTGCCGGTGCTGCTGAACAGTGGCCAGGATAGAGAGTGGTTGGCCCAATTGGCGTTTTTGTCGATGGGGATTCGGCTGTTGGGAACATTGGCCGGAGCGGGAATAGTCGGATTTTTTTTTATAAAGTCGGACATGAAACTCTTTTTCGGCTTGTGTACTGTTGGATTTTACATATTATTGCTTTTTTGGGAAACGATGACTGCTATAAGAATCGTCAAGTTAGCGTATAGCGACCCGCAACCTGTTACCCATGATGCAGAATGACATTATTGTAAGAAATGACAAATATGTATAATATGTTGGCTTCGAATGATCCGCTTTCGCATGTAGTGCAGCATGATCTATTCAAGGTGCCGGGAACGGGTTTTTCGGTTTCCAATCATATGTTAATGATGTTTATCGCGGGGATTTCGCTGTTGCTGATATTGCCGCAGGTGGCCCGGCAGCGTTCGATGGTGCCGACGGGGGGCAGGAATTTTTTAGAATCTATTTGCGTGTTCATACGCGATGAAGTTGCCCGGCCGGTGCTGGGAGAGCGAACGGACCGTTATATCATTTTTATCTGGAATACCTTCTTTTTTATCCTTCTGTGTAATCTGCTGGGGATGATTCCGCTGGATAGCATTATTTATCTGGTATCCGGAGCGAATGTGCAGCATATCGGCGGAACGGCGACAGCGAATATCTGGGTGACGGGGGCATTGGCGACCGTTGCCTTTTTTATGATCCATATTTCGGGTATCCGGGAACAGGGGTTATCGACTTATCTGAAGAATTTCATTCCGCATGTACCGCTGCCGTTGGTGCCGGTGATGTATATCCTGGAGATTATAGGCGCTCTGGTTAAGCCGTTTGCGTTGGCGATTCGTTTGTTTGCGAATATGCTGGCGGGGCATACGGTGCTGGGGGCGTTGATCGGGCTGGCGTTTATATCATCCCAGCTTGCGGTGAAGGCGCCGACGTCCATCGCCGTGGTGCTGGGCTGTGCGGCGTTCAGCCTGCTGGAGTTATTTGTAGCGTTTTTACAGGCGTATATTTTCACGTATCTGATGACCATGTTTATCGGGGCGGCGGTGCATCCGTCGCATTAAACGTAAAAGAGTAAATCAGTAAACAAGCATAGGTGTTATTATTTTTTGGAGATTTTGCGATGTTTGATTTTTCAATATTGGCGGAAACGTCACAATTGTTCGGTGATAAAGGACTGGCGATTCTGGGCGCTTCTATCGGATGCGGCCTGGTAGTAATCGGTGCGGCGAAAGGCATCAGCCAGATTGCCAGCTGTGCGGTTGAGAGTATTGCCCGTCAGCCGGAAGCGGGCGGTCGTATTTTTACCAGTATGATTATTTCCGCAGCTCTGATTGAAGGTTTTACCTTCTTCGCTATTGTCGTTTTACTGCTGTCGCTAGGCAACCTGAGCGGCTGAGGATGGCAGGCTAAAGGGAATGGGAATTCCCGGCGAGGCCAGGCGCAACTTTTTTGATTTATGAAGTTGTGTTAGGGGCGAACATGAATACGCAACTGGAAACAATGCAAATTGTTGCAGATTTTGTTAAGGAGTATGCCATGCTACGGCGCGTACTGGCGATTGCGTTATTAATCGGCCTGTCGGCATTGTTTGTACAGGCGGAGCAGGGTAGTGTAAATAAGGCACTATCTGATTCGGAGGTACATGCCGACGAACCGGGAGAACACGATGCTCATGGCGATGAGCATGGCGAGCGGTCTGATATTTTTTCCGGCAATATCGGCACTTCGATAATAACCATCGGGATATTTCTGGTGTTGCTGTTTATACTGGGCAAGTATGCCTGGGGGCCGATTTTAACAGGTTTGCAAAAGCGGGAAGAGCATATCCGCAAGTCGATCGAGGATGCGGAGAAGGCGAAGGCGGATGCGGACCAGGCGTTGCTGGAGTACCAGCGGAAGCTGGCAGCGGCGAACAGGGATGCCGAGGCGATTCTGGAAAAGGGGCGTAAGGATGCCGTCCGGCTGGCGGAAGAATTCAAGCAGAGTGCCCAGGAAGAAGCCCGGCAATTGCGTCAGAGAGTCCAGGCTGATATTGAGGCGGCCAGGGAACAGGCGCTGCAGGAGATTTACCGGCAATCGACGGAACTGGCTACCGAGCTGGCCGGACAGATCATTGGCCGGACGCTCAATGCCGAGGATCACCGGGACTTGCTGCAGGAATCGTTGAACAAATTGCAAAACTCGGAGAATTAGATTAAGGGTGCCTCTAATAATTGCTTTTGAGGCGAAAGCGAAGATTTTTTTCGTCTGACAAGAAATGGAAAACCAGGCATATTGATGAATATTCACGGTTTTTCATGACGAAGGCCAGAGGGAAAAAAGTTCGCTTGCAGCCCAAAATGAATTTTTAGAGGTGCCCTTAAATATCAAACTTTTGTTTTTGATATGATTTTACAGGAGTGTGAATGGCATCGGAACAACAACGATCCATCGCCATGGTATATGCGGAAGCTCTTTTTGAGCTGGCGGAAGAACAGGCGTTGTCGGCGGAAATTCGTCAGGAGTTGGCGGAACTGCTGACGCTGTTGGATACGAATACGGACTTCCGGGCATTTCTGGATACGCCGGCGATTAAACGTGATGAGAAGGCGGCGTTTATCCACAAGGTGTTCGAGGATCAGGTATCGCCGCTGTTCCTGGATTTTTTGCAGATCCTGGCCAGGAAGGGCCGCTTTTCGCTGCTGCGAGACATTCACCGATGTTATATCAAACTGGAGGATGAGAAGGCGGGACGGGTGAAGGGCGTGTTGACGACGGCTGTCGAATTGTCGGAGCAGGACCAGAGCCGGCTGCGCGAGCAGATCGGTCGGGCTTTGCGCAAGACGGTGCAGATAGAACATCATGTAGCGCCGGAGATCCTGGGCGGACTGGTGCTGCAGGTAGAGGATACCGTCATGGATTTATCCGTGCGAGGTTCGCTGGAACAATTGCACGAGGCGCTGCTGCATCAGGGCGCCGCGAAGCTGGCCAGTGGCGGTTCAGCGATTCTGGATACATAAACAATTAATTGATACATTCAGGGCGCACAGGCGCCGTTTTATTGAGGCATAGCGATGAAATTTAACGTCGAAGAAATTACCAGTGTAATCAAGCAGGAGATCGCCCAGTTCCGCAGCGAATTGCAAGTGGCGCAAACCGGGCGGGTGCTGGAAGTCGGTGATGGCATTGCCCGGATTTACGGGTTGCATAATGCCATGGCCGGTGAGTTGCTGGTGTTTCCCAATGATGTTTACGGCCAGGTGTTTAACCTGGAAGAAGGGTCCATTGGGGCGGTGGTTTTCGGCGGTTATCTGGAGATCGGGGAAGGGGACGAGGTACGCGGGACCGGCAGGTTGCTTTCGGTGCCGGTGGGCAAGGAGATGCTGGGCCGGGTGGTCAACCCGCTGGGTCAGGCGATTGACGGCGGGCCGCCGATCAATACTTCGAAACAACGTCCGGTTGAGGTTATCGCTCCGGGCATTGCCGACCGGCAGCCGGTGGAAGTGCCGCTGCAGACCGGCATCAAGGCGATAGACTCGATGATTCCCATCGGCCGCGGGCAGCGTGAATTGATTATTGGTGACAGAAAGACCGGTAAGACGGCGATCGCTCTGGATACCATCATTAACCAGAAAAACTCCGATGTGATCTGTGTTTACGTGGCCATCGGCCAGAAGGAATCGACAGTGGCCCGCGTGGTCGATACCCTGAAAGAGCACGGGGCAATGGATTACACGGTCGTGGTCAACGCCTCAGCGGCCGATCCGGCCCCGATGCAGTATATCGCGCCCTATTCCGGTGTGGCCATGGCCGAATATTTCATGTATGAGGAGAATCGCGATACATTATGCATTTATGACGATCTGACCAAGCAGGCGCAGGCCTATCGCCAGGTCTCGCTGCTGCTGCGTCGTTCGCCCGGCCGGGAGGCGTATCCCGGCGATGTGTTTTATCTGCACAGCCGGCTGCTGGAACGGGCGGTGAAGCTGAGCGACGAACTCGGCGGCGGATCGCTGACGGCGCTGCCGATCATCGAAACGCTCGAAGGTGAAGTATCAGCTTATATTCCCACGAACGTGATTTCGATTACCGACGGGCAGATTTATCTGCGACCGGACCTGTTTTTCGCGGGTGTGCGGCCGGCGGTCGATGTGGGGATCAGTGTGAGCCGGGTGGGCGGCAAGGCCCAGGTCAAGGCGATGAAGAGCATCGCGGGTATGCTGCGTCTGGATCTGGCGGCGTTTCGCGATCTGGAAGCGTTCGCCCAGTTGGGCACCGAACTGGACAAGGCGACTCAGGCCCAGCTTGACCGCGGCTATCGTATGATTGAGCTGCTCAAGCAGCCGCAGTATCAGCCGATGGCAGTTTACGATCAGGTCGTGAGTATTTTCGCCGGGGTCAGCGGGCTGCTGGATAACATCGAGGTTCGCCGCGTGGCTGAATTCGAAGCGAAAATGCACGAGTATCTCAAGACGCAGCATGCCGAGCTGCTGAGTGAATTGCGTGAGAAGGAAACATTCGATGACGATCTGAAGAGTCGGCTGATCGATGCCATCAAGCAGTTCAAGCAAAACTGGCAGTAAAAAATGTTCATGCGTTAATGCGGAAAATAGAAAAATATGGCAAGTGCACGCGAAATAGTTAAACGCCGGCAATCGATTTCCAATATTCGCAAAATTACGCGAACCATGGAGATGATTGCGACGGCCCGCTTTAAAAAGGCGTTCAATAAGGCGACCGGCCTGCGTCCCTATACCGAAAAGCTGGTCCATCTGGTCAGCTCGCTGATGGCAGGGGGGAGCGGTCATATCAAGCATCCGCTGCTGGAAAAAAATTGTGAAACCGGTCGGGTTATCGTGCTGGTGCTGACCAGTAACCGCGGTTTGTGTGGCGGGTATAATGGCAATATTCTCCGGCTCAGCGAGACGGAATTTCGACGGCTGCGGAAGCTGGAGCTTGACTGCGAATGGCACGTATCGGGAAAAAAAGGCATTCAGTATTACCGGTTTAAAGGCCATTCGATCAGCCGAAGCTATACTGAGTTTGACGAAAAGACGAGTTATGTCCGGATTGAGGAACTGGCGGACAATTTTATCGAATTATATGAAACGAAGCAGATTGACGCTGTGGAAGTGGTTTATACCAGGTTTTTTTCCTCCGCGAAGTTTAATCCCGAGGTCATGACCCTGCTGCCGATTGATACCGACGGTCTGGAACCGTCCGAAGCGCAGCATCAGGTCAATATCGACGATTATATTTTCTCGCCCGGCCCGATGGAAATCCTCCAGGAGCTGATTCCCAATATGGTTCGTACCCGGTTGTATCAATGCTTTATTGACGCGATCGTGAGCGAACAGGTCAACCGCATGCGGGCGATGAAAGCCGCCACCGACAACGCCAATGAAATGATCAAGGCCCTGACTCGCCAGTACAACCGCGCCCGTCAGACTCAGATTACCGGCGAACTGCTGGATATCCTGGGCGGGGTGGAGGCTTTGAAGTAAACGAGTATATATATTTCATCAGGTTCGTTGTCAGATTTGGAAACGCAGTTAATCATCGCCTATGAATTAGGCTATATCAAGGAAGATGAAGCTGTAGGAGCCGAGCTGGATAAACGAAGATGAATGACAATTGGCTTGATCAAATTTTTTAAGAAAAGCAAATAATGTGATGTTAAAACTGTTTTACATTCGTTACTCATCACTTATTTACTCGTTAACTATATTTAACGGAGTTTGTAATGAACACTGGCAAGATTACGCAGGTTATCGGCAGCACGTTTGATGCCGAGTTTGATGAAGATAAGATTCCGGCAATTTACAACGCGCTGAAGATCGACCAGCAGGTGAATGGCCATGACATTCATCTGACCGGTGAAGTCCAGCAGCATCTGGGCAACGGCAAGGTCCGCGCAGTAGCTCTGGGTTCAACGGACGGGTTGGTCCGCGGGATGGCGGTGGTCGATACCGGCGCGGCCGTGTCGGTGCCCGTTGGGGAAGAAATGCTGGGCCGGGTGTTCAACCTGCTGGGTGAGCCGATCGATAAACGCGGACCGGTCAATGCTAAAATGACGTTGCCGATCCACCGCGAAGCGCCGGAATTCACCGACCTGACGCCCAAGACGGAGATGTTCGAAACCGGGATTAAGGTTATTGACCTGCTGTGCCCGCTGGTGCGCGGCGGTAAGTGCGGCCTGTTCGGCGGTGCCGGCGTGGGTAAAACCGTTATTATTCAGGAGCTGATCGCCCGTCTGGCCCGGTTTCACAGTGGTTATTCCTGTTTTGCCGGTGTGGGCGAGCGTACCCGTGAGGGGAACGATCTCTGGCTGGAAATGCAGGAAGCCATGATCGGCGATACCGGCAAGAGCGTCCTCGACCAGACCGTGATGGTTTTCGGCCAGATGAACGAACCGCCTGGCGCCCGTTTGCGGGTAGCTCTGACGGCCCTGACCATGGCGGAACATTTCCGGGATGCAACCGGCGCGGATACGCTGCTGTTTATCGATAATATTTTCCGCTTCTCGCAGGCCGGTTCGGAAGTGTCGGCACTGCTGGGGCGTATGCCCTCGGCGGTCGGCTATCAGCCGACGCTGGGAACGGAAATGGGTGAGTTGCAGGAACGGATCACCTCGTCGGGTAAGGGGGCGGTTACTTCGATTCAGGCGGTGTATGTGCCGGCGGATGACTATACAGATCCGGCTCCAGCGACGACTTTTACCCATTTGGATTCTTCGGTAAACCTTCAACGTTCGATTGCCGAAAAAGGTATTTACCCGGCGGTCGATCCGCTGGAGTCCACCAGCCGGATCCTCGATCCCAATGTTGTGGGTGAGGAGCATTATCGTGTGGCCCGCCAGGTACAGGAGTTTCTGCAGCGGTATCGAGATTTGCAGGACATCATCGCGATTCTGGGTGTGGATGAGTTGAGCGAAGATGACAAGCAGATCGTGGCACGTGCCCGTAAGATTGAGCGTTTTTTATCGCAGCCGTTCTTCGTGGCCGAAACCTTTACCGGTATGCCGGGCAAGAACACCAGCCTGGCCGATACCATTCGCAGCTTCTCTGAGATCTGCGAAGGCAAGTGGGATCATCTGCCCGAATCGTCGTTCCTGTATGTCGGGGCCGTCGAAGAAGCGGAAGAGAAAGCCAACAGGCAGGCGGAAGCAGTATAATTTATACCCCATCGGGTAGAAAGCTCCGGACAGGGCCGGGCGTAAGCTTTTTATCCGCTCATAATTACGTTCCGCCAAAATGGGTAAATTCAATCGGAATGAGCATAAAATCAAATATAAAAACTCAAAACGAAAAATTGAAGTATTCGTTTCGCTCATGACTATTTTGATATTAAACTGTTTTCTGAGGACGATTCTGCATTTTTCATTTTTATTTTTTAACACCGGTAACGCCGGGGTAATTTAAGGATAAGTTATGACTGACAACCATCCGCGAATCCATTGTACCGTCGTTACGCCGGAAGCCCGGGTGATTGATGTTACCGTGCTGGATGTGGTTTTTCCGGCACATGACGGGCTGATGGGCGTTCTGCCCGAGCATGCCCCGATGCTGTGCAATCTGGGGTCCGGGCTTTTAAAGTATCGGACGTCGGAAGCCAGTGAGGAGCGGGTGTATATTGAAGGCGGATTCGGCCATATTCGCGATAATGAAGTGACGATTCTGACGCGGACCGCTCTGACGTGGAATATGATTACGGAAACGCAGGCGAAGGAGGAGTTCATTGCTGCCCAGGATATGCCGGCCACGAATACGGAAGAGATTGAAGCCCGCAGCGCCGCCATTCACCGGGCCAAATGTCTGCTGCTGTTGTCAGAAGGTCGGTAACAGGCCGCGGCTGGCTGAGTTTTTTTCAGTAAAAACCAAATGGGATTGGCGCACACCAACCCCATTCGTGTTTTCAGAGTTTCCCCTCTTAAGGCTACTCTGTTTTCGTTTGCGAAATAATTCGCGTTTAATTCCTGTCTCCATGATTTTGCGTTCTCTTATACAACGCTGGTTGTATGTGTTTTTTTGCAAAAAAAACCGGCAGTGGACTGTTTGGAGGGCTTGCGTTCATTACTCATTGTTTTGTCAGGAGTTGTGAAACCAGAGCGCATAAAAAAACCGGCTGCCACGGCAACCGGTTTTGTTTGGATGGTCGTGAGATTTAATTGTCCGCACCAATAACAGTGACTTCCGGCGGCCGGGTTCGCTTTATCAGCCGGTTGATTTCCAGCAATTGTTCCCGGCTGTCGATATATTGTTTACGAGCAAGTTCCATGTCCAGCTGCACTCGCAGTTCGTATTCATCGATGAGTGCCATCAAGTCTTTGTTTTTTATTTGATGAATGATTTCATCCAGATATTGTAACCGGGCCTTCATTTCCGCCATGTCGATGGCTCCGGCTGCCAGTTCATTATTGATTTCGCCCATGCCTTCAATGCCTGCAATTTCTCGCAGTTCGGCTTCACGTTGGTAAAACTCTATTTCCGCATTACGCAACGCTTGTACAATTTCTTCATGGGGCTCTTCTTGTTTGCCATGTCGTTTTACGCGAGCTTTAAGGTCATTTATAGCACCCAAAAGTTTTTGTCGAAGCATATCCTTTTCTATAATATTCTTTGCCCGTTCTCTGGATTCGCGTTGTTGTATTTCGACGGCCTCCTGACGAGTTCGAACGGCCATGATTTGCATCTCGATTTTCTGCTTTTCACGATGCAGGTCCTGAATATATTGTTGTGCATCTTCTTTAGAGAGGGCGAAGGGGCCGGAACGTTCACGGAGACGTCTTTCGATTTCGTTGATGGAATGAATCCTGCGTTCCGCTTCGGCGGCCTCTTCGGCAATGCTGTTTTGTAACTGGTTGAGTCTTTCCTCCGTATGATGGTATTCACGCATGAGGAGTTCTTGGAGATTATGTCGGATGTGTTGTATCATTTCCAATGATCTTTCTGGAGATAACTCTATTTTCTCTTTATCCTCTTCCATGGTTTCTGCATCACTATCGACCTCGTTACTCTCATCGCCATAATCAATGTCATCATCACTATGAATGCTCAACTCGAAAAGAGTGTAAAATTCGTTTTGGCCGGCCAGCTCCACGTCAATGTCAAAGGGGAATTCTCCGGACACGAATGGATTATTGATCATGGTGCGCAGGATATCATCATCGATCTGCAGGACGTTATCGCTGCATGATATTTTGAGCAGATAGGAATGATTATCACTGGCGGCGACGGCAGTGTGCAGTATGGCGGTCAGGCAGAAACAGATTGCCGCGATAGAAAAAACATCAGATCGTTGTTTAAGAAGGTTCACTATGCATCTCCTTGTGTTGAATTGCGCAGTTCATTGATTTTGCTTTGGGCCTTGGCGGCCAACGGCGATTCTGGATACAGTTGCATCAGACGCTGGAAATCTGCGATGGCGGATGGAATCTGGTCAGGTTTAGCAGCCTTATCATCAGCGGTAACATAGAGGACGGCGGCAGCATGATCGGCGATGTGACGTATCTCCGTTAATGGGGCCGGCCGGCCAGGTCGTGTTTGTCGAGCGGCGGTAAGTCTGGTTCTGAGTTTGTCCTGTTTTCTGAGTTGACGGCTTAATGCTACCTGTCGATTAAGTCGGCGGATCGACTCGGCCAGTTCCGTCTGACAGGCTGGATTCCGGTCGGTTTGATCTCTGTCGGCTGGGGTGGCTGCGGCTTGTTCCTGGGGATTTTTCATCGTGTCGGAATGGAAGAGCATTGTTCCGAATTTTCCCCAAAGCGTTACGCCGGTGACTATCAGGACCAACGCCGCAACCATTATCGTGTGCCGACGTTGGAGGGCCTGCCGGGTTGCTTTATGTTGAACCCGGCCGGCCAGATTATTCGATACTTCAGGCATGCCGGCGTAATTGTCGGCTTGTTGTAAAATAGATTTCAGTGTATCTTCGTTCATGGTGATCACTTAAAAACTGATTTATTCGTCATCATCGTCATCATC
>CAYZXY010000049.1:0-23785 GCA_964482555.1 uncultured Pirellulales bacterium
TATTTGACGTATCTTTAATACATCATTTTCCGTTTGCAAACGTTTAACGTGTTTAAATGCAGGCAGGCTGCCTGCGGAACATGTTACCGCAACAAGAAGTATACCCAATTGGGTCGAAAGCTCCGGGCAGGGCCGGGGGTAAGCTTTTTATCCGCAGATAATTACGTTCCGACAAAACGGGTATTTTCCATCGGAACGGGTATAATTAGTGAAATCCGTGGTTTTTTCCCCGGTTTATCCGGTCCATGATGACAAAAACTAATAAATTTCTCTAGCATGACAGGAGTAGTAATTATGATTCGTTCATTCAATAAATTAACGACGATATTCGTTTTATGTCTGCTGATAATGTCCGGTTTCGGCTGGCAGAACACGTTGCCGGCTCAATCTTCCGACACTCCATCCGAATTCACCGAACAAGAAAACAATATGGCTGCGATGGTCAATAGAACTTTCAGTAGGGCCGTCCAGGCTGTAAGGCCCTCAGTTGTCCATATTGAAGTCTATAAAGACTCTGACTCTGGCCCCATTTATGCCAGTCGCGCCTCGGGCAGCGGCTGCATCATCGACGATCGCGGCTTCATCATCACCAATAATCATGTCGTCGAAGAGGCTGATGTCATTAAAGTCTCTCTCGGTGACGGCCGCCGGTTCGATGTCCTGAATACGTACGTTGATCCCGACACCGACCTGGCGATCGTGCAGATCGATCCTCAAAATGAAAACCTCCCGTTCGCTCAATTCGGCGATTCCGATAAGACCCAGGTCGGCGATTTCGTTCTGGCCATCGGCAGCCCTTTTAATCTCACTCAGACCGTCACCTCCGGCATCATCAGCTATAAAGGCCGTCAAACCAGAATCTTAGGGCAATGGGGGTACGAAGATTTCATACAGACCGACGCCGATATCAACAAAGGCAACAGCGGCGGTCCCCTGGTAAATCTGTACGGCAAGATAATCGGTATCAATTCCAATATTTTCAGTCCGACCGGCGTTTCCGCCGGTTATGGTTTTGCCGTACCGAGCAATATCGCCAAATTTGTCGCGGACCAGTTGATCGCCCAGGGAAAGGTCAATCGCGGCTGGCTGGGTATAAAAATGGTCGGACTTGACCAATTACGTAAAATCAAGCCGGAAGAATTCAACTATCTGGGTAATTCCGAGTTGGGTCGCTTTTTGAACAGCAACCAGAAATGGTTTGAATCGATTCCCGAAGATATCGATGGGGTTGTCGCTTTCGACGTCATTTCCGGCGATCCGGCTGATAAATCCGGTATAAAACCACGTGACATCATCCTCGGTGTTAAAAACAGAATGTTCGACAATGCCAACGATTTCCGGAACTATATTGCCACCATTCCGCCCGGGGACCCGACCACCTTTAAAATCTGGCGGAACGGCGATAAGATCGACCTGGAGGTCACTCTCGGTGACCGGGCCATAGCCAAACTTAACACCGGTTCGCTGGAAAATCGCATACAAAGGGGCCTACCAGAAAAAGCGCCTCGTCCACAAATCCCGCTGCCGTTTGAGCGACCGGACACTACCAAACCCAAACTGGGCGTAATGGTGATTGGATTAACTCCCGATAACGCCAATGAACTGGGCTTATCGCCGTCAACCCAAGGTGTTTATATCAGCCGGGTTTATGAGGATAGCATCGCGGAAAAAAGCGGCCTGCAAGAAAATGACATCATTGTCAGCATCGACGGCCAACCGGTCCATACAGTCGAAGAGTTGAAAGCGATTCTCAGTAATATCGATTTCTCCGAAAACAGTATTGAAATGACCATTAAAAACGAAGACGGCGACCGAACCGTTTCCGTTTCGGACCAGTAACAACACAAACCCACAATCTTTTCCGCACGATAAACGGACGCTAAATACTGGATGTCAGTTAAACTGTCTCAAGTCGACCTGTTCGGTTTGAGACATTCTTATTGCATTTATATAATATTCGCCGATAATAAGTATTCAGGAATAAAGGGTGCGATTTTGCACTTTTAATGGTAATAGATTTTAGGAAGTGGAACGCCAAAATGTTCGCTCAAAAATGCGAGTCTTACGAAATGTTCTGTTCGTGAAAATACTTCTCGAAAACAAAACGGTTACAAACCGCTTAGAAAACCTGATACAATCAAGATATGGCAAAAAAGAAAAAAAAGACAATTACTTATGACATCATAAGTGAATTCAATACTGACGACATTGATCTGATTAATGTGGACGTTAACCAGCCGCTTATTGATGTGCCTCAACAAATCACCGTCAAATCGAACACGAAATCGGCTCCGTTACCGGAACAAAATAAAAAAGCTGAAAAGAATCCCGATGACATCGAAATCAACATTCCGCAGGAAATCGGCATCATCGCTTTGCGGAATGTCGTGGTTTTCCCGGGCACGGTGATCCCCCTGGCGGTAGGCCGGCCCCGGAGTCAGCGTCTGCTGGCCGAACTGGCGACCCAGGGCGTCTCGGGGCCCGTTCGCCCCGGCTGGTCGGAACAATTTCAGGGCGAGTCCGATAAAGTCATCGGCGTACTTACCCAGAAAGATCCCGAAACCGACGATCCGCAGTTCGACGACCTTTACAGCATCGGGACGATCGTCACCATTCTGAAAAAGCTGAAAATGCCGGACGGCCAGAATTCGCTTGTTGTTCACGGCCTGCTGCGGTTCCAGGTTAAAGAATGGATTGCGAGCGAACCTTTTCTCAAGGTCCGTATCGAAATTGTCGAATCGACCAGCCACCCCAGCAAGAACCTTGACGCTCTCGTCAATAACGTCCGCAACATGGCCCAGCAGATGGTCGAGCTCTCGCCCAATATCCCTGAGGAAGTGCATGTCATTCTCTCGAACATCGACAACCCTGGCGCTCTGGCTGACTTTCTGGCCGCCAATATCAATATCCCCGTTCCGGAAAAACAGGATCTCTTCGAAACCTTTAATGTAACCGAACGGCTGCGAAAGCTTTCGGTGGTGCTGGCCAATCAACTGGAGTTGCTGGAGCTGTCCGCGAAAATACAGCAGAAAGTCAGTAAATCGATTGACAAAACCCAGCGGGAATATTATCTGCAGGAGCAGCTCAAGGCCATCCAGAAAGAACTGGGCCAGACCGACCAGAAAACCGCCGAAATTGAAGAACTGCGTGACAAAATCGAAGCCGCCGACATGCCCGAAAAGGTCAAAGAAGAAGCCGGTCGCGAACTGGAGCGGCTCTCTCGCATACCGACGATGTCGCCGGAATACAGTGTTTCGCGAAATTATATCGAATGGCTCTGCGAACTGCCCTGGGCGGTCAGTACGCCGGACAAACTCAATCTGACCCGTGCCCGCAGGATTCTCAATGCCGATCATTACAACCTCGAAAAAGTCAAAAATCGCATCATAGAATTTTTGGCCGTCCGTAAGCTGAATCCCGAAGGTCGCAGCCCGATCCTGTGTTTCAATGGTCCGCCCGGTGTCGGCAAGACCTCGCTGGGCAAGAGCATTGCCAAGGCCCTCGACCGCAAATTCGTCCGCATCTCCCTCGGCGGCATACGCGACGAAGCGGATATCCGCGGCCATCGTCGGACCTATATCGGCGCCCTGCCCGGGCGGATTATCCAGGAACTCCGAAAATGCGGCTGCAACAACCCTGTCTTCATGCTCGATGAACTGGACAAGATCGGACAGGATTTTCGCGGCGATCCCGCCTCCGCCTTGCTGGAGGTACTCGACCCGGAACAGAACAACACCTTCACCGACCATTTTATCGATCAGCCGTTCGATCTCTCGAAGATTTTGTTTATCGGCACCGCGAACTATCTTGGGACCGTTCCGCCGGCCTTGCGTGACCGACTCGAAGTGATCGAACTGCCCGGCTACACGGCGCATGAAAAACTGCTCATCGCTCAGAAATATCTGCTGCCCCATCAACTGAAAGAAAACGGCCTGAGCGAAAGCACCCTGAAAATCAAGGAAGAGGCTCTCGATAAAATTATCGAATCTCATACCCACGAGTCAGGCGTTCGCGAACTGGAACGCCAGATCGCTTCTGTTTGCCGGTCTATCGCCGCGCAGATCGCCTCGGGCAAACGCAAAACCGCAACCGTTTCGGGCCGTCAGCTTATGAAAATCCTCGGTCCCCCGAAATACGATTCACAAATCGCCCTGCGCACCAGTGTGCCGGGTGTCGCGACGGGGCTGGCCTATACTCCCGTGGGGGGTGAAATCCTCTTCATCGAATCCACGGCCATACCCGGCAAAGGGCTGTTGATTCTCACCGGCCAGCTCGGCGAGGTCATGAAGGAATCGGCCCAGGCAGCCTTCAGCGCCCTGAAATCCCTGGCGGTTTTGCAATCCAGACCCCAAAGAAACGGCATCTCACGCGAGCTCGCGGACACCCTTAAAAACGACGACATTATCAATAACCGCGATATTCATGTCCACGTACCCGCCGGTGCCGTACCGAAAGACGGTCCTTCTGCCGGCATGGCGATCTACACCTCAATCGCTTCGCTGCTGACAGGCAAGCCGGTCCGGGCCGATGTGGCCATGACGGGCGAAATAACACTGCGCGGTGTCGTGCTGCCTATTGGCGGGGTCAAGGAAAAGCTGCTCGCCGCCAAGCGGGCCGGCATCAAAACTGTCATATTGCCCGATAAGAACAAAAAAGACATGCACGAGCTTTCCAAAGAAGTCACTGAGGGCATGACCTTCGAATTTGTCAATGACATTGTCAAGGTACTCAAAATTGCTCTGGAACAGTAAAATCCATTATATGATTCTCAAAACGGGTCGATAATGATCAGGGGATAAACCCCATCGGGTAGAAAGGCCCCGGCAGGGCCGGGTGTCAGTGTATTATCTGTAAAAATTATACCCAAAGGGTATGAGGATTCCCGCCAGTGCCAGACGTAAAGGCTTTACCGCACATATTTACGTTTGGACAAAACGGGAATTTTCAATCGTAACGCGTATATAAACAACCATTGCAACCAGGTTAACCGTTTTCTGGTGAACCGGGAGAATGAACCATGGCAGAATACCAATATCTGTATCTGACTGAGCGTGACGGCGTTACCATCGTCGGTTTCAATAACCCAACGATTCTGGACGCATACCATGTCGGGGAGGTTAGTAAGGAGCTCTACCGTCTCGTCGAAGAAGAAAAACGGGATAAAATCGTGGTTGATTTCTCCGCTATTAAAATGCTCAGCAGCCAGACCATCAGCGTCCTGCTGAAAATGCGGCAGACGATCGCCGAGCTGGACGGTAAAATGGCCCTTTTCGGGCTGGAACCCGGCCTGTATAAAGTCTTTAAAATCACCCGGCTGCAGGATGTTTTCGAATTTCACGACAACCTGGACCATGCCGTCAAATCACTAATTCAATAGCTTTGTAAATCGAGATTAAAACCATGCAGATCGCCGTACAATTTTCCATATTTCTGATCAATAAGCCCGGCATACTCGCCCAGGTCCTCAACGATCTGGCCAAAGAGAAAGTCAACATTGTCGCCATGACCATGATGGATTCCGTGGAACACGGCGTGTTGCGGCTGGTGGCCGCCGAACCCGACCACGCCCGCAAGATTCTCAAACATCTCAGCGTCGAAGTGACGGAATCGGACGTGCTCTGCATGACCCTGCCCAATAAACCCGGCGCTCTGGCCGATGTCGCCACCCGGCTTTCCGAAGAACATATTAACATCAACTATTGTTATGTCACTACCGGCGCCCGCGGCGGCAAAACCACCGGCGTCCTCAAAGTCGCCGACCTCAAAAAGGCCATCAAAATCCTCGACACACCCGCCACCAGCAAAAAAACCGCCAAAAAGAAAACGCAGAATAAACTCCGTCAGCCGCCTGCCCGTCGCGGCTGATACCCTTCCAGATTAATATATACCCTATTGGGTAAAAAGCTCCCGGCAAAGTCGGGCGTAAGCTTTTTATCCGTACATAATAACGTTCCGATATAACGGAAATTTTCAATCGGAACGAGTCTGTATGCGGGTAGAACGTTCGTGTTTGGCCCCGCCAGAAATTTTCATACACGTTGAGTGTGAATCACTATTTACAAATTACTCAATGCATTGAGTAATTTTACTCAAAAGACCAGGTCGATTTCAAGCGATTTACAAGGTATTTTTTGGCTCTATTTGACAGCTCAAACGGACCGACAGATAACCAGATATTACGGTAAATCCTTTTTATACGCGCTCGGATTGAAAATCCCAATTGTGTCCAAACGAGGATTGGTGCGGGTATAGCCTTTATCCGCATAATCATAACCATCCGCATAATCCATACAATCAATGCCGTTTTTTCCAAAAACTTTTCTCATTCAGCGTCTCATCTACTTCAAAGAAAAGTTATATTTTTACTGAAACGATAATAATAACATAAACCAGCAAAGGAATAATTCATGACCCGGCGAATAACGTGTTCATTACTTGTCATTCTTTTGGTATTGTTGAGGGCATTACAACTCCCGGCCGCCCCTACCGATCAGACGCTGGCCAGACAGGCCGTGCGGGGCTGGCTGTCGCAAAACCCGCACCCGATGGGTTTACAGCTCACCGGACAGATCGATCGTATCGAGACGTATCTGGATGCCGACAACGAGCCGGCTTATCATATCGTCTATCTGCTGCCGGAAGGACTGGTCATCGTCGCCGGGGATGATGAGGTCGAACCGGTGATCGGTTTCGTCAAAGGCTCCGAATACAATCCCGCGTCTGATAACCCGCTGGCCGCACTGGTCGAATCGGACGTGCGCGGCCGCGTTGATCATGTTCGCAGCAACGAGCCCCGCCAGGTTCTGCTGGGCCAGAGTGTCGAGGCCCAGTTGGAAACGGTTTCCCGGGAACGGCATCAGGCCAAATGGGCCGAACTTGTCACCTCTGATCCAGCCCCCTCGCTCCACAACGAACAGGAGTCCGATGTTAGCCTGGCCCCGACCTCCATTCCCGATGTCTGGGTCGCGCCCTTCGTCCAGACCCGATGGAACCAGTCCAAAGTATGCAATCAGAACACCTATAATTACTACACACCCAATAACTACGTATGCGGCTGCGGTGCGACCGCTTTCGCGCAAATCCTCCGCTATTTTGAACACCCCTCCAGCGGCATCGGCATCAATACTTTCAACATCACCATCAACGGCAGCGGCAGCTCCCGTTCCACCCGCGGCGGTAACGGCTCCGGCGGCGCCTACAACTGGTCAGATATGGTTTATGAGCCCGACTGCGACACCACTATTTCCCAGCGACAGGCCATCGGCGCTCTTTGCTACGACGCCGGCATCTCGCTGAATATGAGTTACACCTCCGGCGGATCCGGTTCCATCATGCTCCTGGCTAAAGACCGCCTGCTCGACACCTTCGGCTACAGCAACGCCGTCAAAGGCTATAACAACAACGCCAATATCGGTGCCGGTCTCATCGGCATGATCAACCCGAACCTGGACGCCGGCCTGCCGGTCATGCTGGGAATCTTCGGCGACGGCGGCCACGCTATCCTGACCGACGGCTACGGCTACAACGGCTCGACGATGTACCATCATCTCAACATGGGCTGGGGCGGCTACG
The DNA here is from genome assembly GCA_964482555.1 of uncultured Pirellulales bacterium. Taxonomy (GTDB): domain Bacteria; phylum Planctomycetota; class Phycisphaerae; order Sedimentisphaerales; family SM23-30; genus CAYZXY01. Next base: position 7,573 of record CAYZXY010000049.1, read on the forward strand.
ACGACGCCTGGTATAATCTGCCTGCGATCAGCACGTCTTCTTATACGTTTAATTCGGTCGAGCAAACCGTTTACAATATTTTCATCAGCGGCAGCGGCGAAATCATCAGCGGCCGCGTCACCGACGGCAACGGTGATCCTGTCAATGGTGTTGTCGTCACCGCGAGCCGCTCGGGCGGCGGCTCCTACAGCGATACCACCGACAGCAAAGGCATCTACGCCATCGCCCAGGTTCCGTCCAATTCTAGCTATACCCTCAGCGCCGCCAAATCCGGCTACCAGTTCACCAGCCAATCTGTTACGACCGGTAACTCCTCCGATTACGCCAATAGCTCCGGCAACTCCTGGGGGAACGACTTTACCGGCAACTACGCCCCCGATCCTTCCATCTCCATCAACAAAGGTACCTATAACCGCGGTGAATCCATTATCGTGACCATCGCCGACGGTCCCGGCAATACATACGACTGGCTCGGTATTTTTGCGGACGGCGCCGATGACAACAGCTACCTGTGCTACCTCTATACGGACGGCACTAAAACGGGATCCGCCGATGTCACCGACGCGGCCGTTACTTTTTCGTCCAACATTACCGGCCTGCTTCCTGCCGGCGATTACAACGTCCGCTTTTTCAGTAACACTCACCAGTTACTCGCCAGCGAAGATTTTACCGTCACCACGACCGGTCCCACACTTTCAACCAGCAAAAGCAGCTACGCCCGCGGTGAAAGCGTCGTCGCCACCTTCGCCAACGCTCCGGGCCTCAAACACGACTGGATCGGCCTTTTCACCGATAACGCGCCCGACAACGCTCCGATTTGCTGGCTTTATTCCGACGGCTCCAAAACCGGCGTCGCCGGGCTGATAAACGACAGCGTCACCTTCTCTGCCGCTCATACCGGCATGCTCTCGGCGGGAGACTACAACATCCGCATGTTCGCCGGCGGTTCACAGACCTGTATCGCCTCCAATGACTTTACCGTCACGGCGACCGGGCCGGCCATCTCCACCAACAAAAGCTCATACAGCGCCACCGAATCCATTGTCGTTACCTTCGCCAATGCTCCCGGCAATAAATACGACTGGATCGGCCTTTACCAGAGCGGTGCCCAGACCATCAACTATCGCGATTATCTCTTCACCGACGACTCCAAAAACGGAACCGCCGGACAATACAACGGCTCGGTCACTTTTGCCACAAACTATCTCGAATCTGGTAATTATGAAGTCCGGCTGCATGCCAACGGCTCCGGCATGGAGCTGGCCACTGACACATTTTCCGTCAGCGGCTCTGCCCCCGTCATCTCCGCCGATAAATCGACCTACAGCCCGGGCGAAACCATCACCGTCAGCTACTCCAACGCCCCCGGCTATCAATATGACTGGATCGGTATCTTTCAGGAAGGCGACCCCGCTCTCAGTTATCAGGATTACCTCTACACCGACAACACCAAATCGGGCACCGCCTCCAACTTCAACGGCACCGTCACCTTTACTACCACCAACATCGGCATATTAAGCCCCGGCAATTACGAAACACGACTCTATTGTAATGGCAGCTCCAGCCAGCTCGCCAGCGACACATTCACCGTCAGCGGATCATTGCCTGCCGTCACCACCGGCAAAGGAACCTACGAACCGGCGGAAGTCATCGATGTCACCATCAGTGACGCCCTCGGCAACAAATATGACTGGGTCGGCCTCTTCAATGCCGGCGATCCGGCCACCTCGCATCTGGACTACCGCTACAGCGACGGTACCCGCCGCGGCACTGCCGGAGTCTCTGACAATACTGTTTATTTCAGTCCTGTCACGCACGGCGTCCTCTCAACCGGCAATTATGAAGTCCGCTTCTATGCCAACGGCAGCACCAAGCTGCTCGACAGTGCCGCCATTACTATTGCCGGCTCTAACCCCACCCTCTACACCAGCAAAGACACCTACGCCGTCAACGAACTGATACAGGTAGATTTCGCGAACGCCTCCCGCATGCAATACGACTGGATCGGCCTCTTCAACAACGGCGACCCCGTCACCTCCCACCTCAACTGGCGACGCACCGACAATACCCAAAACGGAACCGCCGGCATTGACGACGGCACGGTCACCTTTTCCGCCGGCCTCGATGCCGCCGGAACCTACGAAGCCCGACTCTATGCCGACGGCGGCTCGCAACTGCTGGCCTCCTACACGTTTACCGTCAGCGGCTCCGCCCCGGCGATCAGCACCAACAAAGGAACCTACGAACCGGCCGAAGTCATACTCATCACCATCAGCGACGCACCCGGCAATAAATATGACTGGGTAGGCCTCTTCAACGCCGGCGATCCGCCCAACTCGCATCTCGACTACCGCTACACCGACGGCACCCGTCGCGGCGCTGACGGCATTACCGACAATACCATTTATTTTAGCCCCGTCACGCACGGCCTGCTGACCGCCGGCAATTATGAAGTCCGCTTTTATTCCAACGGCAGCACCAACCTGCTCGACACCGTCGCCATTACCGTGGCCGGCTCCAATCCCTCCGTCACGACCAATAAGGACACCTACAGCACCGGCGAACAGATACAGGTCAACTTCGCCAATGCCAGTCGCGTAAAAAATGACTGGATCGGCCTGTTCAATGCCGGCGATCCCGTGGGCTCACATATCCAATGGCTGCGCACCGATAACACTAAAAACGGCACCGACAGCATCGCCAGCGGCACGGTTACCTTTTCCGGCGGCCTGCCGGGCGTCGGAACCTATGAAGCCCGTCTTTATGCCGATGGCGGTTCCTGGCTGCTCGACAGCTACAGCTTCACCGTCGAATAACCCTGTGGACACGGGTAGAATGTATCGTATCTGTAACAAAACCCCTGGCCGTTGTCAGGCGTTTATTGTAACGATGCGGGTCTGAAGGTTAGATGCAACCCTTTCAGGGTTGTGAGGAAGAAAGGTTGTTTATCATTGTCGATGAATAGTTCTGCCGTTGGTTTTTAGCGAGAGGTGTCTCGCATCATTGCGGCGGCAGGCACGCCAGTGTATGGAAGCCCGCATCCACGTAAATCACTTCCCCTGTAATGCCCGAGGCCATTGACGAGAGCAGAAACGCCGCAGTGTGTCCGACTTCTTCGCCTGAGATATTGCGTCGTAAGGGCGAATATTCCGCATTATGCGTCAGTATTTTATCAAAATTGCTGATACCCATAGCCGAAAGCGTTCGGAGCGGGCCGCCCGAAATGCAGTTCACCCGTATTCCTTTCCCCCCCAATTCTGCCGCCAGATACCGCGTTGAAGATTCCAGGGCACTTTTGGCAATTCCCATCACGTTATAGCCCGGCACGACCCGGTCGGCCCCCAGATAACTCAGGGATATTATACTGCCGCCGTTGTTCATCAATGGTACTGCCCGCTGGGCGACGGCCACCAGGCTGTAGGCGCTGGTCTCCAGGGCCTGATTCCATACCGACCGCGGCGTTTTGTGAAAATTTCCCAACTCGAGGTATTCTTTATTCGCAAACGCCACCGAATGAACAATATAGTCAATTTCGCCAAAATCGTACTTCAGCCGGTCAAACAAAGCATCCAAATCCTCATCACTACATACATCGCAGGGTTGCAGCCACGGCTCTTCCAGCCCAAATTGCTCCAGGGCCGACCGGATCCTCCGTTCGTTCTTTTCGCCCGGCAGGTATCCAAATACCGGGCGCGACCCTGCCTTCAATAACGCTTCAGTTATGTAATACGCATAACTTCGGTCGTTCGCCAGACCTAACACAATTCCAACTTTATTCTTCATTCCGATGTGATGTTCATTCATAATTCAAAAAATCCATTTTAACTGTCATCATTTATTAAATAACAATACCCCATTGTATCTCCGCCAACCAACCCAAATTCAATTTATACCTAATTGGGTAGAAAGTTTCGGGCGTAAGTTTCATATTCGCAAATAATTACGTTTCGACAAAACGGGCGATTTTAATCGGCATGAGTATAACTAAAGAATTTAATAATAACCACCATAAATCGTAATGTTATTACTTATGAAACTTTTCCAGACTTTTACTGTTTATGTTTGACCATCACAGTGCTGAATCAATTCCCAAAAAAACACCCCCTGGTTTCATTTGAGAATCAGGGGGTTGTGATTTCTCGTCAATTCACAAAGCGTTCAGTCTTTCTCAGATAATATCTCGTTTAACTTCAGCAGGGACTCTTTTTCAATCTGTCGGACGCGTTCGCGTGTCAGGCCGATCTTTTCGCCAATCTCCTTGAGCGTCATCGCGCCTTCGCCATTGAGCCCAAACCGCAACCGCAGCACTTCGGCTTCACGGGTGTCTATCTTGTTGAGCAGCGCACGAATCGTATCCAGTTCGTCCGCGTTCAGGACCGCCTCTTCCGGTCGCGGCGTCCGGTCATCTTCCAGCATTTCACTGATGGTGAGGTTGTCTTCTGAGCTGGGCATCTGGGTGGGCGAACTGAACGCCTTGACGGCCCGGCGGATAATCTTCATCTTGCGAGGCGATATTTCCAGCGCTTCGGCCATCTCATCCTGGGTTGGAGCCCGACCGAGCTTGTCCTCCAGCTCGATCATTGTATGCTTCCAGCGGGCGATTATCTCGACCATGTAGGCCGGTATATGAATCGGCTGCACACTGTTAATCAGGGCCCGTTTGATCGCCTGCTTGATCCACCATGAGGCATAGGTGCTGAACCTCGCTCCGTGTTTGGGATCGAATCCTTCCACCGCTCGCAAGAGACCGAGGTTCCCTTCCTCAATCAGGTCCGATAACGGCATGCCGCGATTATTGAACTTTTTGGCGATATTAACCACCAGTCGCAGGTTGCTGCGGACCATCCGATCCCGTGCTTCCGGGTCGTTTTCTTCGATAATCCGTCGCGACAGTTCAATCTCTTCTTCGGCGGTGAGCAGGGGCGCTGAGTTTATTTCTTCGAGGTATATCTGTAGCGTTGACTCCACTTTCATCCTTCTCCAAGAGCTCGCCTAATATTATAGGCGCGTTTTTCACAATGTCACTATTGATTCATCTTACCGCTTAGCAATGTCAATCTATATGTCGGTTATTTAACGAGGCTGCAACACAGGATTTTTCCGGTCCAGCGGTATTTTTACCTTATTGGGGCATTCATCAAAACACCTAAGCATAAGAAGTGGGCAGACCAGGCAATATCCTCTATCAAAAAAAGTATGTATACTCGTTCCGATTGAAAATTCCCGCTTTATCCAAACACAATTATGTGCGGGCAAAGCCTTTACGACTGGCCCTGGCGGGGATTCTCATACCCTTTGGGTATACATTATTATTATGTCCCAGTTGTGGAGATGGTGTATCGGGAGCACCACACCGGATCCGTAGAAAACCACGAACAAAACATTATCTTAAGGGCAAGATACACTGTATTCCTGGGGACAAGAGCCTCATTACAGTAACAGTAACGTGTTTTATCTTCCCGGGGTTGTAAAAAAACAGGTGCCGAAAGTTCTCTAACCCTCGACACCTGTGTCATTTGCGTTAATTCTCCCTTATGAAAAGGGTGATAAGCAATTAAATGATACCGGACGAATTAAACTACGTCCACAACATCACTCAGGTATTTATTCCTGTTTTTCAGTACCATCAGACGGTTCTTCCGGATTATCGGCTGTTGCCTCGCTGCTTTCGGCTTCCGGTTCCGCGGGGGATTCGGGTTCAGCCGGTTGTTCCGTCGGAGCTTCTGCGGGCGTTTCTGCCTCGGCCGCCGGTTCTGCGGGTGCTTCGACCGGTGCGGGGGCTTCAGCTTCGGGTTGTTTCTTATGGAAAAACGAACTGTCGATGATGTTCGTGCCCATGCCGGCCATGCCGTCCAGGCCGCCGCGATGAGTCTTAACTTGTTTGGCTTCGGCATCTTCGGTCGCCCACTGGGCCCGCTTTAAGGATAGCCCAATCTTGCGATCATCGATATCAACCCGCAGAATCTTGACTTCCACGTCTTCCCCGGGCTTAACGATATCCTGTGGCGATTCGATTTTGTCGTCGGAAAGCTCCGAGACATGCAGCAGGCCTTCCAGGTCCGGTTCCAGTTCGACAAACACGCCGAAATTGGTCAGCTTCGTTACTTTGCCCTGAACGATCTGCCCCGGGATATAACGGTCCGGAATCGCATGCAGCCAGGGGTCTTCGGTCATCTGTTTCAGGCCCAGCGCCACACGCTGTTTCTCCTGATCAACCGACAGCACGATGCATTTGATCGCTTCGCCCTTTTTGAGCATTTCACCCGGATGGTTGATTTTCTTTGTCCAGCTCATATCTGAGACATGCAGCAGGCCGTCAATACCTTCCTCGATTTCGATAAACGCGCCGTAGTTGGCCAAATTGCGAATCGTACCATCTACGATCGTGCCCGGAGGATACTTGTGCACCACCTGGGTCCAGGGATTCTCCGCGAGCTGTTTGACGCCCAGCGAAATTTCCTGTTTGGCCGCGTTGACATCAAGGACGACAACATCGATCTCCTGACCGACCGAGAGCTGCTCGCTTGGATGATTGATGCGTTTGGTCCAGCTTAATTCGCTGATATGGACCAGGCCTTCGACGCCTTCTTCCAGTTTGATAAACGCTCCGTAATTGGTGATGTTGACCACCTGCCCGCGTACCACGCTGTTGATCGCATACCGTTCTTCGGCGGTAACCCACGGGCTTTCAGATTTCTGTTTCAGCCCCAGTGCAATTTTTTCACGATCACGGTCGATGCTCAGGATCTTCACTTCAATATCCTGGTCCATCTTGACTACTTCGGAAGGATGGTTTACCCGCCCCCAAGACATATCGGTGATATGCAGCAGGCCGTCGAGGCCGCCGAGATCGATAAAGGCGCCGAAATCGGCGATATTTTTGACCATACCCTTGCGAATCTGGCCCACTTCGATTTCGGACAGCAGATTGCTCTTGGCATTGGCGCGGGTTTCTTCCAGCATTTTTCGCCGGGAGATGACAATATTGCGACGTTCTTCGTCGATTTTCAGGATGCTGGCTTCAATTTCCTGACCAATAAATTCCGAAATATCGTTCGGTCTTCTGACATCCACCTGCGAAGCCGGCAGGAAAACGGGAACGCCTACATCCACCAGCAGGCCGCCCTTGATCCGGCGAATCACTTTTCCTTTGATGATATCGCCTTCCTTGTGCGTTTCGAGGATACGTTTCCAGCCGCGGATGCGGTCGGCTTTACGTTTGCTGAGCTGAACCAGGCCGCTGTCGGATTCCACCGCTTCGAGCTGCACCTCAACGGTATCGCCAATCTGAATCTCGCTGGGGTCGTCAAATTCCGACGCACTGACAACGCCTTCACTTTTCAGGCCGACTTCAATGATGACATCGTCGCCGATATAATTGACAATCTTGCCTTCGAGAATAGCCCCGGGGTTAAGGTTTCCGACCGTCTTATCGATCATGGCGAACATACTGTCATGTTCATCTTCGCCTAATGCCATATCGACCTGTTGTTCAATTAAATCTTCATCAATTTCAAATTCCAGAAAAATGTTCTTATCTACCATGAAAATTCCCGTCTAGTAAGAAATGCTAACTCACCTGGGCAATAAAGCCTCATCCGGACTGCCCAAAAAGCCCGGGGCCAACATGATAATCAATACTCAATAGATCCAAAATTGTCTATGAAGTCGATAATAAGACATTTTCGGACAATCAATCATTTAACTAAAATAAATCGCATCCGTCAACAATTAAACTGTGAAATACAGGACCGCAGGATGGCGGGGAGGCAGTTAGAAATGTAAGTATTTTATTTGCAAATGCTTGCATTTACAGGGCGGTTTTATCTGTCCGGTAAAAAATGCTGAAAAACGCTATTCAAAATTTACCCCCAATCGGCCGATAGGGTATATCCGCACAAAATCAGGTTCTGATAAAACGGACACATTCAAACGAAACGTGTATAGAATTTTCTATTCCGTCAGTTCGCATTGTTCGTCACGCGGATTGGTACATTTCAGCCATTGTTCGCAGAGTAGATTAAAGTCTTCCAGGTCCACGTAACAGTCCCGGTTGGTATCGGCGGGCAGATATCCCCATTCGCCGCAATCCAGACCATGATTACCGAAATTGATGTTCTCGACGGTCTGGCCTTCCGCCAGAGTGACCTCGGCAATACCCGGACATTTCACAGCCGCCAGATGCAGTACCGTAACGGCAAAGTGTTTCATGCCGGCGTATTCACCGCCCCAGATCATGCTGTTGACATCATTGCTCCATGTGTCGTGAACCAAGATGGTCTCCGAAGCCGGGTCATACCCCACACCGACCATACTGTGCCCTTGCAGTTGAATCATTACGGGCTGGCCTTCGTCAATTTCCCGCATGTAGTCTGCGAAGCTGAACCCGTTGTTTATATCGGTATCGATGCGCTGGGAGTAATTTTCCAGCACCACATAGCCGCGTGACTCAGCAAAAAGCCGCATGCCATGACACAAAGCCGTCTGGGGGGAGCCATAATTAGCGGTTGGTACCAGATCATGCAGTTTTCGGGCGTCGCTATAGGTAAAAAAGAGTGTCGAACCGTCCACATTATAATCGGGATTGCCGTTTTTATTGGTGTCCCATTTCCATTGGTTTGTGCCCATATAATCCGCCGTACAGTCGGACCAGATGTGTTCGATGTCGTGACTGGTCCAGGGGTCAGGTCCGGCATTGTCCACCGCCGACCAGTAGTCATCGACATGGCCTGGCGTGGGCCGTCCGTCAAATCCGTTCTGTGTGGCAATGATCGAACAGGAACCGGCTATGGGATCGTTGATGCCCTGGCCCAGGTCCGTCAGCGGTGCCAAGCCGTTATTCGTCGGTCCGGTGTACATATTCGGATAGCCAAGACGATCATAGTAGCCGAAAATCATCCCGGCAGCCGTGGCCGAACAGCCATACGTCCAGGTCGAGGTTGGGACCCCCTCGATCATGACGGCTGTTTGGGCATCGAGTTCTGGAAGTGGGCCGCTTTGTGCGGCGGGTTTGATGACAAGCGGTTTGACGGGAGGGCTATCCATGGCGGTAACGATCAGGCTGGTTTTATCTTTTTCCGAAAGCGCATCCACGTATGTGCTGGGCGAAGACCGCATGTATGTCATTGCCGGTTGGGATGGCGTGGTATCCTCAGGCCAGGTCTGCTGCCAGCGGGATTGTGAGACGATCGCCACTGAATAGGTTCCCGGTAGTAAATCGCTGAATGTATAGCGGCCTTGGCTGTCGGTGATGGTGGCGGGTTCGTTATTATCCCATATGCAGTTTCCGTCGAGATCGAGATAGACGGTCCATTCGGCGAGTCCCGGTTCATTAGCTTCCATGACGCTGTTTTTATTGATGTCGTTCCAGACGGCGCCGATGATGTCGCCGTGTAACCGTTGAACTTCGAATTGCCGGGTGTAGCTGTTGTTGGTTTCATTGAATTCGGCAATTTCGTTGTTCGGGTCGCACTGGATCGTCAGGGTGTGTACGCCGGCGGTTAGCGTTCCCAGTTCCGAGTCAAGGACCGAGGAATAAAAGCCGGCTTTCAGACCATCTTCCAGTATCACTTCTTTAATCATGACATCATCCAGCCAGATACCGTAGGTGAAGGGACCGGCGGCAATGTTGCCGCTGTTGATGCTGCAGTAATCCAGATAAAGGGGCAGATGGTCATAAAACGCGTCGTCGGAGTTTGTTGTATCGGGCTGCGTCGCCAGGACCAGCGTATCGTCCCAGCCGGCAGGGCGATAGGGTTCCAGGTCGGGTCTGGGATCATGGATGTTTTTTTTGATAGTCACATCGTCAACGAACGCGCCGTCATATTGATTGGCCGAGGAATCGGAAGTGAACGTGAAAGCGATCCACACCTGGGCCCGGCCGCAGAGATTGCCCAGCGTGGGCGTCTGTGCCAGGTCGAACAGCTGATGCGTCCAGACGCCGGGATAATCAGGTGATATGCCATCGACTTCATACCCATGAAAGGACGATCCATCTATCGAGGCCGCCCAGCCGAAGGAGTCATACCCGCCTTCGCTGTCATTGATGTAATAGAATTCAACCACAGCACTGACGGCGTCTTCCAGGGTGAACGGGCCGTAAACCAGATAGGCTCTCATGTTGTTATCATAATAGCCGCATTCCATGCTGCCGACCGTCGCACACCAGGCGGCGAAATTGCCGTCGGGGGTATGGTTGCCGCAGGAAGACCGTCCCCAGTAATCAAGCCCGTTTGAGGTGTTTTCATCAAAGGCTGCCCAGCCGTCCGATAATTCACTTTCGAAGGTTTCGTGATGGATGATCTGCCAGTTGTGATCCATCTGCGGCTGCGGCGTTATTGACGGGTCGGTTTGTGCGTTTGTACGACATATAACGTCTGCGTAAGATGGAGAAAGCTGGTGGGAGAATGAACGGGGCGGTTTATTGCTATTGGCGGTTTGTGCGTAAACGTGAGAGACGCCCAGCAAAAAAACCAGCCAAGTTATGTGAACTTTGATATAATCCGCAGGGTTTTTCATGTATGTAAACTCCAGGGATAATGCCTTACCTGACTGTTATTATTATGGGTTGGCGCATCAGAAGGGTTTAGTAAAAAATTCTTTTCTCCAAAACGTGCAGAGTGCACACCACCACGGTGAGCCTATGAAATTGTATCGCAAGCGGAGCGATAAGTCAAGAGAAATGACAGACTGGCCGGCCCTGCGCAGCGATGGCAGGACCGATAAATGAAGACGTGATTTTTTCAGGCAGCACCGGTGACCATACGGACAATTTTTTTTCGCTGCCGGTTGCGGCAGATGACCAGGATCGTATCGTTCAGGTTAAAGGATGTTTCGGCGTTGGGCACGAAGAAATCTTTATCACGCTGCAGGATGAGGATGAGCGTTTCTTCAGGGAAGGTGATATCGCGCAGTTTTTTCCCGACAAATTCATCCGACAGCACCGGCAGTTCGAGAATTTGAACATCGCCGTTATCAAGCGTCGCCAGCGTCGAGGTCTGATCTTTACTGAGCATCTGCAGGATTTCCCGCGCCATAACCGCCCGCGGACTGATGGCTCGGTCGATGCCGATTTTTTCCATCAGGTTGGCATAATCCGGTCGGTGGATTACCACCAGAACATTGGAAACGCCGAGGTTTTTCGCCTGAATGGCGGACATGATATTGGCTTCGTCGCTGGCCGTGGTGCTGATGAAGAAGTCGGCGTTTTCGATGCGTTCTTCTTTGAGGAAGGCCAGGCTGGTGCCGTCGCCGTTGAGGATGGTCGCGTTGGGCAGCGAGGTGGCCAGGGTTTTGCAGCGTTCGCCCCGACGTTCGATGATGGTCAGGCGAAACACGAAACTGCGCAGCCTTCGGGCCAGCGACAGTGCGGTATGGCCCCCGCCCATGATGATGACTTTCTGGTGGCTGGGCTTGTCGGTTTCGAATCGGCTGCGGCAGCGGGCCATTTTTTCGGTGTTGCCGATCAGGATAATCTGGTCGAGATGATCGACGATATCATTGCCTTTCGGGATAATCAGGGTCGAGCCGCGCTGGATACTGGCAATACGGACGTCGTCGGGCAGGTCGAGTCGATAAAGCGGCTGGCCGACGAATTCCGCACCGCGGTCGGCCACTACCTGCTGCATTTCGATCGCGCCGCGGGCAAAATGTTCGACCGCCAGCGTGCCGGGATTGCGGACGATTGAGGCCAGTTCCAGGGCCGTGAGCATTTCCGGGCTCAGCAGTTCGTCGATCCCGAAATGCTGCTGATAAGAGATTTCCGGGGCCTTGCGGTAAACGACTTCGTCGATGCGGGCGACCGACCGACCGGCGCCGAGTTTGCGGGCGACCGAGGCGCTGACCAGGTTGGTGTCGTCGCTGCCGGTCAGGGCGACGAACAGGTCGGTATCGGCGACGCCGGCTTTGGTGAGTATGGACGCCGAGGTGGCCGTACCCTGGATGACACTGACGTCGAGTGTGGAATCAACCATGCGGACGCGGTTTTCGTTGTTGTCGATTATGGTGACATCATGACCCGCCTGCGATATCTGTTCGGCGACATACCAGCCGATTTCGCCCGCTCCGGCAATCATTACTCGCATGGCTTGGTCCTTTCCAACTGAGCTGCTTTAGAAAACATTAAGTATAAAATTATACCCATATCTCGCCGTAAAGGATATATGGGATAGTATTTCAAGCCGCCATTTTCCAAAAACTCGACAATTTTCTTTTGTAACCGTTCACGCGATTTTATCATTACTTTTGTGCTCCCGGTGACCTCAGTGGCAAAAAAACTACGCTTTCAACTTACTATCAATCAACTCTCCCGCCACTTTCGGGTTCGCCTGCCCCCTGGATTTCTGCATAACCTGGCCGAGCAGGAACCCGCGGGCCTTGCCGGCTTTTTTGCCGCCGGCCTGAAATTCTTCCACGGCTCTGGGATTGGCGGCGATAATCTCATCCACCAGCGTTTCGATGGCGTTGCTGTCAGACTGCTGAATCAGTTTGGCTTCTTTGGCGATGGTTTCGGGGTCGCGGTCGTCATCAAGCATTTTCTCGAAAATGGCCGCAGCGGCCGAGGCGTTAATCACACTGTTATCAAGAAGTTTTGTCAGTTGTGCCGTCTGTTCAACCGTCACGCCGATCTCTTCCACGGTACATTCGCGTTCGCGGGCGATACGCAATCCCTGCTGGGTAATCATGTTCGCGACGCGTTTGGCCGGCCCCCCGGCCCTGACCGCGTTATCGAAAAAACGTGCACTCGCCGCGTCGCTGGTCAGCACTCCGGCATCGTATTCTTTCAGCCCGTATTCCTCGATAAACCGCTGCCGTATGACGCCGGGTAATTCCGGCATATCCGCTTTAATTTGTTCCAGCCAGGCGTCCTCAATCTCCACCGGCACCAGATCGGGCTCGGGAAAATACCGATAATCGTGGGCTTCTTCCTTCTCACGCTGAAAGATTGTCTCTTCCCGGTTGTCGTCCCAGCCGCGGTTCTGCTTGCCGTGGTTCTGCATGGTGTAGTTGTGGTCTTTTTTCCAATCTTCGAACTGCCGCCATTGTTCATATGCCACCGCCTTCTCGACGGCGCGGAAGCTGTTGAGGTTCTTCACCTCGCAAATCGGCGTGCGGTGTTCGTTGCCGTCGTCGTCAGTGATCTTGAGATTGATATTCGGCTCAAACCGCATCTGCCCTTTTTGCATGTTCGCTTCCGAAGCCCCCATAAACTGAACAATCTTCTGTAGCTCCATCGCCAGAATCCGGCATTCTGCCGGGCTCTCCAGATCCGGCTGGGTGACGATTTCAAGCAGGGGGGTGCCGGTCCGGTTCAGATCGACGCGGGAGTGGTCGAGCCCTTCATGCTGGTTTTTGCCGGCGTCTTCTTCGAGGTGGGCCCGCAGGATGCGAATGCGTTTGCTCGTACCGTCTTCCAGCGGAATGTCGATATAGCCGTCATGACTCATCGGCAGATCGTACTGACTGGTCTGGAAGTTTTTCGGCAGGTCAGGGTAGTAATACCCCTTGCGGTCCCATTTGGTAAACCGGGCGATGTTCAGATTCAGCGCCAGCGCCGTCCGGACCGACAACTCGTATGCTTTCCGGTTCATCACCGGCAAGACCCCCGGCATCCCGATACATACCGGACACACATTGCTGTTGGGCGGGTCGTTAAATCCCAGCCTGCACCCGCAAAACAATTTCGTCCGCGTCGCCAACTGCACATGTATCTCCATACCGACAATAAGTTCTGCTTTCATATTCAATCCTGCTTGAAATTTCGTATGATTAGTTTTGTGAGCATTAAGCCACCATTTCTAAAAAGACGGCTTCTGTTGATGCCAGTCCGTTTCCTGTTCATACATCTTTGCGATACGCAGGAGTTTGTCTTCCGTAAACGCCGGCGTAATAATCTGCAGTCCCAGCGGCAGATTCTCACCGCTCAGCCCGCAGGGGATACTGATCCCCGGCATGCCCGCCAGGTTGACCGCAATCGTGTAAATGTCCGAAAGATACATTTTGAGCGGATCGTCGGTCTTTTCGCCGATCTTGAACGCCGGCTCCGGCGAGGTTGGGCACATCAGGCAATCGACCTGTTCGAACGCCTGGACGAAATCCCGGCGGATCAGGTTCCGCACCTTCAACGCCTTGAGATAATACGCATCGTAATACCCCGCGCTCAGCGCGTAGGTTCCCAGCATAATCCTCCGTTTCACCTCGTCGCCGAACCCCTGCTCACGAGACGAACAGTACACATCGATATAATCCTTCGGATTCGCCGTCCGGTGTCCGTAATGCACGCCGTCATACCGCGCGAGATTGCTCGACGCCTCCGCCGTCGCCACCAGATAATACGTCGCGATCGCATATTGCAAATGCGGTAGCGACACTTCCACGAGGCTCGCCCCCAGATCCTGGTAGATCTTCAAGGCATCGCGCACGGCCTTTTCCACTTCCGGTTCCAGCCCTTCGACTTCGAAAAACTCCTTTGCCACGCCGATCCTCAGTCCCGCAATCGGTGTGTCCAGCTCCGCCAGATAATCAGGGACAGCCACATCGTTTTCAGCAATGCTGGTGCTGTCTCGCTCGTCGTGGCCGGCCAAGACGTTCATCATTAACCCGCAATCACCCACCGTGCGGGTAAACGGTCCGATCTGATCGAGACTGCTGCCGTAGGCGACCAGGCCGTAGCGGCTCACCCGGCCATAGGTCGGTTTCAGGCCTACCACCCCGCAAAACGCCGCCGGCAGCCGGATCGAACCGCCCGTATCACTGCCCAGCGAGGCGTAGCATAAATCCGCCGCCACTGCCGCCGCCGGACCGCCGCTGCTGCCGCCGGGCACGCGGGTCGTATCCCAGGGATTCACCGTCTGTTTAAGACTGGAGTTCTCGCAACTCGAGCCCATCGCGAATTCATCCATGTTGCACTTGCCGATGATGATTGCCCCGGCCGCTTCCAGCTTCTCGATAACATGGGCGTTATACGGCGCTTTGAAGCTCTCCAGCATCTTCGATGAGCATGTCGTCTTGCCGGTTTTCATGCAAATGTTATCCTTGACCGCCACCGGCACGCCCGCCAGCGAACCGGCATCCTGACCCGCGGCGATCGCCTTATCGACCGCTGCGGCTCTCTCCAGTGCCGTATCCCGAAACGTACTGATATATGTCCCGAGCGTCCCGTCCCGCTGCTCGATCAAATCGAACACGGCATTCACGGCCTCGACGCTTTTCACCGCGCCGCTCGCGATTCTGTCCCGAATGTCCAATGCCGATAATGTCGCTATTGTCATATTTCTACCTTTTTGGGCCATAAATGTACACGAATCTTCACTAATAGTTAGTCGTGGTTATCCGTGCGCATTTGCGGCTAATACATTACTAAAAAACCAGTCTTTCGTACTCCAGTCTGCTTTTACCGAAATTGATAATAATGCCAAGTTTTGTTCTTGTCGCTTTCAAATAATTCAGCGTTTGTGCCTTATGTGCCGCTGTAATATGTTCAACGGACTTTAATTCAAAGATAATTTTTTCATCAACCATAATGTCCGCATAATATGTGCCAATCACCTGATCTCTGAAAAATACATCAATGCCTTTCGGTGGCTCAGCATTAATGCCGGCTTCGTTTAGCCGCAACATCAGGGCATTTTCATAGACCTTCTCCAGAAACCCATGGCCTAATTTATTATGAACCTCCATTGCCAGACCAACGATCCGGTAAGACAGTTCTTTATAGATGATTATATTTGTTTCGACTTCCATTATAAAAATTCGCGATTATTCGTGCCCTTCGTGGCTGAGTTTACGCGCTCGTATCCCCCAGCACCTTCGGCAGCGCGAAAAACGCCCCGTCCCGCTGCGGCGCATTCTGCAGCGCCTCCTCGTTCGCCAGCGATTGCCGAGGCTCATCTTCGCGAAAAACATTATGCACCGCCAGACAATGCGCCAACGGCTCCACCCCTTCCGTATCCACTTGTTCCAACTGTGCGACATATTCCAGGATTGAACGAAGCTGCTCTGTAAACATCTGGATTTCCTCATCGCTGCAATTCAACCGTGCCAGCTTCGCCACATGCCGCACCTGCTCTTCTGTTAGTTTCTCGCTCATAATATCGTACCTCTATGGTTAATCTTCATCGCATGCACATCCATCCAAAGCCGCTAGCATAATTCAACCCGCCGCCTGACACAAGCAAAAGAAATCAACCCCAACCAGAAACGAACACAAACCATT
>CAYZXY010000050.1:0-23133 GCA_964482555.1 uncultured Pirellulales bacterium
ACAGGATTATGCTAATATATTTGAAAATATGTGGAAAATACGGACACCAATAAACTGCATTCTCAGATTCGACCGTATAATTCACTGAGTTTTCGCATCTCACTCGCCAGTTTTCTATAATGGGGCCGGATTGTCAGCCGCCAGCGCCAGTTGTTTGTGCTGGTTGCAGGATCATTCATCCGGGCCGATGCATCCAGTCCCATAATATCCTGCATGGGGATGATCGCCAGACGGCTGACTGAAGCCAGCGCCAGTCGAATCATATCCCAGTGGATGTCCTTGCTCGATACCCGATGACCGAGATAAGCGGCTAAATTCCTTTTAGTTATTGAGACGGCTTCCTTCATATACCAGCCGCGGGTGGTATTGTTATCATGCGTGCCGGTATAAACCACAGAGTTGGGACTGTGGTTATGCGGCAGATAGGGATTCGTGGTAAAATCGCCATCAAAGGCAAACTGCAAAACTTTCATACCAGGAAATTGAAATGTATGCATCAATTCACGAACCCCGGGGGTTATATAGCCCAAGTCTTCAACAATAATAGCCGGATTGGGTGCTTTGCGCAATAGTGTGCGGAAGAAATCGGCGCCGGGACCGGGTACCCAGTGACCGTTCAGAGCGGTGGTCTCCTTCGCGGCCACCTCCCAGCAGGCTTCAAAACCGCGAAAATGGTCGATACGTAAGAGATCGAAAAGGGCCAGATTGTGCCGCATGCGTTCAAGCCACCAGTGGTAGCCGCTCTGAGCAAGCCGCTCCCAGTTATAAACCGGATTCCCCCAAAGCTGGCCGGTCTCACTGAAATAATCCGGCGGCACACCGGCAATCCATTCGGGTTTATAGCTACGGGTTAACTTGAACATATCCGGATGGGACCAGACATCAGCGCTGTCGTAGGTGACATAAATCGGAACGTCGCCAAAAATCTGCACGCCTGCCTGGTTGGCGTAATGCTTGAGGGCAAAATATTGTTTATAGGTGATGTACTGTCGGAACAGTTCAAAATCAATAACAGGACGGAGAGCCTCGGTTTCCTTTTTCAGCGATTGTTCATCCCGCTTACGTATTTTCGCCGGCCACTGGGCCCAGTTTCGGTCATGATGTTTCTGTTTCAAGGCGATGAACAAGGCGTAATCCATCAACCAGACCTGATGCTCCTGCAGGAAATCCTCGTAATCGGCAGGCGGCGATTGCCTGATGAATTGTTGAAAGGCGGTTTTGAGACATTTGTTTTTAAAAAGCAAAACTTGATTGAAATTGACCGGGCCGTCCGGAAATGCCGGGCTTTTTTGCAGGCAGTCTTTGTTGAGGTATCCATCCTGACAGAGCTTTTCCGGACTGACCAGACCGGGATTCAGGGCAAAGGCGGAAAAGCAATTGTAGGGGGAATGGCCGCTGGCGAATTTGGTCAGATTCAGCGGCAGTATCTGCCAGACATTCTGATTGGCGGTTTTGAGGAAATCAACAAATTTGTATGCTTCGGGACCGAAATCGCCCATGCCATATTGCGAAGGCAATGAGGTGATGTGCATTAATATACCACTGGAACGTTGTGTCAGCATGATTAGACTTTCAATTTTTGTTACCGTTCACAGTTTTTCCGTTCAAACATGAGATATCAAACTATATAACCCCCGATGTGAAATTGGGGGATTGCGATATAATTATACTCGTTCCTATTGAAATGTCCCGTTTTGTCGGATCGTAATTAAGCGTGGACAAAAAGCTTACGCCTGGCTCTGGCGGAAATTCTCATACCCTTTGGGTATATCACTGTTAATGACTATGATTTCTTGTACGGGCAGGATGCCCCCAATACTACAAATCAATGGCGCGGTTCGACACCGAGCAAATGACGGACGAAAAAATCCATTCGGCGTCGAGCAGCATAGGGGCGTTCGCCGACGCCGTGCCCGCCGCCGGGAACAAGCAGCATGTCGAAATCCTTATCGGCCTTGATCAGGGCGTCCACGACCTGCAATGTGGACGCCGGATCAACATTACGGTCCATTTCGCCCACGGTCAGCAGGAGCTTGCCCCGCAGACGATGGGCCTGGGTAACATTCGATTGCTCTTTATAATGCGGACCGATGGGCCAACCCATCCAGAGTTCATTCCACCATATCTTGTCAATGCGGTTGTCATGACAGCCGCAATCGGCCACACCCACCTTATAGAAATCGCCATGGGCCAGCAGGCCGCGCAGCGTGCTTTGACCGCCGGCAGAACCGCCATAAATGCCCACGCGGGAAAGGTCCATATAGGGATATTTCTCGGCGGCGGATTTCATCCAGAGTATCCGGTCGGGGAAGCCCGAATCACCCAGGTTCTTCCAACAGATATCATGAAAAGCCTTGGAGCGATGCGACGTGCCCATGCCGTCCATTTTAACGAGGATGAAGCCGAGTTCGGCAATCGAATGCATTCGCCATTGAATACGGAAAGATTTGGGAACAAACGCGCCTTGTGGACCGGCATAGATTTCTTCAATAACGGGGTAGGTCTTATGCGGATCGAAATTCGTGGGACGAATGATGATGCCGTAAATGTCGGTCTTGCCGTCGCGGCCTTTGGCGACGAAACGCTCAGGCGGTCGCCAGCCGGTTTCCAGCAGCGACTGCCAGTCGGCGTTTTCCAGATGACAGATCAAACGGCCTGTCTCCGCATCGCGTAGCTCGGTCACCGGCGGCAGATCGATGCGCGACCAGGTGTCCAGAAAAAAACGTCGATCGGGCGAGAAACTTACATCGTGCGTGCCATTTCCTTCTGTCAGAACGGTCAAGCCGGACCCGTCAAAATTAACCCGGCAGAAGTGCCGATAATAAGGATCCTGGCCGGAATGGATACCCCCGGCCCAGAACCATATCTGCCGCTTGTCTCTATTCACTTCTTCAACCCGTCGTACGACCCATTTACCTTTGGTAATCTGGTGTTTTACGCGGCCGTTTGTCATGTCATGAAGGTAAAGGTGGTTCCAACCATCTCGCTCGGACATCCAGATAATTTCACCGGTTTCGTTCAGGTATTCGCGAAACATTTTCCCGGCGTAATCAATAAAGGTTTCACTCTGTTCGTCGATAATCGGATCGGCCTTGCCGGTATCGGCATCGATTCCTAATATTCGCAGGACCTGATGGTCGCGCTGATTATACAGAAACGTGAACCGACGGGAATCGGGCATCCATCGCAGATCCGAAATGCTCCAGGGAGTGGGGAACAGCTTATCGTCAACAGGTATCTGCTCCATGTTCGTCATATCAAATAACCGTGGTCGCGGATGGTCGATCTTATCACCGGGCTTGCGGTAGTCAAGAGAATGCAGTTTGGGCTGTAACTGGTCATCGGGAGACGATTCGATGAGATAAACCTTGCGGTCGTAGCCTTTCTCCTCCTGCAGGACAAGCAGCTTCCGGGAATCAGGCGACCAATAAAAACGGGACTGATAATAATTGTCCGCCGTAGCGTTAGTGGACAAGGCGGTCTCTTCATCGGTTTTGTTGTTTTTCACAAAAAGATTATGATCCTGGATAAATGCCGTCCATTGCCCGTCCGGCGATTGACCGTTTGCCCGGCTGTTTTGCTGCGGTCGCGGCCTGGGTCTTGTTTTCTCCTCCAAATCCTTATCTTTGATAACTGCTACGCCCGATTCTTCCGTCGCCAGATAATACACCTGCCGACTTTCCAGCTTATCGGTCACCATCCAGACATGGCCGACATAAGTATGCTGTTGAAAGCGGCCGTCTGGCTTCAGGGCACCGTACAATTGCTG
Source organism: uncultured Pirellulales bacterium (assembly GCA_964482555.1). Classification (GTDB taxonomy): domain Bacteria; phylum Planctomycetota; class Phycisphaerae; order Sedimentisphaerales; family SM23-30; genus CAYZXY01. The sequence goes on from CAYZXY010000050.1 coordinate 3,770, forward strand.
TTGGCCATGGGTATCGATCCAGTAATATTTTATTTCAACGTCCGTCTTGTTTACAAAGGCAATAGTGGTATTCCGGTCTGAACTGCCGCTGTTACGCCGGGTGTGCAGCGGTGTCAGGGTACCGGCATCATCATCCATCCTGCCATGAGGCTGAAGAACATACGACTGCAGATTGCAGGACCAGGCCTTACCGTTAACGTTAAAATAAATCGTATCGCCGCTATCATCAAAACGGATGTTTTTGAAGGGAAGCTGTTCGGGATTGATGGCCGTGTCGAGTTCATCACTCAGAACCTCGGCCAGCCGCTGATGATCGAACGCTTCCTGACGCTGGCCTTCCACGGCATCGACCAGAATGAACTCATGCTTATCGTTCGATAACGCGTTACGGTACCAGAACTTATCATTCCCGGCAAACCAGTTCGGCCGGACGGCTGACTTCAAGACCTTGCCGGACAGATTTTTCCGCAGATTGTTCGCGCGTTCATAATCGGCTTTCGTTCCCTGAGCGAAAAGCGACGGCGATAACATCAGCGAACCAAGCATTAATACTGCCATGATGTACGATCTGAAAGAACATTTGGAATTCATTTTTTCTTTCTCCGTTGGGTGTTGATGATTCTTCATCGGCGTCCCTTCAGGACACATGCGTTCTTAGCGATTGTTTGACAAAGAGTTAGCAAAATGAATCGGCCGGGAACCACAATCGATTCACTGCATTGGTATATAATTATCAGTCTTTCGACCGCAAAGGTCAAGCCGGAACATAAAAACGTTCCCGGCACTGCCTGAAAACCCTGGTTGGCATCGTCGCATTTACAAAATTTCGCACGAAGCCGCAGAGGCGCAAAGTAATCCATAAAAATAGATGATGGTAATGTGTATCAAGGATTGCAGAATAGGAGATTTCAGAATTGAGATTTGAAAATTCGGATTTGCGGTCGAGCCGGGTTAAGAAGAGAAAAGGAGGGGAAAACAGGTGGGTCTATAAAACAGGCCAAGGCCTCTCAGCAGGGTTGGTTTAGCCTTTTGAGTTAAACCCTGCTGGAGGCCATGGCCACATTGAAAGTTCCATTGTTGGCAGGAACTCTCCTCGAACCGAGCGAGCAGTCCAATTATGAGCTCCGCAATCGTCCTGCCCTGCCCGGTAGATGGGCTTTGTGTCCGTCTGGCCGAGCGGACAAGCCCTAAAGGTACACTGCCGGAGGCATAAGCCTGGAGAACATCCCCGCAGAGTCCTGGGCATACGCAGTCTGCCCGGCTAAGAATCAGGCCAGCTCTGTTTGGGGGGTCCCCAAAGGCCTGTCTTAACCACCAAGCAGCGCCAGGACGCTCTGCGGCATTGAATTTGCCATAGATAATATCGAAGTATTCGCCTGAGTCAGAATCTGAGACCGGGTCAGCGCCGCGGTTTCCGCCGAGAAGTCGGCGTCGCGGATGGCGGATTCAGAAGCGGTGACGTTTTCCAACGTGACCTTCAGGCTGTTCATATTGGTTTCCAGAACGTTCTTCTGGAAGGCGCCCAGCCGCCCTCGCAAAGTGCTGATATCGCGGATCGACTGACTGACAATGGTCTGGGCGTTCTTGAGATTATTACTGTTTAACTGATTCGTACCGCCGCTCTTGATGCTGTTGAGCGTGCCGCCATACAGGTAATCAAGTCCGTCAACCGTCAGGGTTCGTTGTTTCGTGCCTAACTGACTGCTGGAGACATTGGGGATCCCGATGGATTCCAATCCGATAGCATCGACCTTCGAGCCCAGCGAGAAGGTTGTCCCGCCGCCGGTAATGGTAAAGGTGGTACCGGTGGCCGTCTGATTGGCCAGAGTCGCACTGAGTTCAGCTTCGAAATCGAGCAGCGAGTTTTTGATCTTGATGTATTTACCAACACCAGTGATCGACATACCGTTAACGGTCGCTTCGACATCCCGACCGCGGTCAACAGAGTTCAATACATCGCCCGCTGCATCGCCGCTGATGACATCCAGACTCACGAAGGCGTCCTTACCGAAATCGACGCTGTAGAGGTTCGCGGGGCCGCTGGCAATGACACCGGTGATGTCCTTAACCCGGTTGATGGCACTCATGATTTCCGCCTGCGTAGTGCCGCTGGCGAAGGTCAGTTCCGCGGTGCCGCGGTTGCTGCCGATCTGGACGGTAGTCTTGTTAGTCAGCGCGCCCGTGAAACCTTCCGTACCGCCGGTCGTGGAGATTTCCGCTCGCTGGGCGGAGACCACTATTGCCACCGATACGGTCATGGCCCGTAAATCAACCGCGTTGTTGGACACCGCCAGCAGCTTCGCCGAATTCAGTTTCATGTTATCGAATGCCGTCGAAGAGATACCGGTCGTGGTGTAATCGCGGTTACCGTTGAGGAGCTTGATGCCCTGAAATTCGGTGGAATTCGCGATACGATCGATGCTGTTGATTGCCGAATCGATCTGCAGCTGATTGGCTTCGATTTCCTCGTCGCTGAGAGCACCGTCGTTGGCCGAAGTGACCAGTAGACTATTTATATCGATCAGCAAAGCAGAGATTTCATTGAGAGATCCTTCTGCTGTCGCTATGACATTCGATGCTCTCTGCGAGTTCGTGATGCCCGCGTTCAGCCCGGCTATTTCCGATCGCAGCGATTCAGATGCGATCAGACCGGCCGGGTCGTCCTTACCGGTGTTGATTCTCAACCCCGATGACAACCGCTGCATGCGGGTTGTGTAATCCAAGTTGTTTGCAAGTAATTGATGCCTCGCGTTTAACGAAGCGACATTGGTATTAATGCGTGACATGGCTTATCCTCCGTGACAAGGCGAAGAAAAATTTCCCGCCTGTTACAAACCGCTTACCTTGCATTCGTCGTCCTGGCAACGGCCTGTCGGAATTCTGTTAGCCCAAACAGCTAATCGTTTGGCTAAACCGTTTTTTAATTCGAAGCAGCGCGAAGTTCCGCAACTTCGCCGTCCTGTGCCGCAATCGAACCAATATTGCCTAAAACATTCGGTCAGGCGAACATACGCCCGCCGATTACATACACATAGAGATTTATTCAGTTGTTGAAAAAAAAAGGGATAAGACATTAAGATGCGTGGTAGGTTCCACCTCACAACATCAACTCATCGATCCTCGCCGATGATTGTATGTCATGTGACAGAATGAATTGTCAGATGAAATGAGCAGCAACTCCGTTGCAAACTCCGTTTCACAGCCACATTGAAAATGACGCTTGCCCTGGGCCATTTTTCCGTGGTACTCATCCATGAGTCATCTTCAGACTCGCAACCGGCTTTGAATCCGAAATCGGCCGGCAACCCGGAATTGTCAACCGCTTTCGTTTTTTATCGCTCGTTGCTTTTTGACTTTCGACATTGTGACGCGGAAAACTTTAGCAAGAGCGATAATATTTTTAAAAATTTTCTTATAGGACCTGTTTTTCCGCATTTTTGAGGGGAAAAAAGCCATTATCGCGAAATTCATGGACGGCGTTTCCGTCCGGATAATGCCATAAAAAACAGCAAAGTCAGACGAAAACAGAGAAGGGAAAGTGTAAAGCAAGAGGGGTTATCGGACTGGAATCAGGATTACAGGACATACCGGCAACTGCTTTGCCGGAGGAAAGCGGTATTCAGTTGACCGCAGAATATGTCTCCATACAACCTCCCAGTTGCCGTTGGGCGGCAGAGAAACGGTCAGATATCATTCAGGCCGGTCGAGAGACCAACCTGGTCGCCGGTCACACCGGCTCTGCAATTATGAGTAAGGCCCGTATCCCGCGAGTCAGGCATCGTCCGATAAACGACAGTATCGCAGACGACAGGCGAGATAGACGGTTCCTGCCTGACATGATCGGATAAATTATGTCAGACAGGAATTCGTCAAGCCCTTTATAGCACGTCAAACTAGCCCAGCAAGGCCAAAACGTTCTGAGGAGATCTGTTAGCCTGCGACAGCACATTTGTCGAGGCCTGAACCAGAATCTGAGACCGGGTCAGATTAGAAGTTTCCTTCGCGAAGTCAGTGTCGCGAATGGCCGAATCTGCCGCGGAAAGATTTTCGTTGGTGACACTCATGGAGCGAATGGTGGTTTCCAGCGTATTCTTCTGGAAAGCCCCCAGGCGACCACGCAGCGTGGTAATATCGCTGACCGCCTGATCGACGATCGTTTGCGCGTTTCTCAGGTTGTTGCTCTTCAATTCATTGGTACCGCCGCTCTTAAGCGAGTTGAGGGTACCGCCTGAGACATAGTCTGTTGAAGCAACGTTCAGGGTTCTTTCCTGAGTTCCCAGTTTACTGGTAGAGATGTTAGGAATGCCGATCGTTTCCAGACCGGCCGCATCGACGCGGGCGCCCAGTGCAAAATCGGCGCCGCCACCAGTTACCTGGAAGGCCGTGGCATTACCGGCTCCGGTTGCCTGGGCCTGAGCGTCACTGAGTTTAAATTCAAGGTCCAGCAGCGAATTCCGCATCTTCACGGTCTTGCCGGTACCGGTAATGGCCATGTCATTCACATTGACCGTAACGTCACGACCGTAATCAACGGCATCGAAGACTTCGCCGGCTGCATCGCCGCTGATGACTTCCAGGCTCACGAAAGCGTCCTTGCCGAAGTCCAGGCTGTAAAGGTTTGCCGGACCGCTGGCAATAACGCCGGTGATGTCTTTCACTTCGTTAATGGCGCTCATGATTTCGCCCTGGGTCGTACCGCTGGCGAAGGTCAGTTCTGCGGTACCGCGATTGCTGCCGATCTGAACGGTGGTTTTGTTGGTCAGCGGAGCGCCGGTGAAACCTTCCGTACCGCCGGTGGTGGAGATTTCCGCTCTCTGGGCCGACTGTACGACGACGACGGAGACCTGCATGGCTCGCAGATCGATCTTGTTGGTCGAAACGTTCAGCAACTTGGAGGAATTGATCTTGAGGTTATCGAAGTCGTTGCTGTCAACACCGGTTTTCAGGTAATCCTTATTACCGTTGAGCAGTTTGATACCCTGGAATTCGGTGTTGTTGGCAATGCGGTCGATGGAGTTCAGAATGGAGTCAACTTGCAGCTGATTCGCTTCGATTTCTTCATCGCTCATACCGCCGGTGTTGGCCACTTCGCCCAGCAGCGACTGCAGTTCGGTCAGCATGTCGCTGACTTCCGAGAGAGCGCCTTCGGCGGTTCCGATAACATTAATGGCCCGTTCGCCATTTTTGATGGCCGCTTCCGTACCGGCGATCTGCTTACGCAGGTTTTCCGAAGCGATCAGGCCGGCGGGATCATCGGCGCCTTTGTTGATGCGAAGACCGGTGCTGAGTTTTTCCAACGAACTGTTCAGGTTTTGATTGTTCGTGTTCAGAACTCGCGAACTTATTAACGCGGTTACATTGGTGTTTATTCTGCTCATTAGTTTAACCTCCTGGGGTTTACTTGGGTGCCTGGCATTTTGCTGGGACTGTGACGGGCAAGGGTGTTTATGGGTTTTATATCCGTCGGGTTGCCGTGCCGTGGGCACCAGGGTGTTTATTCTTTTTTTTAATTATGAAAACTCAGCGCGGCACTTTTACACAAGCATGCGCCGGTGGGGTATTCACATCATAGGCCGCCCCTCCTTGATAACTTCTGCGCTTCTTTTTATGTCACGTTTGGTTTTCATTTTTATGCCTGTTTTTAATTATTTATCATTATGCTTTGTAATGTTTCTGCAGGGCACTCATCGACCTGGCAAAACAGGTAACTTTAGATAATTAAAAACACCGGGCTTTATTGGACGGTTCAGGTCCGAATAACGCCGTTTCCGGGGGCAATAACTAATAAATGACCGTAAAGTTTTTTATAATTTTTTTTATGTCGTCCTATAATTCCATACGGGCGATAAGGTTGCGATATGAAAACAGCATGGCGGCGCTGCGCAAAAAAAAACAAGGCACAATCGGGCAAATTGCGCCTTGTCACGAAGGATAATTCTTTCATGCACCCAGGACGATGGGCGTCATAAAAGTTATAGGATCATGTCATGTCCGGTAATATTACGCCTGCAGGAGCGAAAGCACTGACTGCGGCGTCTGGTTCGCGATCGAAAGAATCGACGTGCCGGCATTAACCAGAATCTGCGAACGGGTCAGATTAGCCGTCTCTTCGGCAAAATCGGCATCGCGAATGGAAGATTCCGAGGAGGTCACGTTTTCCAGCGTAATCCGCAACGAACTGATATTGGTATCGAGCGTGTTGCGTTCAAAGGCCCCCAGCCGGCCGCGCAGAATCGAAACCTGTTTAACCGCTTCTTCGATAATCAGAGAGGCTTCCCGCGATTTACCGTTGACGAGCGAGGCGTTGCCGCCTGTAGAGATTTCGTTGAGGTAACCGACTTCGGAAGTTCCCAGTCGACTGGCCACAATAGACCGCACGCCAACGCTGGTCTGTTCGGAGGAATTGATGTGCGGTCCGAGCTGGAACGTCGCGCCGCCGCCAGTCAGGGCGAAAGAGGTCGTATCACCGGCGCCGAAGGTGTTATCCAGCTTCACGCGCATGTCCAGCGACCGGGTATTCAGGATAAATTCCGTGCCGGAACCCACCGCCTGAGCGCCGTTGACGGTCACGACGACATCCTGTCCTTCATCGCGCTGCTGAACGGCGGCGGATGCCGGGTTATAGGTGGTGAACGTGCCGTTACTGCTGGGCAGCGTCCGAACGGACACAAAGGAGTCGGAACCGTAATCGACACTGCGGAACGTAACGCCTGAGGTGCGGTTGGCGGAATTAATGAACAGGGCCGAGACACCGGTGGCGTCGGTAATGGCGTTGATGGCCGAGACCATGTTAGAGGACCGGAAGCCGCTGACGAAGGTAAAGACTTCGACACCGCGGTTCGAGGCAATTTCCAGCGTAATGCTCTGGGAAATGGAGCTGCCCTGGAACTGCAGCGTACCTCTCTCGGCCGCATTCACGCCGGAGATATCGACATTCAGATAGTCGTTAGTGCCCAGCTGAGCACCATAGACATCCAGCGCTACCACTGCGGAGGTGCGCACCCCGCTGGTAACATATTCCAGATTGCCGTCGAGCAGATGCAGGCCGGCGAAGGTTGTGGCGTTGGCAATGCGCGTAATGCTGTCGATCGCCGAGTCCACTTGTAACTGGTTCGCCTGGATTTCCTCGCGGCTTAACGCCCCCTCATTGGCCGCTTCGACCGTTAGCTCCTTGATCGTGATCAGCAGCGCAGAGACTTCCGCCAGCGCGCCTTCCGCCGTCGCGATCACATTCGAAGCCCGTTGGGAGTTGTCGATCGCCTGGGACACGCTGGCTATTTCCGAGCGCAGCGTTTCCGAGGCGATTAATCCCGCAGGGTCGTCGGCTCCGCGCGTAATACGCAAACCGCTGCTGAGCCGCTGCAAGGTCGAATTCAACTCTTCGGTCGAACGGGTCAAATGCGTTTGTGCGGCAATTGATGGAATGTTTGTGTTAATTCTTACCATGATTAATCCTCCATGAACAGGATCCGCCTCCCGGCGGCGGCATCTTGCCGTTTCTGCAATAACCGTCGTACAATCCGTTGACGGCCTCGGCCTCCTGCCGATGTCTCAGGCCGGTTCATGCCGGCTGAAGAATGTCGTTTCTGAGGGGTTGGGTTAAAACCATTACTTGTCCGGTTTTCAGTACTCACAATAAACGTTTTATGTTATTCCTTCTTGTCAGTCGGCTTTTCGTCTTTGCGGGTAATGTCTTCCAGCGTTACGTTGGCCGCCTGTCTGTTTTCCTGTTTGATCGCCTCATAAACTTCTTTACGATGAACGGGTATATTTGACGGTGCGGTAATCCCCAGGCGGACTTTATCGCCCCGAATATCAACGACGGTAATTTCAATATTATCGCCGATCATGATTGTCTGGTCTTTCTGTCTGCTTAAAACCAGCATCCTCGCGCTCCTTACCCTGGAAGGGCATATTAAGGCTCACATCCTTGCGAGCCTGGAACTATGTTATGATGAGCCATGCGTTATTCACATTGCTCGGTCCCACTCCGATAACCGGACTCAGCCGGTATAACCATCCGGGCAAAGCAGCCGTTATGCGGTCTTGGACACGCTGGCGGCCCTGGCCTCCAATTCCATCAGAGGATGACGGGTACTGTATTTTCGTTCCGACAAGACCAGTTGCAGACCGCAGCGATTGACAACATTGATCACCAGCGGTCCCTGCAGATTGCCGGTCAGCATACGGTCGATCTTGTTGACGACAATCAATATCTGACTCTGCTGCATGTCGGTCAGGGCGATCTTCTCCATATCTTCCAGTTTGATCTGCACCCGGAAATCCGGCACGAACAACAGCGGATCGCACACAACAAACGCCAGATCCGCACGCTCCACTGACTGCAGCCAGAAGAAATTACCTTCATCGTTGGTCTGTACCAGAGCATATTCCGTCTGCTCCGGAAAGCCCAGCATCCCTTCGGGAAACGTTATCAAACGGGTCTCATCGACCTCGATACAACCAAAACGCGTCGTTTGCACTTTCATGTCTGTGACCTCCTTGTCAACTGTTTGTCATAATCGCCCGCCCTGCGGGAATCGGTTTGCCGTCTCATGGTTCACTCCTTACCTGAGGAAATCCAGCAAAGTCATATTGTTCATCTGGCCGCCGGTCATCAAACTGGCTTCCAGCGCAGTGTACATATTCTGATAACGAGTCAGGGCATCGGTAAAATCGACATCTTTGATATCCGAGCGCAGGGTTTTCGTCGCCAGGATATTGTCTTCCATATGCCGCTTGCGCACCTCGATAGACTGCATGAGCGCGCCGACCTTGCCGTGAACCCGAGTGAGCTCTTTCTGATCACCCACCAGTGCCGCGGCCGCCTGGCTGACGGCCTTGTCGCGGGCGTCATCATCGTTGATCGTCATGGCTTCATACAGCGCGACCAGATGCGAGAAGAGCCCTGCCGGCTCAATGGGATTGGCATCATTGGCGGTTAACGTATTGCCGGCGACAGACAAACCGTCGGATCCGTCGGCATCATAAAAACCAAGCTGCTGCGCCACGAAAAACCCGTTCTGGCTTTCGGTTGTCACCGAAAGGATGCCGCTGCCGCCGCCGGTTCCCACGGTATCGGTCAGTTCGATACCGTTGCCCGTGCCCGTCAGCGAAGCCGTCACATGGCCGCCGGTCGCGGCGCTAATGAGATTCATGACATCATTGATAGTATCGGCGGTGCTTAAATCGATGGAATATTCGGTGTCGTCCATCGCCGTAATTTTGATAATCCCCGCCTCGCCCTGATCGTTCTTGACGCCCACGCCGCGGCCGCCGTTCAGATCGGCCAGCCGGGTGTTCTCCGTCAGGGAACGAATGCCCAGGTCCGCAGCGGTCGTGCCGCCGTTTTCACCGATACGCATTTCGGAACCGCTGAGCTGATTAAGGATATTGATCCCCGTCGTCTCGTCGTTGATCTCGGCGCGAACACCCAGATCGGCAGTATTGATTGTCCGGAGGATGTCGCCCAGCGTCTGAGCGGAAGTAAAGGTAAGCGGGGCACTGCTGTCGACCATACTGTTGCTGATCAGCAGACCGTTATTAAGATCGATGCCCGCCCCGCCGGCCAATGCCGTTACCGGCGTGGTCAGCGACAAGCGAGCATCGACGTCCTGGCCTGATAATACCGCGGCGCCGGGATTGCCCTGAATGCCCAAATCGCGTGCGGTATAGCCGCTGCCGACCTCACTGACGGAAATATTGCCGGCCGACGAGCTCAGTTCCAGACTGGTCCCGTCCGCCCCAATAGCCGCGGTGATGGTGGCTGCTTCATTATTGATGGTGTTTATGACATCGCCCACGGTGACGGAATCGCTCAGATCAATCTGATACTGCGTGCCGTCGTTAATCAGAATGCTGCCTAGGCGAATGCCTTCGCCCAGATAGCCGTTCAGATCGGAAAGGAGCGTCTGGGCGGTAATGTCAGGGTCCAGATCGGCCGTGCCCTGAACCTGACTGCTCAGGGCCCCAAAAGCATTGTCGCCATTCACATTAAACCCGACGATGTTGTCCTTGCTGACCTGCGTCTCTTTATCGTCCACATTGCCGGTGAATATCACGCCGTTCTGATAGGCGGCAAAAGGAGCTGTCGTCGAATTCTGACCGCCGAAAATATAGCTGCCGCGACTGGTCGTGTTCCCCAGAGAAATCATCTGTTCCATGATCTGCTCGATAACGACGGCATTGCTTTCAGCCTCATCGGCGGACCGGCCAACGGTTCCCAGCGCCATAGCATACGCTTCGCTAAGCAGATCGACCGCCTGGCTGAGCGCGTTATCGGTTGATACGATATAATCATGGGCATAGTTTATGTTGCTGATATACTGCTGCTGCTGTTCGAGAAAACTGTCCAGATGCATGATCGTCGAGGCGCCGGCAGGGTCGTCGCTGGGCCGCGCGATCTTCAGGCCGGTGGTAAGCTGCGTCTGTATCTTGAGCAGATCGGAATTGTTGCTGTTAATGTTGTTCAGCAACAGGCTTGTCTGCATCTGCATGGTGACGCGCGACACATTGGTGGGTCTTACCGCGGATGGCATCCTGTTTCCTTTCTGTTACTCAGTTCCTGTTCACTCATAATATCTGACAACGAAACTCCAACTTATATTATACTCATGACATCATCCATCATTTCATCAATCAGCGTTACGTAGCGGGCAGCCCCTTGAAACGCCCGCTGAAACGTAATCATGTTAATCGCTTCTTCATCGACGGAGACACCGCTGATCATCTGTCGTTCCATCTCGAGGGTTTCCAGCGACACCTGCGAGGCGGTGAAATTATCCTGGGCGGTCTTGCTGTTGGTAGCAATATCTCCGATCATGTCGCTGAAGGCTTCAATGATGCTCAAACCGTTCAGCGAATCGACGCCGTTGTCACCCAGCTGGGCGATCTGCGCGGCCACATCTCCATTGCCCGGTAGACCGTTGGCGCTGACCGCCAGCCGCCGCGGTGAATCCAGCAATGCCGGATCGACGTTGATATTATGGGCATTGTAGCCGTCGAAAAAGGTATTAAAGCCCAGCACGGCCATGACATTCGTCGCCATCTCCTGATTATCCGGTGAAGAAAAGGCAATGGTCTGTCCGCTGTTGGACGCTGCGATATTGAGTTTACTGGCGCTGTCGATGGTCGCGGTGATGCCGTCTATGGCATCGAGCTGATTGGCCAGACCGGTCAGCGTCGTATCGCTACCGTGGCCGATATCCACTTTTATCTGTTCCTGGCTGATTTCGCTGCCGTTGCTGTCATAAACATGGACGAAAAAGACGCCGTTATCCACATCCCACGGCAATTCGGTCAGGCTGGAATCACCCAGCGAAACCGCCGTATCGGCAACGGTCAGTTCCGACTGCAGAGACGTAAAGGTTTCCAGGCCACGCCCCAGACTGTGCAGCCGGTTCACTTCATAAATCAGGGCTTTGGACCACTCGTCCAGATCGCTGATGACGCCGCCGAGCTGCTCGTCCCGCGCCTTGATCTGACCGTGAATCTTGCCGGTGCTCAGCTCAGCGGCTTCCTGATTGTCGGCAAAAATGATCTGGGCCAGAATATTGCCGTTGGCATCGGTCTGCTCCTTGTAATCCAGCCCGCGGTTATCGGTAAACTGAATCAGCGGTTCGTTGCCGACAAAGACATTCAGCGAACCGCCCTCGACTTCCCTCGTGGTGATGTTGATAATTTCGTTTAACTGCTTGACCAGATCATCACGCTGATCGCGTAAAGCCGCGGCGGAACCGGCCCGGCCGGCTTCGGCCAGTACGACCTGTTCATTCAACTCGGCGATCTGTCCGGCCAGCGTGTCGGCCTGCTTGACCTGGAACCGCACCTGAGAATCCAGATCCTTCTGAATCGTGTAAAGCTCGGCCCGCATGCTTTTGACATAATAGGCCAGGCTCTCGCCTTCCTGTATCGCCACACTCCGCGAAGCGGTATCATGAGGCTGATTCTGCAGCGAAGAAAACGAACTGAAAAAGGCATTCAAACGGGTCGAAAGATCCTCTTCGGTCAGTTCATTAAAAGTCGCTTCGACGCGTGCCAACGCCTGCTGCTGGGTTTCGTAGGAGGCTGTCTCGCCCATGGCATTGCCGATACGGCCGTTCAAAGCCGTGTCCACCTGCCGTCGGACATCATACAGCGCGACGCCGGTGCCGGTGTATTTACCTGGTGCGACCTCGGTATATTGCGTCGGCGCCAGGTGCACCTGCTGCCGGGAGTAGCTGGGCGTCGCCGAATTCGCGATATTGTTACCGGTAACGGCCAACGCTCCCTGCGAAGCGTTTATCGCGGAACGGCCAATCTGTAATGATCCATTCATCAGTCCCATGTTCGTTTCCTTATGACCCGGTCAGGCCCGGGCATCCACCAGACGATTCTGCTCCATATAGGTTTTCTTGCCGCCTCGCCCATAAAGCCCGATATCGCGGCCGTTCTGGGCGATGATGCGAAAAATCTGGTCGAAATGACCCAGTATTTTCCGGGTCGCCAGATTGTTGATCTGATTCAAACGCTGAATTTTTTCCGTTACAGCTTTCAATAACGACACCAGCGTCGATAACTGTTCCGCCTGATCGCTCAGCTCCGGCCGTAGCTGCATCGCGGCGGCCAGTTCGGACGCCCGCACCCCCTTGTTTGCCGCACCGGGAATGAGCACGTAAGCCGCCTGTGTTACCGTGGCCACACGTTTCTGCCCGTTCAGGGCGACCGCCTGCGTCAGACGCTGCTCCTGCTGACCGAGCGCCTCCAGACGGGACATATCGTAATGTCGCATGGCATCAAGCTTGTTCTCCAGAACCTGAACCAGTTCCACATGATACTGGTAATCCTCACGGAGTATCTGCAATAAATTGTTAATGGCTGCTGACATCTATGTTTCTCGCGGTGTCCATTTTTGTCATCGAGACGGCATCGGCATATCCCTGCCGGCCGGCCGCCTCATTCATTTTTGTCAATCGGTCGCCGGTCAACTGACGGATGACGGCATCGACCAGCGGGGCGTCCGCCCGCTCCGACATCCGGTGTATCATTTCCGTATCCAGTTGCCGTGTGAAGGCCCGGCCGCCCGGTCCGCCGGTCCAGGGCGAACTGTCCTGCGATTCGCGAAATTCACGCATTAACGTGCCGTAGAAGGTCATGTTGATGAACTCGCTGGCCGCCTGCCGCAATTGCTCATCCTTGTCGGAAGTGTCGGCCAGTGCCTGATTCACCTGCGTTTGCCCCAGAGCCGAGGCCGATAACTGATTGGTTGTATTAATAGCGTTCATGTTTACTTTTTCTATAAGCTCCTGAAACGGAAAACTGAGTCGTTATTGATGCATCGTTCTTGTTTTGTTTGCTTTTTTCACATTCCTTCGCCTCAACAACATTATTTCGTTACGATTCGCGCGCGCAGGGCGCCGGCGTCCTGCAGAGCGTAAATAGCCGCTATCTTCTTATCCACCGGCACATTCAACTGATCCAGAGCCGTAATCAGATCGTTCAGCTTGGCGGTGTTGCCTTCACCGGAGGTATCGAATTTCGCCCATTCACTGTCCACAACCTGCGGCTGCCCGGGCGTCGGCTCCGGTTCCGGCCGCACAATCCTGATGGTCAGACCATTGATCGTCACGGCCACCGGTACAATTTCAACGTTATACGAAAAAGCGATGGTGCCCGTCTTTTCATGAATGACAATTGTCGCTTCCGGCGCCGGCAGATCAACCGGCATCCGCATAATTCGCGCGATAAACGACGCCGGATTCCTGGTCTGTTTTTCAGGAATGAAGATACGAACCGTGCGCGGGTCGACCGCCACAGCCGTCTCTTGCATCTCGGCGCCGGTATCCAGATACGCTTGCCCCATCTGCTCGCCGGGGGCGGCGTTTTCCTGATTGACCAGCATCGCCAGCGTGTAAGACGCCTGCCAGCTCGCCTGGTCATCATCAAGGACCAGATCGAAATAAACGTGACCTTTGTCATCCTCGTTCACATAATAGTAATTGACGTCGCCTTCCATGACTGCCCCGCCCTTGACCAGACCGCTGGTGGCGTTTTCCGTATCAGGCAGCGTAATCGGACCCTGAGCCCAGGCATACAACCGGTCATCGCTGCTGTGAGCGCTGAACAGCTCGGTCATCACCAGCGTCCCGCCCGCCAGACTCTTGGCGTCGTTCAAACTGGAGACAGTCACATCGATTTTATCACCGTCCCGCACGCCGTTGCGCGGTATCTCGGCGGTGACGATGACCTCGGCGACGTTCTTGGCGACTTTCAACTCCTTGATATTGTCAGGGGATGTCCCCATTTTTTGCAGCATGCCCATCAGCGACCGGTTGCGGCTCATGGCATTGGAGCTGTCGCCGGTGCCGTTCAAGCCGAATACCAGACCGTGTCCCAGCAGGCGGTTGGGCCGCTCGCCGGACGGCCGGGCAATATCGCAAATCTTCGTCAACCCCGCCGCCGGCCGGGCCGTTGTAACGAAAATAACGATTGCCGCTATTATCTGCAAATATTTCATTTTATATTGTCCTGATATACTCATACTCGTTAACCAATCTATGATTCTATTTCTCTGTCACTTTCCTCTAAAAAGGATTCAGAAAATCCAGCAACTCATGTATGAATCCGCGTTTCGTAGCGTCACGAGCGGCCCCGGTGTGTTTCTTGTTGACTTCCAGCCGGGCGATCTTCGACGAAAGCAGAACATTATCCACGGTCACATCCTTGCTCCGGCACATACCGGTCAGCGTTATTTGCGTCGTCTCATCGTCCAGCACCACCGTATGACTGGCCTCCAGCACCAGATTGCCGTTAGGCAGCACATCGATCACTTCCGCCTGAATGCGGGCGCTGAGGGTGTCTTCGCGTTTGATGTCGCTTTCGCCTTCGAATTCACGTGTAGACGATGCCTTAATCGACTGATCGCCAAAGGGCTGCGGGTCGGGTCGCAGGGCCCCTTTCGTCAGCCGCAGCCAGTCATCCAGCCGGGCATCGATCGACGATTCCCGTCCGGTTTCACTTTCTGCCGTGACGCTATGCTTACTGGCCTCTTCGACGATAATCGTCACCAGGTCGTGTACGCGAAAATGTTTCGGGTCCGGCTCTTTGACCGAATACCAGCTCGATTTCATGACCGGCGTAATGTTCCGTTTAATCTGACCGGCCCGCACGCCCCCAGAGCGATTGCGGCTTGCTGCCGTTTCGTTAACGCCGTCGCTATTTCGACCCTCCTGCGCGGCAGAATTGGATGCTCCCTCGCCACGCAGCGAATTGGTATAGACCTCTTGTTCGGCCCGCAGATACAAGCTGTTGGTCTGAGCCAGAACGGTTACCGCCCCGGCCATAACCAGCGTCATCTGCATAATGATACAATTCGTGCATTTAGAATTGTTACGCATTATTCAAACCTCCCTGACAGTCTGTCGTTTGCTTGACTCGTTTTATCCGGCAAGGTCATAGACGATGCCAGTTCCCTTTTTTCCATGTCGGTGTCCTCGTCGTCATCATCCTGCCTGGACCCCACCGTTTCAACAATCCCGGAGCCCGTAACCCGGGCCTGAATAACATTTCTCCGGTCGGTGTCGCTGCTGACGGCAATCAACTCTCCCTGCGAACCATCCTCCAGGGCAACGCCCATCATTTCAATTACCACGCCGCCCACAGTCGAGCGCACGGAAATCTTGTCCTTGCGATTCACCAGAATCATCTTTCGCAGCATCGTATCCGAACGAACGACCTGCTGCGAACGGATCGGCCGGGCGACTTCCTTGCCGATAACGCTTTTTACGCCGTCGAGAACCATATCCTGCAAATCCGTTAACCGTCGACAGACCACCTCGACATCATCCAGCGTGATGACATGACCGGGTGACAAAGAACGGCGGGCGATCAATACCTCACCCAGCACCTGCACCTGGCCGTAAACATAGACAGGAATGACCCTGTCGCCGGTCATGCTTTGTTCGTCCTTCTCCACAATCTCAAACCGCACCCGTCCGAGCGTCAGATGGCCTCGCGGTCTAATCTCATAGCGGGCATCATCATAAGTCTGTTCGAGAAAACTGCGATGTCGCTGATCCCAGTCCACAACGACCTGCCCCACCGAAAAGCCTGTCGAACGGGCAATCATGGCCGTACAAACATCCGCCAGCGTTTTTTCCTTGCTCTCGGCGGCCTGCTTCTCCAGAGACTCAAGCGCATCTGTCGGCTTTATCTCCTCTTCGTTTATTCCCTGGCGATTGGAACCGGTAAAATCGATCCGGCATTCACTGGCGCCGAAGAGGTCCAGCGACGCCGGCGGGATATGAGCCTGCATCAGCGTACGATTAATGTCAAATACAGTAATGACCATGTGGTCCGGATTCAGGGAGGTTTTCTTTTTGCCGATGACCAACTGCTCCAGACGGCTCTGCAAGGCCTCATCTTCACACGTAATTTCCGCGATCTGACTCAGCGTCACCACACCGCTTTCACAGACAGTCCCGGGCAAAAGCCGGACCCGGCTGTTTGCGCCGAAAAGCTCTGCCGTCATGATCAGAGCCATGATTAAAGTCAGTCGTTTTGTCATCTGCACGTTAAACATAATTTCTTTCTTTTTTATAGTTATCGCAGCCGGTTAATGACCTGCAAGTTCTCGTCCGCGGCCTGAATCGTCTGCGAATTCAATTCAAACGTCCGCTGGGTGCGAATCATGCTGACCAGTTCCTTGACCGGATCGACGTTACTGGCTTCCAGAAAATTCTGAATAATGCCGCCGAATCCCGGCTCTTCCGGTATGCCCGCGATCGGAGCGCCGCTGGCTTCCGTTTCCGTAAAGAGATTACCGCCTTCCATTTTCAAACCGTGCGGATTGGGAAAACGATACAACTGAAGCTGACCGACTTCCTCGGTCACGCCTTCTACCGTCACATTCACACGGCCGTCGGATGTAATCGTAACGCCTTCATAGCCTTCCGGCAGCGTTATCGGCGGGTCCATCAACGGGCCATCCAACGTCCCCAGCACCAGATTGCCTTCAGAATCTGCCAGAAAATTACCGGCACGAGAATAAGCCGCACCGCCGCCGATGCCGTCATAAGTCTGTACGCGGAAAAATCCTTCGCCGCTAATGGCGAGGTCCAGCGGTTTGCCGGTGTTTTCCAGCGAGCCCGGCTTCAGATCCAACTGAGTATTCGACACCCGGGTCCCCAGCCCCACGAACAACCCGGTACTGCTCCGCTGGCCCAGACTGTTTAAAGCGCCCGGCTGACGTCGCATTTCATAAAACAGATCCTGAAAATTGACGCGGTTGGATTTATAACCCGTGGTGTTCGAGTTCGCCAGGTTATTGGCGATAACGTCCAACTGGGTATCCATGGCTCTCATGCCGGATGCGGCGGAATGTAATGCGGTAACTGCCATTTAAATCACTTTCTTATTATTCCAACTTAAAACATACAGCTTCTAAACATTAATCTGTCCCAGCCGGCTGACGCTCATGCCCAATGTCTGATCCTGAATTTTCATCATGTTGACATTGGCCTGAAACAACCGCTGCGCCTTGATCATCTTCACCATCTGGTCCAGAGCATTGACGGTGGAACCTTCCAGCACCCTCTGCTGAATGCCGCCGTCCACTGGAATCGGCCGGGCGTTTCCCTCCACGGCATACAGCCCCTTGCCCTGCTTGGCCAGAACTTTGGTATCGGTAAAATCGACAACGCCTATTTTAGCGATGACATTGCCGCTCTGGCTGATGAGCCCGTTTTCATTGACGACGATTTCGCCCATTTCCGGATCGATCGTAATCGCTTCACCGCCCTCATCCAGCAGAGGCAGTTTACTTGCCGCGGTTACTAAATGATTGTTTGCATCAAATGTGATACGCCCGTCGCGGGTATAAAGAATCTCATTGCCCTGACGGACCGGGAAAAAGCCCTTTTTCGTCAGGGCCAGGTCGTGCGGAGATCCGGTATGATTTAACGGGCCGGGAGAAAAGTCGGTGTGCGTCGGCAGCGCAAAAAGACCGCCGCCGATACCTTCAAGTATCGCGGTGGTATGAGAACGCTGACCGCCGGTCTGTGCCTCGGTGCGACGGCCCTGCAAAAGGGCCAGGTCTTCCTTAAAAGACACCGTTTCGGTGTTGGCCAGGTTATTCGCTATGACATCCTGTCGATAGGAATTAGCCAGCGCACCTGCTGCTGAAGTATATAATCCATATAACATAGCTCATCCTTAAGCTGCCTTGCCGCCCGCTTCTATACGGGTTTGCCGGATCGGCTGACCGAGAGCTCCGCCTCGGTCTCGGACCGCAAATCCTGAGCCTGCTGCATCATATGGTACGCACTCGCCAATCTCGCGGCGTCAAGGATTCGTTCGGCAAGAAGCTCCTTATCCATCAGAGTTTCTTCTAATCGACTCAGAATATCGATCTGTTCTGCCATCAGGTCCTCGGACTCCATGTTCATCATTGTTCCGCTTTTATGTACCATATTGTCGCTTTCCATTCGATTCATCATAAGGCTCACTGACAACGCCGCTCTCCGAGCAACGCCGTCGAAAACTGCTGGTCCTGTTGCAAAAGAACGAGAGCAATCGCAATGCCAAAAAAACAAACCTCTCAAAAATTAACCTTACCCCAGAACCTGAATAATCATAACCACATATAAAAAAGAAAGTTACACAATAACAAAAGTATCACACCGCCATATATTCATCTATCAGATTAAGAAAATGACCTCGCGCAAGAGTTGCGCAAATTATGCTATTCCCCGCAGGTTTTGCCTGATTAAATATTGAAGACTATCTTTTGTGATGAACTTTTCGTGATAAATGATATAATCCGCCTTTTAGCGAAAAACCTAAAATGAATAAGGAGGAATTGATTGGTATGGACTATATCCGACTCTTACCGGCACATGCTCAAGAGGTTGCCCGGCTTCACATACTCGGCATTTCTACAGGTTTCATAAGCTCCTTGGGCGACAAATTCGTCACTTCCCTCTACGAAGCTATTGCGGAAAGCGATAACAGTTTTGGTATTGTTGCCGTGGAAAACAATTCAATCGCAGGATTTGTTACCTGTACAGATAATATTAAAGATTTATACAAGAAAATAATCCTTAATAAGGGAATACATTTTCTTTTTATCCTGGCAGGAAAAATGATGTCTTTTAAAAGAATCAGAAAAATTTTCGAAACGCTTTTTTATCCCGATCGAGTCTCAAAGGATTTACCCAAAGCCGAGTTGTTATCCATAGTTGTTTCTCCGGACAGCTACGGCAAAGGTATTGGTTCAACACTCATATATAAATTGTTTGAGGAGTGCCGCAATCTAAATATTGACTCTTTACGTGTTTTGGTTGCCGACCAGAATAAACCTGCAAATTTAATGTATCAAAAATGTGGAT
>CAYZXY010000051.1:0-22940 GCA_964482555.1 uncultured Pirellulales bacterium
TAAAATAAAATTAACAATCAAACTCGTTTGTCCAATTCACGCTGAACCAGGACAGCATCTCCAGTATCCGTAGTTTGTCAACAAGAAATATGAGGATTCCCCGAAAGATAATGGCGAGTCTGTAAAAATTCTCGAACTTTCACAACTATATTAAAAATAACAGCTTGCGCTAAAACCACCGCAAATTGTTTTCCGAAAACTTAATGCTCCCTTTGTTTTAGAACTCAAAGCCTAAGTGCATAAGTCTATGAGAGTATTCGAATTATCGTTTGACGCAACGTTTGCAAAGACTTCAACCGTTTTTAACTACGCCCGAGAGGATTCGAACCTCTAACCTTTGGTTCCGTAGACCAATGCTCTATCCAATTGAGCTACGGGCGCCTGCGGTAGAATAAGCAATGTTATTCTACTGGGAAACTTATCATTTTAAGCTAAAAATGCTTGTTTGCAAGTGTTATTCCATAAAAGCTAAAAAAAGTCACTGGCCGTTTTAAGTAGTTGCAAAACATGTCTTTATAAACCCAGCACGTCAAACATGGTGTAATAGCCCGGTTTTTGAGATACGAGCCAGCCCGCTGCCCGCAGAGCGCCGCGTACGAAGGTGTCGCGAGTGTGGGCCTTGTGGCTCAGTTCGATGGTTTCTCCGAGCGTGCTGAAAAGAATGCTGTGCTCGCCGACGATATCACCGCCGCGGACGGCATGCATGCCAATGGTTTCTTTCTGCCGCTGTGTCTGGCCGCCCTCGCGTCCGCGGGTCAGGCAATCGGGGAAAGGCCATTGTTTAGCCTCGGCCATCTGGCGGCCCAGTTCGAGTGCCGTTCCGCTGGGGGCGTCGCGTTTGAAGCGGTGATGGGCCTCAACAACCTCGATGTCGTAATCATCCGGCAGGGCGGCGGCGACCTGATGCACCAGTTTGAACAGCAGGTTGACGCCCATACTCATGTTCGCGCCCCACAAAATCGGGATTGTGTTGCCGGCTTCTTTGATACGACGGACCTGGTTTTCGTTAAGTCCTGTGGTGCCAATGACTAATGCCGTTTTATGTTCCAGGCAGATGTCTACCCATTTTTCGGTGGATTCTGGCAGCGAAAAGTCGATGATTACATCTGGCGCGGTGGTAATAGTCTCGGTTATCTTGACGTTGATATTGCCCACGCCTGCCGTTTCGCCGGCATCTTGACCGATGAGTTCATGGCCGTCGTATTCATACGCCCCCATGACGTTCAAATTTTCCGTTTCCCGGGCCAGGGCGACGATGCGCCGTCCCATGCGCCCGGCGGCGCCGGTTACCGCGAGATTAGCCATAACTGTATTCCTTAAAATGAGTTAACTGTTTTTCAGTTTTTGACAAGTATAATCAATTATTTTTGTCATTCAACCATCGTTTATGATCTTTTTGTCGAAAAAACCATCAAGGGCGTTGCGGGCCTGGATTTTGTGGGCTTCTTTGATATGCACGGCGACGGTTGCCAGGGCGGCCGCCAGCACACTGAGGTCGTCGCTGAATCCGATCATCGGTATTATATCCGGAATCGCGTCCAGCGGGCTGATGAAATATCCCAAAGCGCCAACGATAACCGATTTGGCCCAGACAGGCGTGTCCTTGTCTTTCATACAGTAATAAAGGGTCAGGGCATTGCCTATGACATTGCGACCGGCTTTGACGGCGAACGACTTCACCTTTACCCAGAAACTATCTTCCGAATAATCCTTTTCATATTCGCATTTGACAACAGGGTTTTTGATTTCTTTTTTTTCTATATCATTCATCATGAGGCATTCTGGATTCTGATTGCTGAGTGATTACGATCAAGACTTTCCAATGATTTGTAGAAAAACCATCTTTATAGCCAGCCTTTCTTTTTGAAGACTGACAGCATGATGATACCAACAATGAGCATAATTGTCCAGACGGCGGCATAACCCCAGCGCCAGGCGAGTTCAGGCATGTGTTCGAAATTCATGCCGTAGATGCTGGCGATGAAGGTCAGCGGGATAAAAATCGTGGCGATAATGGTCAGAACTTTCATGACGGCGTTCATACGGTTGCTGATGCTGGTAAGATACACGATCAGATTTCCGTCGAGCATTTCGCGGTAGTTGTCCATCAGGTCCGCCACATGCTTGACGTGATCGTGCAAGTCTTTCAGATAAGGCGTGATGGCGTCATGAATATAATCTGACTCGGTTTTGAGCAGCGTATTTGACAACTCCAGAACCGGCCCGACGACTTTCCGCAACACGATCATTTCCTGTTTGAGGTTATTAATGAGGGCAGGAATGTCATCCTTTTCATTGAGAGAGGCGGTGTCCTGCAGGTCTTCGATCTGCAACCCCAGCTTTTCCAGAACAACGAAATAATGATCCACGATACAGTCCAACAAGGCGTACAACAGGTAATCCGCTTGCTGGGTACGCAGTCGTCCCTTGCCGTTGCGCAACCGTTTACGCACCGCCTCCAAGACATCCCCCGCGCCTTCCTGAAAGCTTAACAGGAAATGATCGCCCAGCACAAAGCTCATATGTTCCGAACGAACGCGGTGGGTCTGGTCATCATAACTCAGCATCCGTATCACGACGAAAAAGCAGTTGTCTTCGGCCTCGGCTTTGGGCCGCTGGTTGGTATTGACGATATCTTCCAGAATCAGTGGATGCAGTTGATATTTTTTGCCGATGGTTTCAATCAGATTGACCTTGTGCAGGCCGTCGATGTTGATCCATGTTTTGGGCTGGGGTTTTTCGGGTAGCGTATCCGCTTCATGTTCGGTGAGGCTTTTTTCCTCTATGCCGTCGCCGCCATACGTTATGACCGTTATACGGGGGACGTCGACTTTTATCTCGCCGACATGCACCACTGAACCGGGCGGCAGGCCTGTCTTTTTGGCCGAGCGTTTTATTAATCGGGGCATGACTTACTCCGCATCGTTCTTGAGGTTTCGTTTGAGATTCAACGGGAAATCCGCTTCCACCGAACGAATATGAATATCCTGCTGCGGGAAAGCGATTTCGATATCTTTTTTGCGGAAGGCGTGCAGGATACTGGTATGCAGTTCACTGATGGTAATCAGCCGCTTATCAAGATCTGGCAGATAGCAGCGCACCACCAGATTGAGCGTACTGTCGCCGAAGCCTTCGAAGGTATAAAGCGGCTGGGGATCATCGATAATCAGAGGGTGGCTCTCCACGACTTCTTTCAGCGTTCTCAATGCCTTTTCCACATCCGCTCCATAGGAAACGCCCACATTGATAACGATACGGTTGATTTTGTTCGTCAGGGTCCAGTTGAGCAAACGCCCGGTAATGAATTCCTTATTGGGGACCAGATATTCCTTGCGGTCCCAGTCGGTGATCGTTGTGGCGCGAATGCTGATCCTGGAGACGACGCCGCTGACGTTGTCTATGGTGACAATATCGCCTACGCGAATCGGCTGTTCGAACAGGATTAACAGGCCGGATATGAAATTAGCGAAAATTTCCTGCAGGCCGAAACCCAGCCCGACGGAAATCGCTGCCACCAGCCACTGCACTTTGGACCAGCCCACCCCCAGTTCGCCAAAAATCATGATAATGCCGATCGTGACGATGATATAACTGGAGATTGTCGTTATGGCGAAGCGGGCGCCGGTATCCAGCGGCAGCCGCTGCAGAATGGCGATTTCCAGCAGCCCCGGCAGATTCCGGGTAATAATAATAGTCATGATCAGAATCACAAGAATCAGGACAATATTCGCCAGAGTGATATAGGACACCACTCCCTGGGCGTCGGACGATTCCCAAAGCTGAATGGCGTCCAGCCCTCCCAGTGCCGGCAGGACATCATTCCATATAATCCACAAGCCGAAAAACAGCGTCAGGACGATGACGGCCCGCAGCAGCCGCAGAGTCTGCCGGGAAATAGTGATGATGGCGTTAGCCTGTTCTTCACCGGGAGGCAGCCCGGCGGAAAATTCTGGCTCCGGTGTTGTCTCGGGTCTTTGGTCGTCGGCGCCTTTTTCCGTCTGTTCTTTATCGGCTTTGAGCGCTTCGAGCTTTTTACGGCGTTCTTCCTTCAATTGCAGCAGTGTCTGGGTCACGATGGACCAGCGGACCGCCATGGCATAAATGATGAAAATAACCGCCGCGAAAATCAAGCTGACGATCAGTTTGTGGAATAAATACCACGATCCGTAGAAATACCCCAATCCGGCCATACCGAAAAAAATAATGGGGATCAGGCCCGCCAGCGGATACCAGATGTATTTCAGCCGTTCCCACCATCCGCCACGATGTCTTTCCATATAAACTTTCAGCAGCGGTCCACCGGGATGAAGCAGGGTCATAATCAAAATTGTCGTAATTATCATGGCGGCCATAAACGCCATTCTGCCCGGCCATTCATTCCATTCCGTGTTCTCCTGCTGCGCCTGCATGATCGAGGACAGCAGCCAGAACGGTAGCGTCAGCAGCAGATACCAATGCAGCCACCGGCTGAAAAAGGAGGCCTTCGGGCTCTCAATATTGAAATGCTTTTTTATCAGCCCTTTTTCCAGGAAAAAGCGGTCCACTAGACCGAGAGCCAACAGAACGCCACCCAGGCATTGCAATCCTGCGCCCATTGCCGGCGTAAAGGAGGTCGGGTCGCTCAGCCGACTTATACGCAGCCCCAGCAAAAGGAACAATAAGCCCCAGCGCAATGATAAAAGGATGCTTAAGATCAGCGTGTTCAGCGTATGCAGAAATGAGTCCGTGTAAACATGGCGAACCCTTTCCGAGCAATGCACGACGCCTTTATACATGCGTTTGTTATAATAGCTTAACACGATAAATATGATGAAAATGCCGACATAATAACCTGGCGATTCAACACTATCTTTTTGCAATGACCGGGCCATTTGTTGCCAGTTTTCCGGTAGCAGCAGCCAGCGGCTGCCCTCCAGAGTCGTCCGTAACGGCATTTTCCAGATAGGATCGCTGCTCTTGATCCAGAGAATATGGGTGTTGATGAACTGTTTGAATTCCCGGGTTCTCTCGACCAGCTCCCGCTCTTGGGTGTCAAGTCGGGCCAGCTCCCGTGAATAGTCCGCCCAGTAAGTTACCAGCGTGTTCAGCAGGTCGCGACGGTTTACCAGCAGCTGCATGACTTCCGACTGAAGCTCATCTCGCTGAGCATCCGGTAAAGGCGGTTGGTATCCATCAAGGATAGAGTTGGATTTTTCATTCAGATCGATCAGATCACGCCAGCGGCGATTGTATTCCTTACCTTTGAATTGGGCCATGGTGATGTCGTCGGCCCGCTGTCTCAGGCTCTGCTGATGCCGGCTAAGATTCGGTAGCTTGTTACGCTGACTCAACAGATGCACCCCGAGGACATCGGTGATGCCGCCGGCATCTTCCACCAGGTCCTGAATTTCGTTATAATCCGTATTAAGCATATTGAGTGTTTTCTCAATCGACGTGGCTTCTTTGGTCAGGGCTGCGATCTTATCCACCAGTTCGCTTTGTTCTCGTGCCAGATCTTCGTTTTCCTTCGCCAGTTGCTGCCGCAGTGGATGGGCCTGGGTGGTAGCGGTTTCCGCGCGGGCGGCCTGAGCTTTTTTTACGGCTTCGGCGGCTTCTTTTTTGCGGACCGCGGTGATCAGTTCCTGAAGTTCCTTTACCCGTTTTTCCAGCAGATTTACCTGCCGGACAGTATAGGCCCGCTGAAGGTTAAGCAATTCTCCGGCCGAATCATAAAATGCCTGTTCCATCTTATTGTGCTTGAGGCGATTTTCATATCGAATTTTCTGGGCCCGCCATAGCAGGCGGTTGGCTATGGATTGGGGCGTATCATTTGCTTCCGAGACAGTAGCCTGAAGTTTTTCGTTAACCTGGGTGAGTTGCTGCTGGGCGTTGCTGGATTCTTCCGGAATTTTAGCGATACGGTCCAGTCGTCGCTGGGGCTCGTTCTCCAATTCGGTCATGTTGCGGCGAGCCTGCTCCAGGGCGGTGGATGCTTCGTTCAATTTCTGTTCGAGAGTGGGAATCGTGGCATTTGGGCCTGCCTCCAGAGGGGCAAGATTATCCTGCTCGAGAAGATCTTTAAACTTTCTGAGGTCATCGGGAATTTTCTCTTTACGCTTAATAAATGATTCAGCCGCGGCATTCAACTCCTGAGCCAGTTTGTAATCGGCAATCGCTTTGTCATAAACATTCAGTATGCCTTTTTTAACATCTTCAGCCAGATCGTCGGACTCCGCGACGGCTTTACGGGTGGACTCCAACTGCTCGAGCGTGAGCGATTCGGCGGGCTTCTCTGTATCCTCGGTATCAGATGCGGTATCCTGTGCCGCCTGATCTGACGGCTGGGAGGATGAATCATCGACAATCGCCCTGGTTTCTCCATTGGCGTTCGCCGCATTCTGGGCCCGGCAGAGCGATGCACCAAAACTGCACACCAGTAACAAGATGATTGTGATTAAGCGGTTTATATCCTTGACCATAAAAAAACACCTCAACTCTTGATAACGATCGACAATTTTCTAAGATTATAACACAACCTGGTTCGTAATACCAGCAGACAAGCTATTGAATCCGGTTTGTCTGGCCAGGGATTGAATCAGAATGCGATAAAAATCTTCGGCGGAGTGCTTTTCTATCCAGGGTTTGTGGCCGCATCTGGGCAGGAGAATGAACTGGAAATCTCCAATGGCTTTAGTTAGTGGTTCACGAACGCCGGCGGCGAGGTGAGGATCATGGTCGCCGTGAATGGCGATAACCGGACATTGCAGTTGGGTTGCCGTTTCGAGCAATTGACCGCTGCGTCGCAATGCCTCTGCTTCGGCCCAGACTTTTTTGAAGATGTCGAACCGGCAGGACATGGCAGATTCATTCAGATCAATCGGATCGCAGGCATCTGCTTTGGTCATGAGTTGACCCAGGCGGGCAAATACCGTATCTCGTTCTTTCTCGTGTTCATCGGTGAGGCGATAGAGCAGTTCGGTGAGTTCATCATTTTCCTGCCCGGATAACCGTTGCCGGCGTGTGTCCATCAGGCCAGTGACGTATGATGTCTGAAAACTGCCGGAGCTGATGAGGATAAGTTTTTCGATGTGTGACGGTTCACGAGCAGCCGCCAAAAGACTCAGCCACGCGCCCCAGGAAAAACCGATCAGCGTATAAGGGATTTCACCATACGCTTGCATTTGATGGAGAAGTTCTTCAATCTGGCTTACCACAGAATCTTTTGTTTGCAGCGGTTCCAGAACGCCGAATCCGGCCCGGCTCAGCCTGTCTGCTACCGGAGCCATCTCACCGGCGGCCCCCGGTCCGCCGTGTACCACGGCAACCCCATAAGGCCCTTGCCCGTATAGACGTACGTTTGGAGGCGGATTCATAGATACAGCCCAAAATGAATTTTTAGAGGTGCCCTAAAATTATATTTTCAGCGTCTTGACAATTTCGTCCATATCGTTGGCCACCTCAATGGGACGATTGGAAAGGGCGCCCTTGTTGTCTTTGTGGTAGTTGACTGTTATGTTGGGGTCCTTGAGCTGATGACCGGTCAGGACACATGCCACTGTCTCTTCCCGGCTGATGACACCTTCTGCGATCAGATTCTTCAATCCTGCCAGAGTCGCGCCGCTGGCCGGTTCACAACCCAGGCCGTACCGGCCGACAACGGCTTTGGCTTCAAGGATTTCCTCTTCACTCACTTCGCGAACCACACCGTTGCAAATCTCCAAAGCCCGCAGGCACTTGGACAAATTTACCGGTCGTGAAATCTCAATCGCCGTCGCCAGAGTCTGCGGCCGATAACCTGATTCATTCAGATGCTGGTAATAGGCATCGACTTTATCGTTCTCGATATGCCCCTGGTTGAATCGCAGTCCCTGATTTTCATACAGGTCGAACAATGTATTCGCCCCGGCGGCATTGATAATCGCCAGCCGCGGAATGCGGGCGATGAGATTAAGCTCCTTCAGTTCCTTGAACGCCTTACCGAAGGATGAACTGTTGCCCAGATTGCCGCCCGGTACCACAATCCAGTCCGGGACACGCCATCGCAGCCCTTCCAGAATACGGTACATAATGGTCTTCTGGCCTTCCAGCCGGAACGGATTCAGCGAATTCATCAGGTACAGGCCTTGCTCTTTGGCCACGCGTTTGACCTGCCGCATGCAGTCATCGAAATCTCCAATAATCTGAATGGTGTGCGCTCCAAAATCAAGGGCCTGGGAAAGTTTGCCAAAGGCGATCCGGCCCGAGCCGATGAACACCGAGCATTTCATACCACAGGAATGCGCGAACAGGGCTACCGATGCCGACGTATTGCCGGTTGATGCGCATACAACATGTTTCGCGCCAACCATTTGCGCGTGGCTGAAAGCGCCGGCCATGCCGTTGTCCTTGAATGAACCGCTGGGATTAAGCCCTTCGTATTCCAGATGCACCTTGACGGGGGCACTGCCGACCCATTCCGCGGCGCCGTCGTTCTGCTGCAGAATGGTCTGACCTTCGCCGACAGTAGCCTTATGCTCGTCGGCGCAGAACGGCAGCAACTCGCGAAACCGCCATACCCCGGAAAAATCCAGCTTATGCTGACGGGTCGCCCAGCGGTTTTCAAACCAGCTGAGTTTTTCAGGAATGTCCAGCTTGTCCCAGTTGTATTCCACATCCACCAGTTCCCCGCATCTGGGGCAGGAAACCAGGGTGTCCATTATGTCGTAAGTGGCTGCACAGTCAGGGTTTATACATTTTTGAAACGCGGTCTCACTCAAAACAGTTCTCCAGGTATCGGGGCTAATCATTTCTTAACAGGCTTCTGTCTTTCTTCTGACAGGAACAGAGAATATTAACGTAACCGGAACGGACAGTCAACCCTGCAACACAGGTATTTCATGGCACTCATCATGGTAAAAATCGCATAAATCACAGAATTATTCCAGCAATAGTCTGGTTTTTCATACGTTTATACATTCAGGTGTGATGAAAACTCGCCGATTGTATAAAGGTGGTATCCGGGCGTGTATTCCCGGCATCTGTTGTTGGAGAATATGATGATTAAAGATAGACTCATATGCATACTATTCTTAGGTGTACTGTCCATCGGAATGGCGAGTCTGCTTAAGATGACGAGTAAGGTTTACCGCAATGCCAGTGAACCTGTGTTCCGGTGTTTTAGCCGTATTGATCAGGACAGAAACGGATTCATTTGCGAATCCGAATTAAATATGCCGCGTGTTTATCGGAAAATAGATACCGATAAAGACGGCATAATCAGCATGAGAGAGCTGCAGCGTTATTATGAAATCGCCTTTGGCGGCATGCCGTTAACAGCCGCAAGAGGATTATAGGACAGATTAGCCTTTTATCGTAGTCGGGTGTATTTAACCATTCTGGTTAATCAATTCCAGAAATTTCTCTGCCGGTATGGTTTCGACATTGAGTTTTTCGGCTTTCTCAAGTTTGGAACCGGCTTTGTCGCCATAGACAACAAGGTCGGTTTTTTTACTGATGGAGGAGGTGGGTTTGCCGCTGTGGGCCTTGATGAGATTTTCCATGTCGGAGCGAGTATAGCCTTCGACACTGCCAGTAACGACGACGGTTTTGCCGGCAAGAGGGCCGCTGTTAGCCGTTGCGGATCTTTCCGGACCGGGCATGGTCAGGCCGACGGCCAGCAGGTCTTCGATAAGTCCGCGGGTAGTCGGTTCGTGAGTGAACCTGTAGATGCTGTCGGCCATGACAGGGCCGATTTCATCGATGGCTTCGAGGCGGTCGGTGTCGGCGTCTATGAGGTCGCGGATATCGCCGAATTCTTCCGCCAGAACCTGGGCGGCTCGATTGCCGACATATGGTATCCCCAGACCCGACAGCACGCGGTCAAGCGGCCGGGATTTGGCAGCTTCAATGGCCTTAATGACATTCTCCGCTGATTTTTTGCCCATACGTTCGAGACCTGCGAGTGGATCATTATTCAAACGAAAGATGTCGGCAAAGGATTTGACAAGATTCTCTTTGACCAGTTGTTCGATGAGGGTAATCCCCAGACCTTCAATGTCCATCTGGTTACGGTTGGCAAAATGCCGCAGTCGTTCGATCAACTGGGCCGGGCATTCCGGATTTATGCAGCGGATGGCAACGCCGCCGTCTTCTTTTTGCACCGGACCTTTGCATTTGGGGCATTTTTCGGGGATGGAAAACGGTTTCGCATCGACGGGCCGTTTGTCTTTAATGATTTCGACAACCTGCGGGATGATCTCGCCGGCCTTTTCGACCAGAACAGAGTCACCTTCGCGGACATCCTTGCGGGCAATTTCATCGAAATTGTGCAGGCTGGCGCGGGAGACGGTGGTGCCGGCCAGGTGGACGGGTTTGAGATTGGCCACCGGTGTGAGAGCGCCGGTCTTGCCGACCTGGACGGTGATGGATTCGAGGACCGTTTCCGCCTGTTCGGCGGCAAATTTATAGGCGATGCACCAGCGGGGGGCGCGGCTGGTGAAGCCGAGAATCTCGCGTTGTCTGAAATCATTAACCTTGATAACCATGCCGTCAATCTGGTAGTCGAGATCATGACGTTTCTGGTCCCAGCGGTTGCAGATATCGATGGCCTGTTCGATGTCGTCGGCGGGTTCCCAGTGTGGATTGACCGGCAGTGAGAGGGCCTTGAGTTTCTCGATCATATCCTCATGTGAGGCGAAATAATCCGGCGGCTCGACCAGGCCGAGGGCATAGGCGTAGAAGTTGAGTTTGCGTTCGGCGACGATGCGGCTGTCGAGCTGCTTGAGCGTGCCGGCGGTGGCGTTGCGGGGATTGGCGAAGAGCGGTTCGCTTTTTTCTTCCTTTTGCTGGTTGATGCGGACGAATTCCCGATTGGGCATGAATACTTCGCCGCGAACTTCGAGTACGGAAGGAATTTCATCGTCGTCCGGTTTGGTCGCAGGAACGCCGGCTACACGGTCCAGTCGCAGCGGAATAGCTGTAATCGTCCGTATATTGGCGGTGATGTCGTCGCCCCGGGTGCCGTCGCCGCGGGTGGCGCCAAATTTAAGTATGCCGTCTTCATAGCGAAGGGTCAGGGACACGCCGTCGATCTTCACTTCAACGAGGTAGCGGGGCTGTTCGCCTTCGAGGTTTCTACGAACACGCTCATCAAACTTGCGCAGTTCCTCGGGCGAATAGGTGTTGTCGATGCTGAGCATGGGGATGCTGTGACGGACAGTTTTAAAGCCCTCGAGCGGCTTGCCGCCGACCCGTTGCGTAGGCGAATCCGGCACGATCAGTTCCGGGTGTTCGTCTTCAAACCTTTTTAGCTCGGCGAAGAGGGCATCATATTCCCGGTCGGAAATCTCCGGCCTGTTCAGAACGTAGTAGAGGTGGTCATGACGACGAATCTCACGGCGGAGAAAGTCAAGTTTTTGGGAGATATTGGTCAAATGAACCACCAGGTCATAAAGGCTCTAAGGTAACACAAAAAATATTTACACTTGATTTTTTAAGCGTTCCGTTCATGGAATGATGGATAAATTTTTGGCATAAACGCTCGTATTGTCGCTTATATCCCGTCAGGCACAACTGAGTTATAAAATGCGGAATGATACCCAACAGGGTAGAAACTCCTGGCAGGGCCGAGCGTAAGTATACAACTGCTCCATTTCAATTTTTGCTTACCCGGCTCTTCGTGTCTCGGTTTGCCCAAACGTAATTATGTGCGGATAAAACTATTACATCTAACTCACTTCCCACGTCCTGCGTTCAACGTCCTACTTCTGATATGCCACCGGCACGAGGCACATGAAACGGGCGATGCTGCTGTCGGAGATGTTGCGGAACTGATGCCGGTCGTTAGGCATGACCATGGCGACGTCACCGACAGTGATATGGTCTTCGGTGGAGTCGCCGACCAGAGCGATATCGCCTTCCAGGACCATGATCTGGTGTTCGAAATCATGGCTGTGCAGGGGCGTGTTGCCGCCGGGCGCCAGCTCGAAAATGCGCATGGCGAAAGTCGGGGCGTTTTCCGCCGGTCCGAAAAGAACACGAACGGAGGCGTCCTTCGCGCCATCCATCTCGACGGGTTTATTGGGAACGTCGTTGATTTTTTTTATGATCATTCTATTCCTCTCTCAAATTGAAACTCATTATCTAATCTCCTGACTCCAAAACTAATTATCCCCATAGAGCCAGTGACTGTCGGAAAGTTCATAAGCGACAATCTCTTCGGGCTTGAAAAACAGGGCGATTTCCCTTTCGGCCGATTCGGGCGAGTCGCTGCCGTGAATGAGGTTGAAACCTTTCGTACACCCGTAATCTCCACGTATTGTGCCCGGTTCGGCATCGCAGCCGAAGGTCTTGCCCATCATTCGGCGGGACATTTCAATGATCCCCTGGGCCTGCAGAATCATCACGATTACCGGGCTGCTGGTCATATAGGTCACCGTACCGGCGAAAAAAGGCTTCTCTCGGTGGGGGGCATAGTGCTCCTCGGCCAGTTCACGCGGGATATTCATCATTTTACAGGCAGAAATCTGAAAGCCTTTCTCTTCGAAACGGCTGATGATCTTACCGACGAGTTGACGCTGGACGGCATCGGGCTTAAGGATGATAAGTGAACGTTCCACAGAGCGATTCTCCTTGCAAATTGTTGTTTAACAGTTAGGTAATGATTTTCCATTCGATTGACGGATATTATAAGCCCCTCTCGTTCAACCGTCAAGATACATATACCTGACCCGGATAAACCGGCATAATGCTCTTGACATTTTATGTATGATTTGACTCATAAAAGATTAATGATATATGCCTCTCACACAGGCAGTTTATAATCTTTCGTTACGGTAGGCCCAAATTGATTTAAGATGCTGCATGTGGATTAGAGTTAATCCAGGCCGTTTTTTATTAAATTGTTGAAAAATAATGAAACATATCGTTGCTCATCACGTCTTTAGTAATGTTAGCCATGTGAGAATTGTATACTCGTTCCGATTGAAATTGTCAGTGTTATCAGAGAGTAATTTTGTGCGGATAATCAAATTGCGCTCGACCCGGCCCATGGCTTTTTAATCGATTGGGTATAAGTCAACTTATTTTGAGATAGTTTTTGTCGGAAAAAGGTTGCAGAAAAGTATTCAAATGCATATTATACCAGTGCATCATCGTCTGCATGGTTATTATATTTTTTGAAACAGGAAGGTGTAATGATTATGAAAAAAGTGAGTTGGTTATTATTGGGGACGGTTATTCTTGTGTTTTCCGGGTGTACCCGTATTGTTAAAATGGAACCGACATCGGGACCTCCCGGTACGCCGGTGTTTCTGGAAGCGGCGGGCATCTGGGGCGATCCCGCGGGATGTACCTTAAAATTCGATAATAAAGAAATATGCGCGCCGTTTCACGGATCTTTTACTGTGCCGGATGATTGCAGGCCGGGCAAGCATATCGTTACCTTGGTCGATAAAGTTGACTGGTCGGAAGTTAATCTGATCTTTCCTCTGTTGCGCTGGCGGGAAGGGTATGCCATCTTTACGGTCGAGGATTATGGTGTCGGCTCGGAAGTTGATCTGGCGACCGAAAACGCTGTATCTTCTCGGTAATATAAATTATTGTGCCCATCTTTTGAGCCGGGGCCGGTCCTCCTATAACCTATGTAACAAATTCATTTGTGCCATCGCGACTCAAACCAGCCTCGGCTTGCCTTTTTCGAATGCTTTAAGGCATCAATATTCTATGAGAAAAGCATGGAATTGAGAAGCCGCTCATTTACACAACTGCAATATCTCACCGGCTTCCGGGGCATGTATCTGCTGATGTTCGCCCAGAGCGACATTGCGTTCGGTAAAGCGGCGGATGATCTTCTCAATACCATCATCCATAATGCCGTAATCCGCCAGACGGGTCGGCATGTTCAGTGAGTGGAAAAATTCGATGGTTTTCTCAATGGCTTTGTCCGCTTTTTCTTCAACAGTCCCTGCGGTCATACCCCAGACGCGTTCTGCGTATTGGGCTAGTTTCTCCTTTTTATATTCTTTCTGGTGCCGCCAGACGGCCGGCATAACAACTGCCAGCGATTCCGCGTGATCTATCCCGTAGAATGCCGTTAATTCATGTCCGATATCATGGGTCGTCCAGTCCTGGGCGACGCCGCAACTGATCACGCCGTTAAGCGCCTGTGTGGCCGCCCACATGAAACTGGCACGTGCATCATAATCAGGCACCCCTTCTTTGATTCGGGGAGCGATCTCCACCAGCGTATTCAGGATAGCTTCCGCCTGCCGGTCCTGCAGGGGCGCATTGACATTGTAAGTCATATACTGTTCCATGACATGGGAAAAGGTATCGACGATACCATTGCGTAACTGCTTCTGAGGCAGGGAATAAGTGGTTTCCGGATCAAGAATGGAAAATCTGGGAAACACATGCGGATTAATGAAAGGCAGTTTTTCCTGGCTGCTCTTGCGGGAGATAACCGAATTCTTATTCATTTCAGAGCCTGTCGCCGGCAGGGTCAACACATCCCCCAGCGGCAAAGCACCTTCCACGACGGCCCCCGCGGTGCGGAGAATCTCCCACGGGTCTTCGCCCGTGAATTTGACGGCCGCCGCGATATATTTTGTCGCATCCAGCACCGAGCCGCCGCCTGCGGCAAGCAGAAAATCAACATGTTCGCTTTTGACCTTTTCAACAGCTAACATGCAGGTTTCGTGCAGCGGATTGACTTCGATGCCGCCGAACTCGACCCATTGATGTCGTTGCAAGGCCTTTTGGACCTGGTCATAAACGCCGTTTTTTCTAATGGAGCCGCCGCCGTAAATCATCATGACTTTCCGATCAACGGGAATCAAATCCGTCAACTGAGCGATTGTGCCTTTTCCAAATATAATTTTAACCGGATTGTAATATTCGAAGTTGTACATGCTTCCTGCCTTTCGTTTTTTATACTCGTTCCGATGGAAAATTCCCGTTTTGTCGGAACGTAATTATTTGCGGATAAAAAGTTTACGCCCGGCCCTGCCGGGAGCTTTCTGCCCAATTGGGTATAACTCTCGTCTAAACTAATGATGTGTAATGATAAAATCGTTTGCTCGAAAAAGCAAGTTTCTGACAGCTCCTGACAGTTCAACTGAAAAGGGTACAAATCCAGGTATTCTTTATCGCAAACACACAACATGTCATTATGTGCGCATAAAAAAAGTTCGCAAGTGGGTGGGATATAAGGAAGGTGGGAAATAAGTTCGGTCGGGCATCCCGCGGAACCACTTGCGAACACTATCGGTTAAGATATCGTTTATGTTCTAATTGAATTCTAATAATTATATTTCACTTGTCCAGCCTTTTTTCTATGTTTTTTTCTTTCCTTAAATACGGCTTCCAATTATGTTTTCCCGTTTTCTTCAATCATAATTATTTATTTAGAAAAAAGTTATGCGTGGCCATGCCAGGAGTTTTATGCTCAATTGGGTATAAATAACTTTCCATTAAAAATATTTTTTCGAAATTATATGTCAATACATATAGATGGAAAATAAATAATCTCATTATCTTTTTTAAAAAACGGTTAGAATGGCAGGTGGCCGACAACCGTCCGCTAAGAAAATGTTCTATAAATGATTAAATAGGAGTTGTTTATGAAGATCAGGATCTGTAGTGTCTGTTATCTCGTCGTGTTGGGAGTATTGCTGATGACCATGATGAGCGCTGTTGCCGGTTACAAATATAAAGATATCCTCAAAAATAAACCTCACAGTATGGATGTCGACCCGCCCGAAGTGGTACAGCCGGGACAGGATTCGTTTATCGCCCCGTCAGATGCCATTGTCTTATTTGGGAAAAAAGTCACAGGAGATAACGTAAATGATTTGTCTCAATGGATTTCCGTCGATAATACAACGGAGGCCCAATGGGATGTCATGGACGATTATTTTGTCGTGAAACCCAAAACTGGTGATATTCGCACCCGCGGGGCTTTTGGCAGCATCCAACTGCATATTGAATGGGCCAGCCCTGTCATCGTCAAAGGACGTGGTCAGGGGCGCGGCAACAGCGGGATTTTTTTAATGGGATTGTACGAAATTCAGGTGCTGGATTCTTATCAGAATCGAACCTACGCCGACGGGCAGGCCGCCTCGCTTTATGGACAATATCCTCCATTGGTAAATGTCTCCAGGGAACCGGGAGAATGGCAGTCTTATGATATCATTTTCCACGCTCCAGAATTTGATGAAAAAGGCAAATATACCTCCCCGGCAACGGTAACGGTATTGCATAATGGCATTCTTGTGCAGGACAACATGGCCTTTACTGGACCTACCTCTCATAAACGTCGTCCCGAATATAAAAAACACGCTGAGAAGCTGTCTTTGGTTTTGCAGGATCACGGAGATCTGGTAAAATATCGGAATATATGGATACGTGATCTTGACGAATAGACGCAATATTTAACCTGATCAATTCTGTTTTTCTGATTCTATGTGGGTCGTGTATTCGCTTATTGCATAGATAAAGCATAAATTGGCTTATACAGATTCCATACTGAGTGAAGAGGGCGGGTAAATGATTTATTTCAAATGCAGTCAATGTAATGAACAGATGGAAGCTCCGGAATCAATGATCAGCGAACGGGTGCAATGCCCTAAATGTCGTTATCCAGAGCCGGTACCGGAACCTGAACTGGAAGAGGAGCCGATCAGACTGGAAGTACCCGAAGGCGAAACCGCACCGGAGATGTCGGTTGCATTTCAATCGTTTGAGAAAACTGGCGGCTATGAGCCGGAGCGGGAATACAAACGTCCCCTTGTGAATACGGAAACCGGTGCGACGCGAGTACGTACTTTTCATGTCAAACTGACCGATACGGCCATGCATCATCTGGACAATGTCATTAACGAATGGATTGACGAAAATGAGGAAATAATCGTTAAGTTTGTTAAAATGACAGTGGGAGCCGTTGAGGGGAAAAAGACGGAACCGCATTTGATTATTTCTGTCTGGTACTAATGTTGTATACTCGTTCCGATGGAAAATACCCGTTTTGTCGGAACGTAATTATCTGCGGATAAAAAGCTTACGCCTGGCCCTGCCGGGAGTTTCTACTCCAGTGGGTATAAATCGCCATTTCACACTTCGGCGACAGTTTGCTATAATCGGGTATGAGTAAAGCCAAAGTATCACTACACGAATGTCAGGATTACGATAAGGGTGTTCTGGCAGAAATTCTGGAGCGTGTTTTTTCCGAGCAGGGCGGCCTGGAGAATCTGGTGGGCAGAGGAGACCGCGTTCTGATCAAGCCGAATCTGATCGCCCCTGTTCCCCGGAAAAAAGCCGCAGTCACCGATCCGACTCTCATTCTGACCCTGGCGACATTGCTGAAGGATTACGGCGCACGCCCCTTTGTCGGCGATTCTCCTGCCTGGGGCGATACCAGTGCTTGTATGCATGTTTTGGGGCTGGCGGAGCC
This sequence comes from uncultured Pirellulales bacterium, assembly GCA_964482555.1. Classification (GTDB taxonomy): domain Bacteria; phylum Planctomycetota; class Phycisphaerae; order Sedimentisphaerales; family SM23-30; genus CAYZXY01. The sequence continues at coordinate 17,408 of CAYZXY010000051.1, forward strand.
GTTGCGTCGGATTGACGTTCCCTGGACGCAACTGGACAGGCCCCGGCGGATACGTATAGACGGCACTCATGTCGGCATCAGTGAGGTTGCTCTCGAAGCGGACAGGATCATTAATCTGCCCAAACTGAAAACGCACAGCTAGATGGGCGCGACCATTGCCGTCAAGAATATGTTTGGCTGTGTGCATGGTAAGGAAAAAGCCGTCTGGCATTTTCTGCGCGGGGGCCAATATGAACGGTTCAGTACCCTGCTGCTGGGTATTTACGACAGGCTGGCGCCAGTTTTGAATATCATTGACGGCGTTGTCCCATGGAAGGCAATGCTCCCTTGAAGGGCGATCCGAAACATGTCGGTTTGATTATCGCCGGCCGCAACGCCCTGGCATGCGAACGTGTCTGCTGTCGTTTGTTTAACTGGGATGAAGAGGATATATTCTTTTTGAAAACTGCTCGTAAGCTGTATTCCGATTATCCCGATCTGAACAACATTATGACCTTTGGAGATGCAATCGACATCCATTGCGTGCCGCAACTGGCTCAGCCTGAAAAAATCCCCTTACGTTTTACATTTAAGCAGGTATGCCGCAGCATTATTGTTCAAGCGGGCATGCTTGGGAAATCTTTTTTTAAGCCTGGCCGGAAAAAACCGCAAACCAGTTAATCCATGGGCCATGCATCATCCGCATAAATGATAACGTGCCGAACGGTAATATACTCGTTCCGATCGAAAATCCCCGCTTTATCCAAACGTAACTATGTGCGAACATAGCCTTTATGACTGGCCCTGGCGGTAGTTTTCATCCCCTTTGGGTATAAATCGGATTTTTAGACTTCATAAACGTAAACAGGTATAAAAAAAGGAGTGCGGCATTAAACCGGCACTCCTTTAAATACATTAAAATAAGTTTTATGCCTTAATATACTCGTTCCGATTGAAAATCCCCGTTTTGCCGGAACGTAATTATTTGCGGATAAAAAGCTTACGCCCGGCCCTGCCGGGAATTTTCATACCCTTTGGGTATACATTTTTTTGCGGCGTCAAAAACGGCGTCGGCTGTAATGCCGAAATTTTCATAACAGGTGTTGCAGGGGGCCGAGGCGCCGAAGCTGCTCATACCGACAAATTTGCCCTTGAGGCCGATGTATTTGTGCCATCCCTGATCAACGCCGGCTTCCACCGCGACGCGGGCTGTGACGGACGGAGGCAGGACGCTGTCTTTATAGGTCTGATCCTGGTTTTCGAACAATTCCCAGCTTGGCATACTGATCACATTGGCGGAGAGGCCTTCGCCGGCGAGCTTTTCCGCCGCTTCCAGAGCGAAGCAGACTTCCGAACCGGTCGCCAGTAGCAGTATATCCGGCGTATCCTTCGGCCCCTTCATAAGCGTGTAAGCGCCTTTCTCGACATTCGAAGCAGGGGCGTATTTCGACTGATCCAGGACCGGCAGTCCCTGACGGGTCAGCAGAATGGCTGCGGGTTTGTCTTTGTGCGTTAAAATATATTTCCAGGCATGTGCCGTTTCGTTGGCGTCCGCGGGGCGGAAAACCAGCAGGTCTGGAATGCTCCGCAAGGCCGCGGCATGTTCCACCGGCTGATGGGTCGGTCCATCTTCACCGACACCGATACTGTCATGCGTGAAGACAAAAATGCTCGGGTATTTCGAAAGGGCTGCCAGACGGATTGACGCCCGCATATAATCGCTGAAGGTCAGGAACGTCCCGCCGTAAGGCCGAAGCAGACCGCTGACGCTGATGCCGTTCATGATGGCGCCCATGGCATGCTCGCGAACGCCGTAGCGGATATAACGTCCATCGCGGGTTTCCTTCTGGAAGTCGACGGCGCCTTTCCATTGGGTGTTGTTGGAGGGCGTCAGGTCGGCGCTGCCGCCGAGAACCAGTTCCAGTTTCGGCATCAGGGCGTCCAATACGGCGCCAGATGCTTTGCGGGTTGCTACTTTTCCGCCGGCATCAAAGGCGGGCAGCAAGCCGTCTATATCGACAGGCAGTTCATTCTTTTCAGCCAGTTTAATTTCTTTCGCCTGTTCAGGATAGGCTCTGGCATATTCATCGAACATCTTGTTCCATTGATCTTCCATTGCCTGGCCGCGGGCGATGCATTCAGTCATGTGTTTTCTGACTTCTTCCGGGATGTGGAATGTGATGTCAGGATTCCAGCCGTTGTTTTTCTTGATCAGTTTGATTTCATCTTCGCCCAGCGGAGCGCCGTGGGCCGTGTGGGTGTCCTGGAAGTTGGGACTGCCAAAACCGATGTGTGTCCGCAGCTGGATCAGCGAGGGGCGGTTTTTCTCCGCCTTGGCGTTTTCGATCGCCTGGGCGATGGTCTGCATATCATTGCCGTCGCCGTCGATGACCTGTACATACCAGCCGTACGCTTCATAGCGTTGAGCCCGGTCTTCTGTGAAAGATAATTCGGTTTCACCATCGATGGTGATATGATTGTCATCATAGATAACGATCAGGTTATCCATACCCAGATGGCCGGCCAGCGATGAAGCCTCGGAACTGATGCCTTCCTGCAAACAGCCGTCGCCGGCTATCGTAAAAATGTTGTAGTCGAACAGGTTGAAGTTTTCCTTATTGTAACGGTTGGCCAGATATTTCTGCGCAATGGCCATGCCGACAGCATTCGAAATGCCCTGTCCCAGCGGACCGGTCGTCACTTCCACACCCGGGCTATGGCCGTATTCAGGGTGGCCGGGTGTCATGCTGCCCCATTGACGGAAGTTCTTTAATTCTTCAAGTGGGAGGTCAAAGCCCGTCAGATGCAGCAGGGAATAAAGCAGCATGCTGCCGTGACCGGCGGAAAGCACAAAACGATCCCGGTTATGCCATTGAGGATTCTGCGGATTGAAGTGCAGGTATTTTGTCCACAGCGTATAGGCGGTTGTTGCCATGCCCATGGGCATACCAGGGTGGCCCGAATTGGCTGCCTGAACGCTATCTATGGCTAGAAAACGGATAGTTTGAATACATAGCTGGTCGATTTCGGTTAGTCCGGCATTCACAGGGCTTGTCATACTTAATCTCCTGATATCAATATAGTTATAACTTATTTTCTGTATGTTGGTGTACAGGGCGTTAACTATAAATGAACCCTGACAAGTTGGCAAGGGTAAAATTGTTGGGTAAAAGGGGATTTGCGACACAAAGGTTAAATCATATCATCTCTACTCTAAATCATTTCTTTTATCTCAAAACAGTAATAGGGGGGGTAGAACGCTAACGTATTATTATTGATAAATTTATAACGGTCAGTGAATTTCGTTGCCTTTAGCTTATGAGTATGGTATCGTACGTTTCTTTGCTAAATTAAAACTGAATTGTTAAAGATTGCGGATGAGAGTATGCAACTTAAAGAAATTTTAAAACCCGAATGTGTGGCTGTACCTTTATCGTCTATGGAAAAATATCAGGTCATTACGGAATTGATTGATTGCGTTAATAAAGCCGGCCTTATACTGGATTATGACAAGACTTTAAAAGCGGTCATGCAGCGCGAAGCGATACGCAGCACCGGCGTCGGACAGGGCTTTGCCATTCCGCATGCCAAAACCAATGGCGTGGAAAAGGTGACTTTGGCAATCGGCAAACCGGCCGGTCCCATTGATTTCGAGAGTATCGACAAACAGCCGGTCAGCACCGTTTTTCTGCTCGTTTCGCCCCAGGAAAAAACCGGTCCGCACATTCAGGCTCTGGCAAAAATTTCGCGTCTTATGACGGATAAAAAAGCCCGCTCTTTCATTGACGGATGCAATTCGTCGGATAAATTGTATGAGTATATTGCGGATTATTCGCAATAAATTCACTTAAGGATGCCTCTAATATAAACGGCTTGAATTTCATGTCCTGCTAAAACGTAAGTCATTTATTTTATCGTTCTTAACGGTTCATAATTGATCGGTTGGTTTTTATACTCGTTCAGATTGAAAATTTACGTTTTGTCCAAACGTAACTATTTGCAGGCATAGCCTTTACGACTGGCCCTGGTGGGAATTCTTATACCCATTGGTTATATTTTCAGGGTTGCTTTGCGTTTATTTGACAAAAAATATAAAAAATTGTCACAATAACATTGACTAATCGTAATTGTTACTAAATAGTTATATGTATGAACATAAAAGAGTCAACAGATCAATTAAACAGGTTTCGTCAAATCTGCCGGGAGAATAGGCTGAGGTTAACTCCCCAGCGGATAGCGATTTATAAACAATTACTGGCATCGAAAGAACACCCCGCAGCTGATGATGTGTATCAGCAGGTCAAAAAGGGATATCAGCATATTTCATTCGATACGGTTTATCGGACGCTGTTGACATTTGTGGAAATCGGCTTGATCAGGGCTGTTGAAGGGTATGGCGAGCCCCGTCGATTCGATCCGGATTTATCGTGTCATCATCATTTGCGTTGCCTGCGATGCAATGCCATCATTGATTTTGAGTGCGGCGAATTTAAAGGCGTTAAACTGCCGGATTCATTAAAGGATAAGTTTAAAGTGATAAACCAGCGATTGGTGCTGGAAGGCTTATGCGGTAAATGTCAAAAAGAAGACAGGCCGCAGGATACAAAATAATCGATATATTTTCGAGTTTCGTAATTTGAATTATCCGGCTATGCCGGATGAAGGTCCATTGAATAAGGAAAGGAGTTTCATTATGCAGGAACAAAGTGAATCAGTGCAGAGCGGCCGATTACCATTGATAGGTGAAAAGGCCCCGTCGTTTATGGCGGAAACCACACAGGGGACTATCAATTTCCCCGCCGATTTCAGCGGCAAATGGGTGATTTTCTTCTCGCATCCGGCGGATTTTACCCCCGTATGCACCACGGAATTTATGACCTTTGCGAGTATGGCGGATGAGTTTCGGACGTTGAACGCTGAGCTGCTGGGGTTGTCAATTGACAGTACGTTCAGCCATATCGCCTGGCTGCGGACGATCAAAGAGAAGATTGAGTATAAAGGCATGAAGAACATTGAGGTCGAGTTCCCTGTTATCAGCGACCTGACGATGGAAGTTTCGAAGAAATTCGGCATGCTGCAGCCTGCCGCCAGCAATACGCAGGCGGTGCGTGCCGTCTTTATTATCGATCCCGAAGCGACGGTGAGGGCAATTCTGTATTATCCGCTGGAAAACGGCCGCAACATGCAGGAAATCAAACGTCTGTTGGTCGCCATGCAGCATTCCGAGGAACATAAAGTCGCCACACCGGCCAACTGGCAGCTCGGCGATGATGTCATCGTGCCGCCACCGGGCTCCTGCGGCACCGCCAAAGACCGCATGGATGAAGTGCAGAAAAGCGATGATTACCAGATGCTCGACTGGTTCATGACGCTCAAAAAGTGCCCGCACGGCTAAGGGCTTGAAAGTCTGAAAATCAGAAGGTCGTAAGGTTCAAAAAACTTTGCGATCTTCCGATTTTTATTGCTGATGACGCAGATTTACACAAAGGTGAATCTTTCATACATATCGCACCGGCGGGTTCTCGCAGAACGGTCACTTGTCCTGGTTCCGATC
>CAYZXY010000052.1:0-22833 GCA_964482555.1 uncultured Pirellulales bacterium
ATACATATCGCACCGGCGGGTTCTCGCAGAACGGTCACTTGTCCTGGTTCCGATCTCTTGTGGGGTGAATCCGGTAAATCATCCTGATTTTCTGTGACGGTTCTTTAATGGTTATTGCGATGCGCGTCGGCTTTTTCCGGGAACGGAGTTTTTCATTAATCGTTTCATGAGAGATTTGATACGGATTATCCACACTCATAATATATACCGTTACAGCCGCCTGATTGTGTGATATCTTCAGTGTATCAGGACCCGTTTGCTCAGCGTCGCCAAAGGTGATGAAAGCGTTTTCATATGTCTGAGGGCTGGTAAATTCAATTGTATCAATAAGGGTTGTCATGCCGTCGTCTTTACGATCGAAAGTAAATTCGCGTTCAAAATGAGATAAGTCTTCCAGATCATACGCTGATGTTAAATCAAATACCAGCCGATCTCTGTTCTTTTGGAAATCCGTCGCCATGATTTTTGCCTGAGCTTTTCGGCCGGTTTTTTGCAGCTTGCCGCCGAGAACCGGAACGGGATGGCCGTATGAATTCATCACTTTGCTTTCGTAGCGTCGGGAACTGAATGTCCGGGAGGTATAAACTTCGGACCCCGGGTCGGCCAGGACCAGTTCATTATCCACCACCACTACATAAGAGCCCAGATCATTATGATTGTGATGCTCGGCGTTATGGCCGCCCTTGAAGGCCGCGGCCAGCCGGCATTCGGCATATTCCGGGCCGGGCCGGCAGAGTAGTATGCCGGATTTGTCGAACCAGGTACGGGCGGGAAGTTTCCACCGGGTATCTATAGACTCTTTTGCGGTTTTTGCAAAAGTGCCGGGAAAGTTGAACAGCAGGATTTCAAAAATATGCTCGCCGGGATAGCATGTTGGACGGGACGGTGCGGGACATGACAATCCCTGGCGATGTGACAGGTAGTACATATAATTCGAATCCGGTCGAGTCCCGATGCGGCAATCGGCAAAGGCAGGCGCTATTGTCTCCGTTAGCATGATATCCCGGCCAAAGCTGGCCGCCCGGCGGGCATTGGGAAGCTTAAAAAAATCGAGTTGGCCGATGGTGGCCTGATGAACGGTTTCAGTCAGCATTAGAAAATGCCCATAGCCGTAATTCCAGTAACCCAGTCCCTCAGAGCAGTAGCCGTCCTCAGGAAAATCGTTCAAAAAATAGTTGATATAATGCTCAGCCGCCGCGACATAAAGAGCACGCTCCTGAGGGGCCTCAATCAGGGCCAGGGCCGCACCGGTCACATTGGCCCAGCAGACGGCATTCCAGTTGTTGCCGGTCTTGAACCACCAGTGAGGCGAGCGTTTGCCTGCAATCATTATCTTGATCGGCACCAGGACACGCTGGTGAACATTTTTCCGTAGTTCCTCACGCACCGCAGGTGAGAGTTTTTCACCCGTGAGTTTCTCTATCTCGGCCAGTTGCCAGGCGAGGCGTGATGAACCCAGGGCCACGATATGTTCCTTGCCTTGAAAATCGGTCAGTTTTTCATCGTGCGCCGGTAAGGTCCAGCTTTTCAGACGGCAGGTTTGTCGAACAGCTTCTTCCAGAACGGGAATAAAACGCCCCCGGTTTTCCAGGCATTCCGCCAGAGCGAAGGCATTGAACCTCCTTTCCAGTTCTTGGTACTGATCCTGATATCGTGTACGATTGCCGTGTCGGGTGAATTCCAGATAAAGCTCATCGGTCAATTGCGGCGGTTCCTGCTTCAACAATTTTTCAGCGTAACGGATATGGCGAGCTCCGTCGTTTTTTTTGCCGAATCCCTCCCATGCCGTCCGGTCACTCACCGGCCGTCCCAGACCATGCGGCTTCTCCGGCAGCCATTTAGCAATGGTGTCAATCCGGCAAGGATCGATCGGGTCGGCAGTAATTGCCAGAACACTCAGGGGATATAAACCCATCAGGATTACTGCGCAGCAAAGCTTGACATGATAAGTTTTCATAACTGCTCCTTCGATGTTTCAATTTTACCCAATTGGTTAAATAGTTCCGGCAGGGCCGGGAGAAAGCCTGCTATCCGCACATAAATTATGTTCCGACAAAATGGGACATTTCAATCGGATTAAGTAAACATGTGTTTTGTCATTCTGTTGACGTGCACAGCAAGGATCATTATTGTAATGTTCTCGTTCAGATTTATTTTCCCGATTTTTACTGGAAACCATCACATTTTTCGAGTATAGTCAACCAGTCCGGATTGTGAGTCTTGACGCATGTAAGTTTCTTAACAGGAAGACATTATGGCAGATAATATCCAAAAGATTGTTTTGGCCTACAGCGGCGGGCTGGATACCAGCGTGATTCTACCGTGGCTGAAAGAAAAATATAACTGCGAGGTTATTGCCTTCGCCGCCGAGTTGGGCCAGGGGGATGAACTGGAAGGTATTCAGAAGAAAGCCCTGGCCAGCGGCGCGGATAAATGCGTCGTGGCTGACCTCCGGCAGGAATTCATGGAGAGTTTTGTCTGGCCGCTCCTGAAATCGGGCGCGGTGTATGAAAACGACTATCTGCTGGGCACGAGCATCGCCCGGCCGCTGATCGCCCGTGAGCAGGTGAGGGTGGCACATGAAGAGGGGGCCGATGCCGTCTCGCATGGCGCCACGGGCAAGGGCAACGATCAGGTCCGTTTCGAACTGACGTATATGGCCCTGGACCCGGCGTTGAAGATCATAGCGCCCTGGAAAGACCCGGGCTTCGAGCTGACCAGCCGGGAAGCCGCTGTCGAATATGCCAAAGCCCGAAATATTCCCATCGAACAGACTAAAGAAAAGATTTATAGCCGTGACCGCAATATCTGGCATATCAGCCACGAAGGCGCCGACCTGGAAGACCCCTGGAACGAGCCGCAGGATCATTTGTTTGTCATGAGCAATCCCATTTCCCAGACGCCCGATCAGGCGGATTATGTGGAGATCGGTTTCGAAAAGGGCGTTCCTGTCGAACTGGACAGCAAGCCGGTCGATGCGGTCAGGCTCATGGAAACGCTTAACGAGATGGGCGGCAAACACGGTGTCGGCCAGGCCGATCTGGTCGAGAACCGCCTCGTCGGCATGAAAAGTCGCGGCGTTTATGAAACGCCCGGCGGCACGATTCTCATGACGGCACATCGTGCTCTTGAGATGCTCTGTCTCGATCGTGATACGCAGCATTACAAACAGCAGGTGTCTCTGCGGTATGCCGAACTGGTGTATTACGGCCAGTGGTATTCACCATTGCGGGAAGCTCTTGACGCCTTTTTCGATGCGACGCAGGAGAAAGTCTCCGGCACAGTCCGATTGAAGCTCTATAAAGGGCATTGCCTGCTGGCCGGCGTAAAGAGTCCGAACAGCCTCTATGTCGCCGATCTGGCCAGTTTCAAGATGGGCGCTGAATACGACAGCACAGACGCCACCGGCTTCATTCGCTTGTTCGGCCTGCCCATGAAGGTCAAGGCCTTGAAAAATATATCCCATGAGTAAGATCGCCGGGCGAAAAGATTACTATATTACGCATAAACGCTTTAACGCATCAATGCATGAACATAATGCAGGCAAGATGCCTGCGTTACATTCCGGCTATGCCGGGTTAGGCTTTTATGGTTCCTGATTATATATGGCTTATTTTCTTTTTCGCTTTAGGCGCGAGTATCGGCAGTTTTCTCAATGTTGTCGTGTACCGCCTGCCGCTGGATTTGTCGCTGGTCAAACCTGACAGCCATTGCCCGGTCTGTAAAAAACCGATCGTCTGGTATGATAATATCCCTGTCTTTGCGTGGTTTTTACTGCGTGGCCGCTGCCGAAAATGTCATACGCCGTTTTCCTTTCGCTATTCGTTTATCGAGCTGCTGACGGCATTGTTGTTTGCGGGACTATACTGGTTGTACTTTATGGAGGGGGTACGCGAGGAAATGCCCGTTTTTACTAATGGTGGCTGGACGATTTATATCGGTCATCTTGTTCTGGTGTCGTGCCTGCTCGCCTCGTCGCTCATCGACGCCGAACACTGGATCATTCCCTTATCGCTCAGCTACACGGCGACAATCGCCGGTCTGATTTTGGGGGCCTGGAGTCCCGTTGTCATCGATCCGGCCGTGCAGGAAAATGCCTGGCGGGTGATGCCGTATGCCGGACCGCAGATGGCGGCATGTGCTTTTGGGGCGGTGATTGGGCTGGTGATTGGTATGCTGCTGGTTCAGCGAGGAATTATTCCGCGAAGCTATGCCGCCCTTGATGAGGCACAGGAACAATTTCAACAGCGGCATGAACTAAAGGGCTCCAAAGCCGACGGCAGCATGGCGACCTCTGTAACTTTTGATGAAACTAATATTAACGATAGAAAAGAGATGCTCTGGGAGCTGTTGTTTCTCTTGCCGGTGGTTGGATTGGGATTGCTGTGCCTGTATATCTCGCGGCAGGACTTCGCGATCAGCCAGTGGTGGCAGCAAATGATTCTGGAGCAGCGTTGGCTGGCGGGTTTTCTGGGCAGCGTGTTTGGTTTTCTGATTGGCGGCGGTGTGGTCTGGGGAACACGTATCGGCGGAACGCTGGCTTTCGGGAAAGAAGCCATGGGCCTGGGCGATGTCCATTTAATGGCGGCTGTGGGAGCGGTTACGGGCTGGATAACGCCGACTATCGCCTTTTTTGTGGCTCCTTTCATGGGGCTGGGTTGGGCGTTAACGCGTTTAATTATGCACCGCAAACGCGAGATTCCCTATGGACCATTTTTGTCGGCGGCAACGGTGTTTGTGATGATATTTCACGACCAAATTGTTGATTTTTTCAGGAATTCCATGATTTCTCCGCAGATGATACCGTAAATTTCAAAAGAAAGCTGGTCTTATGAATGTTAAAAAGATACTGATTTACATAAAACTGACAGGTATTGGGCTCTTTTTGCTGCTTATTTTACTGTTTATGCTCAGTAATATGCAAGAAGTGACCGTAAAATTCCTGGGCCGGGATCTTTGGCGGGTTCCCATGATCGCATTTATGGCAATTATGGCATGTTTAGGGGTGACATTCTATTTGTTTGCTCGTAAAATAGGCAAGCTCATAAAGGATTTTCGTGCATTGATGACGGATAAACGTACAAAATAGTGTGTCAGTTAAAGGATTAACCACTTTTGCAGAAGTTAGTAAGGAGTGTGTCACATGCAATGGATTAAAATGGCGGGCGGGATGGTGCTGGCTGTAACTCTTTTATTGGCAGGAGGATGCCAGCCGTGGGAACAGAAATTTCGGGCCTGTAATTCCGAATTGGAAAACATGAAGGCTCTTTATGATTCCGCACAGGCGGAAGCGGATAATTGCCGGTCTAACCTTCAGTCATTGCAGCAGGATGCTCAAGCCTGGCAGGCCCGTTATCAGGATTGTCAGCGGGAGCTTCAGGTTGCTTCGCAGGCCCGGTCCGAAACCCCTGCTGCCGGTGGGCTTGGCGCCGAAGGCGGCGTTTACGATCCATCCCGTGGTACCATTACCGTGCCGTTGACCAGCGATGTGTTGTTTGACTCCGGGCAGGTGACGTTGAAATCAACGTCCAAGTCACGCATCAACCGGATTACCGACATAATAAAACGGGAACACAGTGGTAAGGAAATCTGGGTCATCGGTCATACGGATACCGATCCGATCAAGAAGAGTAAATGGAAGGATAACTGGCAGCTTTCCACGGAGCGGGCGCTGGCGGTGACTCGTTATTTGATATCGCAGGGTATTTCGGCTAAAAGCCTGGTGGCGGCCGGCCGCGGGGAGCATCATCCGACCGGGAGCAGTAAGGCACAGAATCGTCGAGTAGAGATTGTGGTTTATACGAGATAAGAACGTTAATGCAATCGATGAAATAGATAAAGCGAATGATAGGCATTATAGATTACGGGATGGGCAATCTGCACAGTGTGCAGAAAGGCTTTGAGAAAGTCGGTGCGGCAGCGCAATTGATTACGGAACCGGAACAGATTCGGGCCGCGGAAAAGATTGTGCTGCCGGGCGTTGGTGCGTTTCGTGATGCGATTCAGACGCTGCGCGAAAAGCGACTGGTGGACCCGATCCGACAGGTCGTAGAGGATGGTAAGTGGTTTCTGGGTGTGTGCCTGGGGCTGCAGTTGCTGTTTGACGCCAGCTATGAGGATGGGGAATATGAAGGGCTGGGTATTGTGTCAGGCAAGGTCGTCAAGTTCGATTTTGAAGATTTGGCGAATGCCGACTCGCTCAAGATTCCTCACATGGGCTGGAACAGCCTGAATCTCAAGCAGGAGAGCCCGCTGAACCGGGATATACTGCCGGGGGCTTATGTCTATTTTGTGCATTCTTATTATGTCATGCCGGAAGATATGAGTGTCGCGGCAACGACAACCCAACATGGTGTGGAGTTTGTTTCCAGTATCCGCCGGGATAATCTCATGGCCACGCAGTTTCACCCGGAGAAATCACAGGCTGTGGGATTGCAGATGCTGAAGAATTTTGCCGAATTGTGATTGTTATGGAATTACAACCGCCGCAGCCCCCACAGGGCGGACATGCCGCAACTATACCGATTTTTAATATTTGAGATATGTTTTAATTTGCATTGGCGTTTTCTGGCCGCAGGTAATGGTAAGGCAGCCGTTCTCGAAGGTGTGATAGATGGGGGTGTCGGGAAGGAGTTGCTCGAGCTGGTCGAGTTTTTTATCTGAGAGTCTGCCGGAGGAGTTGAGGGCCAGCTTGGGTTGGATTACGGTTACGAAATCGGCCAGGCTGGGAACCGGGGCGCCGTGGTGGGGTAGCAGTATGGCATTGGCCCGCAGACGTTCCGGCAGTTCATGTTCAATGAGCCAGCGCTGAGGGGCTTCTTCAATATCGCCGCAGAGCAGAACGGTCTGATTCGCACAGGTAATCCGCAGGACCAATGAGGTGTCGTTGGCCTCTATCTCAATGGGCAGATTGGCCGGCGGCCAGAGTACTTCCAAACCATAATCGAGTTTGTGGTCTGTGATTAACCGGTCGCCGCGTTTGGTAAAATCGATGGTCTGGTTCATGGCGTTACATGCCCGCTGAACGAAGCGTTCGCTGCTGCCGATTTGCTGCCGCCAGGAGGGTGTGGTATAGATGCGGCGGACGAGAAAACCCCGGCACAAATCCACCAGACCGTTATAATGGTCGAGATTGGCATGGGAAATGAAGACAGCGTCCAGTTGCTGAATACCCCGGCTGCGCAAAAATGGAATCACCGTCCGCCAGGCTAGGTCGTAATCCGAGAGGGAGCCGATGTCGTAAAGGATGACTTTGCCGTCAGGCAGTTCGGTAACGCTACAGCTGCCGTGGCCGATGTCCAGAATATGCACCTTTAGTTCGCCTTTATGCCAGAGCCGAACGGGCAGCAGCGATACGAAAACGATCATGCTTAATAGAAATCCATAAAGCGGCAGTCGCCCGATACGACCTTTCTGTCGGATTGACCAGAGGATCACCAGCAGCATCAGGTAATGGAAGACTATGAGCCACCAGGGCGGAACGGCAGTGTGAATGGAACTGAAGGGCAGGCCAGCCAGGGCATTGTTGCAGGAAATAATCAGCCGGCAGCCAATATTGGAGAGCCCGGCGAAACCGGCTGCCAGTGTGGGCAGCAGAGGGGCGAATGCCATTGTCAGAAGGCCGGTGAACATGCTCAGGCTCACGAGAGGGAACATAATGACTGAACCGAGAATGCCCCACGGTGCAATTCGATTGAAATGAACAGCAGACAGCGGCAGACTGACAATCCAGGCGACCAGAGAGACCGTAAACAGGCCCCATAAAGTTAGTCGGCATTTTTCGAATAGTTGCCTCCGGACGGATTGGGGCTGGTGGGAGGCGATGATTTCCCGGTCGATTTCATCGATCAGGGCCCGACGGGAAAAACGCCCCAGAAAGACGGCCGGAGAAAGTGTGATCAGTCCCAGCACGACAACAAAGGAAAGCTGAAAGCCGGCGTTGAAGACATCCATCGGCCGCCAGAGGACGATTAGCAGGGCCGCGAAAGCCGTCAGATTGAGCGGATTACGTTGGCGACGGCCCATGGCGGCCAGGCAAAAGACGATCGCAAGGATGCCGGCCCGCAGAATGGGCGGTCGGGACGGAATCAGCATCATGTATAAAATGGTTATGCCCAGACAGAACAGGGCATGACTGCGGCGCGGTAGCCGCAGTAGCCAGCCGACCCACCAGACCAGCCCGACGACCAGGCCAACATGAAAACCGGAAACGCTGAGGAAATGTGCCGTACCGGTTCGCAGAAAGGTATCGTAGAACTCGCGTGAGAGTTCGCCGCGCTGACCCAGCATCAGGGCATCCATAAGGGCAACGCCCGCCTGAGCCGCTGGCGAGCTGGCATCGGGTGCGGCCGGACCAGTCAGCAGAGAAGCGGCTTGCTCCTGAAGTTTCTGCCGGCAGGTGGTGAAAATGGAGTGTCGGTGGGTATCGGGTAGAAAGGTAATGCCTTCGCAGGAATCCACGGCGGCATAAACCAGATTGCGGCCGGCATGAAAATAATCGGTCTGGTTGAACTGGCCGGGATTGCTCACCCGTCCGCGCCGACCGATCCAGCAGAGCAGTTCGATCGAATCGCCTTGCTGTAAATTGAGCATGGGTTCGCGCACAATGGCACGGCAACGCCCGCGAACAGGACGCCATTGAGGTTCTTCTTTCTCGGGATTAACGGTCAGGACTTCCCGGCAATCGAGGTCGAATACCGTCGCCGGCTCGTGCATGAAGTCATAGTCCTGCATGGCGCCGAGAGTTTGCCGGATTTGCGGTTTGGATATGATGACCCCGCGGAGGGTGGCCAGCCGGGGCTGGTCCGGTGGGCAGCAGCCAATGATATGTTCGCGTGGGTAAAAATGATAATGGAACTCGTAGCGCATGCCCCCCAGAGCGAAAAAACCAATATAAAGAAACACCATCATGTGTTTTCGGTGATGGGGCAGGACTATTCCTGTTTTCGGCAGGAGCAGCAGAATGCCGTAGAGAATGACGCACCCACACCAAAAGATGGTGAAGACGATAAACGGGATATGAATATACCGGGCGGCGATGATGCCGGCAATAACGGACAGAGCGACAAAAAATAACGGCAGGGGGGCTTTCAGATAGGAGATGTTGTCCTTTTTCATAAACCCGCCTCTGGTCATTCAATAACCCTTAATTTTATGCGGATATACCCTTTACGCTCGGCCATGCCGGGAGCAGTTTACCCCATTGGGTATATCTCCAGTTCCTTATCGAGTTTTTTGTGGGTGAAGGATTTTCCGTTGGGGCCGTATTGGGCGACGTATTGGCCGGAGCCGATTAATTTCCATTTATAGGTGACGAGGCCTTCGAGACCGACGGGGCCGCGGGCGTGGATTTTGTGGGTGCTGATGCCGACCTCGGCGCCGAGGCCGTAACGGAAGCCGTCGGCGAAGCGGGTTGAGCAGTTCCAGAAGACGTCCGCGGAATCCACCAGTTCGAGAAAGCGTTTCGCCGCAGTTTTGTCCGAGGTGATGATGGCATCGGTATGGTGCGAGCTGTAGGTGTTGATGTGGTCGATGGCTTCTTCGACGCTTTCGACGATTTTGATGGAGAGAACCAGGTCGTTGTATTCCGTCCGCCAGTCTTCGTCCGTGGCGGGTTTGCAGTCGATCAGGCCCTGGGTTTTTTCGCAGCCGCGCAACTCGACATTCGCCATTTCGTATTTATCACGAATTGCACCGAGAAAATCTGTCGCGATATCACGATGTACCAGCAGGGTCTCAACGGCATTGCATACCGCCGCATACTGACACTTGGAATCAAAGGAGACATTTACCGCCATTTCCAGATCGGCGGCTTTGTCGATATAGATATGGCAAATGCCGTCGGCATGGCCCAGCACGGCTATCCTCGTATTATCCATGATGTACTTGACAAATTCGTTCGAGCCGCGCGGGATGACCAGATCGATATACTCATCCAGAGCCAACATGCTCTTGACATCCTCACGCGTCTCCAACAGGGCCATCCAGCCTTCCGGAAGGCCGGCTTCCAGCGAAGCCTGATAAATCACATCCGCCAGAATCCGGTTCGACTCTGCCGCTTCCGAGCCGCCCTTAAGCAAAACCGCATTGCCGCTCTTGAGAGCAAGTGTTGAAATTTGTACCAGGGCATCAGGGCGGGATTCAAACACAATGCCCAGCACACCAATTGGGCTGCTTACCCGATACAATTCCAGCCCCTTATCCAGTTCCGTACACGCCAGTGTCCGTCCTGTCGGATCGTCCAGTTTAATGGTGCTATCGATACCTTCGATGACGCCGGCGAGTTTACTGGAATCGAATTTCAGGCGTTTGATCAACACCGGTTTGACCTGGTCCTTTTCGGCCCGGTCGAGATCGTGCTGATTGACTTCGAGAATTCGGGATTCATGGGTTTTCAGGGCCTGGGCGATTGTTTTCAGGGCCTGGTTTTTTTGGGCTGTCGTAAGGGCTCCCATTTTTATCGAGGCTTGTCGAGCCTGTTGGGCAAGGGTTTCTATCACAAAAACATCTCCGGTTCCAGATTTATAACCAACTATTATAAATGCACTTACATTAGTCAGAGTACTTTAGCAAACTCTGGTTGTCTTGTCAAGTCTGATAAAATTCACGGTTTATACCCACTCGGGGAGAATGCTCATGGCAGGGCTGTGTCTAACCGGTTTCTGTATAAGTAATTATGATTAGAGAAAGCGGGATACGAAGAGCCGCGTAAGCGAAAACTCAATCGGAGGCGTTTATAAACAAAGATTTTCTTTCCATCGCCGCCCGATTGTGTATAATTAAAATTTCACTGTAAATTTATTGGAGAAGTTATGCTGAAGAAATTTTTTAATACGCTTTTAATCATGTTTTTTCTTTCTCTGCCTGTCATGACGATGACCGCAGATGATGCTCATGCTCAGCCTCGCGGCCGGCAGAATGTTACGACTACGGCTGTTGACGAAGAGAAACGCCCCAAAGGATTCATTCCGTGGATTGTCGGTATCGTTTTGAGTGCGGGCATTATTGCCCTGTGTGGCTTCAAGGATGCACGGCGGATTCAATCGGATCGCCAGTAAGCTAACAAAAAAAAACATAATGACTACACCCTGCCTACCTATTCATCCGGGCGAATTGTCACAGGCGATTATCCACGATGGCTATCAGATTTCACGCGATGAAGCGCTGGCCCTGCTGAATCTGCCGCAGGCCGACGGAGGACTGTTGCAATTATTCCATTATGCCAACCAGATTCGCCTGCAGCGACTGGGGCCGGAAATATCGCTTTGCAGCATCGTTTCGGTTCAGACCGGACATTGCAGCGAAGATTGCCGGTTTTGCGCCCAGTCTGCATTTTACAAGACCCAGACGCCCCTCGTTACCGCTGATAGAGATTCGATTCTGGCAGCGGCCGGTGATGCCGCCACGAATCAGGCCGGCTGTATCGGTCTGGTCGCCAGCGGCCATCATATTAAAGATCAGCAACTGGAGCGACTGGTTCCCGTCATTCAAGAGGTTAACGAGAGTGGGCGGATCAGTTGCTGTGCGGCTTTGGGGAGCCTTACGCTCGATCAGGCAAAAATCCTTGTTGCCGCCGGAATCAAACGCTATAACCACAATCTGGAAACCTCTCGACGGTTTTTTCCTCAGGTGGTGACGACACATAGCTATGAGGACCGGATAACTACAGTGAAAAATGCCCGGCAGGCCGGTATGCAGATTTGCTGCGGCGGGATAATCGGACTGGGCGAAACGCTCGAAGATCGGGTGGATTTGGCGATGGAGCTGCGGGAATTGGAGGTGGATACCGTGCCGCTGAATTTTCTGAATCCGATTCCGGGCACGCCGTTCGAGGAGAATAAGCCGGTAGGTCCGATTGAGGCGCTCCAGACCATCGCGATGTTTCGGTTTGTGTTGCCGGACCGGCAGATTAAAATTGCCGGTGGACGGGAGACATGCCTGCGCGACCTACAGAGCTGGATGTTTTTTGCCGGGGCAAGCAGTACGATGGTCGGGAATTACCTGACCACGATGGGCCGCCCTGCCGATCAGGACCGGCAAATGCTGCGGGATCTGGGGATTCCGCTGCAGGGCGACGGAGCGTAAGATGCTGTTTTAAAAAGTGTTAGACTTGATTGAGATTTTTTTTATTAGTTGCTTGACAAACGCCGATAATGGCATAAACTAAAGAACTTCGTGGTGTTCGCGACCGTTTCCGGACAGGATGCCATGAACAAATAATCATTTATTTTCCCGGTAAACCGGGATGCGAAGCTATTATTCCTCGATAGCTCAATTGGTAGAGCGAGCGGCTGTTAACCGCTAGGTTCCAGGTTCGAGCCCTGGTCGAGGAGCCAAAAACAACCAGTGGCGTAAAAACCACTGTTTACGATTAACAGAAACGCCCAGTCATGCAAATGGCTGGGCGTTTTCATATCCCACTGTTATCAAACACTTACGGCGATATTGCCGTTTCCTCCCCGGCTCTCTGCGGCTCTATTCTGACGGTGTAATTTCCACGCTCTGCCACAGAATCCCCATTTGCGGAACGAAAACTCTCTGAAGCTCTCTGTTTCGTGAGTGGCGATTTTCTATCCTTTTGGCTCTCTTTGGCCGCCATCCCATTTCGGCGACGCAGGTTCTATGCACTCTCATTTGTACCATCACCGGCTTCAAGACCGCGCGAGCCTCAAATCCTGATTAACAGCCATCGGCTACCAACCCCGCCTGTTTCCGACAAAGCGACGATTCAGCGAGTTAACAAGAGGTATCAAGCAATTTGTTCTGGTCAGCCAGAACGCAGATACCTATGGAGCTGAATATGTCAAAACTATTTTCTCGCCTCTCGCCAGAACAACGGCGGGATGAAATCGTCCGAATTTTCTCTCAATGTTTACGCCGACTGGCCAATTCTTCGCCCAATTCGTCGGAAATTCTCAGAAATGGCGAAGAATCTGAAGAATCTTCGTTAACTTCCCTTGATGTTTCGCCGGAGTCGAGGCTTCATGTGTGCAACGATAACACGCTGTAAACACAGGAGATACGACTATGACGGCGACAATTCAACACCATTGGGAACGCCTGGCAACGCTCTCAATCGGGGAGCTGCGGCTGGAATATGAAAAGGTCTGCGGCGAACTGACCACCAGCCGACACGCCGGGCACATTATCAAACGAATCCTCTGGCAGATGCAGGCCAACATCTATGGCGGCCTGAGCGAAGAATCTCTGAAACGGGCAAAAGAACTGGCTGACCCAACCCATCTCCGAATGACCGCGCCAAAGGCGAAACCCATTTCAGACAACGCCCAGACGGTAACGCGAACGCTGCCCGCCATCATCACCGCCAACCAGAGCGACCTTGTCCCCGGCACGCAACTGGAGCGGATGTACAAAGGCCAACGCATCGTCGCGACCATCATGGAAAACGGCGTCCGGTGGAACGGCGAACTATACAACAGCTTGTCTGCCGTCGCCAAGGCCGTTACGGGCAACCACTGGAACGGCAAACTGTTTTTCGGCCTGACCAAGAAGAAAGGCAAATCATGAGTAACGATAAAACACCACCAACCATCCGCTGCGCCATCTACACCCGCAAGTCGACCGAAGAAGGTCTGGAGCAGGATTTCAATTCACTCGACGCGCAGCGGGAATCAGCGGAAAACTACATCGCCAGCCAGAAAGGTCAAGGCTGGCAATGCCTGAGCGACCATTATGATGACGGCGGTTTTACTGGCGGGAATATGGATCGACCAGCCATTGGGCGACTGCTTGCCGACATTGATGCAGGCAGAATTGACTGCGTAGTCGTTTATAAGGTTGACCGCCTGAGCCGCAGCCTGATGGACTTCGCCAAAATCCTCGAACGCTTCGAGAACAAGAACGTCTCGTTTGTCTCGGTCACCCAGCAATTCAACACCACAACCAGCATGGGAAGGCTGACGCTGAATATCCTGCTATCGTTCGCCCAGTTTGAACGCGAAGTGATTTCCGAACGCACCCGCGACAAGATTGCCATGGCTCGTAAGCGCGGTAAGTACACTGGCGGACGGCCTGTGCTTGGTTACGATATTGTTCCCGAAGGCGGAAAAATCATTATCAACGAAACCGAAGCCGAGCAGGTGCGGACGATTTTCGGCTTGTACTTGAAACACGGAAGCATGTTACCCGTTGTCGAGCAGCTTGACCGTCTCGGCTGGCAGACAAAAACCTGGATTACCCGAAAAGGGAAAGTTCATCAGGGGCATCTCTTCAATAAAAACTCAGTGCATTCACTATTGACCAATCCGCTATACATCGGGCTGGTTCGCTACGATGGCCAAAACTATGACGGTGAGCATGAAGCGATTGTTACCACCGAAACATTCGACGACGTGCAACGAATCCTTGCTGAAAATCATCGCTTGCCATCTCCCACACGATTCGGCAAATATGGCGGCCTATTGAAAGGCATACTCCGCTGCAAAGCCTGCAATAGCGGAATGAGCCATTCATTTAGCAAAAAGAAAGACAAGCGTTATCGCTATTATGTCTGCCAGAACGCCATCTCACGAGGTTGGAAGAATTGCCCGCATCCATCATTGCCAGCTCATGAAATCGAACAGTTTGTCATCAATGAAATACGAACTATCGGCCTCGACAAAAACCTGATTGACAAAATCGTTTCCCATTCACGGGAGTCTGTTAAGGACGACACCGCTGAACACAGGAAGCGGCTCACACTTCTGCGTAAGGAACTGACGAGTTACAACGCCCAACTCAAACCAATGCTGGCTATGCCAAATCAAGACGAAAACCAATTCGCCAGCCTGCAAGAGAGAATCGTTATTACCGAACGGGACATCACCACCACGATAAACCGACTGAAAGAATTGCAAAATAACGTTCTGTCCACCGCCGATATTCGTACCGCTTGTAAGCAATTTGATCCGCTGTGGGATACGCTGACCAACAAGGAACAATGGCGAATGCTTGGTTTACTTTTGGAGCGTGTCGAGTTCGATGCCGAGGCTGAAAGTATCAACATCACCTTCGCACCCGGCGGAGTCAAAAACCTAAACCGTCAATCCAACGAAACAAGCCTTCAGGAGGCCACCACATGAACGCATATACCGTCAGCCGAAAGATACATTTTCAAAATTCCCGCCGGTCGAAAAAGACCATTCGTCCCGGCGAAAAGCCCAAACGCAAGGTCGCTCGCACGCCGCGCATCAGCAAACTGATGGCCTTGGCGATTCACTTCGAGCAGATGCTCAAAGACGGCCACGTCGAAGATATGGCCACCCTCGCCCGTTACGGTCAGGTCACCCGCGCCCGCATGACCCAGATCATGAACCTGCTGCTACTGACCCCGGACATTCAGGAAACCATCCTGAACCTGCCCCAGACCACCAGAGGCCGCGACGATATTACCATCCGGAGGCTCAATAGCATCGCCCTTGAACCAGACTGGACTGTCCAGCAGCAGATGTGGCATGAACTTCATGACGATATTTCACAGAAGTAGTCAGAATATGACTATTTCTGTGAAATTTGCCTCGATATGAGTCGAAAATGCACGGAATTGAGCAAAGTCGCTCCAATTGCACACAAATGGAGTTACTTTGTCAAATACTCCGAAGAAGAAACTACTCCGCCAACCGTGCCTCGTCCCATTCACCATAGGTCTGACCGGTATCTTTGACTTTCCATTCACGACGACCGTTTGACGTTCGTCCGGCGATTACGCCAGATGCAGTGCTGGGACTTCCGAAGGCGTAATTCTCAGTAAAGCGATATTGCCCGCAGCTGGCTTCTTCAAGCACTCCAGTCGCAAGAAGTTCTTGCCTAATCTTCTCCATATAGGCATGAATTGGGGCGGCTATGCTTTTTCATTGCAAAAATCAACTGTTTTCATTATATTTTCCCTGTAAATTCGAACTAAAATCAATACTCAGCTCGCGTTAGGATTCGTTCCAGCAGTTTGGTAGCTTTGCTGTGGAGCCCTTCCTTATCACCTGCTGGGAAGTGCAGGAGATTTGATATGGCGAAATCACAGGCAACCGTAGATGAGCTTGTTAGCAAAATAGAACGTGGCGAACTTCGACTTCCTGAAATGCAGCGTCGATATGTTTGGCGTGCTCCTCGGGTGCGAGATCTATTTGACTCGCTCTACAGAAAATATCCCTCTGGATCGATTCTTATCTGGGAAACAGACGAAAAAGTTCCGTTGCAGGACATGGCCGTTGAACAAGAAACAAATCCGTATCGAAGCACTCAATTGCTTCTCGATGGCCAACAACGCTTAACGTCATTGGCAGCGGTTATTCGAGGGAATCCTGTATATGTGCGTGGAAGACAAAAGCCGATCGAGCTTTTATTCAATCTGGAGCATCCCGATGATATGACATTTGTAACGGAAGTTCACGACGATGATACCGATGACGACAATGACGAAGATCGAATTGAAGATGAGGCAGATTCGACCGAAGATGAGTTGCAAAAACGATTTGATAGCATGACATTTGTGGTTGCGACTAAGAAACTTGCTCAATTGCCACAATGGGTAAAAGTCACGGATGTGTTCAAAAGTGAAAGCGATGCCGAGTTTCTCAAAAGGGCCGGGGTTACTAGCTTCGATGATCCAAATTACAATCGATACAGCAATCGGCTTTCACAACTTCGCAGCATTCGGAAATACGAATATCGAATGGATGTCTTAGAACGAAACCTGTCTTATGAGGAAGTAACGGAGATATTTGTCCGAGTGAACTCACTCGGAGCAAAGCTGAGAAGCTCCGATCTTGCATTGGCGCAAATTACCGCCAAGTGGCACAACTCTCTGAAAGAATTCCAAACGTTTCAATCGGAATGCAAAAAAGGTGGATTCGATTTGGATTTGGGCGGCATGCATCTGAGAAATCTGGTCGCCTTTGCAACCAACCAATCTCGGTTTCACACGGTTGGCAGTCTGGATATAGACGCATTACAAACAAACTGGAAGATTTCCAAGCGGGGTATGGAGTTCGCTATCAATTTCATGTCCAGTAATGTAGGAATCGAAAGTCCGGCATTGCTTTCATCGCCGCTTATTCTGATTGTCATTGCGTATTACGGCTACAAGAAGGACTACTCTTTGTCGCCTGACGAAGGTAAATGTTTGCGAAAATGGGTACTGCTGGCGAATGCCAAGGGCCGCTACTCTCGTGGCTCCAGCGAAACGATTTTGGATCAAGATATTGCCACATTGAGAGACGGCGGGAATGTGGATGGGCTAACCGATCGATTAAGGCTTCAAGTTGGGCGTCTCGACATCACACCCGAAGAGCTGGAAGGACGCAATCAGCGGAGCGCACTATTCAAGACCATGTTCTTGGCGTTCCGAGATTTGAAGGCCAAAGATTGGATGTCAAATCTGATCATAGCGTTAAGCCATTCCGGCGTCCAGCACAAACTCCAGTTTCATCATATATTTCCTAAGGCCCGTTTGAAGAAAATCGGGGTGACACGAAAGGCAGATGATATTGCCAACTTGTGTTTTATTTCGGGAAAAATGAATCGAAAGATCGGCGACAAATCTCCTGAAATCTACATACCAGAAGTTATTTCCAAAGCAGGAACTGTTCCGTTTGAAGCCCAATGCATCCCTTTGAACAATGAATTGATGGGTGTGGATAAATATGACGAGTTTTTGAAAGAGCGTCGCAAACTCATCGCCAAACGCTTGAATGATTTTTTAAACCAGTAGGCATTATAAGCAACAGTCATTTTTCTGGATTGATGTCCACCAGTTCTTTGTTCCAAGTGTGGCTGGAGATGGATTGCATAATGTATCCAAAACCGCTGAGCAATTCGCGGATGTCGTCCATGGTCAGCTGGGTGGTGTCAATGGCGAGTTCGTTACCGGCGGCATCACGGATAACGTGCAATCCGTTGGTGTTTTGTGTGAATTGAAATTTCGGTATTTTGTTTTCATGGTTCATTATTTACTTTCCTTTCCCGCTTGGTAGGCTTTTTCGAGGGCTTCTTTGATGCTCCAAACGGCGTGTTCGTGGAAGTCGTGAGTATCCCATTTGCGGGTTTCCAGCGTTTCAAGAGAAAGCACTTCCTTGGCGATTTCGAGGAGCTTTGCATCGCGTTTTCTGTCGGGTTTTGATTTCATATCTTTCACGGTAATGCCTTTCTATACAGCAGGTTATATTCGCTGTTCACGATCACATTAAGCCATGTTTTTTGCGATTCATCCAGTCAATTACTCCTGTATTTCCAGTAATTTACGAGATTATTTCGCCGTCTGGTTTGGCGGTGAAATTGGCGGTATTATCGTCCACGGCAGGTGAATTTCTGCGACTTGGCCAACCTCGGTATCAGTGATTGCGGCGACGGCCACGTAGCAGTCTTCGGTCTGGGTGTAGGTGATCTGGTATTCGCCTTGGCCATCGAAGTAGTTGATGGTGATGTCGGGCTGGCCGGTGGCATCGACCAGGGTTGTGGTGCTGAACCAGATGGCGAACCGCATATCGGCGGGTGCGTACTCGGCGGCGATGTTCCATTTCAGAACCGGCTGGAAGTTTAACGATGATATTTCTCGTCGCAGGTTCTGGATGACCGGCAGGCCCGTGGTTTCGGTTCCGCCATCGCCAACCTTGAGTGTCAGCAACTTGCGACAGTGGCAATTTTGCCAGAACAGGTCTGACGGTCTGGCTTCGATCTCGTAAATGCCGTCTGCCAACGGGATGTTTTCGAGTTTCTTTTCCGGCGCGTCGGCGGGGATGAAGCCGATCTCTTCGGTCTGGCCGGTCGCGGTATCGCGGGCGATGATCCGCCAGCCGGTTTGCGTGTAGGCGTTATTGCTGTCCGGGTTCGATTCGTTTTGCGAATGCCGGATCGCGTTTGCGTTTGGAAAATTCTCCCCGGTCAGGTGCCTTGCGCAGAAGTCGCGTTTATTGGTAACGATGGTTTCATGACGGGCGGCGATGAGGTCGTGGCTGACGGTGAGTGATCGACAGCGGGCGTCCATGCAATCCGGCCGATGGAATTCAATCTGGTATCGCAGGGCTTTGTAAAGATCGGGACGCGATGTTGCAAATAATCCTCGGCTGGTAAAGCTACACGGCGAGATGCTGAAAACGCCACGCAGCGGAGCCGGATCGGACTGCATTGAATAATGGCCGTAATAGCCATAGCTGTAACTGTCGGCGACGAGGAAGTATTCGCCGGTCACGCTGGGCGTGTAGGTGAAACTCGCCGTACCGGCATAATAAGTGTAGGTGCTGGACAGATTGGTTTTGCCGTCGCGATCATACAGCCTGAAATACATCCGGTAGAGATCGTCGAGCATGTCGAACGTGAAGGTGTATTCCTGCCCGGCGCGGAGTTTGAGCCGCCAATAATCGCGGCGGTTACCGGTGGCGTCATTGGCGGTTTGACCGGTAATGGTCTGACCATCTTCGCTCTGCTCAAAGTCCCAATCGAACGCCCGCAGGTAGCAGAAGCCGTCTTTGGTAACCGGCGGATCGAACGCCGTCTGGACATCCGGTGCGAAATAAAAGAACCACGGCTGATAGTCGTCGTATTCAATCTGGAAGCCGTCAGATGGTTCGGTAGTGTTCAGCGACCACGCAGCGTTGGAATAATCGGTCTGGATGGTAACGTTGGGTGCACTCAACCGCCAAAGGCTATAGTAAGAATCCCAGGCGAGTTTGTAAGTACCTGCGGCATTCTGCCAGCCCTCTTCGTCGCTGTCGCCAACTCCGGTGGCGGCGTATTTCAGCGTGATCACATCGAGGCCATCGCGGACATGAAGGTATTCCGGCCAGTCGTGGGTATGGCCGCAAAGCGGGTTGGATAGGATAAGCTCATTGATGATCAGCGGCACGGCGTCGCTCCACGGGCCGTAACCGTAGCTATTTCCCGCCCGCACGCGCCATTGATAGGAACCGAGCGACAGTGTTTTGTTCAGCGTGCGATTGGGGTAATCGCTGAGCGTTTCGACGCCGATTAATTCAAACTCGAATCGATCCGCCTGAAAGACCGCCGTCCAGCGGAAGGTTTGATTGTTGGCGAAGGCTTCACCGCTGGGGCCGATCAAGCGAGGCGAGCTTGCTGGTGGCGCGGTAATTGGCGGGTTAGGTTGCGGTGCCGTCGGTGGCGTGAATTCATGGTCGAATACGCCGTCGCTTTTGAACAGGCGCAGCTCATCTATTTGACCGATGAATTGACTTGAGCCGGAATAGTATGAGCCAATGCTGAAATCATAAGTCGGCGCTATGCTGCCGGTGTTGGTCGTGGTCAGTTTCAATTGACCATTGATGTAGACAAACAGGCATCGCCCGACACGGCAGATCACCAGGTGGAACCACTGCTCGGTCGGGATGTCGGCGATGTAATAATAGCTGCCCACGAAATAGACCCGCAGCTGATTCGAACTGTAGGTGTAAGCGGACAATCGCTGGCTGCCGAGGTCGAAGATGTATCGGCCTGTGGTGTAGTTGGCGGGAAGTTTCAGCCAACAATCCAGCGCGCAGTCACTGGTGCCTATTTGCCAGTCGGAAGGCTGGCCGATGATGGCGTATTGCGTACCGTCGTATTTGCCCGCTTCATCGAACTTACCCGCTACATATTCCACCTCACCGGTTTCTGTGACGGTCGTGTTGTTGCCGGAGGAGTCGAATATTCCGCCGTCGAAATGACAGACAAAATCAGGCGTCGCTTGCGGCTCTGTAACTTCTGGTTGAGTGGGAAGGTATTCAGACGCCTGCGGCGTGAAATCCTCGATCCAGATGGCGGTGCCCTTGACGATGCGGAACTCATCGAGCAGACCATCGAGATGAACGCTTTCGGAATTCTCCGCCGAGCCGAGGTAGAGGTTGCCGTCGTTGTTGATATTGCTTGGCGCGTAAGCGGTCATCCACGTTGCGACACCATCGACATAGAGCAGGAAAACGCGATTGACCCGCACCAAGGCGATATGATGCCACTGGCCGGTCTGGACAGTCCCGGTCGGCGTGTACCAGTAGCTCCCGGCGATGTAGAGGCGGATTCTGCCATCGCTGTAGAAATAGAATTTGAGGTAGTAGGAACTGCTGCCAGCGGAATCCACAAGGTAGAAATTGCCATTATCATAGGAATCGACTCGCACCCGGAAATCCAGCGTGAAGTCATCGCCGCCGAGTTTGAGCGAGTCGAGATTCTCGTATTTGACATTGCCGTATTTGAAACGAGCGGCCTTGTCGAATACGCCGTTTTCAAAATCGAAGCAACCGCTTTTGACCGGCAGCGTTTCGGAAATATCCGCGAATGATTCATTGAAGTGAACCAGAAAATCAGCCGGCTGGTCTCGTGAGGGCTTGGGCAGGCTGGGATAGGTAATCGTCACCTGCGAAGCGTCGAAGTCGGTCACCCAGCGGGCGTTGTTCTTGGTGAATCGCACATCCTCAAACAGGCCGACAAGGTGAACGGATTCGCTGTTTTCCGACGCGCCGACGTAGAGTGTGCCGTCAGGATTGACATCGACCGAGCTTGACCAATAGGTTGCCTTCATCACCCCATCGACGTAAAGGATCACCAATCCGCCGGTTCGCACTAAAGCGACATGATGCCACTGGCCAACCGTAATGGCGTTGTAGGCGTAAAAATAACCGCCGCCGATATAGGTGCGAATCCGGCCATCGGAATAGAGCAGCATTCGCAGATAGGTGGAACTACTGCCGGTCGTATTGAACAGGTACACCGTGCCGGTGGAAAAATCATCAACCTTGATTCGAAAATCAAGCGTGAAATTGCCCGTGCCGAGTTTCAGACCGTCGTGATTGTCAAAAAATAGATTGCCGTAGTTGAAACGGATGGCCTTGCCGGATGATCCGTTTTCAAAACCGTAATGGCCGTTGAATTGAGGCTCGACCGCATTGTCGGCCCGGTCGAAGGCGTAATAATTGTCATCGAACGGCAGCAGGAAATCACCGCTGGTGTCGTCCGGAATCACCGGTGCTGGCGTTCCGCTGTATTGCGAAGTGGGCGGCGTGAATCCGTTCCACCATGTGGTTTCGGCGTGGTCGCACAGCCGAAACTCCGCGACGCCCGATGGTGGCTCGCTACCGGATAAGCTGTTGCAGACTGCCAGTCCGCCGGTGGGCAGGATGCTCGCGGCATTGCTCCATTCCAGAACCTGCGTGCCGGAGATGAACATTCTGCAAACGCCGCTGCTGCGAATCACCGCGACGTGGAACCACACATCGTTATCAAAGACGCCGTAGACGGTTGTCTGATACGAACCGTTGATATACAGCCGGGCGTAGCGGTTATAGTAATTGAACTGCACCGCAAGCCGTCTGCTTGTGCCCAGTTCGAACGGGTATTGATAGCTGGAGCCGATGGAGTTGATCTTCACCCAGAAATCCACAGTGAAATCACCTGTACCGAACTGCCAGTCACTGTGATCGTCCAGTTTGAGCCTGCCAGTATTGGCCCGCAGCCCGGTTCCAAACGGGCTGTCGGTCAGGAAGCTGAAATAACCTTCCTCGATGGTCGCATGGTCGTTGCCACTACCATCGTGAAAAGATTCATCGAATTGAAGCAGAAGTTTTGTCGCCATGCTTAGCTCCAGAGCGCGATGGTATCGGTGCGGATTTGTTTTCTCGCGCGGTGGTTATCGACGATGGTCTCACGCCGCCAGACGCCTATCATCTCGCCGGGAGCCAGGTCGCCGATATAGATCGAATCGTTGACGCTGGCCTTGTCGGCGAAAGTCAGAATGGCCGGTGGAGTTGTCTCATCGACGGGACTGCTGAACACGCCGCCGCCATCGGGTGCTTCGACAGCGATATCCACATCGGCCAGCACCTCTACATTGTCGCCTTGGGCCCAGTTGACGGCGGT
>CAYZXY010000053.1:0-22697 GCA_964482555.1 uncultured Pirellulales bacterium
GACGCCCTAAACTATATGACTTTGTGTCCTGGTGGTTATATTGATACGAACGTTGTCGGAATGAGGGGAAAAACATATAAAATTTAAAGGTTGCATCTCGATTTAAATTCCCTCATCATTTACAATGTCGTCGAGTGGTATTGAGTAACATATTACTCAAAATGATTGGAATTATCATCATTTATAACGTTTTTTATATATGTTAATAACATTATTCCGACCAGAATCGGGATTACAATCCGTCCCGCCGTGCCGGGTTCATATCCTTTGCTTAATTATCCAGAATGAATAAAATTATGAAACGAACGATTCCCGTCCTCATCCTCATTAGCACGTTAATGATCGGCGTATTCCCCGTAGCCGTTCAGGCAAAAATGACAGATTCGGTGTTTCGCCATGATGCGAACCTGTTTTTCTGTATGGCACGTGATCTTTGGGCTCCGGTTGAAATGCAGTCGCTGGGCATTCACGATGCCGGCCTGTCGGACGAACAAATGCTGGAGCGGATGCGGGAAGCTGTTTTGCTGTTGGAAGTCGCCGTGCAGTTAAATCCATCCCATGCGATGGCGTGGTATGATCTGATGACGTTATACACCATGCCCGAAATGGACGACCCCGGACGGGCCACCAACGCCCTGACAACGTACAGCCAGATCAAACAGAACGACACCGGCAGCATCAGCCTGTGGATCAGGTATATGATCGACCGGCTCCCCGATCGCCAACAACGGGAATATCTGCTTGAGCAAAACATCTCGACCCTCTCATATTACCCTTGGGTACAAAGCGACGTGTTAACCCAGCTGGGAGCGATGGCGTTCGAAAAAGGCGACATCGAGCAGGCCAGACAATATTACAATCAGGCTTACTCCGCTAACCAGTATAACTATGCCGTCCTGCAAAGGTTATTGGAACTGCCGCCGCCGGCAGATACGGCCGCAAGGAATGCCGGCGCAGTAAGCAGTAACGTCCAGGACAGAGAATTGCAGACGCAACTGCAACGGGTCTCTCTCTGGCGCACAAAATTGAAAGTAAATCCTTTTGATATCGATGCCGCGCTAAACCTGATCGACGCTGCGGAAAACGTCGGCGCGTTCGAAGCCGCTAAACGGTTTTACGAGCACGCCTACAACCTGCTGGAAACGATTCCGGACAGCGAACCGGTTGTCCATGACTTACAGGTCAAGCATATGATCAAGCTGTATAATCATGATGAGATACGCTCCTGCATTGATATGGCGGAAACCGTTCTGCAGCGGAAACCGGATGACCTGCTCGTCAACGGCATCCTGGCGCTGGCCATGCATAAAACCGGCATGACCGTTGAAGCCAGAGAGATCCTTCGCCAGGCACAGCAGCAAAGCCTTAATAAACTGAATAATCCAGACCTTTCGCCGGCGGAAGAACTGGTATTGACAATGGAACTGGCCTGGCGTTACTGCTTTATCACACTTGAAGAGCCTGATCCAGCTTCCGCCCTGAAATTCGCTCAACGAGCACATCAACTGGCGCCGGAGGACAGTTCCCAGACAGCGGCGGTGCTGGCGTATGCCCTGGTGATTAACCAGCAATGGCAGCAGGCAGAAGAGCTGGTCGCGAACGCTCCCGCCAATGATCCCATCGCTGCTCTGACACAGGCGAAAATCTATCTGCATCGACAGCAGCCCGACAAAGCCATCGAAAGCCTGTCCGCTCTCAATATCCATCAAACCGGCATATTATACCACACCATCAATGACCTGCTGGATTCACTGCAAGACGAAAACAATGCGGCAAACGATCAGGAAACCGGCCGTCGTCCCAGCCCCGCCACTCTCAATGAATACATCAGCAATTACCTCAACAGCTATTTTGACGACCGGGAACTGGGATTGATTTTTGCCCCGGATGAGTTCATCCATTGCCAGTTGCGGTTGAACACCGACAACTTTGCCTATGGCGATCCGATCATCGCCGATGTTCAGCTCACCAATATCAGTGAAACCAGTCTGATCGTCGGGCCGGGCAGTTTTCTAGAACCGCATATCCTTATTACCGCAGAAGTCAGGCCCGTCATCTCTCCCGCCGGCAGCCGCACTGCTGACGAGCCAACCGGACAACCGCGGGAGGAAATCCCCATCAGCTATCGTTACCTGATTAACCATCGACTTCTGGAAGCGGGCCGCAACTCCGTCATCCAGGAATCGCTGAATATCGGACGCATTCGCGAAATGGTCGAATCTCATCCGCAGCAGGAATATAAAATTATTTTACGGGTTTATGTGGATCCGGTGATCGACGAAGACGGACAATGGGCCGGCAGGTATCCATCGCTTCAGCCCGCTCCCATCACCATCTATCGTAAAGATTTTGAACCGTCCTATAACCGGCTCAAGGTCCAGGAACGTTTCCTGAAATCAGGACCAACCGACGACAAAATACGCTCATTGATTCTGCTGGGAGGGCTCCTGCAGGAAGCGGAACTCGCCCGCCAGGGCGAACTGAACTATACACCAGAATCTTATTCGCGCAACCGTATTCGGGAATGGATCAATACGGCCATGTCCGCAAGCGACCCGCGCACCCGGGCCTGGGCGGTTTATGCCATCCGGCATCTGCCGTTCTCTGCCGAAGAAGACATCTGCCGGCAAGCCGGTAATCTGCTCAGCGACCCCAACTGGTTTGTGCGTTTCCAGGCCTGTTGGTCACTGCTGCCTGTGGTCGATCTGTCCGCTTATCTGGAGTGGACCGCAAACACAGACCAAAACGAAACTCTCCGTCGGCAGGCGCAATATTATATGGACCAGACATGGACTATCCAGGATACACCGCTGATTATGCCCGAAGATGAAAACGGCGATTCAGCCGCTGAGAGCCAGTGAAATGCCGTTTTAAAGGTCAAAAGTCACATAGTGTATTGTCAATAATAGAGTTAGATCGCACCCTGACCGTCAGATTACATTCGGACATATGTAATTGATAATCCCTGCATTTTTATATATAATTGGCTGTAGTTGCATTGGCTGTCAACTGCCGTGCTGAAACGCACTCATGACGAAAGATTCAGACAGCATTCAGGGAAACTGCCTGCCTGCCGTTTTACAGGTTACAGGAAAACCGTCGGTTAAAGGACTTTGTTTTGACTGGAGAGAGAGAACTGACACCACATTCTGCTGATGGATCGACATGGAAAGCGAAGATTTCGCTTTACGACAGCATCATGTTTCTGATCCTGTTGCTGTCGGCAGGTGTGTCTATTGCTATGGGGGCATTATCTCACGACCGCGACCTGTTTGACAGGGATGAAGCAATATACTTGCGTGTTACCCGTTTGTTTACGGAGTCAGTCTCACTGGATTTGATCAAAGACTACGAGGGAGAACCGGCCAGTCCGGCACCGGCGTTTTTTTTGATTTATGCCGGCTGGGGGAAATTGTTCGGCACCTCACTCCCGGCACTGCGAGTCCTGTCGCTGCTGTTCACCATTGCCGCGACGGGATTGTTATGGCATCATGTTCGCTGTAGCGACCGGCGTGAGGACCGCTTCATCTTCTGGGCTCTGGTGTTTCTCTTTCCCTACATATTCAATATGGCCTTCGCCCTGATGGCCGAGCCTTCTTGTCTGTTCTTTACGGTTGCCGCTCTGTTAACGGCAATGACCGCCCTCCGCAATAACCAACTCTGGCCGCTCGTTTTCACGGCTTTGTTCAGTGTTATTGCCCTTTATATTCGCATCCATGCCCTGTTCATCAACGCGGCCGTGGCATGTGTGCTGATCATGCAGCGGGATAAGGATTGGCGGAAATGGCTTTGCGTCCTGCTGCCGCTGGTTTTACGAGCCGCAATAATACCCTTGCAGGGAGGCCTGACCGTGAGTCGGGAGACCTTTACCGCCACCAAACCGGAACTGGGGCTTTGTCTCTCAAATATCAATTTCTTCATGATCTGGTACGGACTGGTGTTTTTCCCCATGATCTTCCAGACCGGCAAATATATCCGCACCAAAGTGACTGTCACTATTGTCCTGCTGATTTTCTATTTCGCTTTCCGCCCGGATATCCTCTCAAACAATCACAATGGGGCGATTCGCACCTTTCTGTTATTGATCAACATTGAAAGCTTTCTGCTTGCGGATCTGCTGGTCCTGCCGCTATGGGCTGTCGGCTGCTTCATGACGCTAGACCTGGCGGAGAAAACCTTCTTCAACAATAACATCATCGATAATTTCCTGACCGCCGGGATTCTGCTCTATATGCTGGAGTTGGCCATGAGTTCGGTCGCTTTCGAACGGTATTATCTGCTGATCGTGCCCTCAATCATCCTCCTGGGCGCTCGCAAAAACCTCAAACCGACAGGTTATCTCTGCTGGGGGCTTTGGCATCTGTTGTTCCTGGCGTTCAGTTTCGTCCGGTTAGCAAAAACCATTAATACAGGGACTTTGTGATGGCCGCACCCGAAGTCAGTATCATCATCCCCACCTATATGGAAGCCGATAACCTGCGTCTGCTTATCCCGGACATATACGCTTCCGTGCCACGTGACCGGCAAACAGAAATCATTGTCGTCGATGATGACAGCCCCGATATGACGGAAGAAGTTATTATCGGACTGCAAAGCCGATATCCCCTGCTGCGTCTCGAAGTACGCAAAAATAAACGCGGTATCAGTTCCGCCGTCATCCACGGTTTCAACCGGTCTCGCGGCAGGATACTGGTCTGCATGGATGCCGATTTCAGCCATCCGCCGGCCAGGATAAACGCCCTGCTGGCCCCTCTGCTGAACGAACAGGCGGACTTTGTCATCGGCAGCCGGTATGTCGCAGGCAGTTATATCAACGAACAATGGAGTTTGCCGCGATGGCTGAATTCCCGAATGGCGACGCTGCTGGCCCGGCCGCTGACCAGCGTTCACGATCCCATGTCGGGTTTCTTCGCCCTGCCGCGCCGGCTTTACGTGGACGCTCCGCCTCTGAACTCCATCGGATACAAAATCGGTCTCGAACTGCTGGTCAAAACACGGGTGAAAAACATCGTCGAAATACCAATCGATTTTCAATGCCGCAGGTTTGGCCGGAGCAAACTGTCATTCAGGGAACAGATTCATTATCTGATCCACCTTACCCGCCTGTACCGCGACACGATCCTGAATCCACCCCCCAGAAATGCAAATAGAAAGAGCCGATCTTCCTGAAAAGACCGGCTCGCGGTTTTCTCCCCTGCTGGTAAAACCTGCCATACGGCAGGCAAATCTCCCGGCAAACACCTGACCCGGATAAACCGGCAGTTAGATCATACCCATGATTTCTACTCGTTTCGATTGAAAATACCCGTTTTGTCGAAACGTAATTATTTGCGGATAAAAAGCTTGTGCCTGGCCCTGCCTGGAGCCTTCTACCCGATTGGGTATATCTTTGAGATAGTTATTTGATAACCGCCTGAATAATATCGCTATTTTGCGATAATTTTTCCAGGATATCCGGTGCGGGACTCTTATCCAGCCGCAGCGTACAGCAGGCCGCCCGACCGCCGGTGAAAATGGCATTTTCCATTTCCTCGATGTTCACCCCTTCGTTCCGCAATTCATTCAACACGCCCGCCAGCACGCCTACGCGGTTATAATGGCGTACCACCAGACTCACATCACAGGTGGCTTTGCCGCGCAGATTGACGCAGTTTTCGGGATGACCGGTTTCCATGTAGGTCTTCACGATGCGAACCGTTTCAGCGGCGATTGCCTCGGCCGCCTGGTCCGTCGAAGCGCCAATGTGCGGCGTGCAGGCCACCATTTCCGCCAGTTCGGTATCGGCGAAATCGGCCTTGCCGCTGTCGGGCTCATCTTCATAAACATCCAGTCCCACACGCAGGTTTTTCGTCTTGATGGCTTCTTTCAACGCCGCAGTATCTACGACTTCGCCCCGGGCCGCATTAACCAGAATCGCCCCGTCCTTCATACGGCTGAGAAAATCCCTATTAATCATGTGACGGGTTTCATCCTTAACCGCGACATGCAGACTGATGACATCCGCCTTAACGGCCACGTCTTCTGGTGTCGCGCAATAGCCAATCTTCATTTCCGCGGCTTTTTCAGGCGTCAGGCTGCGCGACCAGGCGATGACATTCATCTCCAGCCCCAGAGCACGGCTGGCCACGCCCTGGCCGATCGCTCCCAGACCGATAATCCCCAGCGTCCGCCCCTTAACGCCGGCGGCCTTGCCGTATTCCTTCTTATTCCAGACGCCGTTTCGCATATCAACGCTGGCCTGAACGATCCGCCGGTCTGCCGCCAGCATCAGCCCGATGGCCAGTTCCGCCACGGCATCCGCATTTTTGCCCGGACAATTCGCCACATTGATACCATGTTCGCTGGCGTAATCCAGATCGATCGTGTTCACACCGGCGCCCGCCCGGATGATCAGCGTCAAACTGTTAGCAGATGCCATCGTTTTGGCGGTCACCTTCGTGGAGCGGACGATGAGCGCTTCCGCGTCGCCGATGGCATCGGGAAGATCGTCAGCGCCTAAATCCGGATTCATGGTGACCTGACAGCCTAAGGCTTCCAGATCGGATACCGCCTGGGACGATAGCTTGTCGGCAATAAGAATTTTCATGACTTTTAACTCCTGCAATAAAATAAGCCATTACAAATAAACAAGTTACAAAAACACAGACCGCAGCCTGCACTCCCGGAAATCCTAACGGATTCACCCTTTTTTGTCAATATCACAAATAGTCACACATATGTCCTGCCGGTACCACACTTTTGTCATCTCCAGCTTTTATACTCGTTCCGATTGAAAATACCCGTTTTGTCAGGGAAAAAATTTTGAGGATAAAAGCTTATCCCCCTGCCTGGAGCTTTCGATCCGATTGGGCAATAATTCGAATTGCCGGATTATACAGATTACGTCATATCACTACCTGTTTCTGTTCCGGCGAATCTAACGTAACTCTAATAATAGCAAATACATAATTGTCATTTACCCCTCTCATCGCAACAATTTTGTGAAGATATTGGCCGCCTCAAAACCATAATTCCTCCCCTATCGAATTGTTTTTTTTGCAAATGGTTGCGACAAAACCCCATCTTTTATACTGAGAAAGGCGATCATTCCCCAGTTGCCGGCAGCAAATATCCTCAACACCGTATAAATAATATTTCCGGCACAACAATTGCGTAATTGCCGCGCAGTGGATAATAAGTTGTACGTGTTCCAGTTTAATTTTTCCGTTTTGTCAGAACGTAATTATGTGCGGACAAAACGTTTACATTTGGCTCTGCCAAAAGCTTTCTACCCGAGTGTGTATAGATCGAAAGGAAAATGTTCACAGCGATTATCAGTTAACCTGAAACAACTGTTACCCGCCTGCGTTGTGAACCACTGCCTCAACCATTGAATTATTCAGAAAGGATAACATGAAAAAAGGGTTTTTAATAGACATGGATGGCGTTATCTATAAAGGTAACGAACTGATTGAAGGTGCAAATGAGTTTATAAATGCCCTTCTCGAAAACGATATCCCTTTTTGTTTTCTCACCAACAACAGTCAGCGGGCACGTCGCGATGTTGCCATGCGGCTGATCAGGCTGGGGCTGCCGATCGAAGAAAAGCATGTCTTTACCTGCGCTATGGCGACGGCCCGATTCCTGGCCACCCATAAACCCGACGGCACCGCCTACGTCATCGGTGAGGGCGGCCTTCTGAATGCGCTGAACAAAAACGGCTATGCCGTAGTCGATTCCCATCCCGATTATGTGGTCGTCGGTGAAGGGCGAACCTTTACCTTTGACATGATCGAAAAGGCCGTTCAGATGATTATGGAAGGCGCCAAGCTGATCGCCACCAATCCCGACCCCAACTGCCCTACCGACAAAGGGATACGTCCCGGTTGCGGCGCAATCGTGGCCATGCTCGAAGCGGCCACCGGCATCAAGGCCTTCAGCGTCGGCAAACCCAGCCCCGTCATGATGCGGATGGCCCGCAAGGAGGTCGGACTCAACACCGATGAAACCATCATGGTCGGCGATACCATGGACACCGATATCCTCGGCGGCTTGCAGATGGGCTATCAGACCATCCTTGTGCTCTCCGGCAATACCAACGAAAACGACCTGTCCCGTTATGCTTACGCACCGGACTTGATCCTGCCCTGTGTGAAAGACATTATCAACTCTAACCTCTTCCCCCAAAAGGAAAGTCTCTGTCTGGCTTGAACTCAGACAAAACTATTTATGCGCCCTTGACAGGGATTTTACGTACTATGACGTTTGGATACCCAGGGAGTTGCCCAGGGCTGTAGCCTATTAAACCCCACATTTTATGTGGGGCGCAAGGACTCCTTGCAATTTCCGTGAATGCCTACCCACCCCTCACTCGACAGGAGCAGCTATTTCGCTCTGGCATTTTCCGTTTGACCCCCGCTCCGATCTTAAGTTAAATATGATAAACAATTTATATGTGACATAAAGCTTTTACCCGTGTTGGATCGCACAGCTAAAGCGACAAGATTTCACTGATACTTCCGGCTTTCTGCCTGATTATCAGGAATCACCGGATCGGAGAGTCTTTCATGCCCCAAACGCTCTATATCATCGACGGCCACGCTCAAATCTACGCCGCCTATTACGCCCCCATGAGCGCCAACCTCACCGCTCCCGACGGCGAACCGACCAGGGCAACCTATATCTTTACGACCATGCTTATCAAACTGCTGCGCGAATGCCGGCCGGATTACATCTGCGTTGCCATGGACGCCCCCGGCCCGACCTTCCGTCATGAAATCTACCCCAACTACAAGGCCAATCGCCCCGCCATGCCCGAGGACCTGCCCCCCCAGATCGCCCGCGTCCATGACATTCTTGAAGCCTTTAATATCCCCATCATCAGCATCCCGGGCTTCGAAGCCGACGACATCATCGGCACGCTCACCCGTATCATCAAAGAAAAGGGCCTGCAAACCTGCATCGTTTCCCGCGACAAGGATCTCGAACAGCTCCTTGACGAAAACACTTTCATGTACGACCCGCGTAAAGATGCGACGCGAACCAGCGAAACGCTGCTGGACGACAAAGGGCTCCGCCCGGACCAGTTTATCGACGCTCTCGCTCTCGAAGGCGACACCTCGGACAACATCCCCGGCGTACCGGACGTGGGCCCGAAAACTGCCCTTTCCTGGATCAAAAAGTACGGTTCGCTCGACAACCTTATCGCCCATGCCGACGAAGTCAAAGGCAAGCGCGGCGACAACCTCCGCGCTTCGATAGACCAGCTCAAGCTGTCCCGGCAACTGGTTACGATCAATCGGGAGATTCCCCTGGAAACCGACTTGCAAAGCCTGACCGTCAAAGACTTCGACCGCGATAAAGTCGCGAACCTCTTCACACGACTCAACTTCAACCGCCTGCTCGAACAGCTCGACCTGCCGGCCAATCCTGACGACGACGCCAACCCTGCTGACGCCGCCGCTACGTCGGTCGTCGAATACACCCTCATCAACACGGATGACTTGTTTGCCGGCTTTCTTACGGAATTGAATTCCCAGTCCCTTTTTGCTGTCGATACCGAAACCACCAGCTGCAATGCCGTTGCCGCCAACCTGGTCGGCATGAGTTTCTCCTGGACGCCCGGCCAGGCGTACTACCTTCCCCTCAAGGCCCCGCTGGGCCAGCAATGCCTCGACCGGCAGAAAACCCTCGATGCCCTCCGCCCCATCATGGAAAATCCCGCCATCGGCAAAATCGGTCAGAACATCAAATACGACCTGATTGTTTTCCGCAAAGCCGGCATCCACATCCAGGGCATCGTTTCCGACACCATGATCGCTTCCTACATCCTGGACAGTTCCCGCACCAGTCATTCGCTCGACTTCCTCGCTAAAGAATTCCTCAACCACGACACGATCAAACTTTCGAGCCTGCTGGGCAAAGGCAAAAACCAGCTTACTTTCGATATGGTTGATACGGCAACAGCCTGTGATTATGCCGCCGAGGACGCCGATATTACCCTGCGCCTGCACCATGCCCTCAATGGCCAATTGACCGATGTGACGCTGCGACATTTGTATGAAGACCTGGAGCTGCCGCTGCTGGAGGTACTGGCCGAGATGGAATACAACGGCGTTTATCTGGACACCGCCCGTCTGCGCAAACTCAGCGTCCACCTTTCAGAAAAACTCGATGAAATCATCGACAAAGTCCACGCCGAAGCCGGCCAGAGCTTCAACCTCGATTCGCCCAGACAGCTTTCTCAGATCCTCTTCGACAAACTCGGCCTCAAATCCGTCAAAAAAACCAAAACCGGCCAGTCCACCGACCAGGAAGTCCTCGAAGCACTGCAATGGCAGCACCCCATCGCCGGCCTCCTGCTCGAATACCGCCAGTTGAGCAAGCTGAAAAACACCTACGTTGACAAACTCCCCTCTCTGGTCAATTCAGAAACCTGCCGGCTGCACGCATCCTTCAATCAGACCGTCACCGCCACCGGCCGTCTTTCCAGCAGCGATCCCAACCTCCAGAATATCCCCATACGCACCGAACCCGGCCGGCAGATTCGCCATGCCTTCGCCGCCCAGCATGA
Source organism: uncultured Pirellulales bacterium (assembly GCA_964482555.1). GTDB lineage: Bacteria > Planctomycetota > Phycisphaerae > Sedimentisphaerales > SM23-30 > CAYZXY01. The sequence continues at coordinate 10,553 of CAYZXY010000053.1, forward strand.
AAACGGCCTGATCTTCGCCGCCGATTACTCCCAGATCGAACTGCGATTTCTTGCCCATTTCTCCAATGATGAAGCCCTGCTCAACGCCTTTGCCGCGGAAGAAGATATTCACCGGTTTGTCGCCGCCCAGGTTAACGGCATTACCACTGAAGAGGTCACGGCCCAACAGCGTTCCAAAGCCAAAGCTGTCAATTTCGGCATCATCTACGGCCAGACCGCTTACGGCCTCAGCCGCGCTATCGGCATCGACGTTGCCGAGGCCCAGTCCTTCATTGATGACTATTTTGCCCGCTATCCGCACATCCGAACCTGGATGGACGACATCCTCAACGAAGCGAAAAAAAGAGGCTACGTCGCCACCATCCTCGGCCGTCGCCGGTCTATCCCCGACCTCAACAGCCGCAACGTCAACCGCCGGCGCATGAGCGAACGCATGGCCATCAATACCGTCGTTCAGGGCTCCGCCGCTGATATGATCAAACGCGCCATGCTCAATATCCATCGCCGCATCAAAGCCGAAAACCTCCCGCTGAAAATGCTCCTGCAAGTGCACGATGAACTGGTCTTCGAACTGCCGTCCGACCATCTCGACGCCTGCTCGCATATCATCACATCCGAAATGGCCAACGCCATTCCCCTCAGTGTTCCCATTATCGCCGAAGCCGGCAGCGGCCCCAACTGGCTCGAAGCCAAATAGTTCTCGTGGCTATAACTCTAACACGGTCAGCCTGCCTGTAAAAATACACATTTCGATAAGGTTTTTCGCCGCAAAAACACCCGGAAGCACGAACTGCAAGCCGGGTTTATTCTATGATGCCGGTAGGGAAGCATGCCCCTTCCGGCACAGACGTTCGCCGCCGGTTTATACCCGTTACACATGAAACTGTCCACCCAGACAAGACGCAATCATGTGCGAACAAAGCGTTTACGACTGGCGTTGACAGGCATCCTCATCTACCTTTTGGTTTACTATTCCATTGCATCCACTTGCATTCCCTGATAGAATGCCTTGTCAGTTTATACGCGCTGCGGATATATACCCAAAGGGTTTTATCAAATTATAAACCCGATTCTGGAGATCAGATATGCGGATTGAAAAGGATGCACTTGGCGAGGTACAGGTCCCCGCGGACGCCTATTTCGGCGCCCAGACCCAGCGGGCCATCAGTAATTTCGACGTCGGCAGGGAGCTCTTCCCCGTCGAGATGATTCAGGCTCATGCCCTGGTCAAAAAAGCCGCCGCCATCGTGAACCGCGATACCGGCCTGCTCAAAGACGATCTGGCCAAAGCGGTCATCCAGGCCGCTGATGAGGTCATTGAAGGCCAGCACGACAACCAGTTCCCTCTGAGCATCTGGCAATCCGGCAGCGGCACCCAGTTCAACATGAACATGAACGAAGTCATCGCCAACCGTGCCATTGAAATCCTCGGCGGCACGATCGGCACCAAAAAACCGGTCCACCCCAACGACCATGTCAACATGTCCCAGTCCACCAATGATACCATCCCAACCTCCATCCATATCGCCGCCGTCGTGGCAATCAAATACAACCTGCTCAAGGAAATCGACCTGCTGTATGCCACTCTCATAAACCGCGCCCAAAAATTCCGCGACATCGTTAAGATCGGCCGCACCCATCTGCAGGACGCCACACCGCTGACTCTGGGCCAGGAGTTTTCCGGCTATGCCGACCAGATTCAGCAGGCCGGCGAAGGCATCCATTCCTCACTCGACCACCTGTACGAGTTGGCCATCGGCGGCACCGCGGTCGGCACCGGCCTGAACACCCGCGAGGACTACCCACGGCTCATGGTCGAAACCATTAACGAAATCACCAACCTGTCCTTCCGCCCAGCCCGAAACACCTTTGCCGCCCTGGCCGCTCATGATGCCGTGGTGCGGAGTTCCGGGACACTGAAAACCCTGGCAGCCGCCTTGATGAAAATCGCCAACGATATTCGCTGGCTCGCCAGCGGCCCTCGCTGCGGCATCGGCGAATTGATCCTGCCCAGCAATGAGCCCGGCAGTTCCATCATGCCCGGCAAGGTCAATCCCACGCAATGCGAGATGGTCACCCAGGTCTGCTGCATGGTCTTCGGAAACGATACCGCTATTGCCATGGCCGGCTCACAGGGCAATTTCGAGTTGAACGTATATAAACCGCTGCTGGCCTATACATTCATTCAGTCGATCAACCTGCTCTCGGACGCCATGCGATCCTTCCGGGAAAACGGCATCATGGGCCTCAAGGCCGACAAAGACCGCATCGCAGAGCATCTGAACAACTCGCTCATGCTCGTGACCGCCCTTAACCGGCACATCGGTTACGACCGCGCCGCCGAAATCGCCCTCAAGGCCTGGCGCGACAATCTCACCCTCAAGGATGCCGCTATGCAGCTGGGCTACCTCTCCGAACAGGATTTCGATGAATTCGTCCGACCGGAAAAAATGACCGGCCCGGATCAGATGTAACGGAAGATTTCTGTCCCATTGGGTATAACCTCGTGCCTTAGAGCCTTGGTGGCTAATATAATGACGCTAAATAGTACGGTTAACAATCTGACGCATTGGCATAACAAACGTGTCCTGGTCATGGGCCTGGGCCGTTTCGGCGGCGGCATCGGTGTAACCCGATATCTCACCGCCCGCGGCGCGAGAGTCACCGTTACCGACCAAGCCGATGAAACCGCTCTGAATGAGTCCGTCGAAAAAATCAGCGATCTCAAGGTCGACCTGCATCTCGGCGCCCATCAGGAAAGCGATTTCACCAACACCGATATTATTGTCGTAAATCCGGCCGTGCGCAAGGATTCGCCCTGGCTGAAACTTGCACGGAACCATAACACCCCGCTGACCTCGGAAATGAATATTTTTCTCGCCAACTGTCCGGCACAAATTATTGGCATAACAGGAAGTAATGGCAAAAGCACCACCACCGCCATGATCGGCCACATCCTGCAAAAACACGGCCCCACCTGGATCGGCGGCAATATCGGCCGGGAAAACCTGCTGGAAAAAGTTGATCAGATCATGCCGGACCACAAGGTGGTTCTGGAACTCAGCAGCTTCCAACTCCATGATTTACAGCAACTTAAACGCAGCCCGCACATTGCCGTCGTTACCAACATCGCCCCCAATCATCTCGACTGGCACGGCAGCATGGCCCATTACATCGCCGCCAAGCAAAACATGTTGCAATTCCAGCGAGAAAACGACGTAGCGATCCTGAACCAGCTTGACCCGGAAGTGTCTTCCTGGAAATCTCTTACACCGGGCACTGTCATTTACTATCCCAACCACAGATGGGAAAGACTCCCCCTGCCGGTCCCCGGCCGGCATAATCAACTCAACGCCTCTGCTGCTATCGCCGTCGCCAATGTCGAAGGAATCGATTCCACCCAGGCGATTGACGACTTGCAGGACTTTCAATCGCTGCCGCACCGGCTGGAACTGGTGCGGGAAATGGACGGGATTCGCTTCTATAACGACTCGATTGCGACAACACCGGAAAGCGCCATTGCGGCGATTGAAGCTTTTGCAGAGCCCAAAACGTTGATTCTGGGCGGGTATGATAAAGGCGTTTCATTTACGGAACTGGCGGAAAAGCTAGTCGAAAAGGTGGAAATTGCGATATTACTGGGAAAAACACGGGAAATTCTGGTGGATGAAATAGAAAAAATACAGCAGAAAATGGGCAAAAACACCCCCAGAATCATAAGAGTTGATACCTTTGAAGACACAATTCGGTCCGCCCATCAGGCGGTGTTGCACTATCGACAAATCTCACCCGGCAACAATAAATCGCCATTTGTTGTCTTGCTTTCGCCGGCATGTGCCAGCTATGATATGTTTGATAATTTCCAGCAGCGAGGGGAAACCTTCCGGGAACTGGTCCATAAACTTTCGTTTTTCACTGAATGAAGGAGATAATTATGATGAAGAAAGTATGTTTGATTTTGCTGGCAACATTTGTGGGGACTTTTATATTTGGATGCGCCAATAATACCGCTACGCATTCAACAAATACCAGAGACGGGGTCTTTATTCATGTGACCAAAGGCGTCGCGGATAAGCATGAAGTGATGATGGCTCTGAAAATGGCGGAACATTACATGAACGACCGGGACGTACTGATGTATTTCGATATCAAAGGCGCCGAAGTGTTATCGAAAGATGCTCCGGATATGCAGATGGAACCATTTGGCTCATCGCATGCCCAGATCAAAAAGCTGCTGGATAACGGCGTAATCATCATGGCCTGCCCCGGATGTCTGAAAGCTCTGGGCAAATCTGAAGCCGACTTAATGGACGGCATCGAAATCGCGGACAAAGAAGTCTTCTTCAACTTCACCAAAGGTCGGATTCTGACGCTGGATTATTAAAGAGCCCCCTAAAGCCCCCTGGTGAGAAAACTAAGAATTACCGCCATTTTTTTATAAATCCAGTCCGCCCGATTCCAGTAATTCGCGATAACGGCTGTAGGCGAGGTAGAGGCCGTTGAGGGAAAGATGGGGGACGAGGGAATCGATGAAATCGCAGCGGGCGGCGACCATCTTGCAGTAGCCGCCGGTGGCGATAACCTGTGGCCAGTGGCCCAGCTCTTCGGCGTATCGTTCGACGATCTCGCGCAAGGCGCCGATCGCGCCATAATAAATGCCGTTGTTTATAGCATCATGGGTGTTGACGCCGAAAACGGTTTTCGGCACGGCAGGATTTATTTCCGGCAGAGCATCGGTAAACTGATTCAGCGCCCGGGCGGACATGCTCAGCCCCGGAGCAATGGTGCCGCCGAGAAAGATACCCTGATCGTTGATGCAGTCGATTGTGGTGGCCGAGCCAAAATCCGCCACAACGGCGGCGGATCCCAGAACCTCATAAGCGGCAAATGCCGTCAATAAACGATCACGGCCGATGGTTTCAGGATTCTCGATGCCGATTTTCATCTCCAAAGGGAAATCGCGTCCTAGAACAAGAGTGTTCTGCTTAAGGCAGTCATACACCGTTTTCTCCACTACGGACAGCGCCGCGGAATTAACGGACACGCTGACCACCGGCACCGTCTCTGCGCCCAGCGGCTGCGGACCGCATATCTCACGAAATGATTTGATCGCACCGGCGAGCTGATCGTTTTCGATATCTCTAACTGAAATACTCTCCGAGGTATTCAACTGCATTTCCGAAAAAACCGCCAGCGATACCGTACTGTTTCCAATATCTATTGCAATTAAGTTCATTTATTCGGGTTTCGGGTTTTGTTGATTAAAGATGAATTCATATAAAACCAGTTCGTATCTGATGCAAGTAAATCCAATGGAGTAAAAAGCTCCGGACAAGGCCGGGCGCAAGTTTTTTATCCGCAAATAATTACGTTCCGACTAAACGGGGATTTTCACTCGGAACGAGTCTAAAACATGTTCACAGCAAATACATTGATTATACTGCTCAAGGAAATGATTGGCTTTGTTTCACGCTCAATCCAGCTTCCAGCCTCTAAGCTTCTAGCTTCCAACTCTATCAAATTGCTGCAACTCCTGCCAGAGAAATTCGCATAAATCCTTGAGTCCCTGGCCGGTTACCGAGGAAATAGGATAAACTTTTTTACCGGCGGCTTTTTCGAAATCTTTGATAATATCGTCGTCGGGATTCAGGTCCATTTTGGAAGCGACTACGACTTCGTGTTTATCCGCGAGTTTCTCGCTGTGTTGAGATAGTTCATTTCTTATGGTATGATAATTGGCGACCGCATCGGAACCATCCGCTGTGGCGATATCGACCAGATGAAGTATGACACGTGTTCGTTCAATATGCCGGAGAAATTCATTGCCCAGGCCCTGGCCTTTGTGGGCGCCCTCGATAAGACCGGGAATATCCGCTACGACAAACCGGCGAAAACCTGGCAGCTCGACAATACCCAGATAAGGCTGCAACGTCGTAAAGGGATAAGAAGCAATCTTGGGACGAGCCGCGGATACGCGAGAAAGCAGCGTGCTTTTGCCGGCATTGGGCAGGCCGACCAGCCCCACATCAGCAATGAGCTTCAGTTCCAGCTTCAGGTAACGCTCTTCACCGGGCTTGCCGCTTTCGGCAAGTCGGGGAGTCTGATTAGTCGCTGTTGCGAATTTTTTATTGCCCTTTCCGCCATGACCGCCCCGAGCAACGCAAACCCGCTGGTCCGGCTCACTGAGATCTTTCAGTAACAGACAGGTCTCTTTGTCATAAATAATAGTCCCGAGCGGGACTTTGACAATAAGGTCTTCTCCTTTTTTCCCGTACATGTTTTTGCCGGTGCCGTCTTGGCCGCGTTTGGCATTCCAGTGATAATGGCCCTTGAAATCCATCAGGGTGTTGATGGAATCATCCACCTGGAGAATAACGTTGCCGCCGTCGCCGCCGTCACCACCATCCGGACCGCCCTTGGGGATAAATTTCTCCCGCCGGAAACTGGCGCATCCGTTGCCGCCGTCGCCGGCCTTGACATAAATTTCCGCTTCATCGATAAACATTTTGTGTAAACAGGTAAACGAGTTAAAGAGAAATAAAAAAAGAGCAGCACACGGGCGCTACTCTTGTAATAATCTGATGGAAAAGCAAATATATCGGTCAGTTTACGGCTTGCACCGAAATGCTGCGACCGTTGAACTCGACCGTTCCGGGGACCAGAGCAAAAATAGTGAAATCTTTACCTAATCCGACATTTTTGCCCGGTTTGAATTTCGTACCTCGTTGACGCACGATAATCGAACCGGCCTTAACGGGCTGACCGCCAAAAACCTTCAGACCCCGAAACTGCGGATTACTATCGCGACCGTTCCGTGACGAACCCTGTCCTTTCTTATGAGCCATTCTTACACCTCAAAATCAGCTTAAGTCATTTTCATATATAAGTTTATCGCATTATCCACTTGCGATCCCGGTACAACATCACCCGCTTTTCGGGACTGTATATATCACCGGGAATCCGATATTCTAGCATTAAAGTCTTACGAAGCAAGACATCTTTTATAATTTTATCGTCCTTTTTTATCGGTGCGGGCAAATCCACTTTCACGGTTTCGTTGCTCAAACCGGAAATAAAGATTTTAGCTGAGAGGGCATTGGGATCAAATTCCTCAAAAATCGCTACGGAATCGCGGGCATTGTCAATGCCGAGCAGGATGGGACCGGTGACTTGAGATTCCTGTTCGAGAAGCGGAATCGTGTTTTCATACAGATTGCGGATGGCGTAAAAGACAGGACGCCGGACATGTCTTCCCGCCGGGGTAATTTTGAAATTATCGGTCATCAGCTCAAACTGCGGGTAAAATTTAATTTCCTGCCCCGTATTATTGGTGACGGTATACAGGAGATACCAGAATCGGCGAGGTTCTTCTTCACCGGGATAGGTTATTTCGATCTGTCTGGGCACACCATGAAATTCTATGTGGAGCTGCCAGACGCCCTTCCGCGGCAGAAAGGCGGGACGGGGAGCGGCGTAGGCAACGTAAACCATTGTCAGGAAAGCACATAAGATCGCATACATCAGGATAAGCTTTTTATGTCTTTTCATAGAATTTCGTCCTGGTCGGGTGTTACAGTTCAATGCAACAAGGCACATTAACAACTAGGCAAGTCAGTATAACTGTTTAATATAAATAGTTTAATGAAAATTCAGAATGTGTCAAGCATGGAATTGCGACAGAACGGGCTCGAGCTGTTCATGCATAACCCCCTACAACAAAAAACTTAATATCACAGCCTTCTATATACTCGTTCCGATTGAAAATTCCCGTTCGTCAAAACGTAACTATCTGCGGAGAAAGCCTTTACGACTGGCCCTGGCGGGAATTCTCATACCCTTTGGGTATATCTCTTCATTTGATTTTCGCATAAAAAAACCATGATAAATAGCCTTGACATAGGTATAATACGTATATGAATGAAAAAAATGTGAGGCAAAGTCTTTACATCTGGCCCTGGCGGGAACTCTCATACCCTTTGGGTATACTTACGGAAACCAGCAAATCATTATTATTACAAAAATAGTGATAATCACACTTTGGGGATAATAGAAACAGAGCCGGCCAACGCTAAAGAAGCCATCGAATTGCAAAAATCATTGGCAGATTTGCGAAAATCTACCCCGATGCCTTCGAAAATCAGGTATGTCGGCGGTGCGGATGTGGCATTCTCGCCGGATAAAAAGACGTGCGTAGCGGCGATTATTGTAATGTCCTATCCGGAGCTTGGCATTATAGAAGAGAAATACACGTGTATGCCTGTGCCTTTTCCTTATATTCCCGGCCTGTTGTCCTTCCGGGAATCGCCGGTGATATGTCAGGCAGCCGGGCTGCTGGAGCATAAACCCGATATCCTGCTGATGGACGGCCAGGGCCTGGCACACCCGCGGCGAATCGGCCTGGCCAGCCATGTTGGCGTCAGGCTGGGTTGGCCCACTATTGGATGTGCCAAATCAAGGCTGATCGGCGCTTATGAGCAGCCCGGCCCGACAAAAGGTGCCAAAAGCCCGCTCTACGATAAAGAAGAAATCATTGGTTTTGTATTGAGAACAAGAGATAATGTCAAACCGCTGTTTATTTCCGAAGGCCATCTGGTGAGCCTGGACGGCGCTGTTAATTTTGTGTTAACCTGCTGCACGAAATACCGGATTCCTGAGCCGATACGCCATGTTCACCACACCGTAACGAAATTACGTCAAATATGCGCTATAGACAACAGCAAAAAATTCGTATAAAATGCGTCCCGCAGTCAGAATCTGACTTATCTTTATCAACCGTTGCAATTTTTGTATTTATTGATGGTATTGTTTTGATTTACACAGGCAGGACAGTATGACAGAAAAGGAAAACCAATCACAATTTGAATCTCTACCGGAAAACACCCCCCTTTCGCAACCCGATTCGAACGGGCAAAATGTGAACCAGCCCTCATCAGAAGGAAATGAGATGTCGGATCAGGACACGACCGCATCACCGGAAGAGGCACGGGTAGAATCGACGAAGCCGGATGAGCCCGCTTCCGAACCAGCTGATGCCGGCATGGCCCAGGCTGCCGGAGAAGAAAACGCAAATCAGACTGGCGGTGAAAAGGGACCGGAGGATAGCGACAAACCGGTCATTCCTTCTGTCCAGGCCCTGCAAACACAGGCGCAAACGACAGCGTCCCTGAACCAGGAAGATGACATCGAGAAAGAAATTCAGGAATCGCTTGGCGACATGAGCATCATGGATATGTATGGCGACCTGGATGATAATACGCCCGATGCGACCGCTCTGCTGACGGACAGCCTGGCGCAGGCCGGCACGGACGAAGATCCGCTGCCGGGTATTAATAAGGGCAAGGTTCTGAGCATTGCCGATGATGGGGTGTTCATCGATCTGGGCGGCAAATCGCAGGGCTTCCTGCCGATCGAAGAAATTGAAGAGGGGGAAAAGGTCGAAATCGGCATGGATATGGACGTAGCGATTCTGCGTTATGACCAGCGGGATGGCTTGCTGATTTTATCCAGAAAATCGGCTCAGAAGCAATTACTGCGTAAGAATCTCAAAGAAGGCGCTCTTGTTGAAGCGCGAGTTATCGGGACGAATAAAGGCGGGCTGGAGATGGATATCAAAGGTCTGCGGGGCTTCATGCCGGTCTCGCAGATAGATATCGGGCGGGTGGAAGACATGGAACCGCTGGTAGGCGAACGGTTTGTGTGCGAAGTCATTCAGGTTGAACGAGGCGATAAGAATATCGTGTTAAGCCGGCGGAATCTCCTGATGAAGGAAGTGGAAGAAAAACGCCAGACGTTCTGGGACGACATCGAAATGAACGAGGTTCGCCAGGGAAGAATTCGTTCGATCGCGGAATATGGCGCGTTTGTGGATATCGGCGGCGTGGACGGACTGCTGCATGTAAGTGAATTGAGTTGGGGCCGGGTGGAACACCCAAAAGACGTGCTCGCCGCAGGGCAGGAAGTGACGGTGAAAGTGATATCGCTGGACCGGGAAACTCAACGAATCGGCTTGAGCATGAAGCAGGTTTCGGGCGACCCTTGGCAGAGTCTGGAGCAGCGTTATCAGATCGGAGGTCGCTATCAGGCCCAGGTTGCGAAACTGATGGATTTTGGCGCGTTTGTGGAACTGGAACCAGGCGTCGAGGGCCTGATCCCAATCAGCGAAATGTCCTGGATGGGCCGTATCAAGCATCCTTCCGATGTTGTCCAGGTGGGGCAGATGGTGGATGCGGAAATTATCAGGATGGACGCGGAAAAAAAACGGTTGTCCCTGAGTATGAAAAAAGTGCAGGGAAATCCGTGGTCCAATGTCGAAGAAAAATACCCCAAAGACAGCATCGTAAAAGGGAAAGTAGCGAGATTGACGGACTTTGGAGCGTTTGTAACGCTGGAACCGGGCGTGGACGGATTGATTCATATCTCAGAGCTTTCCGATAAACATATAGCAAAGGTGTCGGATGTACTCCAGGAAGGGGATGAGATTGAGGCCAAGGTCCTGAGCGTCGAAAGCGACAAGCAGCGTATCGGCCTGACCATGAAGGGACTGCTGCCCGAGGATGAAACGGCAGCTTCCCCTGAAACGACGGAAGAAGCCGAAAGCGGCGAGGATAACTCATCGAAAAAACGCAAACGTCCGCTGCGCGGCGGTCTGACCTGGGGCTCACAGGATATCTTTAAACTGTAGGGGTATCTAATAATTACTTTTGCGGCGAAAGCGAAGATTTTATTCGTCTGACAAGAAATGCAAAACCGGGCATATGGGTGAATATTTTCGGTTTTTCATGACGAAGCCAGAAGGAAAAATGATCGCTTGCCGCCCAACAAAGAGTTGGTAGAGGTGCTCTGTAAGCCGCTGCTAAAAAATAACTTGAGAAAATCACCCTCTGTCCGTAAAAGCAGTTGACAGATAAATTGCAGTGTTATATATTAGCGGTTTCCATCAGGGCGATTAGCTCAGTTGGCTAGAGCGCCTGCTCGACATGCAGGAGGTCACAGGTTCAAGTCCTGTATCGCCCATTTATCCCTGGTCGGGAATACTACTGTCCGCCATTTATACGCGTTCCGAGTGAAAATACCTGTCTGCCGGCAGGCAGGCCCGTTTTGTCAGGACGTAATTATTTGCCGATAAAAAGCTTACGCCCGGCCCTGCCGGGAGCTTTCTACCCCATTGGGTATAACCAGTCCAGCGATTCCTGGCGCTGATCCTGCGAAAAATATCTGATTTCGGCGGTGGTAAACGGACGGCAAAAGACGTCGATACTGCAAATGATTTATTGACAGCAGTTTGCATCGTAAAAGTTTTTTCGGCTAGCAGTTGCATTCCGCTGCCATCCTCCCGCCTGGCGGGCCTGATTCCGGCCATCGAACCGCAGATGCGGTGTTTGCCCTCTATATCCACGACCGAGGCCGTTCTGCCGCGCGGTTCTCGGCCAAGGTGGTCGGCTATTAATCAATTACCCGGTGGAAACGGAAAGTGACGGAACTTTCCGAAAAAAAACATCGCCGCCCTTTCCTTACTTACCCCGCCGAGGCCCGAAGTGGCGGGGCTCTCTGCAGCATGTCACCACCGGATGTCTTCACCAAATATTCTCAAACTGAGGGGTTTTTCCCGAAGCGTCGTGCCAGCTTGTAGTTGCAAGCCGCCTTGGGCCGTAATTCATCCACCGAAAACGGCTTATGTGGGCGGCAGACCTTGAGTGGTTTGCCGGTGAAATGCCGGTATCCATGCGTGTTTGGGGTTTCCGGGCCACGCGACAGCGAGTCTTCGGCGGGGCGCTCTGGCGGAAAAAACTCCAGAGTGAAAATTCTCCGCACGCATCCCTTCACAAGCGAGGAGCTATAACCATCTATGAAGAAGCGTCTTATCGCCGATAGCCAGCGAGCTAGAGCTTCGCCCGAAAAAAAACCCTCAGTTTAAGCAAATATTGACTTGACGGATTCCGGGGGGGGGGTAGATTCTGGAGGATGTCAAAATCTCGGCCTCTCTTGCCCAGGGCCATGGAAATCCGCTTGAGCCGGCGGAGACCTTGTGTGGGGCGGGTCCCAACAGAAAGGAGGGCATGAAGATGCCCAAGGCAAATCATTGGTTAGGCCGCGCGGTCTGCGCATGGATTCTGATGCTGGGGATTGGCACGGATGTTTGGGCGGG
>CAYZXY010000054.1:0-22449 GCA_964482555.1 uncultured Pirellulales bacterium
TAAGACAGTATCTGAATATACTACAAACTTCAGGAGCTTGCAATTGAACCAGTAGAAATATAGATTAAATACGCATTATTTATAGGTGTTTTTCGGCAACATTCATGCGCAAACACGACAATCGGCACAAACCAACCCCCATAGCTCCGGCGGTATCATAATATAGGCAATGCATACGCGTTCCGATTGAACATTCCCGTTTTGTCCAAAATTAAATATCTGCTGGCCAAGCCTTTTCGTCTGGCCCTGGCGGGAACTCTCATGCCCTTTGGATATATAATCGTTTACGCAAATAAAGAAAGATATTTCTGTGAACAGTATGATGATGGTATCCTCTAAGGACTTGCGAATGAACGCCAGAACCAGTCGTAAGTGGTTTATAGGCCCCTCATTACGTTTTGACAAGGTGGACAAATCATTCATGACAAGTATCATATCGCAGTAGAAGTCCCATAATATAATTGATACGCCTTAGTAGAATGATAAAATATGTAACACAGACATCATGATAAACAGGACAAATATTTATGGTAACCAGAAAGAAAACCACCCCGGCAAACACCCCAAAAGCCTTCAAACCTACTGCCGCCGACCTGGAAGACGCCCCGCAGCGGGCGAAGAAAATCCTGGCCGTTTTGAAAAAGCTATATCCGGACGCCGCCTGCGCCCTTGTGCATCAGGGACCGCTGCAATTGATGATCTCGACAATTCTTTCGGCGCAATGCACCGATGAGCGGGTGAATATGGTCACGCCGGGACTGTTTAAAAAGTACCCTGATGCCGACGCTTTTGCCGACGCCGATCAGGAAGAACTGGAAGAAGATATCCGCAGCACCGGTTTTTATCGCAACAAAGCGAAGAACATCCGCGGCGCCTGCCGGGTCATTGTCGAACAACACGCCGGCAGCGTCCCAACAAACCTCGACGATCTGACCGCCCTGCCCGGCATCGGCCGCAAGACCGCCAACGTCATCCTCGGCAACGCCTTCGACACGCCCGGAATCGTCACCGACACCCACGTCATCCGCCTCTCGCGGCTGATGGGCCTTTCGCGGCACACCGACCCGGTCAAACTCGAACACGACCTCATGGAACTGGTCCCGCAAAAAGACTGGACCCACTTCAGCCATCAGATGATATTCCACGGCCGCCGCGTCTGCAACGCCCGCAAACCCGACTGCGACAACTGCAAAATACGACCGCATTGTTCGTTTGGAGTAAAAACCTCTCATGCAAACTGATCCACCACCCAACTCCTGCGTCGCCGATATCCCCTGCGAAATTACAACCGTCACCCAGGCCGATGGCTACGAAGGCGCCGCACGAGTTTTTGAACCGGATACAGATAAGATTCCCAGGGAAGGCCTTGCCCACCGGCCTGAACCTGCTCAATGGCAACCAAAAGACCGGCGGGCAATTCTTTTCCTCCACGGCATCCAGTCGCACGGCGGCTGGTTTCTGCAAACCTGCGAAAGGCTTCGCCGGCCGGGTCATACCGTCCTGGCCCCCGACCGGCGCGGCAGCGGCCTGAACCAGACCGATCGCGGCCACTGCGACAGCCCCGACCAGCTCATCGCCGATGTGGACCGATGCACGGACTGGCTGGCCGCCAAAACCGCTATCACACCCATCGACATCGTCACGGTAAGCTGGTCCGGCAAGCTCGCCCTCGCCTACGCCGCGAAATACCCGGACAAAGTCCGCTCGCTCGCTCTTATCACACCCGGACTCTATGCCCGCGTCGATGTCTCGCTCAAGGAGAAGATATCCCTCGGCGTTAACGGCCTGATTAAATCCCGCCGCCTGCATGAAATCCCACTCAACGACCCGCGACTCTTCACCGCCAACCCGGCCATGATCCAATTCATCGAAAACGATCCCCTCAAACTCACCCACGCTACCGCCTCCTTTTTCATCACCTCCACCCGACTCGATTTGACCGTCCGCAAAATCACCCCGCAAATCTCCGTCCCGGTCTATCTCTTCCTCGCCGGCCGCGACCGGATTATCCACAACGAAAAAATCATCAACCTGCTGCGTCCGATATTATCGCCCCTGCCAGGCACGACCGAACCGAACCGCCTCTATCCCGATGCCGAACACACGCTCGACTTCGAAACCGAGCCCGATACCTACTTCCGCGACATCCAATCTCTCTTCACCCCAGCCTGAGAGCCCGTCGCCCAACTCACTTTCGCAAAATGATAACCAAATATAAATAAGACACTTAACTCATTTACCGATAGTTATAGTCGTTCCGATTGAAAATATCCGTTTTGTCGGAACGTAATCATATGCGTATAAAAAGCTTACGCCCGGCTCTGCCGGGAGCTTTCTACCCAATCGGGTAGAAATATATGTTCTCTTTGACGTAAACGGCCTTATCGTTATACTGATAGAACCTGAAGCAGCATCGTAATATATGCCCAAAGGTATATTGGCAGATGGTTTATACATTATGGGAGTCGCATTTGCAGGATAAAATCCGGACAGCTTCAATTGTCATCCCGCTTTATAATGAGCAGGAAAATATCGATGATCTCATCAAACGGATCGAAAAAGCCATGGTTGCGACCGAGCTGGCCTGGGAACTGGTCCTCGTGGACGACGGCAGTACCGATAACACCTGCAGCCTGCTCCAACAGGCACAGGCCAACTACGATTGGATCAAAATTATTAGTTTGCGACGTAATTTTGGGCAGACCGCGGCGATGGCTGCCGGTTTCGATCATTCCGTGGGCGAAGTCATTATCCCCCTTGACGGGGATCTGCAAAACGATCCGGCGGATATCCCCCGCCTGATCGAGAAACTCAACGAAGGCTACGACGTCGTCAGCGGCTGGCGACGCCATAGAAAAGACAATCTAATTACCCGACTGGTGCCTTCCTGGATCGCCAACGCACTTATCGGACTGATTACCGGCGTCAGACTCCACGATTACGGCTGCACCCTCAAGGCATATCATCGCAGTGTTGTCGATTATCTTAACCTGTATGGTGAGATGCACCGTTTTATCCCGGCGCTGGCCTCCTGGAGCGGAGCGCGGGTCGCGGAAATCGAGGTCAACCATTTCCCCCGCACCCGCGGCAAAAGCAAGTACGGGCTTAACCGGACGATAAAAGTTATGCTCGATCTGATAACGGTTAAGTTCCTCGGCTCGTTCAGCACCAAACCGCTGCACGTCTTCGGCGGCATCGGCATCGCGACCATGCTGGCAGCCTTTGCCAGCGGCTTTATGGCTATTTATAACAAATTTGCCAAAAACGAAGATCTGTCAGACAGCGCCCTGCCGATACTGACGGTCATGTTCATTCTCATGAGCGTGCAGTTTCTGCTGATGGGCCTGCTGGCGGAAATGCTCTGCCGGACATATCATGAATCGCAGAACAAACCCACTTATATTGTCCGCAGCATCACCGGCACAACCCCTTTATCCCAGCACCTGTCCGCATTAGACAATATCAAACATGGCGAAACAAATCAAAAAACAACCTAAAACATCACCCCGGCCGACCACCACAGCCCCAGAAACTTCAACCCGGCGCAAAAGCTTGCCGACCATAAAACCCGCCGGTTTATTGCTGCTGTTGATCACGGTCGGTATCGCTCTCATTCCGTTCTACATGGGAAAATTCATTGAATTCAACACCCCAAATCCCTTTGACAGCGCTTTGAATGTTTATTCGGCTAAGAGCCTGCTCGATGGCCAGAAAGTCGGTGTCGATATCTACGCCAGCGCCCGGCCCAATACGATGCTGGTGAATATCATCGGCGTTGCCATCTTTGGTTATGGTGAGTTCGGGCCGATCTTTATGCAGATGGTGCTGCAAGCGGCGGCACTGGGCTTCATGTTTATCACCATCAGAAAGTTTTTCGGTCTGCTGCCGGCGGCGGTGGCGCTGGTCCTGGCGGCGTTTTATCTGAGCTGCCCGCCGTTCGTCAAAACCGGCAACGCCAAAGAACAGCTTATGATTCCTTTTATGACCGCGTCGGTGTGCTCGCTGATCTGGTCACACCACGACAGGCGATCCCTATGGCTTTACCTTTGCGGAGCTTTTGCCGTAAACACCTGGTTCTTCAAACCGACCGGATTTTCCGTGACCTTTGCAATCGGCCTGTTTCTGCTGCTTCAGCCGATATTGTATAAGGCATCCTGGAAAACGCTGGGCCTTCAATTGAAACAGCTTTTTCTCGGAGCCGGACTGGGTTTGATTCCCCTGGCGTTTTATCATCACTGGCAGGGAATGCTTAACCCATTTCTCTCGGGATTTCCTGTTAACATCATTATCTTCGCTTTAATAATAATCGGTGTCATCCGGCTGATACCATTCATCCGCTCTAAATTCATCCCCAAAAAGCACACCGACTTACCCGAAACCACAAAACCAGAAAGCGAACATCATCCACCACCGCAGCCGGCCTTCTCTTGGAAAAAACTACCCTGGAAGCTGATTATCCCCGGCCTGGCGACCGGCCTGGTTCTTATGCTGGCCATGTTCATCTGGCTCAACCAGAAAGAAAAAGGCCAGGGGGTCGAATACCTCAAAGATGTGCCGGCGATTCACCTGGTGATTGTCCTGCAACGATATCTTTTCGCGTTTGTCCGCACGTTTTTCGGGCAGATACAAAGCATGTTCTCCATGGAGTATCTGCTCGGGGCACGTGAAGTCAGTGATTTCAAGAGTCAATATGATTGGATCGTGGGCTATTATCGCTGGTTCGTCGTTCCCTTCGGCTTATGCCTGTTCGCCATCGGGCATGCTCTGGTGCTACGCATCAAAACGCTCCGCAAACCCCGCACCGACACCAGCAATGACAAACCGCAGAAAACGCACTCGACGCCGGTTTTCACGCCGGAACGCGCCATTCTGCTGCTGGGATTGTGGTGGCTGCTGGACACCTTGTTCATCTGGATTTCACCGCGCAGTTACGTCGAGTATTTTCTGCCTCAGGCGGCGTCGGGAGCGTTGCTGGCGGGTTTTGCCGTCGATCGCTGCCGGCAGATCAAATGGGGCCCGGTCTGGCTGCTGGGATTGTGGCTGGCTCTGGCGCTGATATTCAAATGGGTCGGGTTGACGGACGCCTTCCCTTTCGTTGAGATTCGCAGCATCAGACCGGAAGAAGCATTCTGGGACCATGGCGGCCTGGTCATCCTCTTGACGGACGCCTTCCCTTTCGTTGAGATTCGCAGCATCAGACCGGAAGAAGCATTCTGGGACCATGGCGGCCTGGTCATCCTCGGCTTTGTCTTACTCGCGACCTTCGGCATCACCCTGTTACAGATGAAACCGCGAACCAGGCAATCAACCTGGATGCCGGCGCTGCTGACATTATGTGTTATAAGTGCGCTGGTCTGGAACAAACCGAACTTTCAGTCATTTAACAATAAAATCGCGGAAATCAAAGAAGACAAACAAAAGAACATTACGCCTTCATGGATTCAGGTCGCTCATTTTATCCGCGATCGCTCGGAGCCGGACGACCAGATATATGTCTGGGGCTGGTTCCCCGGCATATATGTCCATGCGCAACGCAGCTCCTCGGCCAGCGACCCGGCGTTATCAGATATGCATATCCAGCGGCCCGCCGTGCTGTACCGTACCATCAACCAGCTGGTTTCCGATCTGCGGGTGAACCCGCCGCGATTCATCATTGATTCGCAAAAAATCCATTTTCCTTATTACGACCACCCGACGTTCGATCTCTGGCCGCGCTGGGAAAATGGACAGGTCGGTAAACCCTACATGCGGTTTCATAGCCGTCAGCCCCTCCAGCCCAATGCCCTTATTACCCTCGAACAATGGCGGCAATTCCAATCCCGCATGTATGAATGGGTTGAACAGATGTCGATGCAGCTGCTCACCCGCGAAAACCGGACCGGCGGCCCCCTCGATGAAGAAGAAGCCCGACGCCGCGCCCGACGCGAACGCGAACGCCATGAGGTCATGGAGCCGCTGCGCGAATTCGTCATGACACATTATCAACCTGTCCCCCTGTCGAGACAGACGCCCATGTATATCTACGTCAGGAACCAATGATTCATGCACCCTTAAAAATCCTGATGCTCAACTATGAATTTCCTCCCATCGGCGGCGGGGCGGCCCTGGCCCACCAGGCCATTCTGCATGAATTCACCCGCTATCCCGATCTGGACATCGATGTCCTCACCTGTGCCCCGCAGCCCGGTCTCTTTCGCGAGCAGCTCGCGCCCCATATCCGCATCCACAAAATCGGCATCCGTAAAAAAGACCTGCACCACTGGACCAGACCCGAAGTACTGATCTGGCTCTACAAGGCCCGGTGCTACCTGAAACAGCTACTGCCGAACAACTACGATCTGGCTCATGCCTTCTTCGCCTTCCCGACCGGCTGGCTCTGCTACACTCAGCGAAAACTGCTGCCTTATATCCTGTCGCTGCGCGGCTCGGACGTTCCCGGCCATAACGACCGACTCGGCCTCGACTACAAACTGCTCGCCGGACTGTTTCGCAATATCTGGAGCCATGCCGCCCGGATCATCGCCGTCAGCGGCGGCCTGCGCGATGAGGCCCTGCGGTTCATGCCAAACCTGCGGATCGACGTTATCCCCAACGGCATCGACGCCCAACAGTTTCACCCGCTCGAAAAAACGACACCAGCGATGAGAGAAAAAACCAGACTGCTCTTCGTTGGCCGTCTGGCCGGCGTCAAACGGATGGAATTGATCCTGGAGACCCTGGCAATTCTGAGGCGACGGGGCCGCCCCGTCGAGATGAACATCGTCGGTCAGGGCTGCCGCCTCGAACACCTGAAAAAAATGGCTGCCGAACTGCATGTCAGCGAACATGTCCGCTTTCACGGCCGCATCCCGCGCGACAACATGCCTGAGATTTACCGGCAAAACGATCTCTTTTTCATCGCCAGCCGGCACGAAGGCATGAACAACGCTATGCTCGAAGCGATGGCCTCCGGCCTGCCGATCGTCGCCGCCGGCTTCGAAGGCGTCGAGGAACTCATCGACGACAACGGCATCATCGTCCCCGAACCCGAACCGAACCCGTTCGCCGCCGCCGTCGAAAAACTGATCCTCAACGACAGCTTACGAGAATCCATGGCCGCCGCCGCCCGACAAAAAGCCCTGAACTTCTCCTGGGCCGCCGTGGCAGAACAGTATGTAAAATGCTATCGGGAAATCATTACTATTAAACAACTGTAAATAT
This sequence comes from uncultured Pirellulales bacterium, assembly GCA_964482555.1. Taxonomy (GTDB): domain Bacteria; phylum Planctomycetota; class Phycisphaerae; order Sedimentisphaerales; family SM23-30; genus CAYZXY01. The sequence goes on from CAYZXY010000054.1 coordinate 7,201, forward strand.
TTTTAGTGATAATAAACCATGTGCGGCATTGCAGGATATAATTTTAACCATCCAGAAATCATCAAACAGATGACCGAACTTCTTCGCCATCGCGGACCTGATGATGAAGGCCATTACCACGATAACCAGGTCAGCCTGGGCCATCGTCGGCTCTCGATCATAGACACCAGTATCTGCGGCCGTCAACCCATGCATTATGAACATCTCTCAATTGTGTACAATGGCGAAATTTATAACTTTCTCGAGTTGCGTCGTGACCTCGAAACCTCCGGCTACCGCTTTACCTCTCAAACCGATACCGAGGTCGTCCTGCTCGCTTACCATCGCTGGGGATCTGATTGCGTAAACCGCTTCAACGGTATGTGGGCCTTTTGCATTTATGATCGACAGAAAAGAGAACTGTTTCTTTCCCGTGATCGTTTTGGCATCAAACCGCTTTACTATTATTTCGATGACAACCGATTTGTCTTCGCCTCCGAACTGAAAGCGTTCCGTCCACATAATCTAAACCTTCGCATCAATCACACCGCCGTCAATTTCTTCTTCTATCAGAAATACATCGGTTCCGACCTTACCATCTACGAAAACTGCCGTAAACTCAAACCTGCCGAAAATCTCGTTTTTAATCTCGAAACAAAAATAATAACGACATCATCTTATTACGACCTGAACGCCGAAGTCGCTCAGGCTCAAACCCAGCCGCTGCAGGAACGACTTGACGCTATCCCGGAAATTCTCGCTGATGCCGTTGAGAAACGCCTCATTGCCGATGTGCCCGTAGGCAGCTTTCTCTCCGGTGGCATAGATTCCTCTCTAATCTCCGCGATTATTGCTCGCCGACACGACAGATTCAACACCTTCTCCATCGGTTTTAATGAATCATCTTATGATGAAGTACCTTTTTCCCGCCAGGCAGCCGACCACATCGGCTCTAACCATCATGTGGATTATCTCACCATCGACGAAACTCTTATCCAGCGGCTGATTGAACACATGGATGAACCTTTTGGCGACGCCTCGGTGCTGCCGACCAGCCTGCTCTCGCAAATGACACGCAAACATGTCACTGTCGCTCTTTCGGGAGACGCCGGCGATGAAACCTTCGGCGGATACGATTCCTATCTGGCTGCCATGATCGCCCGCTATATTCCTCAACCGCTGCTAAAATTCGCCCGGCCGGTTATCTGCCTGCTGCCGCCATCAGACAAAAAACTCAACCTCGCTTTCAAAATGCAGAAATTCATCGACGACTATCATCCCAATGTCGTGCGTAGGCATCTGGACTGGATGGCCTCCTTTACCAATCCGCGCCGTACCGCGCTGCTGAATCAGGCAAGCGTTTTGTCGGAAGAACTCATTTCCGATGTTTCCGATACTTCACTTCTGGCCTTACAGCTTAATGATATGACCTGTTATCTGCCTGAAGATATCCTGAAAAAAGTAGATATGGCTTCCATGCTCCATTCGCTGGAAGTACGCGTTCCGTTTCTGGACTACCGCCTGGCGCCGCTGGCGCTGGCGCTGCCGGAAAAATGCAAAATCCGCTTCCTCCAGACGAAAAGCTATCTGAAAACTATCGCGAATGACTATTTACCCAGGGCCATTATCCATCGCAAAAAACGTGGTTTTACGGTCCCTGTTTCTCACTGGATCAAATCCAGCGACCTGATACGCAATTATCTCACAAATCCCACCTGCTATGAACATAACATGTTGAACTATAAATATGTCCAGACTCTTTTTAATGAACACCTCGAACGGAAAAGAGACAACGCACGACAGCTTTGGCTGATTTTCGTTTTTAACTTCTGGCATGACAAGGTTCACCGTTCAAGGTAATAAATACAGAATTATATAAAAGCTGTCATAGCGAATATAATGAACAAAAACAAAACTGCAAAACCAATAAAAGTCTGTTTCATCGCCCCGAAGGCTTACCCGCTGTTCAATCCTGAGGTCGCATCCATCTTTGGCGGTGCGGAAGTGGACCTCTATCTGCTTTCTACCGAACTAGCCCAAAATCCTCTTTTCCAGGCCAGTTTCATCGTAGCCGACTATGATCAGCCCGCATGTGTCGATATAAACAACGTTACTATTTATAAAAGCCTCAATTTTAAACAAAACGCTCTAATCGGCGCCTGGAAGATATGGCAGGCCATGCGACAGGCTGACGCCGATATTTATTTCCTCGAAGCCGCTTCGACCGGTATGGCACTGGCTGCCGTGTTCTGCAAGTTTTTTAAACGTAAATTTGTATATCGCACAGCCAGTGCTCTCGAATGTGACGGGACTTGGTTTCGAATCAAAAGTCTGGCTGGACGCCTGATGCGATGGGGAATGCTACGTGCCGATATCGTCATCGTCCAGAATGCCAACGACCAGAAAAACCTCGAACGCACCACCGGACGGCAAGGCCTGCTGATACCCAACGCCCAAAACCTCAACATCATCCGTCCAACAAAAAAAGATGTTATTATCTGGGTTGGACGCAGTGACACCATTAAAGGTCCCTATCGGTTCCTGAAACTGGCGACCGAGGTGCCGGAAGAAAAATTCCTTATGGTCTGCCCACAAGCGACCGGGGATAACCATTATGACCAGCTCGTTCAGCAAGCCGCGTCTATCCCTAATCTGGAATTTGTGACCCGTGTCCCTTTTGATAAGATCGACGAAAGCGTCAGCCGCGCCCGGGTGCTGGTTAACACCAGTGATTCGGAAGGTTTCCCCAATGTTTTTATCCACGCCTGCAAAGCGGCGGTTCCGATTCTATCACTAAACGTTAATCCCGACGGCTTTCTTGACCGCTACCAGTGCGGCATCTGCTCGCAAGGCGATCCCGTTAAAATGCCTCATGATCTGAAGACACTCCTGGACGAAAACCATTTTCAAACGTACAGTCGCAATGCCCGGCGATATGCCGAAGAACATCACGATATCTCGCGAATTATTCTGATCTATCAGGACTTGTTCAGGAAGTTATACGAACCGGATCAAGAAACATATTGAACTAAAATAGAAATGACAAAACATAATCCAGAAAACCCAATTCCCGTCCTGCACATCATCGGCAGCCTCAGACTCGGCGGTGCCCAGGTTTGCCTGCGCGACCTGTTGGAAAATTTTTCGGACGGCCGTTTCGTCAATCATGCCTGCGCTCTGCGCGGCCGGGAGATCGACGTCTCCCTACCCGGCCGGCAGCTCACCCTGCCCTATCGCCACTACGACCCACGAAAAATCCTCGCAATCGCCCAATACTGCATCGAAAACCGCATCCGGATCATCCATGCTCATCTCGAAAAACCCATCCTGCTCGCCCTGATGCTGGGTAAATGGCTCGGTATCAAAATCGTCATCCACGAGCACGCCACCGGCCTGCATGAAAACTGGAAACGCCAGACCTACGAACTCCTCTACGGCCTACTCGGCCGCCAGGCCGACGCCTATATCGCCGTTTCGCACAACATGGCCGAGTACCTGCGACGGCGGATCGGCATCCCCCCCGGCAAAATCCACATTATCCCCAACAGCGTCAACCTCGAAAAATTCTCTCCCGATCCTGCCTTACCACCAATGCTGCGCGAACAATACCACATCCCCCCTGACGCCCTCGTCATCGGTTATGCCGGCCGGCTGGCCCCGGTCAAAGGCCCCGATCTGCTGGTCGAAGCCGTCAGCCTGCTGCCGCGCTCCCGCCCGTTCCACCTGATCCTCGCCGGCGACGGCCCACTACGCAGCAAACTGGAACAACGCGCCCAACGCCTCCAGCTCACCGACCGGATCACTTTTACTGGCTTCTGCCCGGACATAAACCGTCTTATGAACCTGTTCGATATTGGCGTCATCCCCTCTCGTTCGGAATCGTTCGGCCTCACGGCCCTCGAAATGATGAGCATGAACATCCCGTTCGTCTGCTCCGGCATCGGCGGCCTGCGGGAATTCACCCAACACAACGACAACGCCTTAATCACAACCGAAAACACTCCCCATTTTATCGCCCGCGCCATCCTGCAGCTGGCAGATGACCCACAACTGTGCGGCCGCCTGACCGCCAACGCCTGCCAGACCGCCCGGCAATACGCCATCACCACCTATACGACCAGAATCGCCGCCCTCTACCGCGAACTCTGCGGATTAACCCATTTGTAAACATAAGCCTCTCCATCATTCACACAGTCACTCGTTATACGCCTACACCCCGCACTCTTCCGCGGCTGGCTCTTTCTCTCCCCGGGCAAACAGACTCACCGCGATCAATCCCACCAGTATCCCCAGACCGCCGTTAACCACATAATGCAAATCCACCCGCTGCTGCATCAACTGCACCAGCAGCGCATCCAGCAGCACATAACCCGGCAGCACCAGCGCCGTCCACAAAAACATCCGCCGATCAAACCGAAACGCCCCCCGCCAACTCAATACCTGACACCATAAAATCGTCAGAACAATATACCCCCCCATCAAATACACCATCCGGTACTGACCCCAGCGGTCGGGAATATCCAGTATCCCGAAAAGATCCGGCCAATGCACCGTCACAAAAAAACATCCCCAGAAAAACACCAGCCGACCGACCGCATGTGTCAAAATCGCCATCACCACCAACGCGCTGACAATCCCACCGATATCGCTCAACCAGTCCCCCAGACTGCAATGCCGATTGACAAATTTCTGTGTTAGCTCGTCCAGCACCCCATACAATGCGAACATAATAACCACCTTGTACACCGCCGCCTTTCGCAAACTGGGCCGTACAAATCCCTTTGTCGCCAGCCAGAACAGAAACGTCAGAATAAAATAGGCCACGAAATGCAGCGTATGATCACCCGCATGAACCCCGATGTTCGGCACCCGCGGAATGTGCGTGCTGATAAACAAGGCCGGCCAGTATAGACAAAGCAGTATCACCGGCGCCAGATGCAGCAGTTTCTTCTTGATATTCTTAAGCGGAAAAATACCCGTTTCTCCCCAGTATTTCCAAAAAAACGAACCAGATATCATGTTAACTCAAACGGACCGACAGGAGATAAAATATCACTGTAAGTCATAGTAAAAAATAACTTTCGCACATCATGACTGTTCATTTGAACGGAGTCTCGATTCCGTCTTTTCCTCCGGGACGGCATGTTCGCGTATCTCTGAAACAGATTGTGAATCATTATCATTATGCCTGTTTTCCTCTTGCCCTTCGCCCGCAGCTTCCGGCGCTTCGGCTTCATGTACCGATTGTTCCGGCGGGGCCGGCGGTTCCTGCTCACCTTGGCCTGGCAATTCTTCAACCGCCGCCGATGTTTCATGCTCGACGATTCGATTCTCGCCGTATGGTATCGTCATTTTCTCCGCATCACTGCCGGTTGCGCTCATGCTTTCCACCTCTTTCGCCAGCGCCATATAATCGTTCGCGCCGTGGCAGTGAGGCTCATATTCAAATATCGTTTTGCCGTAACTTGGTGACTCAGCTAACTTTACGTTCTGCCGCACCCGGGTGTTAAAAATCCGGATATCGCGCCATGGGCTATCATGATTACGTTCGCCGGAGAAAAAAGTTTCGATTTCATTGAGAATCTCGCCCGAAAGCGTTGTCCGTGAATCAAACATGCAAAACATCAGTCCGGTAACCCGCAATGACGGATTCAGCCGGCGATAAACCAGCAGCAGCGACTCGATCAACTGACTCAATCCCTGCAGCGAAAGAAAATGCGCCTGCAGTGGAATGAATACCTCCTTGGTCGCCACCAGTGCGTTAAGCGTCAGCAGTCCCAGCGAAGGCGGACAATCGATAAACACATAATCCCATTGACCTTCCTGCTCCTTCAAGGCGTCGCGCAAAATGCTCTCCCGCCCCACCACCGAAACCAGCTCCTGCTCCGCTGCCGTCAGATTCAACTCCGAACATACTATCGAAATCTTCTCCCGCACCGCCACCATTGCCTCGGAAATCGGGACATTCTGCGTCAAGATATCATAAGCAGAAGCCTTGATATCTTCCGGTGAAATCCCCAGAAAGGTCGTCAGATGCGCCTGGGGGTCCAGATCGATCAGCAAAACCCTCCTACCCATTTCCGACAATGCCGCCGCCAGATTTACCGTCGTAGTGGTCTTACCAACGCCGCCCTTTTGATTAGTTAATGTTATGATCCTCATAATTTGCCTGCTTTGGGTTATGATTACTTCTTATATCAACTCACAGATCACCATTTTATACTGCTTCCGATTGACTTTTCGCTTACGCGGCTCTTTATGGCCCATCTTCAATTATTTTTTTACATATGGATGTATGATCTTAAGTTTCACATTTTTTTGTAAGCGTTTTGGCGTTCCGCAGAGACTTTACCATGTTCTGCAACCCACGTCTCTCGTTCCACCAGCCCCATTTCCCGCGACCCGGCCAGGAGCTTTCTACCCGATTGGGTATAATGTTCTTACCCTTTTGCACAAGATTTAAGTCATAATAGACGAATAGATACCGTCCCAACAATATCAGCGCTCAAAAAACGTTTTCAACGGGTTGCATTATACCCCATATAGGATGCCCCGGCAAGTGGCCCGACCTTATGCAATATCATCAGGGAGTCTTTATCGCTACATTCCGGAATATTTCGGAAGAAAAACACGAAACTATAAAGACAAATAATCATAAAGCATTGACATATAACAATTTATAAACATACACCCCTGAGCGCATAAAAAAAGGAAGATCCTGCCGTGGCGTGAGGATCTTCCAATAGTCACTTGCAAAATCACGCCCGAATGTCTGACGGATTCTGCATCCTCGCCGAACATGCGTTCGGTCCGGTTCACCGTTGAACAGGTGAACACACATGGTAAAGAGGATTAAACTTGTCTGACCGCTGAATTAACTTTTTTACTTCGCGGTTTTCTTCGCTGTCTTCTTGGCAGCTTTCTTCGTGGTCTTTTTCACTGCCTTCTTGGCGGCTTTCGTAGCTGTTTTCTTAGCAGCTTTTTTGGTCGTCTTCTTCGGAGCAGCTTTCTTCGTGGCCTTCTTAGCCGTCTTCTTTACGGCTTTCTTGGTCGCTTTCTTTGCTGTCTTCTTGACTGCTTTCTTCGTGGCCTTCTTAGCCGTCTTCTTTACGGCTTTCTTGGTCGCTTTCTTTGCTGTCTTCTTGACTGCTTTCTTCGTGGCTTTCTTAGCCGTCATCTTCGGGGCAGCTTTCTTTGCGGTTTTCTTCTTGGTCGCCATGTGCATCACCTCCTTTCTAAAAGGAATATTACATGTGCTTTAAAAACGTGTCAAAAAAAATTTAATTGTACCTGTGAGATTTTGTCTGCATCATGCTGTTGATGAACTGTTTCTGCTGTCTAAAGATTCATTGTGAATTGTATCGACACATAAATATAAGCGACTTCATAATATTTTAAGACGCAATTGCAAAAAAAACCATTTTATTTCGCAATGCTTCAATAAAATCTAAAAGAGTTGAACCAAATTGGCTTCTTTTGAAATGCAAATGTAACAGTTTGGTTGATATAAATCAAGAAAATTGATTACCTTTTTAAAAAAAAGGCAATCGCGCGCGGGGTTTTCCAGGACTTTTTCATAAACTTCGCAGAATATCAATGGCTTTTCGCAACGTTTGATTATCTTCCGCAAGTAAATCTTTCATAGAATAAATAATCTTTTCGCTGTTGTTTTCAACACTGCCAATCCTGATATCCGGTTGTATGCCCGCGCCATGAAAGCTCACCATACTCGGCGGCAGATATTGCGCCGTCGTTATGCACAATGCGGACGACGTGCTCCGGATACCATAGATGGTTTGTACCAGATCTTTACCGAAGGTGTTTTCACCCACAATCACGCCCCGACGATGATCCTTGATCGCCGCCGTAAATATTTCCGCCGCACTGGCCGTATGCCTGTCCACCAGTACCACTAATGGTAAGTTATAGGTACTAAACTGGTTACCCCCGGCCTTATACACCGTTTGTTCCCCCTTCGAACACACCGTCACGATCGGCCCTTCATCAATAAATAACCGAACCGCATCAATCGCCGAGATCATCACCCCGCCGCCGTTACCGCGCAAGTCAATAATCAGTCCTTTCGCCCCCTTTTTTTGTAACGATTGCACCGCCTGGTTCATCTCCCATACAGTATCATCATCAAAAGAGGCCACACGAAAATAACCCGTATCTGCCCCCGCCATTTTGACATAACGTACGCTCGGAGAGGTAATCATCCTGCGCTTCAGATCACATTCTTTCGTTTCACCATCACGCAATACCGTAATCGTAACCGTCGAATACGCCGGACCGCGTAATTTCGCGCCGATTTCTGTCGAACAAAGTCCTTTGCAGCCTGCATGATCGATCCGAAACAATACATCGCCAGGCCTCACACCCGCTTCATCCGCCGGACTCGCCGCGACCACATCAAAAACCACCGGATAAGTCTGCGTAAACAACAGTTCCATACCCGTACCCACATAAAAACCTCCGATCTGCTCCAACAGATCGTCATAGTCCGCCGGCTTCATCAAATATGAATACCTGTCGCAATTCGCCGCCATAGCAAACGCCAGTTCCATCGCCGGCCAGGATGCGCCAAAACCCGTCTGAGAACCCGAACGAGACCACGATTGCATCATGGCATAAAGCGAACCGGGATCATCATAATCACAGGGATCCAGACAACGTCTCTCCACCATCATCAACTCATGAAAACGTTTTAATTGTGATCGATCAACATCATATTGACCGTAAACTGCTTCATTTTGCGTCGCCGCGATTAATTCCATCAGGGACCGGTCCACTATCTCACGAAATGAAACCTCTTCGACGGAATAGTACTTTTCGTTTATGAGTTTCAATGTCTCACGCAGCAGGACAAAACCATCCAATACCGATGTCTTTTGAATATACTCCGCCAGATCGTTTTCTCGATATCGCCGTTCAACCGAGACATTCGCCCGGCACCAGGCCAACCGCTCCCGAATAACCGTCTGATTCTCTTGACCCGACTCTGAAAGCGCCTTCTCCAGAAGCATTTCCGCTTCCGTCCAGGACTGATTCGACATCGCCCGGTTCGCCTGCTCCATCATCGCCTGGACATTCACCGGCGCCAGCTCATCCGCTTCTATATACGCCGGCACATTAACCGCCCTGAGTCCGGCAAACGCCGACAGCAAAAAAATAAAACCCGATAATCGACTCAGATTTTTTCTTAACCGCGCACATTTACCGCGGAAAACGAATCGACTTACTGAAAATACATGTTCTTCTGCCCCGGCCTCAGTAGTATTCCTGCGATACACCATCGGCCGTATCCTCTCTTCCTGTGGAGTTCGACTCCAGACCCTTATTCAATTTTCTCCAGTATTTGAGTATACTTCAGGTTCGATAAATCTCCAATGTGTCCGCGGTATTTTCACATGAATTAATCCAGATTTGACGTTTCCTCACCGCAACACCACCAGAAAACCCATACAAATTCTCCAAACTATCCTGTTTTTACACCGTAATGATCCCTGAAACGCCCTGCTTTCTCATAAAATGATTGAAATAATACCCGCGATACTTATAAATATACTCTTACAGATTTTTGCAAATGATGAGAAAATAGAAAAAAGATAACCTCTTATAATAAAAAGGAACCCGATATGACAGAAACACACTCTTGGCAATGCCGGACCCGGCCCTTCGTTTTAATCATTCGTGACGGCTGGGGATACAACGGCGATCCCGAACTCCAGAAATATGACGCCACTCGCCTGGCGAAAACGCCCGTGGACGAGGAACTGATGGCGAATTATCCGCACGGCCTGATCAACACCAGCGGCGAAGACGTGGGCCTACCCAAAGGCACGATGGGCAACAGCGAAGTCGGACATCAGAATATCGGCGCCGGCCGGATTGTTTATCAGGAATCCATGAGACTGACCAAAGCGATTCGCGACGGCGACTTCTTCGAAAACAAAAAACTCCTCAAGACCATCGAACATTGCAACAAGACCGGCGGCAAACTGCACCTGATCGGCTTGTGCAGCAACATCGGCGTGCATTCACTGCTGGTACATCTATACGGCCTGCTGGAACTGGCCCGGCGCCATGATTTTACTCGCGTTTATCTGCACGCCCTGACCGACGGCCGCGATTCGCCGCCGACCAGCGGTAAAGGCTATATCGATGAGATCGAAAAGAAAATGCAGGAAATCGGTGTCGGCAAAATCGCTTCCATCATGGGACGATTCTATGGCATGGACCGTGACCAGCGATGGGAACGCGTGGAAAAGGCGTTCCAGTGCATGCGTTTCGGCAAAGGCGAGACTTGCCCTTCCCCCACGCAGGCCATGCAGCATAGCTACGACAATGAGATCACCGATGAATTTGTCAAACCGGTTTTAATCGTCGGCGAAAACGAACAGCCCGCCTTGATCGAAGACGGCGACGCTGTGATCTTCTTTAATTTCCGCGGTGACCGCCCGCGCGAAATCACCCGCGCCTTCGTCGATGATAACTTCACCGGCTTCGATCGCGGCAGCAAACCCGATCTGTATTATGTCTGCCTGACCGAATACGATGCGACGATTCCGGCGCCGGTGGCGTTTCCTAAACCGCCGAAAATGAAAAATATCGTCGGACAATACTGGTCCGATCTCGGCCTGAAACAGTTCCGCTGTGCCGAAACAGAAAAATACGCTCACGTCACTTTCTTCTTCAACGATTATACCGAACCGCCCTTCCCCGGCGAAGATCGCCAGATCATCCCCTCGCCCAAGGTCGAAACCTATGATCATCAACCCGAAATGTCCGCGTTTAAAGTCGCCGATACCGTCATCGAACATCTCGATACGAACCAATACGATGTCGTCGTGGTCAACTTCGCCAACCCCGATATGGTCGGTCACACCGGCTTTATGCAGGCGGCGATCTCCGCGGCCGAAACCGTGGACGCCTGCGTCGGCAAAGTTATCCAAAAAGTCAAGGAAATGGGCGGCTCCGCTATCATCACCGCCGACCATGGCAACCTCGAACTCATGTACGACAACTCCACGAACGGACCTCATACCGCACACACCATCTTCCCGGTACCGCTGATCGTCATGGATGAAGGCTTCAAAAACTGCAAACTGCGCGATGGCGGCCGGCTCGCCGACGTCATTCCCACAGCCCTGCACATTATGGGTTTCGACATCCCCAAAGAAATGACGGGCGAATCCCTCATTATCGAATAATGTTACGAGCTTCTTGCTGGCGAAACCTGTACCGCAGACATCCAGATTGCATTTAACGATTAAACGCTTGCCATCAGAACATAATCATATGCGGATAAAAAACTTACGCCCGGAGCTTTCTACCCGATGGGGTATAAATATTTAGTAGGCGTTCATGGCGCCGTTTAAGTCCCGTAGGGACGACTGAAATAGCATTTTACACGTAATCATTAAACCGCATGAAAAGGTACAATTATTGATAAAATAAACCATGTCTGTCAAAACGTCATTATGATAAAGACACTATTTCTACGAGGACATTATGACTACACGACGTGATTTTTTAAAGCGGACAGGAATGCTGGCGGCGGCGACACTGCTGCCCCGGTTTAGTTTCGGACAAACCAGTCAGCGGCCGAACATTTTATGGTTATCCTGCGAAGATATCAGCCCGCATCTGGGCTGCTACGGCTATAAAAACGCGATGACACCCCATCTTGACCAGTTAGCCAAAGACGGCATCCGCTATACCAGCGCCTTCACCACCGCCGGCGTCTGCGCCCCCTGCCGCAGCGGTATCATCACCTCCATGTACCAGACAACACTCGGAACCCATCATATGCGATGCCGGGCAAAACTGCCGGATTTCGTCAAAGGCTTCCCCCAATTCCTGCGCGAAAACGGCTACTACTGCTGCAACAACGCCAAAACGGATTATCAAACCAACGACCTGAAAAACGTGTGGGATGACAGTAGCGGGAAAGCCCACTGGCGTAATCGCCAACCCGGACAGCCTTTCTTCGCCGTCTTTAACTACACCGGAACCCATGAAAGCGGCGTTTTCAGTGTCGGCAAATACACCGCCATGACCAAAAACCTCTCGCAAAATCAGCGACAAAAACCCGACAATCTGGACCTGCCACCTTACTATCCCGACACGCCAATGGTCCGAGAAGACCAGAAACGCTATTACGAACTGATTACCGCCATGGATCAATGGGCCGGCAACCTGATTGGTCAATTGCAACGCGATTTACTGCTGGATGATACCATCATTTTCTTCTGGTCCGACCATGGAGCCGGCTTGCCTCGCAGTAAACGATGGACCTACGACTCGGGCACGCATATTCCATTAATCGTCCACATACCCGAAAAATTCCGCGCCCTCAACCAGGGCAAACCCGGCACAGTTGATGACCAGATGATCACATCACTTGATTTTGGGCCTACTACACTAAATCTGGCCAGCGTCATGATTCCCAATTATATGCAGGGCCAACCGTTCCTGGGCTTCAATCTTCCCGAACCCCGACAGGAAATTTACTCTGCCAGAGATCGTATGGACGGCCGATACGATCTCATTCGCTCGGTTCGGGATAAAAAATTCCGCTACATCCGCAACTTTGAGCCCTCGAAACCTTATCTACAGTATATCGATTACGCGGAAAATAATGCCACCCGCCAGGAAATACGCCGGCTGATGGCAGAAGACAAGCTCCCGCCAGCGTCACACGCTCATTTCGCGGCCGCCAAAAAACCTGTCGAAGAACTCTATGACCTTGAAAATGACCCCCACGAAATCAAAAATCTCGCGGATGATCCATCTTATAAAACTCAATTGACCGCCATGCGCAAAAAATTACGGTCATGGATGCTGGAAACGCGGGACATGGGCCTTATACCCGAAGGCATTATTCTCGAACGCGAAGAAAAACTGGGTAATAGATACGCCATCACCCACCAACCCGGCAGCGAAGCTGAATTGGATATCCTGCTCGATCTGGCTGATATTATTAATCAAGGCCCAGCCGTCCTGCCGCAACTCGAAAAAGCTTTGCAGGACAAACGTGACACCGTTCGCTACTGGGCTTCGCTCGGCATTGGTAATATGGGACAGCAGGCAGAAAAAAGCGAATTTTCACTCTATAAGCTGCTGCTCGATCCCTCTGCGACCGTCCGGGTCGCAGCGGCCGAGGCTTTGTGTAATACAGGCAAAACTGATAAAGGCTGGAAAACTCTGGTGGACCATCTCAGCGATGATAACATGGCCGTCCGGCTTTATGCGATCACCGTCATCGAACAGCAGGGCGAAAAGGCTCGCGAAATTACACCTCTGCTCCGCAAGCTGGCCAACGACAGAAGCCAGGGTTATGTCAGCCAAATCGCGAACCACATCCTGAATTCGTTAAATATCCCTGTGAAAAAACCCAACCCGGCCGATGAAAAACCAGAAAATACTTCCGAAAAAAATCAGGAAATACAAAAAAAAGCTGTCGAATAATCTGAAACATCCAGCGGATATGACCTGGCTTATCGCTAATCAAGACAGGGAGTTACGTTTTTTGTATGGGTAATTTCACACCCGGCTTTACCATAACAACTCTTTACGGCTATAAGTTTTTTACATAATACCATTGACATACGCTTCTACCTTGGATATAAAAGTAGTGGTAGATACATCTTTTTGATTTTTGTTTCTCGACTGGGATTTTGCCAAACATGTTATTACACGGCGGTGTTTTATTTGTGTTCATAGCGCGGATTGAATCTATCCAGATTGGAGACTGGTAATAAAATTCAAAACACCCCGAGTAGTTATTTTGGGACAAGGTGAGGCATTCGCGTGTCTCACCTTTTTTATTCGTGACGCAGCGAATCAACCGGTTGTAAACGGGCGGCATTAACAGCCGGCAGCACAGCGCCCAGCATCGCCGTAATTACACCCACTACCAAAATCCACCAGACGCTCGGCCAGGCAACCTTATCGGGAATCTCACTAAAGACATAAACACTGCTGCTCCATATCTTAAAACCGAGAATTTTCGACAACACCGCTTCCAACAGAGCGATATTCTTCGTCGCCCAGAATCCCAATCCCAACCCCAGCAACGCACCGCCAAGGCCAATGCCGGCCCCGTATCCCAGAAACATCCCCGCCACACCGACCCGCGTCGCGCCCAACGCCCGCAGAATACCAATATCCTTCTTCTTCTGCATGACCATCATGAAAAGAATCACGAACACCAGCAGCGCCGCTACCAGACAAATCAATCCCATCAGCATTTGCATGATCGCCAGTTGCTTTCGAATTTCTCCCGTTATCAGCCGAATCCAATGCAAGTTCATCGGATCGGACAAATCCGAAGCGGCGATCTGTTCTCCAGACCAGCCGAGGTTTTCGCCGGCGTACTCCGTCCAGGCCCGCCGCAATCGATTCTCCACCTGATCGAGCCGGGCATCCTCTTTCAGAAAAATACTCACATTCGCCATACACTGCATCCGACCCAACTCATCCGGCGTCCCGATCAGATCACGTAAATAATCAAAAGGAACATAAACATAATATCTGTCAGAAAAGGATATCCCCGTCTGGACGGCATTGACCGGCCAGCACATCTGCTGAATCTTACGAGCCTTGACTTCGCCGGACGTTTGCCCATATTTCCCGGAGATAATAGTGACAGGGCTGGTACGATTTCGAAGAAGCTGGCGCACTTCATCCAGGTCATAACTGTCGGTCTTTTCATTAAGGCGGCCCAAAAGGCCGACGCCAAGTATAATCCCCACCGGCAGATGTTCTTCATCGGCAGGCTGACGGCGCTTTTCCAGCCAGGCTGCTGCACGTTCTTTTGCCTGCGGACTTAACGCCAAACCCGAACCACCGGTCTGCTCCTCCGACAAAACCAGTCCTTGTTGAAAAACAGAGTCTTCCCGCAGCCGTCCCGGCATAATCCCCTGTACTTCCACGCCGCGCAAATCGCCGCGACCCAGATACAGCAGCGCCCCCATAATATTGGTAACACGAACATCGGCTACGCCGTCCACCTCGCGGAGATACCGGGCCAGCGTATCATAATCGTGAATCGGACGACCCGGCGACAAGGTCAGCTCGCCAAACGCGTCCTGCCAGTAATGACGCAATGAGTGAATAAAACCGTCAAACAAACTGGTAATCACAATCAGCAACGCCACACACAACCCCACAGCCAGACTGCCGAGCACGGCCATGCGGCGTTTTTTCAAATAACGCCAGATTATGAAGTATTTATGCATATTGGCTTGATGCGTTAATATGTTA
>CAYZXY010000055.1:0-22331 GCA_964482555.1 uncultured Pirellulales bacterium
CAGTATTGCTTGTATCTCAACGCGGCCCTGGCTTCAGGTGACATCTATGTCAGCGACAGTGATGTCACAGGCAACAGCGGACCTTATTCCGGGCAGAACTATTACAACCTTGCCGGTTCCGGCTTTATACTCGTTCCGATTGAAAATCCCCGTTTTGCCGGAACGTAATTATTTGCGGATAAAAAGCTTACGCCCGGCCCTGCCGGGAATTATCATACCCTTTGGGTATACATACAATGGAGCCACAAACGGCGGTGTAGCCCGGATCAACTGGACGGGCAGTACGTTCACGGTGGATGCAGGTTTTGAGAACCATCCTGTCACGTATGTGAACGGGTCCGGCTCAATGGCCTTTGCGAGAGGTATGAAACAGATCAAGCGAGGATTTTTGAGCCAGGTCCGAAGACCGCCGGATCACAATCTTGCCAAAAAACTCACTCGGCGATTTAAGGGCAACGCGGCGGAAACATATTTTCGCTTCCTGACAGACCCAAATATTGAACCGACGAATCATGGCACGGAACGAGAAATTCGGCATACCGTCATTGACCGACGGATCACACAAGGCACTCGCGGCCAGGCGGGCATGCGCTGGTGCGAGCGCATCTGGACAACGATCGCGACCTGCAAAAAACAAGAACGAAATGTCTTTGATTTTATCCATAAATCATTACGGGCCAACTGGACAGATAAAAAGTATCCATTATTTCTGTGAACGGTTACCATAGTGTTTTATAATACAATAAGGTGTGGCTGGCCAGAAAGGGCTTATGACGCCATACACAGCATCAGTTCCCGCAGGATCTTGCATGTCGTGACGGCCGAGTTGCCCGAAGGGTCGGCAGGGGGGGAAAGTTCGGTAATGTCGCAGCCGATGATATCGAAGCCGCGGAGCTTGTCGAGCAGGTACATGAAATCAATGAAGGAAATCCCGCCGGCGTCGGTAACGCCTGTACCGGGCAGCGTCGCCGGATCGAACACGTCCAGGTCAAGACTGATATACAGCTTTTTCCCCTGTAAGTAGCTCAGGTCCAGATTGTCGAGGGATTCATTGCTGCAAGGATAGCATAACAAATGCTTATGCGGCGAGGCTTTCAGACGCTTCCATTCTTCTCGGTCGCCGGAACGCAGAAAAAAATGCGACACTCGCTCCGCGCCCAAAACGCATTGTATATGTCGCATCACCGTCGCATGAGACAGCTTCACGCCCAGGTAATCCTCCCGCAAATCACAATGAGCATCCAGATGCAGCACGTGCAGTTCGTTGCCCAGTTTGGCATGATATGCCTGTACCAGTGGCAGCGTCAGCAGATGCTCGCCGCCCAGGGCAACGATTTTCTTGTTCATCCCCACCAGCGATTCCGCCTCCCGGCGAATAATCTCCAGCGTTTTTTGCGTATCGCCAAAGGGCAGTTCTATATCGCCGATATCATGAACAGCCGCCTCTTCCAAATCCTTCCCGCAATACGGCGACCATGATTCCACGGCTGTAAACGCATTACGTATCGCTGTAGGACCGAAGCGCGAGCCGGCCTTGTATGAGCTCGTGCAATCCCATGGCAGGCCCAGAATGACCATCTCAGCGTCCTGCAACGAGTCTGTCGCTACGAAAAAACCAGTATCATTGGCGGCTTTGGTCATAACGATCCTACTCAAAGATGAACATTGCGATGGCCACAGCGGTCGTCCACAGGTCCTTTTCGCCGCGGGCCGTTTGTGTGATATTCGTTGTTTTAATGATCAAACCGCTGGATTTATACACCTGTTCTTTTTCCGACCAGGCCTGATCTGGATTCACTTCCAGCCCTAGAGTCGTCCCCAGCATGCCGGCCGCGAGGTCTTCGGCCATGTCCTCCGCTTCCAGTTTCTTCATCCCGTAGCCATGAACTTCGCTCAGGTAGCCCCAGTTTTTGCGGTCTTTGGGAATCGCCACGCCAATGGAGGAAGCGATTAGCCGACCATGCTCGTTTGTGTCACATCGAGCCATCACACAGAACGAAATCGCCCCGGGAGTCAGGTATTTTATCCCTTCGTTTTTACTGATTATCTTGCACTTTGGGGGTAAAATCGACGAAACCTGTACCAGATTTTGTTGAGCCACTCCGGCCTGACGCAGGGCCGACTCGAAGGATTTGAGTTTGTATTTATGTTTTCCAACTCCTTTGGTTAAAAAGAGTTGCGTTGGGGTTAGGTTGTTGGGTAATACATTTCTCATTGCCATAGCTCATACTTTCCTAAAGTGCCAATTTACCTGTAATTACGTATCTCAATCATCGATCGGGTTCATATCGAGGGGGAATTATAACGTCATAAAACTATATCAACAAATAAATTATTCAACTTCGTCAGAAAAATACACTTGCCGGCCCTTTTTAAACTGTGACGCTGCAATTAACGTTCATGTTGTTCCAACGATCTTTTTGTAATCTAAAGTTGAAAAAAGATAATAATCATAAATCTATACAAATAATCATTTTAAGGCAGTCCATACCCATGTTTCCAATAAAATACTCTTCTATACAACAATTAAAAGATTGAACGGCCTAAAATATACTATTCCTATATAATCAGTATTGTAGAGTCTGTTGTTTCATTTCACTTTTCTGGAGGTGATTATTATGATATATGTTCGAAGATTACTTATGGTCTGTATGTGTGTGTTATTGTTTTGTTTTTGGTACCCCCTGACTGTTTACGGTCATCAGGAGGAAGGTCCTGAAATTGACATGCGTGTGTTTGCCCACGAAGCGGATTTTGTTTTTCGGGGAAAGGTTCTTAGGAAAGTTTATCGTAATTCAACAATTATGCCTTTACGGGATCGGTTGGGCAATCAGATTATTGATCCTGATACCGGTTTGCCGCAGAACACGGACAATTCCGGCCTGCCCTACTGTTTTGTTACGTACAAAATAGATAAGGTCTTCAAGGGTTCTCCTCCTGTTGATCCCGCCTCCGGTCAGGTCAAAGACGAAGTGACTCTGCGATTCCTGGGCGGCCAGTCGCAAAGTGATCCCTGTTTGTTTCTGCATATTCCAACTTATCCCCTTTTTGATGTCGGCGATTGCGATGTCTTGTTTGTCAAAGACAACACCGTAAAGGAGTGCCCATTGGTCAGCAGCACCCGCAGCCGGTTTCGCGTACTCGACCGACCGGATGCAGATCCTTGTATGATTTATAATGAGTTCGGATTTGAGATTTTGTCGGTGCCGCGCGGCGGCCCCAATCTCGAAGAAATAGCCGTCTGGGGACCGGCTCATTTCGATATTCCCGAAGTAAAATCGTACCATATCGGAGATGGCGTATTCGAACGGCATTTTGCCCCGCCCGACCCGAACGTGGAATTCGACTTGAACGCCAATGATGATCCCTGCGATATTGACATGCCCGAAGCCCCCACGCTGCCGGGCGCTCAATATACCCTGGCCCAGTTTGAAGCATTTGTTACCGCTGTTGTCGCGGAGGTCTGTGCGGGTATTCCCCCTTCGGCGTGTGGCAGTGAAGTACCGGATGCGGATCCTGAGGTTTCCTTTGTGGGATCTTCATTCCTAGATGAATTCCCGCAAGATTCTGGCCGATCTGAAGTTGATGAGATTGAGGATCCCTGCCGGCCCTGGCTGGATGATTTAACCGCGGAAGAGCGGGAAGCGGTTCTGGAACATGAACGCCTTGAAACGGAGCTACTGGCGATGACCGGCGGCGATCCGGTACTGCCCGAAACGCCCTGCGATTTCCAGATTCTTGAAAACGGCGCTCTGGAAGGGGATATATCCGGCCCGGAAGGAAAACCGGACTGCCGCGTCGATCTGTTCGATCTGAGGGTTCTGTCTCTAAACTGGCTCTCGTGCAGCGATCCGGCCGATCCGGACTGCCTGGTCGTCGAAATCTAGGCTCTAATCAATAATCCGCATTATGGAGGACATACACAATGGTTAAACGAATACTTTTTTTGTCAATCGTTGGGATACTTCTTTTCGGGCTTTCTGGCATCGAACAGGTTTTATATGCGTATAATACCGCCAGCTATAAGGGTAATCTGGTTCGCTGGAAAAATAAGCGAATTCGCTGGCGCGCCGGCAGTAACAGCTTTCCCCCCGGTTCATCCCGCAGGACGGCATTAACCACGGCCAACGGCCGCTGGAATCAGGCCCCGGGACGTTTCACCTATCTGAGTCCGACCTGGGGTGATGCCAGCGTCGGTCGCAATAACGGCGAGACGAATTTCTGGTTTTCCAGTAACCAGGACATTCTCGACGGCGCTCCGGCCATGGCGTTGTACTGGTATAACGGCAAAGCGGAGATTGTCGAGTCGGATGTCATTTTCGACAACGGTCGTCTGTGGTCCACCGCCACCGATTACCAGTTCACCAAAAAAGCCTACGGCGGCGACTGGCGTTCGTTTGGGACGACGGCTTTACACGAGGAAGGTCATGCCATGGGACTCGGCCACGTCAACTACACCATGAATATTATGGGCTCCGATCAAACTCACCTTATGGCCAACGACAGAAAAGTCCGTTTCTATGTAGGTGAAGACGCCGGCGTCGGCGAGCGGGTTCTCTACGGCGGTACGCAAAACACCGTCAAAAACGATCTGGGCGTCTCGCACTGGAAATACGGCTCTGCCAGCGGCGAATACAGTAAGCATATCCTGACGAAAATCTACAACATCAATAATTCCACACAGGTTATTTCAAACGAAAACTTTCAGGGAACCTTGCGGTATGATGTCAGGAAAAACAACACCTATTACGTCCAGTTCACCTACGAAAACAACGGACGTTACAAGGTCTCCAATATCGACATCGCGTTTTATATCTCTACCAACGACCGTATCACCACGCTTGACCAGAAGATTAAATCCATTGTCTTCGGCCAGCTTGTGACCGATACCGTCTATACCAAGAAAATCCCGGTGACGATTCCAAACAATTTGCATGTCGGCCAGACATACTGGCTGGGCGTGGTTATCGACTACAAAAACAAAGTCAATGAATTTTCCGGATTTAATAATGCGACCTATATTCCCATAAAGATCGTACCATAAAACGTTTATCCGGAATTAATCATTTCTTTTTGCCTTTTTGTATTCGGGGCGTGAGCGGTGGCATTTAATCTGCTCATGCCCCTTTTTTTTCTTATCTTCAAACTCCAAAGTCCTGAATGAATCCATCGCTGCCGCTTCGGGTTGGGTTATATCGTCGCATAAACGCAAATCATGATTAAGAGTTAAAATGGGGGGTATGTCTATATTTAAGATTTCCCTTCAGCTTGCTTTTCTCCGGGCATGCCCTTATTATATTATGTTTCATGTTGCTTCCGATGTAGTTTTTCCGTTTTCCCAACCATAACTAAACTCGTTACGATTGAAGTTAAACGTTTTGTTGGAACATAATGGTGTGCGGATAAAAAGCTTACGCCCGGCCCTGCCCGGAGTTCTGCCCTATTGGGTATACAGTCAATTAATTCAGGATAATGTATGGATTTGTCAAATGAACCCATTCCGTCGCTGGTTCGTAAAATAGCGTTGCCCGCCAGCGTCGGTTTCTTTTTCAACACGATGTTTAACGTCGTGGACGTGTATTTTGCCGGCGAGATATCCACTCAGGCACAAGCCGCGTTAGGGATTTCCTTTCCCGTTTTTTTTATAATTATCGCCCTGGGCAATGGCATCGGCAACGGTACAACCGCCCTGATTTCCAACGCCATGGGCGAGGGCAATGAGCCTCAGGCCCGGCTGTATGCCGCCCAGGCGCTCTCGTTTGGTTTTTTTCTCTCCTGTTTTCTGGCGGTTGTGGGATTTATTTCGGCCCCGGTGCTTTTCGGCTTTCTTGGGGCTGACGATGAGTATCTTGCCATTTCTCTCAGTTATATCAATGTGGTTTATGCCGGCGTCTTGTTTTTTGTGATGAATATCATCGGCAACGGTCTGCTTCAGGCCCTTGGCGATACCCGTACTTTCCGCAACGCCCTCATCATCGGCTTTTTCCTCAATCTGGTTCTGGACCCCTGTTTCATTTTCGGCTGGTGGATTTTCCCCCGTCTCGGCGTGGCCGGCATAGCCCTGGCTACTATCATTATTCAATGTATTGCTTGTGTTTACGTTTATACCAAGGCGATTAAATCCCCATTATTGAACCAGGAAAGTTTCAAAATTCTGCGGCCGCAGCTCAAACCCTATTTGCATATCGCTCACCAGGGCATACCTGCTGGCTTGAATCTGATGACCGTCGCTGTAGGGATATTCATTATTACATATTTTGTCAGTTGGTTTGGCGAGGAAGCCGTTGCCGCCTATAATATCGCCACCCGCATAGAACAGATAGCCATCTTGCCCACCATCGGGCTGAACATGGCCACGCTCACCTTGGTCGGACACAACAATGGCGCCCGTTACCATGATCGGGTCATGGCATCTTTGAATACCGCGATCCGATATGGAATGTATGTTATTTCGATAGGGGCAGTAGCGGTTTTTATCTTTTCCGATCAGCTTATGCGGCTGTTTACAGAGGACGAGGCCGTAATAGCCATTGGTTCTCCTTATTTACGAATAGCGGTTTTTATCTTCTTTGCGTATCTGTTTCTGTTCGTTAATACCTCAGCATTGCAGGGTGTGAAAAAACCGATGTATGCTGTCTGGATCGGTTTATATCGGCAGGTCATTGGTCCGGCCATTGTCTATTCCCTCATGGCCCAATGGCTGGGAATCTACGGTCTCTGGTATGGGATTTTTCTCGTAACCTGGAGCGCTGCTCTGGTGACATTGTGGTACACTCGCCGGATCATCAAATCCCGGCCGGCCCTCGCGAAAGCGGTATAAAATTCGATTACCTTGTTTTAGCAGGATTTCTGATATTTTCCTTGTATTTAATGGGGATTTATGCCAATAATATATCAAGCATTGTAAAATTGATCATTGATAAAGGAGTATATCGTGTCAGCAGTTTCTCGAGATGAAGCTAAAAAAAATGTCATTGAAGTCCTTAATAAAGCCCGCGCCATGGAGTTGCATGCCATCTATCAGTATATGAACCAGCATTATGTGCTGGACGATCTGGATTATGGCGAACTGGCCGGTAAGATCAAACTTATCGCCATTGATGAAATGAGGCATGCTGAAATGTTTGCCGAACGCATCAAGGAGATTGATGGTAAACCGGTTACCGAACCAGATTGCAAAGTTGACAGGGAACAGGAAGTTGAGGTTATTTTCAACTTCGATTCCGGTCTGGAAGACAACACAATAGCCCGTTACAACGAATTTCACAAAATCTGTATCGAGAATAATGACAACATTACCGCCAAACTCTTTGAAACCATTCTGGATGAAGAGCAGCTTCATCTGAACTATTTTGATGACGTTGACAGCCACATTAAAAAACTGGGACAGGTTTATCTGGCGAATAAGGCCGGCACACCCTCGAATACTGGTCTGCAAGATCAGGGATTTGCCATTCAGCAGGGCGGCGGATAAATATCGTTCACACAATCAGATTGTATATCCAATCGGTAGAAAGCTCCGAGCAGAATCGGACGTAAGCTGATTATCCGCAAATAATTATGTTCTGACAAAACGGCTATTTTTAATCGGAGCTTGAATGGCAATAAACCCTCATGTATCATTGGTGTCATGGGGTTTTTTTATTATAATTCGAGTATCTCCGGCTCAAGTTGTCCGGCTTCGACATATTCGATAGTATAGGGTTTTATCTCAATTACGCCGTACAAGGGGTCATCAGGGCCTTCGAAAATGCGTTCCAGCATGTCATACCAGAAAACATGTTTTATCTCATTGGATGTATTCAGGCTGGCCTGTCCTTGAATCTGAAGCCAGTTTTTCGGTTCAAATGGGTTTTTGACCCCGCATGTCAAATGCACTTCCGGATTATTTCTAATCTGTTCTATTTTTCGCGTTTCCACATTGGTCGCCAGACGGATCATCATGTCTTCATCTGTAAAGATCAGAACATAACGGCACCAGGGTTTATCATCATCTGTAACTGTTGCCAGTACAGCTAATTGTGGTTCGGAAAGAATTTCTTTAATTTTAGATTTCAGATCCGGCATACCTGACTCCGACACAAATAAGGATTTGGTTTTTGTTAGATCGCGTTAAATAATGACTGGATTATTTATAATTATAAGCGATGAGACCCCAGAAATCCACCCAAACAGGGTGTAGTATTGCCGATTCTGAGCAGGATTTATCCTGCTTTGGGACTGAAAAATGGTTGGTGGAGGGAAATGGGTACAATCGGGGAAATTTCTAACAGGTTATCCACAATCTTGCCGATAATTTTATACGAATTTTTCTGTTGCCGTAATTTTTTTTACGATGGAGATACACGAGGGGGTGTCTATATATAGAGCAGGCATGGGTGTATTAGCCAATATGCTGTATGTTTATGTATAACCTATATAATATGTAGGAAAATTTTATAGGAATTAAAACCCAAAAATACAGCATTTTTCTGGTTGAATAGTGGGTGATAATGGTGCATAATGGTTCAGAGTGGTTGAGGATGCCATTCGGCTTTTCAGCTTAAGGAAAAATGATCAATGATCCTTTTAACTGGAGAATATGAATTATCAATTGATGGTAAATATCGACTCTTCATCCCTGCGCGTGTCAGAGAGCAGATCGATGAAGAGCAGTACGGTAGTGGATTTTATATGGTGCACAACAGGGAAAGAATTATAAGTCTTTACCCCGAAAAGTATTATCAGCGCATCGCCCTTGCCGTGGCCCCAGGGAGGGTGGCCCCCGATGAGTTGTTGGCATTTGAGCGAGTCAACTTCTCTCAGGCTGGCAGGGTTGAGCTGGATCGGCAAGGTCGAGTGCTGCTAGGTGAAAAAGCCGCTCGACGCGCCGCCTTAACAGAGCAGGTGATGCTGCTGGGCGTCAGAGACCATCTGGAACTCTGGGCCAAAGACCGCTGGGAACGGTACCTGGTGGAGTACAGTGGGACAAACGAACAAATACTTCTGGAAGCCAGACAGGAGGCATTAAGAAAAGAAAGAGAGGCAGCAGGATGGTGATGAAAATATGCACTACAGGCGGGCATTTTGACGATTGGCATAAGGCCAATGCTTTTAAGCAAAGAAGGATTTTACTGAATACTTGGTTTGTTTTTAAGGGCAGAATATTTAACAGCTAAGAGGATACGTTGCGATGATGGTTGACACCATGATGGCGGAAGAAAACAGGAGCGAGCCGATGGAAAAGCTTTTTGACCTTTCAAGCGACTTATTGGAATCCTCAGATTCTGTGGATAAAATCAGGGGCATTATGGTTAAAGGGGATGCATTAAATATGGAAACGGTACAATTTGAAGGCATTTGTGAAGATATTGTCGATCTGAAAAGACGACTGGCTCGAGTCCAGAGTTGGGGACGAGCTTTTTCCCAGATAGAGTTTTCGCCCGATATGCAGGCGATGGCCAAAATCATCTGCGATGATGAAGTCGATTGTTTTGATCGTGACATTGATACAATCTTCTATTGATGCAGGGGGAAAAGGGCAACCACGATCTGACCGCCAGGCACCCTTCGGTGCATATTCCTGTTCTGCTGAACAGTTTACTGGAACAGATCGACTATCCGCCGCAGGCGGTCATCGTCGATGCGACAGTGGGGCTGGGAGGGCATGCCCGGGAATTGGGCCGGCGACTTGATAAAGATGGGCTTCTTATCGGCATGGATGTCGATCAGACGAGTTTGAATCAGGCTGCAGAACGATTAAAAGATCTGAATTGTCGTGTCGAACTACACCGGCGGAATTTTGGCGAACTCAATGATTTGCTCGATGAACGCAACATTGAAGCTGTCGATATTATTCTGGCGGACCTGGGAGTGAGTTCCCGACAATTGGCAGATGAAGCCGTGGGGATGAGCTATCAGGTGGATAGTCCATTGGATATGCGAATGGATACACGATTGCAGCAGACCGCGGCGGATCTGGTTAATCACTTGCATGAACGGGATTTGGCCGATTTGATTTTTGAATTTGGTGAGGAAAGGCGCAGTCGTCGAATCGCCAGACTTGTATGCCAGGCGAGACGTGAAAAACCCATAGAACGCACACGGGAGCTGGTAGATATAATCCTGCGAGCTATGAATCTACGAGGTGAAAAACATAAATATAAGATTCACCCGGCTACCAGAACATTTCAGGCATTAAGGATTGCGGTAAATGATGAACTTGGGCAGCTTGACAGATTGCTGGCGGCGGGACCGGAGAGATTAAAGCCCGACGGCCGGATCGCCATCATCAGTTTTCACAGCCTCGAAGACAGAAAAGTGAAGTATGCTTTTCGTGAGGGGAAGCTGGAAGGGAAGCTGGATATTTTGACAAAGAAGCCGGTGATTGCTGATAGAGATGAGATTAGTCGGAATCCACGCAGTCGCAGCGCCAAACTGCGTATTGCCCGAAAAAAAGAGTAAAAAGCTTTCTAAGATGATAATGATTTCTGTTTATAAAAAAACAGTGAATGACCGATAATATTGAAATAACAGCTCTGATGTGAATAATCGCAGGGTCGTCTGGCCGGGCGATGAGCCATTGAAAAACATAAAACCCTTTTATACATAGCTTTATAATATAAGTCCGCTGTCATGAATCCTGACGCGGAATAAACGATGTCATAAGATACGTCCTGTATTTACCATGTGCCTTATATCAAGAATAACAAGTAATTATGATTTTAAAACGTTGGAGGCTTTGCCGTGACGAAAGAGGCTAAAATAGGTTTGCTGGTTGGACTGGTTTTTATCGTATCAATCGCTATAGTATTGCGCGATGTTCACCAGAATGGTCAGGCCGATATGGATGATGCCCGGATAGTTAGCCACAATGCCGGCGGTCGCGAAGTTTATGATGGAGTGGATTTGTCTGCTGTGACCCGTGAACTTGAGCAAGACAATACGGTTCATGTTTTGAGGGCTGAAGAACAACGCGATAATGTTGTTGAGATCGGCGGTGCTGAAGGCTCCGCTGTTTCGATGAATGATGCGAGCCGGCAACGGGGCATTCGGTTAGGGAATTACACGGAGCAATCATCTTCGCCAGTGAAGAATTCCCATCGTGCAGCGAATCAATCGGGTTCTATTGAAAGCCGGCATTCGATTGAACTGCCCCGGGAGATTTTTCAACTCAGGGCCCTGGAACAGGGCGAGTCGATCGAGCTGGTCCAGCTGGATTCGGATAAGTTTGAAGAAGTGACAGAAGAGGCGGTCCATAAACATGTCGAACCGCAGAAACGGCTGATTGATAGAGGAGTATATACGCCGGTCAAGATCCCAACACCTGAAGTGTCGCATTATGTGGTTAAAAAAGGCGACAGTCTCAGTTCTATAGCGATAAAATATTATGGTAAGGAAGAGGGGAATCGGCTGGTTAACATCAATAAAATTTTTAACGCGAACAAAGAGACATTGAAGTCGAAAGATGATATTTTCATTGGCCAGAAACTGGTGATACCCGCTTTGAACCCTCATGGCGTAACTTTTGTTCCCCAACGGATTGAACCGAAAAAGGAAGATATGGGCACACCGGCATATAAATGGTACACGGTTCGAAAGGGAGATTCGCTGTGGAAAATCGCTGAGAGTCAGTTAGGCAGCGGCAAGCGATATCTGGAGATTGCCCGTTTGAATTCCTCCCTGATGGAAGATCAGAATGCCGTTTATCCGGGGATGAAAATTAAATTGCCGAAATAATGGCCGGGTGATGACAATTTCAGGATGACATGTATAGCCCTTTGACATGGTTAAGGGGCTTTTTTTATGGATTTGCATGTGCGTTATGAACTATCATATTAGACAAGGTTTGATCTCTTATGAGTAAAATCTTGCGCAAAACAGATAAAAAAATGAAAACAGTGTTTAGGGCAGTAATGTCTGAAGACAAAGATCGTGATATCATAAATGAATTTGCCGCAAAGGCGCAATGCAAGCAAGAAACAGAGATTATGACAAAATGTAATCATGATTGCCAAAGAGAAAATTTGGAAATTCAAATTTGAGATATAGTCCAAATTCAAATTTCCTGCCTGGGATTTTCGGTTTATCCGGCTTAGGAGTCAGAAGTTAACGTATGCTGGGAACGAAACGTATAGTCTGGTTGTTCGTGGTGGTATTGGGTATCGGTCTTACCGTTGTGCATTTACGGACAATGCATATTCAGACTGTCTATGAATTGAGTAAGCTGCATCAGGAGGAACAGAGGCTGCGGCAGGTGATATGGAAGCAGCAGCTGCGTTTGAGCGGCGCTCTGGAATCGCCGCAGGCACTCAAAAGGCGGGTAAAGGAGCTGCAGCTGGATATACTGCCGCCGGAAATGACCGTGGAACAGGAAGACGAAGTCGATGTGCCGCAATAAGCGGATGTTCTTTAATTAAACAAAATAAATTCGATATATACTCGTTCCGAATGAAAATTCCCGTTTTGTCCAAACGTAACTATGAGCGGACAAAGCCTTTACGGCTGGCCCTGGCGGGAATTCTCATACCCTTTGGGTATATAATCGGGTGGATTGAAATTTGTATACAAACCCTTCCCCCACATCACCTGAGGGGCTATCCCATTCCAATGAATGGTTAAAAAGTAATTTTCACGGGCAAGATGCCCATATTGCAGCTTTCTCAAAACGCGATAAAAAACAGGAGTCTGCCCGCTTTGCGTAGTGGAAAAGTATTGATTGTCATTACCTGGGTACTGCTGATTGGCGGATTGCTGGCGGTATTGGGTCGTTGCTGGGCATTGCAATACCGGGATGCCGAACGGTATCAGAGCATGGCTTTTTCTCAGCAACGCCAGATTATAAACCATGATGCCCGCCGGGGGATGATCATCGACCGTAACGGCAGAGTGCTGGCATTGAGTCTGACCAGCCCAATGGTCTGGGTCGATCCACATTTCATATTTAAATACGAAAGTCCGCGTGAGATAGCCGCGGCGCTGGCCGCGGCGCTGGCAATGGATGAAGATCAACTGTACAACCGCCTGAAGGAAAATGCCCATAAACGGTATCTGGTGCTCAGGCGGGATGTCGATGAAGAGCAGGCCGGTCATGTTGAGCAAATTCCAAGCCGGGGCGTCGAAGTAAAATACGCTTTTCGTCGGAATTATCCCATGGGTAAGCTGGCCATGCATGTGATAGGCTTTACCACAATCGGGGGGGTGGGTCTGGAAGGGATCGAAGCCAGCTATGACGAATATCTTGCCGGTGAACCGGGTACGATGTTGCTGAGAAAAGATGTGGCAGAACGGCCGGTCGGCTCTCTTGGAGAATACAAGAGCGCCCGGGAAGGTTATACGGTCGTATCCACGATTGACGCTGTCATTCAGGCCTGCGTTGAAGAAGAACTGGAGGCGGCGGTTCGAAAGTTTGAGGCCCAGAGCGCGTCGGCCCTGGTGATGAACCCGCATAATGGTGAGATTCTGGCGATGGCGAACTGGCCTTGCTTTGAACCGAATCAGATTCGCCTGAATATCCCGGAGTTGAAGCGAAACCGCATCCTTACCGATCCTTACGAGCCGGGAAGCACATTCAAACCAATTACGGTTGCGTCAGCGGTGCAGGGGGGATTTGTAGATTTTGACGACACCATTGATTGTCTGGAAGGACCATATCGCGGGAAAGGCTTCCGGCCCATCAAAGAGTATAAGTATTATTATGGTAAGTTGAAGGTGACGGATATATTGGTGCGGTCGAGTAATATCGGTTCGGCCAAGCTGGCCCAGAAAATGGGCAAAACCTATTTTCACGATATGGTGGAAAAGTTTGGCTTCGGCAGTCGGACCGGCATCGATCTGCCGGGCGAGGGTGTGGGAATTTTCCGTGATAGCTGGGATGATAAGCAGCATACGCTCACCCGGGTCGGTTTCGGGCAGGGGATTGCCGTCACCCCGATACAGTTGATGCGGGCGTTTTGCTGTCTGGCTAATGGCGGGCGTCTGGTCTGTCCTCGTGTCGTCAAGGGGATTGTCGATTCTAAAGGGCAGATCGTCAAGAATTTTGGTATGCAGGAAATTTTGTTGAATAATGGAGAAACCTGGCAGGAACAGGACCGGGGCGTCCGGATTATATCGTCGGATGTCAGCCGGACACTGATACAGGAATCGCTGGTGGGTGTTGTGGCAAGAGAGCACGGGACGGCACATAATGCCCATCTGGAAGAGTGGCAGGTATTTGGTAAGACCGGCACCGCCCAGGTGGCACGCAAAGACGGCCCCGGCTATGAGGAAAACAAATATATCAGCTCATTTATTGGAGGAGCCCCGGCAGAAAATCCACAGGTTTGCGTACTGGTCCTGTTACGTAAGCCCAATCGGAGTCTGGGGTTGGGTTATACAGGTGGGATGGTGGCGGCGCCGGTAGTGCGGAATATCCTGCATCAGACGCTGGCTTATCTGGAGGTACCAAAATCCAAACTGCAAGATGAAGTCAGCAAGCTTTCTGTTGGGAATTAAATTGTCAAGCGGTCATTATCCTGATGAAAATCAGTACCTGTTATAAAAACATGTATCGTGGCATTCCTGCCTAGGAATCCGTATTGTTGTGACGACAAACCGCATTGAAATAAACAATAACGGGGGTAAGACGTCCTTGTAGCGGTTTCTGTGACGGAAATTCAATTATGTGGTTTTTTAGATTTTCTCGCAAATGCAGGATTGCAATTTGAACGGGGAAACTTATAATGATATTTATAAGTCTCAAGGATGAGTGTTGTTATGAAGGACAATCGTAATTCTGCCCCCATGGATGTTCAATACCTGCTAAGAGAAATCTCTTCCCTTTCCCGCTGTCGTCATCCGCGATGTGATGAGAGGCCGACGTCAGAATCGGGAGATGTTGAAGTAGATAAGACAACCTGGAACGGACTTAGCGGCAGGGTTTGCTGCGACAGCAGGCAGGTAAGCAGGGGGGATGTGTTTGTTGCGGTCCGTGGGAGACAGGTTGATGGTCATGATTTTATTCCCCAGGCGATGGAAAAGGGCGCTGCCGTGATTGTGTCGGAAAAAGACGTGCAGACGCCGGCCGGTGTTGTAGCGATAAAGGTTTCTAACAGTCAGTTTGTTCTTGGTGAACTGGCCCAGGCCTGGGCGGGCGAACCGGCGAGACAACTTACCAGGCTGGCTGTTACCGGCACCAATGGTAAGACCACTGTGGCCTATCTTGTTAGGCATATCCTGAATCGGGCCGGTGTAAAATGCGGCATGATCGGAACGGTCGAATATGATCTCGGCGGAGGGGAGATCGTTGCCGCCGGCAATACCACGCCCGGGGCGGTAGAATTGGCGGAACTGATGCGGAAAATGGGCCTGAATGGTTTGCCGTCCGTGGTGATGGAATGTTCCAGTCATGGGCTGGATCAGGGACGGGTGGCGGGCATCGATTTTACGGGGGCGGCCTTTACCAATCTCAGCGGCGATCATCAAGATTATCACGGCAATATGCAATTGTATCTGGAAGCGAAAAGCCGGTTGTTTACCGGTCTGGAGGAGTATGCCGCGGCGGTAATAAATACAGACGATCCGGCGGGGCAGGATCTGGCTGGACTGGCTCGCGGGCAGTTGTGGCGTTATGGGTTCGATCTCCGGCAGGAGATTTCCGGTCGTATGACGCAAATGAATTTAGACGGCACGCAGTTTGAACTATCGATGTTCAATGAATCCGCCATGGTGAATATTTTGTTGATTGGACGTTATAATATTTATAATTGCCTGGCGGCGGCGGGTCTGGTCCGGGCAGCGGGGGTCGGTTTTGCGGAAATCGTCGAGGGACTCTCATCGTTTACCGGCGTGCCGGGTCGGCTGGAACGGGTGGATGCCGGTCAGCCTTTTACGGTGTTTGTCGATTATGCCCATACGGATGATGCGCTGGATCATGTCCTGCGTTGTCTGCACGGGTTGAAGGGGAACCGGCTGATTGTGGTTTTCGGCTGCGGCGGCGACCGCGATCAGGATAAGCGCCCCCGGATGGCTCAAGTCGCAGAGCGATGGGCAGATGTTGTTATTGTGACTGACGATAATCCACGCGAAGAAGACCCGGAGCAGATAATGGATCAGATTCGAGTCGGTTTTTCCCTGGAAGGGTATGATGATAAGGTTATGGAATTACCCGACCGATATGAAGCGATCAGTTGCGCGATTGAGGAGGCCCACCCGGATGATGTGATTTTGATTGCCGGTAAGGGGCATGAAGATTATCAGATCATCGGTTCCGAGAAACGGACGTTTGATGATCGTTTGGTTGCCAGGGAGATTTTACATAAGCGTTTTTGATGCAGGCAAGGAGATGTAAATAACATGAAGGCCCTGTTGGTCGAAGAGGTAAAAAATGTACTGCATGCCGAAGTCAAAACCCTGACTTTAAAGGGATTGATCCACGGCATTTCAATAGATTCGCGGGAAACGAAAAAAGGCGATTTATTCGTAGCGATACGCGGACAGAATTATGACGGGCATGATTTTATTGACGATGCCGTGCGGACGGGTGCTGTCGGCGCCGTGATCGACCGTTCACTGCCTTTGTCGGATACGGTCAGACAGCACGAAGCGATCATTCTGAAAGTGAAGGATACCGTCGAGGCTCTGGGGGAGTTGGCGAAATTTTATCGCACGTTGTGCGGCAGCGTCGCCGTGATCGGTGTCACCGGCAGCAACGGCAAAACAACCGTGCGGGAGATGATTTATCATGTCCTCGGCAAGCATAAAAAGGGACATCGTTCCCCGAAGAATTATAATAATCAGATCGGTGTGCCTCTGACGCTGTTTGGCGTGGAAAGCTCGGACGAATTTGTCGTGGTGGAGATCGCTACCAATGCACCGGGCGAGGTGGCGCAGCTGTCGCAGATCGCAGCGCCGGACGTGGCCGTTATTACGCGCGTCGGCCCTTCGCATTTGGACGGTCTCAAGGACATTGACGGCGTGAGCCAGGAGAAGGTCTCGATCATTGCCGGATTGAAGCGTAACGGCGTTTTGATCTGCGGCGTGGACCATCCGCCGACTCTGGAGCGGGCCCGCGGCGCTGGCCGGCATGTGATTACATTTGGACTGGACGGGAATTGCGATGTGTATGCCACGCAGGTCGAGCGGGTTGGCCAGATGATCAGGTTCATGACCAATGACCGCTGCGAGGTGGTGCTGCCGATGACAGGGATGCACAATGTCACGAATGCGCTGGCGGCGCTGGCGGCCGTACGGCGACTGGGAATCACCAGTCAGCAGTTCGCCGAGGCGATGCGCGATTTCGCCCCGGTGGCCAGCCGGATGCAGATGTGGGATGTCAATGGTATTGCCGTCATTGACGACAGCTACAACGCCAATCCCGTGAGCATGAGCGCGGCGCTCGATGAACTGGTCAGCTATAATGGGGCGAAACGCAAGGTTTTCGTCTGCGGCGATATGGATGAGCTGGGCGAGGCGGCGGATGAATACCATCGTCGGCTGGGACGGGAACTCGTCGAACGCGGCGTCGATTTGCTGTTGACCGTTGGCCCCAAAGCGGCGGTAACGGCGGAAGCGGCCCTGGCCGCCGGACTCGGCAAGGGCGATATCATGCGCTGTATAAACAGCAAACGCATGGCCCGACTGATCAAGAGCATGCTCTTCGACGGCGACGTCGTACTCGTCAAAGGCTCCCGCTCGATGGAGATGGAAAAAGTCATCGTTTCGCTGAACCGCTGGAAGGGACGGAATTGAATTTGGTAACACAGAATTTACAGCTGTGGCCAATGGCATGAAAACAGGGATTAGAGGCTTGAGATTAGTTTCTTATGGGTGAATCCTGCGCTAAATGGCAACGAAATGTAAATATCAAAATTCGTAAGCGCTCACGGAAGTTATGAGAAAGTTTTGGCATAAACGTTTTCGTTATCATTTAAGTCCCATCTGGGACAATTGAGTTTAGCCCGCATTTTTAAATGTGGGTATAAAATGATGGAATAGAAGCTGGAAGATCAAGGAGATTTCACGCCGGAGCGCAGAGCCTAAAGCAAGCAACATATGCTATGACAAAATGTAATCAAGATTATACAAGAGAATATTTCATAATTCGAGTATCGTGCTTCCAATTGCCGGTTTATCCGGGTTTGGCTATATTGCAAGTTAAACCATGCTTTATCTTTTAATGGATTATTATCGCGACTTCATGCACAACACGCTGCATTTTTATGCCTGGGATGAGGTCATGTTGCGGGCGGTGCTGGCGATTCTGACCAGCCTGTTGATTTCGATGTGGTGGGGTCCGCGAATTATACGCTGGCTGGTGCAGATGAAGGTGGGGGATATCCCCGAGTTCGATCATGCCGATTTGAACGAGCTGACCCGGCACAAAGCCAACACACCCACGATGGGCGGCGTCATCATCCTGGCGGGCATTTTCGTCAGTACGCTGTTATGGGCGGATTTGCGGAATCAATTCGTCATTAAGGGCCTGTTTCTGCTGTTGTGGCTGGGGGTGCTGGGCGGCATCGATGACTATCTCAAACTGACCGCCAAACGCAAACATCGCAGCCGCGACGGCCTCTATTCCTGGGAAAAACTGATCTTTCAGATCGGTCTGGCCGTCCTGGTCGCACGCTTCCTGCATTGGGATTTTAAAGAAATCGAAGACGGCAAGGCTCTCTTTCTGCCGTTTTACAAACACGGCATTCAAATCGGCTACTGGGGCTTCATGATCATGACGGTGATCGTTATTACCGGCACCAGCAATGCCGTCAACCTGACCGACGGCATGGACGGCCTGGCCTCCGGCTGCGTGGGCATAGTCAGCCTGGTCTTCGCGATCTTATGCTTTCTTTCCAGCGAATACCTCTCGCGCATGATGAATCAGACCTGGGCGAGTGTGCTGCTGCTGCCGCAAATTCTCGGCGCCGGGGAATTATCCATTATCTGTGCGGCGGTGTTCGGAGCCACTCTCGGCTTTCTGTGGTTCAATTGTCATCCGGCCCAGGTGTTCATGGGCGACGTCGGCAGTCTGCCGCTGGGCGGTTTTGTCGGCTATGCGGCGGTAGTTACCCGCCAGGAACTGTTGTTGCCGATTGTCGGTGGAGTTTTCGTCATGGAGGCCCTCAGTGTTATGTTGCAGGTGGGCTATTTTAAATACTCCAAAGGCAAACGCATCTTCCTATGCGCGCCGATCCATCATCATTTTCATCTTAAGGGCTGGAGCGAGCCCAAGGTGGTGGTACGTTTCTGGCTGCTGGGCATTGCCTTTGCGGCGCTGGCGCTGGCGACATTGAAGATACGCTAATCACGTTCAACAGGCACTCTGATGGAACACGAACTGGATATTTCGAACGAACAGCGATCGCAACTGGGCGACTGGATTTTCGTCATCGTCAGCGCTTTGCTGTGTTTCGGGGCGCTGATGGTCTTCTCGGCGGGAGCCAGCGTTGATCGTCAGATCGAATTAGCCAGATTCTGGCAATACGCTACCATTCGCAGAATTTTGTTTGTCCCCTTGTGCTGGATCATTTTCGGTGTCGTCAGCAAAATTGACTATCGTTTCTGGTGCATCAATCGCAAAATGCCCTGGCTGTCTCCCATTTTGTTAATCCAGCTTCTGGCCATCGCGCTGCTGGCGATGGTGCTGGTGTTTGGTAAGGAAGAAAACAATTCCCGACGCTGGTTCAAGGTCGCCCTTGCCGGCATGGAAATTTCTTTTCAGCCCTCCGAACTGGCCAAATGGGTTACCGTCATGTTTCTGGCCGTTTTTGCCGCCTGGCGCGGTGAGAAGATGAAATGTTTTTTTACCAGTTATCTCCCGGCAGTTCTAATTCTGCTGCTGGTGGTCGGGCTGATCGGTAAGGAAGATTTCGGCACCGCGGCCCTCGTGGGAGCCATGGGGATTCTCATTATTCTCATCGGTGGCGCCCGCTGGTGGTACGTACCACTTACGGTGATTCCCTGCGCTGTGGCCGTGTTTTACGGGTTTGTTTATAAGGTACCATATCGCTGGGACCGGGTTATGGAGTACTGGCAGAAATTTTCCAGCAACGGCGATGCTCAGCAGGCCTGGTCGCACGCCAGCCAGTCGATTATGGCGATCGGCTCCGGCGGCCTCTGGGGATGCGGACTGGGCAAAGGTACGATCAAACTCGGCTATGTCCCCGAAGATACCACGGATTTCATCTTTGCCGTCATTGGCGAAGAGCTTGGTTTCGCCGGATGCGGCCTGCTGATCGGATTGTTTCTGCTGCTGCTGATTGTCAGCATGATTATTGTACGGCGTTGCGACGACCCTGCCGGCAAACTGCTTGGCGTTGCCATCGCCGGCACCATCGGCGCCCAGGCCCTAATGAATCTGATGGTCGTTACCGGTCTTGCGCCCACCAAGGGTATCGCGTTGCCTTTCATCAGCGCCGGCGGTTCCGGCCTGCTGGTTATGGGCGTCGCCGTCGGCGTGCTGATAAATATCGCCAACTCCATCAGAATATCAGGTCCAGATGACAGTAATAGTGTAATGTGATTGTACATTGCCGTTTCATTCCATACAAGTCTTGTAATATTATGGTACTACCTGAAATAAATCGTGAGAGATTCAATGGCTCATGTCAGTGGTTTGAGATTCCGGCTTATTCCGGAAATACCGTTAAACGGATAAGCACTAAGCCCAATGGATTTATTTCCGATACCGCTCTGGCCTGTATGCTGAATGCCATATCCGCTCCCGTAGCTCTTGGAGGACATCCATTTACCGGAGCTTTGTTTGAAACCGCTGTAGTAAGTGAGGTGTTTAAACTTTTGAGCATGCTTTCTCCAGTCGGCAAATATCACTGGAAATCCCACGGAGGGGCGAGGTCGATTTAATGCTGGAAAGAGATGGACGTTTTTTTGAAATCAAGTTATCCATCCATCCTGCGAAAAAAGACGTCTCTGGCATTACCGCTTTCAGAAAAACCTATCCTGTCCTGAACATCGCTTCTGGACTGGTTATATGCCCCTGTAAAAAAATCGTCAAAATCTCAGAAAACGATTTCGCTCTGCCGTGGGATTCTGTATGATTTTAATGAAAGAATATGATTACAGAACCGACAAGGATCATTAATATGAAAATTCACGATCATTTTTCCGACGAAGAGATTAACCGTCTTATGCGAATATCGGCTGCTCATCGTGTGAACCGCTGGCTTATGCCTATGCTTGGCGTTTTCGCTTTTCTGATGACGCTGTGTCTTTTTACCATGACCTTTCTGGTGATCCGCATGTACAATATCGAAGAACCTGTCACCTTCATTGCTGCCCATTGCAAGCCGCGCGAGATGTATCCCGGCACGATGGTGCTGGTTAAGGAATTCGTCCTGCTCGGCATGTTTAGCTTTGTCGCCGGGGTCTATTTCTTTCTCGATCCCTTCGGTTCCAGGGAGCGTCTGCTCGTAAAATGCTGGCAGATGCTTCGCCATGAATCAAGACAAGAGTAGCACTCGTTTACAAGCAATGGAGCTATCGCTCATTCTCATAAAGTGAGAGGGTTGAAAATTCGTAATGCGAAATTTTGCTTAAGGGTGCCTCTAATAATTGCTTTTGAGGCGAAAGCGAAGATTTTTTTTCGTCTGACAAGAAATGCAAAACCGGGCATATTGGTATATATTCACGGTTTTTCATGACGAAGGCCAGAAGGAAAAAAGATCGCTTGCAGACCAAAATGAATTTTTAGAGGTACTCTTAAATTTAGGTCAGAGTAATTGCTTTTGGGAATCGGGTACCACGCTTCGGAACTGTCGGCATGGACACCTTCTGACACGACCCGGTTTGTGATATCTTCAAGATAAGCACGCAACGTGGTATTCAGTTCCTTAAACTCGGGCCAAAGCGTTTCATCAAGGAATTTTTGGGTACCATAGCCATTATTGTTGTATAACGCTGACGCGGATACCGGTAGGGCCGAATGTTGTATCGACGCAGCAGTGCTACGAACAGTTTCCGGTATCACATGTCGCTCATGCTGAACTTATATTCAACCGGGGGGCGAGTTGTTTTATCTTCTCCAGACGCTGCCGTATTCTCTCCAGGGCATTAGCCGCGGCCATGCGTTCTCCCGGCGTCATGGCGCCGGCATGACGCCGCTCAATGCTTTGGAGCTTCTTGATAAGTTTCTGTTCGTTGGTCATAGTACTGTTGTATACTGCCTCCAATTGAGTTTTTCCGTTTATTCCAATCATTATTTCTACCCAATTGGGTAGAAAGCTCCGGGCAGGGCCGGGCGTAAGCTTTTTTCCCGCAGACAATTACGTTCCAACAAAACGGGTATTTTCAATCGGAACGAGTATAATTCCTGAATTTGTAAGGGTTCATACAAAAGCCATTTTTCATATTTCAGGCCC
>CAYZXY010000056.1:0-21670 GCA_964482555.1 uncultured Pirellulales bacterium
ATAGCCTTCATCACATTCCTGATTATTGCCGGCCCACCAGGCGCCGCTGACCGCACCGTTGCAAAAATAAGACACACCACAATAATCCACCCGGTCAATCAGATGCAGATGACCGCTGAGGCACAACTTGACATTGGGATGTTTCTTGAACAGATCTTTAATCCGGCGGGCGTCGATGTGCATCCAGGCCGCCGGCACATACCAGTCGCCTTTCTTTTCGTTGTCGCCGTCAAAAAAAGATGCGGCGGATAAAATCGGCTGATGCGTCACAACCATGACCGGCTTTTTTGCATCCGTTTTTTTCAAATCTTCACTCAGCCATACATATTGTTCATCATCAAGCCGGGCAATATAGCCATTTTTGTCATCGGGATCGTGATGCGTACTGTCCAGTACAATAATATGCCAGCCTGCCTGTTCAAAGCTGTAATAGCGACCGGGCAACTGCAACTCATGCACCGCCCGTTTCTTACCCCAGAGAAGCTCCCTGCCCGAGGTGCCGCTTGACTTCTTGTTCCAGCCCCAGACATCATGATTGCCGATACAGGAGCGCACCGGTAGCGAACAATGATCCTTCATCACCTTCTTAAACAGTTCCCATTGCAAGGCCGTCCGGTCGGCATCTTTGGCAAAGCAGTCCATTATGGTATCGCCGCCGGTTACAATCAGGTCCGGTTTATCTTTAAGATTCTGGACATGCTCCAGGGCCGCAATCAAACCCTGTTTTGCCCCGCGTTCAGGCTGAACATGGATATCGGTCATATGAGCGATACGCAGCACATGCTTTCCGTGAGTTTTACCTTTGGAAACGGCCCCTTCCGCTTTTGTTCCCGTGAATACGCCGCCGGCAACGAGTCCGGCCGCCATGACGCCTGTTTGCATAAATCCACGACGATTGACATTATTGATTTCATTTTTCATAGTGTATTCCCTTTGTATATCGCTTTTTCATACTGTAATATATTGATTGATTCCTGAAATTCGCTCACCTTGAACTTATCACAAATTCGCGTTCAATCAGTTCGGGCAGTTCCCTGACACTGGGAATGATATGCGTATGTCGATATCCCCCCCATTCCTGCACCGGCAGCGGTCCGCTTAATACCCCAATCGTAGCAAGACAACCGGCGTTACAGCCTTCGAGCATGTCGGCCGGCGTATCACCGACTTTAATCACCTCCCGGACTGATTGCACATTGAGTTCCATCATGGCATGAAACAACATGAACGGCGCCGGCCGGCCGCGCTGCTCCGGGGCATGTTCGACATCTACCACCAGATCGACCAGCCCCTCTGCCACCCAGCCGGTTCCCTCGACAATTGCATTCGCGATATTTCGATGGAAACCGGTGTCTATCGCCACCTTGATATCATGGTCATGCAGCCAGCGAAACGTCTCTTCCGCGCCCGGCATTTTTCGTATATCTTTACGGTAATAATCGATCATCAGCTCCGTGTAGCATTCAAATACTTTCTGGGCCTCTGCATAGGTTTCCGGATCCTTGATTCGTTCAAAATCTTCAATACGGACGCTCTGGTTATTGCCGCGAGCAATGAGAAACTGGTAAAGATGTATTTTGTTCGTCCCGATATGTTTGAGTATCTCCTCCGGCGCGGTCTCAAGACCAAATTGCTCCGCAGCCTGATAAAGACAATCGCGCACGGCGGTTTTATCATCGATCGTTGTTCCTGAAAAATCGAGCATGACCATGCTCACCTTAGACATGGGACAATTCTCCCTGATGTACGGTACCGAATATTATTTTCTCTTTGTTTTTGAAATATAAATAACTCATGAGACCGAGTATAATCGTAAGTATCCCTGTCACATACGCAAAATGACGAAAAATCACATACCAGCTGATAGATACTTCTGCGAAATTCTTGAGGAACATAACCAGAATGCTGCCCAGATACCCAAACGCATCGGCTATGTACATCAGAAATCCGATATTGCTTTTGTACCGAAAGAGAGCTATCCATCTTTCATAAAGAAACGTATGAAAGGCAATATAGGCCAGGTACATACAGAAGCCGTTGGCGATCATCCAGACAATCGGATTCAGGCTGCCGCGTTCAAACAGCCAGGTCGTCAACAGCAGCAGCGTTCCTGTCGCCAAGATAATATAAAAATTCAGAAAAAAAGCGGAACGATTGCTTTTGAGAAAGGTCATCATGCCAATGATGATCAGGACCGCCAGCGCGATGGGAATTTCGGCAGTCGCCAGAATATGCGGCGTATCGCCATATCCCAGCGTCTGCCAGATTTCGACAGCAAAGTTATCGCGGACGTCACGAAAAATAGTCAAAGCGACATAAATCAGCGTGGTCAGCCCGATGCCGACTGTGAACTTCGAGAAAAACCGCCATCGTGCGGTTTGATCCATGGGAACTCTTTGAGTGCGATATTGTTCATCTTCGTCGTTAGGCGCTGGTATCGATCTGAGCATCACGACACCTGTCAGAAGAAATGGGATAAACACCATGCCGGTCAGAAACGGCATCCAGAATTCTGTTACGCCAAAATGATATACAAAACTGCGACCGATCCACTTTACTATGCCGGAAGATACGATAAAACTGGCACACAAGCCGGCGCCGAGTATCTCGGTAAAACGCCGCCCCTCCAGAAAACTGAACACCACGCCCCAGATCATCCCCAGCGGCAGCCCATTAAAAAATAACGCGATGACATTGTAAGGCTGAGGAATCACCGCAAACAGAAACAGGGCAAGCCAGGCAATACCCATCAAAACCAAGATGCTGAGAATCCGGCGGTCAGACTTCAGTTCAGATATCATCTTAATGCCGATAAACTTCGATAACGCGTAACCGCATATTTGCGAGATTAAAGCGATAATCTTATAATCGAATCCCCATATATAGAGGTCTTCATAAGTGCCGGCCGTAAAGGGCTTGCGAAAGGCATACATCGAAAAATAGGTAATGAAAGCTCCCGAGACCGCATAAAGAGAAAACCAGAAAGTGTTTGTTTTCAGCAGCCAGTTATGGATTTTGGTAATCATAATTATTATTACTCATTGCAATTGAGATTGCAGACAGAGCCTGATGTTTGTATTTCAGATTTAAAGCGGACAGTCCGAGGCACATCGAATATCCTGCCGGCTATCTTGTCTCGAAACCTGTTCTTTTCGAGCAATCTGTATTCCCACCCGGTATGGATTATTCTCCAGGGCGTACCGAAAAGCATCCTCGGCCTGATCGAGATTGAACCGGTTATAAATTAATTCTTCAAACGGAAAGTCTTTGTAATGGTTTTCCATGAACTCAACAGCTGAGACAATATCCGTTTCATTGTAATTATGCAAACCGTGAATGGTATGCAGATTGCGGACGATTATCTCTGCATTAATCTGGAGATCACGCTGCGGAAACGTTGCCCCAACCCAGACGGCAACGCCGCCGATATCCAGAACCTCAAGCGACTGCTCCATCGCCTCGGGTGAACCGCTGAAATCAAGAACACGCGTAATGGGCGTCTGAGGATTAATTTCTTTCAACAAGTCCCGCATAGACGACTTATCCTGTCCTAAATAGACCACATAATCAGTCCCGAACCGTCGAGCCGTCCGCAGGCGGTTCTCATCAATATCCAGCGTGATAATGGTTCGAGCACCGTTTACCCGGCACATGGAACAGGCAATTACCCCCAGCATCCCCGCACCCGTAATGAGGACATGCTCGCCTCGAACAGTTCCGGCTAAACGCAAAGCGCCGCTGACAGTGGCAACCGAACAATTGATTAGAGCGGCCAGCGGCAAGGGTACGGGTTTAAGCAGTTTGACAAGAGGCGTGTTTTTACGCAGAATACAGTATTCGGCCA
Organism: uncultured Pirellulales bacterium; assembly: GCA_964482555.1. Lineage (GTDB taxonomy): Bacteria > Planctomycetota > Phycisphaerae > Sedimentisphaerales > SM23-30 > CAYZXY01. The sequence goes on from CAYZXY010000056.1 coordinate 3,845, forward strand.
GTCCGCCATGCAGCGTGCTGTCCTGCCGAAGCGGTTCATGGCCATACTTGAAGAGATCCGGTCCTTTCTGGGGAATACCTCGACGGGCATAACAGGAGTCTGGAGCAGCCGCATAGATCGCCCAGGTGATCCTGTCTCCGACCTGCAGGGCCATACCGCGGCTGTCCGACTCCGGCGATCCCGCTCCCAACGTCTCGATACGTCCGACAACTTCGTGCCCAAGAATCGTCGGCGTTTTTTCAATGCGCTTGCCGATATAAGTGTTCACATCACTCCGGCAAAGTGTTGTATATTCGACGCGAACCAGTATTTCACCCTCCTGCAATGCAGGAACTGCCGTTTCCGCAAACTCCAGCGGTCGGTTGTGCGTATGAAATATGACGACTTTACTGGTTTTCATAAGACTCTTGCATTGCGTGTTCTGGTTCAATCATAATATGACGATTAGTTTCACTCCTGCCGACTGAGCCCGCTTCATTTCAGCTTAATGTGTGAGCTGGTCGAAGGACAGTGCTATTTCCGGTGCACCATCAATGGAATATCCTACACTTAAGGTCTGCCCCATGTAATCTTCAAAATAATTAATTGTGATCGGATGAGCGCCTTTTTCCAGGGCAATTCGCCCGGTACGCCGCCGCGGAGAATGAGAACCATCATTATCGACGACCAGGTTATTTCCAATAAACAACTGCGAACCATCATCTGATTCGGTAATAAATTCATAGATGGCGGTACGGGGAAGATGGACATAACCCCGGAAAGAAATGGCATAATGATCGTCCCTTTCAGATAGTGTCGCAACGTTGAAATCAGTGGCAATGCCGGTTTTGACCGATTGCAGATGAGCGAAGTCTGGCAATGCTTTATAATCGCCTTCATAATATGAAAAGGACAGCCCGGGTACAGTTCCCGATAATTCCACTGATTTTTCAGGAGCCGTTTTTATAAAACTTTTTGTAATACATTTACTCCGCGGCATATCTTTACCATCAAAAAAACACGCCCGAATGACTGTGCTGTCCATAAGGTTGAACGGCTTGGTATAAAGCGGAGAATGTTTAGTCGGCTCGCTGCCGTCAAGGGTATAGCGGACATTTAAATTTGCATAGTTGTGAAGCAGAGCCACTTCCTGCTTATCTAATAACTCCTCATTACCGACAAAGTGCAAGTTTAACTCAAGCTCATTGAAGTTGGCACGGTAGCTTAATTCCATTTTGTCAGTATCAGCATCAAAAACCTTGTAGGTCAGATGCGGTATGTCATACTTGTCCTTCGTCCACTGAATATCAAGATAGGCGTACGTATTAAGCGACTCACAGACAGGAGAGACGCGAAATGAGTTAAATGCCGGCTCTTCAATCTGATTGACGCCGCAAAACTGCAGTTCGATAATATCGAAATCCAGACCGAAAGGCATCCGGCATACCTCCGCGTAATGCTGATCGCCGGTAATGAAAAGGACTCCCTCAATGCGTGAATTGCGAATCAGTTGGAATAAACGGTTTCGACTCTGAGGAAATTTGGACCAGGTCTCGGAGCCTGAATCACGGTCCAGTAACAACTGAAACCCTGACACAAACAATCGCAGGTCGGCGGGCGTTTTCAACTGTCGCTCAAGCCAGGCCCATTGTTTCGGCCCAAGGACATCCCCATATTCGCCGGGATCGTCGCGGTTGTAACGGACATCGAGCATAATCACCTGAAGCAATTTATATTCGATTTCGAATGTCCGAGCATAATACACGCCTTGGCGTTCGGCTGGCAGGTACTTTTCCAGAGACCAGAAACGGCGAAAAATATCTTTGCTTTCAGCCTTTAAAGGATAATATTTTCCAAAATTATTGTATCCGAAATCATGATCATCCCATGTGGCCATAAATATGGAATCGTCCCGGAGTTTTTTAAATGCCGGTCGTGCGGCCAGCTTGTCGTAGCAGGCCTGTATAAAACCGGGATCATCCAGGGTATCGGCATATACATTATCGCCCATCCACAAACATAAATCAGGCTTAACGCCGACATAACTGTTAAACGCCGGACACGGACGGTTCTGTCTGTGACAACCGATCAGGGCTATACGATGTATGGAAGCCTTTTCATAAGTGCTTACGGCATACAAAGGCAAGCACAACACCTTAGACAGAACAATCAAGGCCATACAAAACATCTTATGATTCAAGTTCATTTTCATCATCCTGCATTATCTGAAAACGTAAACGGTTCGGCGCAGCCCTGCCAGGAGCTTTCTCTTCGATGGGGTATATTACAGCTCCTTGAGACAGTCGACCAGAATTTCGACGGCCTCATCTATTTCCGCCGGAGTAACTATCAACGGCGGCGTCAGAGTAATAATATTCCCCATGGTAATTTTAAAATTCAATCCGCGTGACAACGCCGCATACATGATCTGTTCGGTTTCCTGGTGCGCAGGTTCTCTGGTTTGACGATCCTTCACCAGTTCCATACCGATCATTAAACCGAGACCGCGGACGGCGCCGATAATTTCATTTATTCGTTCAAGCTCCCTGAGCTTATCCATAAAATAGGCCCCCATCTCAACGGCCCGTTCCACCATATTTTCTTCTTCGATAATGGAAATGGTTTCCAGAGCAGCCCGGCAGGCGACCGGATTTTTCTCATGGGTATAATGCCCCAGAGCCCGGTCCGGCAGAATGTCATATTTTTCCCGTACGATCATTGCGGCCAGAGGGAATATCCCTCCGCCCAGACCTTTGCCGAGCGTCACAATATCCGGTACCACGTCGTAATTTTCACACGTAAACATTTTACCCGTCCGGCCAAGACTGTTGGGAATTTCATCAAGAATCAGCAACGCGCCATACTTGTCACATGCGGCCCGAACCTTCTTCCAGTATCCCGCCGGCGGTATGATGGACGTGCTGCGAATGGTTTCGGCAATGACGGCAGCTACATCCCGCTCTTTTTCCAGAATATATTCGATGTAATCGGCACATTTCAGCGTGCAGTTATCCTTACAGTCCCACAGGCATCGATAGCAGTTGGGCGGTGGGGCATGCTCAACACCGGGGAGCAGCGGGCCGGCATTCTCCCGAAACAGCGACTCGCCGCTGACGGAAATCATATCCAGCGATGCGCCATGAAACGAATCCCACAAAGAAATCATTTTGTATCGGCCGGTTACAGCACGGGCAAGCTTCATAGCCATACCATTTACCACCGTGCCACCGGGCCCCAATAGAACTTTGTTCAAATCTCCAGGAGCGATTTCAGACAACTTCTTCGCCAGTTGGACGGATGGTTTATTGGTATAACGCCGGGTACAAAAACTGAGTTTATCCAGTTGATCCTTGATCGCAGCGACGACACGCGGATGGCTGAATCCAACCTGATGCACGCAATTACCGTGAAAATCCAGATACTGCCTGCCGCAGCTATCGGTGATATTAGTCCCTTCACAATGTTCCAGGACATTCAGACACGGTGTCGAAAGCGACTGACGCAAGAAATATGTCTCATCCTCCGCAAGCCATTCTCGGGTTTCTCCATCATGGGTGTTGTCGGCCCAAGCCCTGCGGGCAGGTGTAATATTAATGTCACCTTCGGATTCTACGGCAAAGTCTTTTCTATTATCCAATCGAGTCATGATATCCTGCCAGTATTAAAAAAAGTCCACATATATGTGTTGTGTGATATTATCAAAAACCACTGATAATTAATCCATGGACATCGTTGTGAAAAATTAAATGCCGACATAAATACGTTTTCTTATGTCTCGACAAGAACTTAGACCATCGCACACCGCAATTATGTTTATGCCATAGACAATTTTGTATAATAAATGATGCATTTAACAAAACTTTAACATTGCCGAATCAGCCATAAAAACCGATGAATAGCAAAATAATGCATGGCTTAAATGTCTCTGTTCAGGTTAGATTATCGTAATCATTCACAGAATGAATACGCCTCTTACGCGAAGTGAGGCGCTATTGTATTCCCGTGAATGTTTACGAAGACTCTCATGACAAAGGCGTTACCATGAAACAAATTAATTACCTGACATTCAGTATGTTATGGTTGACAATATGGAATAACTGGGCAGTGGCCATTGAACCGATACACTGGTGGCAATTCACGCCGGAAAACAGCAAACAGCTTATTCCCGACCAGACCGGTTCATTTACCATCGTGATGGAGTTACCCAAAGATCAAAAAGATGATGAACCGGCATTTCTTGAACTAACGCCGGAAAGCCCTTTACTGGCCGTACCTGATATCAAACCTGCCGACCTGCCGCAACAGGAAATCACGGTAACCACCTGGGTGGCCCTGGAAGCCGGCAGTCAATGGGGCGGCATCATAGGCTATATGCAGGATAACGGCAATTATGAAAAAGGGTGGATTCTCGGCTACAACAACGAACATTTCACCTTTGCTGTCTCCACCGCCGGCACCCTGACTTATATGCCGGCAAAAACTGCTTACAATAAAAAACAATGGTATCATGTCGCCGGAGTATATGATGGCAGGACCATGACAATATATGTCAATGGCAGACGGGAAAATGCTTCCAAACAACAATCCGGTTTGATTGATTATCCTCCACGCTCGTTTTACAGCATCGGAGCTTATCGGGATGACAATGAATTATATCAGCTGCACGGACGGATTCATGAGATTAAAGTGTTTGATAAGGCCTTATCGGATAAGGACATCCTGGCGGAATTCCGCCAGAAAGAAGACATGACCTATCAAGATCTCAACCTTGCGGTCAGTCCATACGTTCGCTTCATCAATCCCGATAGTGCGGAAATCTACTGGGAAACCGAAACCGCTCTGCCCTGCCGATTGCATTACGGCATTAACAATCCGGATGAAATAACCAGAACGCTTCCCGCGGACCATAAACATCGCCTTATACTCACAGACCTGCAACGCAATATGACTTATCGTTACCGTATATCCGCTCAAATCAATGATCGAAAACATGTCAGCAAAGAAATGGAATGGGATACTTCGTTCAATTACACCTTGCCGGTTGTCTCCGCCGACCATGATTTTCCTTATCAAAATAGTCAAATTCGACGATTCTACGAAGAGAACGCTCGCTTTATTCTGGAACAAACCGGCATTGACCGCGGAATTGCTCTGGTTTACGGCTCAGCTTATGGAGCACTTGCCTATGAACTGGCCCGGCAGAGCAAGCTGCGAATCATCGGAATAGATGATGACCGGAAAGCGGTACACCAGGCTCGCAAAAATCTTTATATGGCAGGCCTTTATGGTTCACGTGTAACTATTCATCATACGGTATCATTAAGTGATATCCCCTTCACTAAACACAGTGTCAATTTAATAGTGTCAGACAGAATTTTATCAGGCGGAGATATTTCCGGGAATTTCAATGAGGTTTATCGTTTATTGCGACCTGAGGGCGGAATTGTTTTCACAGGTCAACCTGCCCAACTGCCAGAACAATTCGATAAAATTGACCATCTCCAATGGGAAAAATGGTTGAGCCCATCACATGCAAATGTAGTTGAGAAAATTTCACAAAATGGCGAATGGTATCGCGTGATCCGGCCGGCCCTGAACGAGAGGGGATGGTGGACCCACCAATATGGCAACACCACAAATGCCTCCTGGTCCGGTGAAAGTTTAAGTCATGTCACGGAAACGACGGACCTGGAACTGCAATGGATCGGCAAACCGGGCGCCGATTTTGGCATCGACCGCAATCCGCGTATGCCTGCTCCTGTAGCGGCAAACGGCAGACTGTTCCATCAGGGGCTCAATCGCATGATTGCTCTCGACGCTTACAATGGATCTGTGTTGTGGTCGGCCGAAATCAGTGGACTGCGCCGGGTGAATATACCGCGAGATGCTTCTAACTGGTGCGTCAATGATTCTTACCTTTTTGTCGAAGTATCCGGCAAATGCCGGCAAATGGATGCACAAACCGGTGAGATCCTGAAAGTATTCGAGCTTCCCGACACATCAATGAGAAAAAGCCATAACTGGGGATATGTAGCAGTTCATGGTGATATGCTTTTAGGCAGCAGCGTGAAAGCGGGTTCGGCCTACAAGGAATTCTGGGGAGAAGACGCCTGGTACGACCAGACACAAGGGGCCGGTACTGCCAAAGTTTGCAGCGATGAGCTTTTCGCTTATAGCTATAAGAATGGGAATTCTCTATGGTCCTATACGAATGGTGTCATAATCAATCCGACTATCGGGGCCAATGATAATACGTTGTTCTTTGTCGAATCGTGTCATCCAGATGTAAAGAACCTGGAAACAGGTAGAGTTCTGTCGGATGCCTTGTGGCAGGATCAATATCTGGTCGGCCTGGATGTAAAAACGGGAGTAAAACGCTGGGAAAAAGCACTGGATTTGCAACCGGGAACGGTGGTCATATTCCTGGCCTGCAACGAGGAGCATATCGTCATAACCTGTTCCCATAAAGGGACCTACTACCTGTATGGCTTTGATGCGACGACTGGTAATCAACAATGGCAAAACAGACACAAATGGCCCAGTGACAATCATGGCGGCCACATGCAGCATCCGGTGTTGATGGCGGATAAGGTGTTCCTGGAACCCTGGGGATACAACATAAAGGATGGTCAACGGCTCCCGATTCGTATGGGCGGCCGGGAAGGATGCGCAACTTATGCCGGAGTTGCCGGGGCGCTGATTTACCGGGGGCAGGCCCGGAGGGTTGCCATGTGGGACTTTGAAACCGGAAAAATTTCCACCTGGTTTAATCTGCGGCCGAGTTGCTGGCTCAGTGTTATACCGGCCGGCGGAATGGTCCTCGCCCCTGAAGGCGGCGGCGGGTGCAGTTGCGGCAACTGGATTGAGTCTTCATTAGCATTTGTTCCTGAAACCAATTTTTGATGAAAATCCGATTCTCTATATTTTTAGTTTCTAGTATGAGTTAAATCATACAAACAACATGCATGAAATTAAATAAAGGATATGACTGATTGTAACATATAAATAATTCGAAATTCCTGTTTATCCGCGTCAGGTACTATCATGAAACACATTCCATTTACAAAAAACATACGAGTTTTTCTGGCAATCATTTTGACATTGATAACCAGTCGAGGGGTGACGGCGGAAAATTGGCCGACATACCGCCATGACTATCGCCGCAGTGGTGTGACAACTGAAATACTTACTTTTCCACTGTCAGAAAAATGGGTATTTGCATCGCCGGCGCCGCCCAATCCGGCATGGCCCGGCCCCGCCAAATGGGATGCTTACGCCCGCATCGACAATATCACCTCGATGCGGAACTTCGATCCGGTTTTTCATGTTACGATTGCCGGTGAAAATCTTTATTTTGGTTCTTCCGTCGATGATGGCATCCATTGCCTGGACACGCAGACAGGCGAAGAAAAATGGTGGTACTGCACAGACGCACCTGTGCGTCTGCCCCCCACCTGCTTCCAGAACCGTCTTTATTTCGGCTCTGACGATGGCAATACCTATTGTATTGATGCCGATACCCGTAAAGTTATCTGGAAATACAAACCCGCACCCGATAACCGCCGCATTCAGAATAACGGCAAATTCATCTCGCTCTGGCCGTGTCGTACCGGGGTGATCGTGCAGGACGATATTGCTTATTTCGGTCATTCGCTGCTGCCGTGGCGTGAATCCTACCTGTGTGCCGTCAATGCCCGGACGGGAAAGATTCAGGCCGGCCAAACCGGCACCTACGAGAAACAACACAACCATCTAACCATGCAGGGCGCGATGCTGGCATCCGCCAGCCAGCTTTATATCTCCCAGGGCCGCCAGCAGCCGATTGTCTGCCATCTCGCGACGGGAGAAATCAAAGGGGCACTGGGTAATTCAGGCGACGGTGGTGTCTTCGCACTGGTTACGGAAGACGACACGCTGTTTCATGGACGTGGCCAAAACCATGGCTCTTTCGGTGAATTACGCGTTTTTGACGGTCAAAACAGGGATTATATCGCCAAATTCCCCAAAGCCACCCATTTGGTAATATGTAAAAACATTGCTTATATGACCAGTCTCGACGAAATATCCGCTTTTGACCGCGGCAAATACTTCGACTTGCAGCATAAACTGGCACATTTGCATAAACAGAACGAAGCTTTCAAAGCTGAATTAAAAAAACTTGGCGAGAATGATCCACAGAAAGAGAATCTGTTGAGAACAATCGACCAACTTAATATTAAAATCAATCAGTTAAAATCCTACATCCCCGACTGTTATATCTGGCGGCATTCCAACAGCCATCATCACGACCTGATTATGACGGGTGAAACGTTGATTCTGGGAGGTGCCAATTCCATCATTGCCCGCAGAGCAGATAATGGCGAGGAAATATGGCGTTCACATGTCGCGGGGCGGGTTCATGGACTTGCCGTCGCTCAGGGCGCTTTGTTCGTCAGCACTGACGCCGGTAAAATATACTGCTTCCGATGATAATCATACCTGATGGACAGTGTGGCTGCCGGCCTTCTCTCCCGCAGCAAGCCGGCTTTCAATGTCTTCGATCACTCCCGGTAATTGAGCGATTGATTCAATCTGAAAATGGGATCCGGCATCCCGCATAATTTGTTCAGCCTGCCGGATTTTTTCTTTCTGCACCCTCTCATCCAGAGCCTTCCATTCTTGTTCATCCAATCCAACGAGATTTCCCGTTCGTGTTATACCCACCGTCCACACGCCTGCTCTCAGTCCCGCCTCCACGCCCGGAACCGAATCATCCACCTTAACAACACCATCGGAATCTATAACATGAGTCTGCTGCATAACGCTCTGGATCATATCCGGTTCCGGCCTGCCGCGGGAAACGTTGCCGGCACAACTGCAGGCATCCGGCACAAAACCGAATTTTTTCGCTTCTACCAGATTTATCTCGTTGGCCTGCGGGAAATACCCCGTTGTCGTTCCGATCTTGATACCGCGCGAACGCAGATAATCTACCGTATTTTCCAATCCCGCTATCGGGCGGCAGGCGCAAGCGATAATGCCCAAATGACTGGGTATCAGTTCCTCCTCGTAAAGGGAACGCAACTCTTCATCAGAACAAGAATCTCCAAAAGCATCCACCCAGGCCTGAGCAATTTCCGGCAGTTCCATCAACGCTTTCAGATGGTCGAATTTATCCAAGCCCATGGGACCTCGCGCCTGCATCAGGGAAATGGAAATACCGCGTGATTTGAATATATTAACAAATCCCATAACCGGTGCCATACTGCCATGATCGACAATAGTACCCGCCCAATCCAGAATGGCCAGCTTAACTGAAGATTGATATCTCATCATGATCCTAACCCGGATAATCCGGAGCTAAAGAGTAAAATTGTAAAATGATAAATTGTGGAATTGCGGTCAGCCGATTGATTCATGCCTGAAATCAAGCAGCGACGCTTCCGGCAGTAATTCGATGGCCATTTCAGTCAGCACCTCATTTATGGCGGCCAGAAGATTCTTAATGTCAGATGGGAAAATCCTGCCGATATTACCAATCCGGAAGCAGTCTTCACTGCTGATCTTACCCGGATAAATAATATAGTTACGGTCATGAAGCCGATTGTAAAATTCACAAAAGTCAAAGTTCGGATGTTCGGGATACATAAACGCCGTTATGATATAGCTTTGCAATGACGGCTCGATATACTCGTGAAAACCCATACACCGCATCCCGTTTACCAAGACACGATGGTTATCCTGATACCGTTTCGCTCTTGCCGGCAGCCCCCCCTCTTCTTCAAACTCCTGCAAAGCCTGGGCAAACGCCGCGATCACATGCGTAGGCGGTGTATAGCGGAATTTATGATTTTTTTCAAAGCCCTCCCACTGTCCCAGTAAATCCATACTCAGACTGCGAGCATTCCCTTTTGAGCTATGAAGCTTTTCCAGATTCGCAAAGATAAAACTAAATCCGGGAACGCTTTCGAGGCATTTATTCGGCGAAGAAACCAGAAAATCAATATGACTTTTATCGAATTCTATGGGAACCGCGCCGAAACTGCTCATCGCGTCCACGGCATAACTGACACTATATTTTGCCGCAATTTCACCCAGAGGTGCTATTGGATTCATAATACCGCTGGTGGTTTCGCAATGCACCACGACGACCAGAGATATGTCATTATTTTGCTTTAAAAACCGATCCAGATCGACAGGATTCACAGTTGTGTTTTCAGGATACTCGATTTTCAGGGTGGTTAATCCCATCATTTCTGACATCATGGCAATGCGCTTTCCATACGCCCCGTTGATCAGAACCAACACTTTGCCATCCTCAGGGACAATCGATGCCAGAACCGATTCGAGACCAAAGGTCCCGCTGCCCTGCATCGGTATCACGGTAAATTCATCCGCATCTACATTGGCGATCTGCAACAGATGCGTTCTGATCTCACGTACCAGATCGTTGAATTCTCTGTCCCAGGTTCCCAGATCGCTCAACATTGCCTGCTTGACTGCCCTGCTGGTAGTCAGCGGTCCGGGCGTAAAAAGCAATTTATCTTGCCGTTTTGCAAATGTATTCATTTGTTAATCTTCAAATTACAAAATGTTGTTTATATACTGCTTCCGATTGAGTTTACGCTTACGCGGTTCTTCGTATCCCGTTATCTTTAACCATAACTACTTACACAGAGAACGGTTCGGCGCGGCCCTGCCCGGAGTTTTCTACCCAGTGGGGTATATTATAGATATTATGGTCACTGCAGACTGCCCATCCATGGACAATTTCCTTAATTTTATGGACAATATTGCATCATTCTGGTATCGCCACTCTTAATTTTCTTGCCCTTTTGCACAAGATTTCACTCAGAAGGGCCTAAAATTCTTCCCGTCATTTATAATTCCCCGACATACCGGCTGATGACTTGGTCTTTTTAGTCAACTGTCTGGATCGGCTTTAAAAATGCAACTGCTTCATGTGGTTACGATAATCCAGCGGAGACAGGCCGGTTACCTTTTTAAATACCCTTGAAAAGTAGAACTGATCTTCAAAACCCAGTTTTTCCGCCACTTCATACACACACAACGATTCATCCGCCAGTAAGCGTTTTGCCTTGTCTATTCTTAATCGCTGGGCGTACTTTATCGGCGATATCCCCATGACGTCTTTAAAGATGTGCGAGAAATGATTTGGTGAAATATAACAGGCGTCTGCCAGTTCGGCAATCGAGAAATACCGGTCTAAATTTTCCTGCAACAATTGCAGGGCCGGCTTAATTCTCATCTGAGGATTATATAAATTGCTTTTTCTACCGACGGTAGAAGTAGTTTTAACGGCATTCTGAATCAGTTTAATGACCTTCAATATCACCGGCGAAATCACCGAGTTCGGTTCCACATTCCTCCAGATCAGTTTGAGCATCTGTTCCATAGCCGCGACTATTTTACCGTCATCTTCAATAGAATAATTACTGACCTGATGGTTGACGAATCCGCATGTTTCTCCCAGTTCATTATAAAGATTGAAACGCAGTGTAATAAAATCCAGCTGATCTGATGCAATCTCTTCCCAATGCAGCTGATTCGGCTGCACAAAATAGACTTCGCCGTCATTGGCCGCAAACGGCACGTTGTCAATAAAACCCTGAAACCGCCCATGAAGCACACAAACGATTTCACATTCATGATTAACATGCTCAGACCAGGTCCAGGATTTCCCGATTCGTGCTCGATGAATCCTTAAAAACTCAATATGATAAACATCCGACATATTCATCTGATTTTCGGAAGCGACTGCCATAGCGATGATATCCTTGAATGTGTATAGAATAAGTTGCTAAACTATCATGACTTATAATCAATAATGTGATCCAACGTATCCTGAAAATCCCGGCAATCCGGAATCAATCCCCATAAGCAATAAAAGATAAACCATGGACATTTATGTAAAATTATATCCGATAATTCAATGTATTGTTTTAAAATCATGTTAATATTATGTTAAAGTTAAACAATGAAACATGGGCATACCAGCATTAATCATCACTCAACTGTTACTGACTTTACAATTATTACAGCGAGGAAATGATAGCCTGAAACATACTGGTCCTCGTTATCACATTTATATCCATACATCAGGGGATTTAATAGACAAAAATGTGTTTTTTGATTCCGGACTGCTTCGTGACCGTTTTTAAGTTGCTTCGATTATGATGGGGTTTTTATAATCATGCGATAGCTGAGTATTTGAATTGAATAAAATAACGTACCAGGGTTTAATGAATGTTTGCAGGGATTCCGGAACATGATGACAATAAGAATGCTTGATTGCCTGCTCTCCATTGTCATTATCCTGATTGCCACGCTGTCAGGATGTCGTCAGCCTGAACCCGCGATTACAGGATCCGAGGTAATCCCTCTCGTCCGGGCACACGCTCATAATGATTACCGCCATAAACGCCCGCTGTTCGATGCGCTGGACCAGGGATTCTGTAGCGTGGAAGCTGATATCCATCTGGTGCAGGGGCAATTACTGGTTGCTCACGACCGCTGGGAGGTCAAACCAGACCGCACCCTTGAAACGCTCTATCTCGAGCCTCTCCAGCAACGCATCAAAACCAATAACGGAACGGTCTATCCCAACGGTCCCACCGCCTTTTACCTGTTAGTCGATATCAAATCCGAGTCGGAACCGACCTATTACACTCTCCATCAGCTCCTTAAAAAGTATAAGGATATTCTTTGCGTCTATCAAAACGGCTCTTTTATACCAGGGCCGGTCCAGGTCATTATCAGCGGTAATCGCCCTTATGACATCATGAAAGCGCAGGCCCTTCGATATGCCGGCTACGACGGCAGAATTGAAAATTTAAAACAGAATGAACCGACGGATTTTATGCCCTGGATCAGTGACCATTTCAGCAGAATCACACACTGGGAAGGCCGGGGGCCAATGCCGGATGATGATCGCCAACGGTTGCGAACCATCATTCAACAAGCTCACCAAACGCATAAACGTGTTCGTTTCTGGGCCGTACCGCATTCCGAAAACGTATGGCAGGAATTGCTGGATGCGGATATCGATTACATAAATACTGATCAATTATACCGCTTAAGAAATTTTTTGCTGCAGCAGAATCAAGCCGCCGCATCCAGTATATCATCATGATCAAATGCTCAAACCTGAATCGCTACGAGAAGAGGAGATTTATATGAGAATTCTCAAGTTGCTTCAAAACCTTTTTCCCCGTACTTACCTTGCGGCATTAATCGGCCTTTTTGTTTTCCAGTCGCCGTCAACAGCCGCGGCGACATTTCGTACAGAGCCTTATCTGCAGAATGTCAGCCCAACCGGCATCACCATTATGTGGGAACTGACCAGTCAGTCAAACTGCCTGCTTCAATACGGCCCCAACACGTCCCTGGGCAGCGAAATCATTCCGGAAGAAACAACAGTACAATCCGACTGTTACGTTTACAAAGCCCTCCTGAATGAGCTGGAATCCGATACAAGCTATTACTACCGGGTGCTGATTAACGGCGAACCCGCCCCTATCCGTTCCTTTACTACCGCCCCGCGCGGCATCAAGACTTTTTCGTTCGGCGTCTGGGGCGACAGCCAGGGCACCAATCACAACGATTTTCCCGATGATCCTCTGGAGCCCACCAAAAGCATTTTCGCCCACATGGCCCAACATGTCGATATTGCCATCTCCGCCGGCGATCTGGCTGAAAATGGCAACAGCCTGAATGATACACGCCGATATTATCTCGACCGGGTAGCGAAATATCTGGGCCCGAAGGTCCCCTGGTTTAATGCCTGGGGCAATCACGACGCCGGCCCAAACGGCGTCATCAGACAATTTGCGGACATGCCCAGCAAATATCGCGGCAATCCCTTTCATGCCGGCTACGGCAGTTTCTCATTCGAATATGCCGGCTGCCATTTCATCTGTATCGACTATCAGGATGAACACGATTTTACCTGGATTGAAAACGATTTCATCAAAGCGGTTCAAAAAAACGCCCGTTTTATTTTTGTCTTCGTTCATCGTGGCCCTTATTATGAACGCTGGTATGATGGCGAAGCTGTTATGCGGGAGAATCTTGTACCGTTAATGGAAAAGTATGGGGTGGATATCTGCTTCAGCGGCCACACTCACACCTACGAAAGAGGTTACAAAAACGGTGTGTATTATTGCGTAACCGGCGGGGGCAGTTGGCTCGATTACTCCGAACCGCTGGTCCGTGACTGGGAGCACATGACCGTAGGCGGCTATCATGATTTGGAAGCAGAAATCGACGGCGGCCTGGTTCATGAGTATGTTCAGGTCCATGTCGATGAGTCCGGCTTTACCGCGACCATGATCCCCTTTCATCCCGACGGCAGTATCATGGCCGGCGTCACCGACACCTTCGCCAAAAAAGACGAAATCGCGGACATCAACCACGACGGTCAGATCAATTTTATGGATGCCGGCATTCTCTCTCGATCATGGCTTAGAAAAAATTCAGACCCTCTCCTAAAAGTGGTGCCAAATATTATCGGACTGACCGAAACCGAAGCCCGTTCAGCTTTGCAGTTTGCCGATCTGGCAGTTGGCGATATTACCACATCTTCCAGCAATACGTTACCGGCGGGAAAGATCATTTCTCAGGATCCATGTGCCGGAACAAATGTTGAACTGGCTTCACCGGTCGATTTTGTTATTTCGGAAGGTATTATCCTCTTCTCGGAAAACTTCGATTCTCTACCGCTGGAACCCAATATCTGGGAATCGCTTGCCGATTCCACATCGTTTACTCATACACCTCCGTCCGGCTGGATAATCGATAATTCAGGCGTACCAACCATCGGCATTCCTTCATTGGGTGTTCCTGAATGGGAAGGCTGGAGCTTTACCGACCCGCAATGGTGGACGGCCATCGCCGGCGACCAGGGACGCAGCGGTTTCAGTAAAGGGTCCGGCGTCATAGCCGTTGCTGATCCTGATGAATGGGACGACCTCGGTAATCCGGGTTCCACTTATACCTTTAATTCATATCTGTCCACTCCGGCTATCGATATCTCAGGCCGACCGGAAAATTCACTGGTTCTGATATTCGATTCCAGTTGGCGGCCCGAAGACACCCAGACTGCCGCCATTCACGTTTCCTACAACGACGGCGCTCCCATTGAGGTTTTTCGCTGGGATTCCATCAACACGGAAAACTACAAGCCAGACGCCACCAATGAAACCGTTACTTTGCCCCTGAATAATCCGGCAGGCGCATCTCAGCTAAAAATCACATTTGGCCTGTTCAACGCCACGAATGACTGGTGGTGGGCCATCGACAATATTAAAGTTTCTGTTACTGAATAACACATATAATATGGATCATTATGTTTATTGATCGCTACAGTTTATTTCGCTCATACCTGATGGTGGTTTTATCAACAATAATCAGCCTGCCGCTTGCGGCATGCCGGTTTAATGTACGTGACATCGGTTTCATTGATTTCGGGCACCATCGATACAACCTGATTCTCTGTCATGATCAGGACCTTTCCGCCTCCGGCCTGGATAACTATCTGGGAACGTTTGATTTATATCTGGAAAATACCAATGTGCTTTTCGAAGTCGTTGATATGCGGGAGAAAAATCCCACCCTCGATCCGCAAATTGTTGATGACATCCGGGTTGCCGGCATTGACAACTGCCCCGCCCTGCTGCTCCGCGCACCGGATGGACGAATCACAACCCTGCCCTGGCAGCTTGATAAAGGTCTCACAAAGTTTGAACTTGCCAGGCGGCTGACCGAGCTTACTCAATCTCCGCTGCGCAGTATAATCCTAAAAATACTAAGCGAGACGTATGCCGTCGTCCTGATTATTGAAGGTGATAATCTGGAGCGAAACCAAGTGCTGCAGGATATGGTGGATATCGCGGTCAAGACCATCACAAATCGCATGTCTTATCTGCCCAAACTCATAGAGAATCCGCCTCAGATCATCACGCTACCCCCATCCGAAACCGCCGCCGAAGAATATCTCCTCTGGTCTCTCGGTCTCGACCACGATAAACCTGACAACGGTTTTGTAACAATTCTTTACGGCAAAGGACGCCGACTGGGCAGAACTCTGCCCTACCTTGAACTGAACACCAGCCTGATAGAACGATACTTGGGTTTTATCGGAGCTGATTGCGAATGTACACTGGACCGGACCTGGCTGCGCGGCCATCCCATTCTCTACCACTGGACTGACCAACTGCACCGCCAAACAGCCGCTAATCTCGGATTCGATCCCGAAGACCCAGTGATCAAAATGGAAGTCAGCCAGATTCTGGGTCGGGAAATCCCTTCCAATCCTTATGCTAAAAACAACCATCAGATAACCGATATGGATTTTGGCTACCGGGAGATCGCGGTTAATATTGATTCTCCACAAAACCTTCCATCCACTCAGGGAAAGACCGACACTGAAAAAGACCATCAATCTCCCGCCTCTCCGTCCACTTTATCGAACCAGGAAACCGTCTCCCGCCAAACCTCAAAGGCCGCTGCTGCAGCGCCGGAAACTTTATCTGGAAGAAAGCATATTTATATCACGGCTGCCATTGTTCTGGCCATTCTGACTATTGGCGGCTACATCTATCATACCTCAACGCTTCGCAGAAACTGAAGCAAGGAGTGCTGAAATGCTGTCCATTGCTCTGAAAGAGATTGCCGGCCGACCGCTTCATTTCATACTCTGCACCCTGGCCATCATTACCGCCACCGCCTTTTTTGTACTGTTTTGTCTGACCGAAAAAGCGTCTCAACGCGAAACGGCCCGCATCTTGCTCAAAATGGGCTATAATCTGCGTATCCTCCCGGCACAAACCAGCATCAACGCTTATTACCTTACGGAACTCACACCTCATACTATCCCCGAAAACTATCTCTACACCCTCAGCCAACGCCAAAGCCTGACCTACAATCACCTGCTCGGCGTCCTGCAGCAATCCATCACCTGGCGCGATTCAACCATTCTCCTGACCGGTATTACTCCCGAAATCTGCCCCCCCAATCGCAAAAAACCTTCCATGTTCTACCAGATCGAACCCGGCACAGCCTACCTGGGGCACACACTGGCACAAAAACATAATCTGAAAAAAGGCGACAAAGTGAATATCGCCGGTAAAGAAATCACCATCGCACATTGCCTGGCCGAAAGCGGCACCCGCGATGATATCCGGATTCAGTGTCATATATCTGATGCCCAGAAAATCCTGGGGTCTCCCGACCGTCTCAGCGAAATTCGAGCTGTGGACTGCATGCATTGTGCCCAAATTGACAATGCCCTTACGTTTATCCGCTCTGAAATAAGCGATACACTGCCTGACACACAGGTTCTTCAGATGACCAAGCTCGCACAAACCCGCCATCAGCAGCGGCAAATGATTCAACGGATGTTCTTTTACTTGTTTCCCGCTGTCATTATCATCTGCGGCGTCTGGCTCTTTATTCTCTTTTTATCTAATGTACGGGAGCGTCGCAGCGAAATTGGTATTTTACGGGCTTTGGGTTTCGGTACGGAATCGATTACATTTCTTTTTCTTTCGCGTGCCGTGCTGGCAGGAATCTGCGGCGCTTCAGCGGGTTCGCTAATCGGCTACGCCCTCGCCTGGACAGTTGGTCCGGGCGTTTTCAAAGTAACGGCTATGAAAACGATTTATCCTGACCCGGCTATCTTCCTGACGGTATTTATCGGCGCTATCGGTTTCGCGACGCTGGCCAGCTTTATTCCCCTCATGATCGCCGTATCGCAGGATCCCGCCCGGACTCTCTCGGAGGAATAAATATATACCCAAAGGGTATGAGGATGCCCACCAGGGCCAATCGTAAACGCTTTTCCCGCGC
>CAYZXY010000057.1:0-20772 GCA_964482555.1 uncultured Pirellulales bacterium
CTCGTCGTTTGCATAAGGAGACCAGATCATCGAGTTTTTGCAGTGTTTCGGTCATGGAGATTCTTTCCGCTTTTGGATATTATACGCGTTTCGATAAAAAATCCCGTTTTGTCCAAACGTAACTATTTTTAGACAAAGCCTTTACGACTGGCCTTGGCGGGAATTCTCATACCCTTGGGTATAAAACATATTGTACCAGCCTGCCGGATGGCCGGTTGGTTATTATAGAAGCCATATTATACGGGGCTGAGAAGAAACTACAAGGGGCAAAATTCAACCGCAGGCGCAATAAAAAAGGCCGTCTCCCTGGAAACGGCCTTTGATAACTTCTTATATGGTAAAGTCTTATTTTCTCTTACGAGCAAGCACCAATCCGCCCAGGCCCAGCAGCGCCATTGTTGCCGGCTCGGGTATTGCGATTTGTCTGATATCGAAATTATAAACTCCGCCTGAAGGAATATCAATCGTGAAGCTAAAGGTAACAGATTCACCGATCCCTACAGGGTCAGCACCCGAAAACACAACCTTGCTGAGACTTTCATCTGGAATATCTGACAGATAATTACCGGATACAGAGCCGCTACCGATTTGATAGGTGGCTCCCCCAAGGACCTCAATCGTGTAAGAATCCCATTCAAAACCCGTGTTGTTTATTACTGTTTTTTGAATGGCAATTGGGGGGTCTTCATCATCCGTCTCAACTTCGCACCAAGTTTCGGCTACTTTACCAATCTCCGTGAACTTTTCCGTTACGTTCCAGGACGCCGAAGTAAAGTCTTCCGCGAAGTTGAATGACCAATTAAAATGATCATTCTCAGTATCGCCTTTATTCGGCGAATCGGTTCCCAACGCACTTGAATCAGTCCAGCCAACCTGCCAGCTTCCTGAAATAAAAGCTGCCTGAGTTGAAGAAACAAAAACCAAACAAACAGAAATGATCAATAAAACTGCACTTCGAGACATAGAGTCCTCCTTTGTAAAAAAATACACTTTTCAACTTCTCCTCTGTACATTTTCCTTATAAGAAGCTTAATATATTTAAACCTGAATGACATCATTTGTCCAGTGTGGCTCATGAAATTAAATAATAATGAATCATGGTTATGATCTGAACGCTTCGTAAATTTTTATTGATTAATCATTTACAAGATAATTGACTGCCAGAAAAAAAATAGGGGTATTAAAATATTTTTTTACGGTATTCGCAATTTTTGGGCTTGATGCGCATAATTTCACAGTTGGATTTTTTAACATGTTATAAGACAATAAGTTACGGTTTAATCTAGTTCGCAGAATTTTTTGCTGTCCCGTAAGTATTTATTTTAAAAGTCTTTATGGGAATGATGGCTTTTGGTTAACATTACGGCTGAAAAAACTTGACGAAATGGTATTATGGAATATTAATAAAAGCAGCCATATTTCAATGTTTTTCTATGCTGAAAGGCCAAAATTGCAATGGATAATGCCTCAGTGGAACAATCTTTTCCTTTTCCGTCCGGCAGGGAACCGGTGCGTCTGCCGTCTTTGCCGCGCCGGCATCCGCTGGTCGAACGAATCATGTCGGAGGCAATAGAAGAAGATATAGTGTTAAAATATCGGCGGCGGGCTCAGTTTACTTTTTTTTGCGGGGCAGAGCCGGAAGTTTTAGCCGGTTATGACGGTCAGTTGGAGATCGTCGGTCGCTGTCTGGAGTGGTTTGTGTTTGATTGTCTGATTCCCGATTTGGAGCTGACGCCAGTGGAGATCTGGTTCGATAATTACGGCGACAGTCTAGACGAAAAAGATCTGGAGATGGCGGGAAACTATCTTGATTTTATTCTGGGAATATTTGAAATCGGAAATGTCCTTGTGGGAAAAGGGTTTACGGCAATTGATCTCCTGCGGGATGAAAAGGTTTATCCTGTTTATGAGGACGTCATCAGCGAGGAGATTGAGCCGGGGCAACTTCTGCTGGCAAGGTTATATCCCAGGGGATCGCATTATATCCTCTCCGGCATGGCAGTGATAATGAGCCCGTTGGCCATGAAGGATATCCGATTGTTAATCAGTAATGGTAAACTCATTCCTGATCAAGTCTTATCGCGTCTTGATGGCGTGGAACTGGAAAATCTTTTCGGCCGTTCTTTGCATGAGCTGGAGGACCATACGGGTTTTTTGCAGGCGGAAAAGCGATTAAAACGTTATTTATCAGAGGTTTATAATGCTGGAATCACGTATGGCGATCTGGAATTATTTATCAGGGATGGACAGGCCATGACCGATCTGGAAGCATTTCTGGATGAATCCATTCCCTTTTTCAACCGTCATGAAAGAGAATTGATCATATCTCTGTCGCATATACTCTGGCGAAACAGCCATCCGGGAGCCTGATAAATCCTGTTCAGGTATTATGTTGATTTTTCCCGGTTCCTCCCTTAAAATACGCCGTCGAATTTTAAGGAACTGGCACATTATTGTTAAATAAGCCCCATCTGGAAGAGGTGAAAAACTTACCTAACTCTTAGAGGAGACCTGTGTTATGGAATTTGCCCCCATTGATATTGTCATATTTGTGGTCTTTGTAATTGCCGTCGTATCCATCGGTCTGATTATGAGCCGGGGAGAAAAGGATACCGGCGAAGATTACTTTCTGGCGGGTCGCGGATTGTCGTGGTGGTTGATCGGTTTTTCGCTGATTGCCGCGAATATTTCCGCGGAGCAGTTTGTGGGCATGTCGGGACAGGCGGCTAAGGATTCAATTGGTTTGGCGGTAGCCAGTTATGAATGGGTGGCGGCGATAACGCTGGTGGTGGTGGCGTTTTTTTTCCTGCCAAAGTTTTTGCAGAGCGGGATTTTTACGATTCCAGAGTTTCTGGAGTATCGTTTTGATCATATTGCCCGAACGGTGATGTCATTTTTAATGGTCATCATCTATGTTTTTGTGACAATAACGACTGTTATTTATCTGGGGGCCAAGGCACTTGATCCGCTGTTCTCGGGGGAAGTTTTTGGGATAGCGATAAATATTAAGAGTTTATCCTGGGTGGTCGGTATTGTGGCAGCGATTTACGTGGCAGTAGGCGGTTTGAAAGCCTGTGCCTGGGCAGACCTGATTCAGGGGTCAGCTTTGATCGTGGGGGGGGCGGTCATTATGGTCCTGGCATTTATGGCACTGGACAAGCCGGAGAATTTTGAAGGTATTAATGTTCAGGCGGTTCAGCAATCACTGGATGTGGGAGACGATGCCGCCCTGGGAGAGAAATTCGGCAAATTGAAAGAAGAAAAGATGCATATGGTTTTGCCGCGCAGCAGTGATTTTCTGCCGTGGACAGCGTTGCTGATCGGTATCTGGATTCCGAATTTTTATTACTGGGGATTGAATCAGTTTATTATGCAGCGGACTCTGGGGTCGAAATCACTGGCGCATGGCCAGGACGGTATCGTGTTTGCAGCGGCTTTGAAGTTGATTATTCCGTTTATTGTCTGTATTCCGGGGATTTTGGCTTTTACGCTGTATGGTGAGAAGATGAAAGAGAACGCCATGACGAGCGAAACCTTGAACTCGCCCATTTTGGAGAAGTATGAGGCAGCGAAAACGAATCCGGACGCGGCGAATATGGTTTTTCGTTTTGACGATGATTTTGCCAGTTTGTATCCGGAGATGGCGGGGAATATGCTGGCGATGAATGCGAAAGTGGCCGGTGAAGCGGTTCCCTCGGACATGTCTGAAGAAGGAAAAAATCTTAGTTTTGTGGAGCGAAATAGCATACTGTTAAAGACTATTCCCAAAGAATCCGAGATTGAAAAGAGTCAGATACTGGTGGGTTACGATTACGATGGGGCGTTTCCGCTGCTGATTCGATATTTAACGCCGCCTGGATTGCGGGGGTTCGTGGTAGCGGCGTTGATGGGGGCGGTCATCAGTTCTCTGGCGTCGATGCTGAACGCGGCATCCACGATTTTCACGATGGATGTGTACCGGGAGTATATTCATAAGAAAGCCTCGCAGCACAACCTTGTCTGGGTGGGTCGAGTGTGTATTCCGATTTTTGTGGTTGTGGGATGTTTCCTGGCACCCAAGCTGGCTGATCCGAAATTCAGCGGCGCTTTTGCGTATATTCAGGAATTCCAGGGATTCATTTCGCCGGGTATTCTGACCATATTTCTGTATGGCCTGTTTATTCCCTGGACACCGCGGATATGCGGTACGATTGGCCTGGTTCTCAGTCCGGTGGTGTACGGGTTTCTGTATTTTGTTTATGGGGATATGGCGTTTTTGAACCGGATGGCGATTACGGTGGGGGTTTTGGCCGCGGTTCTTTTGCTGATTACGGTTATGGCTCCGTTAAAGGAGCCGGTGACGCTGCCGTCGCGAACTACAATTGAGATGAAGGCGTCCTCGCGGGCGCATATTTTCGGCTGGATGATTATTGCCGCAACGATAGCGTTGTATATTATTTTCCGTTGATCAGGCAGTTGATATATAACTAATTGGACAGAAAACTCTGGGCCGGACCGGGCATAAGCTTCTTATCCGCAGTTAATTGCGTTCCGACAAAATGGATATTTTCAATCGGAACGATTATAATAACAAAAACCTCATCCGATTGGGTGATGTTTTTTTGTTAAGGGTGCCTCTAATAATGGCTTTTGAGGCGAAAGCGAAGATTTTTTTCGTCTGACAAGAAATGCAAAACCGGGCATATGGGTGACTATTCACGGTTTATCATGACGAAGGCCAGAAGGAAAAAAGATCGCTTGCAGCCCAAAATGAATTTTTAGAGGTGCCCTTAATGTTTAAAGTGTCGTTTGCCGGTGAAGATCATGGCCATATTGTGGTTGTCGGTTTCGTCGATGGAGAGTTGGTCCTGTTTGGAGCCGCCGGGCTGGACGATGGCGGCGATGCCGGCTTTGGCGGCCTGGGTGACGTTGTCGGGGAAGGGGAAGAAGGCGTCGGAGGCCATGGCAGCGCCCCGGGTTTTTTCGCCCGCCTGGCGGATGGCGAGCATGCCGGCATCGACCCGGTTCATCTGGCCGGCGCCGACGCCCACGACGGCGTTGTTCTTCGCCAAAACGATGGTGTTGCTTTTAACGTGTTTGCAGACGATCCAGGCGAGTTTGAGGTCTTTCATTTCCTGATCGGTGGGTTTGCGTTTGGAGACGATCTTGTTCTGCTGCGGTTCCCAGCCGTCGAGGTCGCGATGCTGGAGCAGGACGCCGCCAACCAGACAGCGGATGTCGTATTCCTGGCGATGGATCTTTTCCGGGTCGATCGGTCCGGTTTCCAGCAGCCGGCAGTCTTCGCGGCCCCAGCGTTTGCGGGTGCGGATGATCTCGACGGCATCGGCATCGAAGGAGGGGGCGATGATGACTTCGGCGAAGAAGCCGCCGGCGCCGAGTTCCTTGCCCCAGCGGGAATAGGATTCGCAGATGTTGTCGGCCAGTTCCGCGGTGACGGGGCGGTTCAGGGCGATGATGCCGCCGAAGGCACTGGTCGGATCGGCGATGTAGGCCTTGCGATAGGCTTCAATGATGTTGTCATCGACCGCGACGCCGCAGGGGTTCATGTGTTTGACGACGACGGCGGCCGGTTCGGAAAACTCCTTGACCAGATCGAACGCGGCGTTGGTGTCCATCAGGTTGTTGAAGCTGATCTGTTTGCCGCCTTCGAGCTGCCGGGCCGAAGCGGCGCAGGGTTCCTGTCCGGATTGGGCGAGGTGATAGAACGCCGCTTTCTGATGCGGATTTTCGCCATAGCGAAGTTCCTGTCCCCGGTTCAGGGCGATCGTGACCCTTTCGGGGAATTCATCGCCAGCGACCAGGGCCAGATAACGGCTGATTGCGGCATCGTAAGCGGCCGTGAGAGCGAAGGCCTGCCGTGCCAGTCCCGTTCGGGTGGTCGCGGTGATGCTGCCGTTGTTTTGTTTCATTTCGTTGATGACGAGGGCATAGTGACGGGGGTGGGTGACGATGGTGACGAATTTGTGATTTTTGGCCGCGCTGCGAACCATGCTGGGGCCGCCAATGTCGATATTTTCGATGGCGTCGGCAAAGGAGAAATCCGGATTGGCAATGGTATCTTCGAAAGGATATAGATTGACGCACACCAGGTCAATCGGCGTGATGTCGTTATCGTCGAGGGCTTTGGCATGATCAGCTTTGTTTCGCAAGGCGAGCAGGCCGCCATGGATTTTCGGATGGAGGGTCTTGACGCGGCCGTTCATCATTTCGGGAAAACCTGTGACCTGTTCGATGGGTATAACCTCGATGCCGGCGTCTTTTAATGTTTTGGCGGTGCCGCCGGTGCTGATGATTTCGACGTGCATGGCCGCGAGGGCTTTGGCGAATTCGACGACGCCGGTTTTGTTGGACACGGAAATTAAAGCACGCTTTATTATTACCTGATCGTTCATGGGAGACCTCCTTCATTTGGCAAAAAGTTATACCGACGACAGGGCAAGCAAAAGTACCTGACTTTCCAGAGCGTATGGCCAGGATACATCAGCATGTTCCCAAAACGCAATATGCATCATACCTTGAAGCGGATAAACTGAAATTTCGAAATATGAAATCCGCATGCTTAAACTCATTCCGCCTGCGGCAGATTTTTTATAAGCATGTCACCCAGGTTCGTCGAGCTGTTAAATATAACGGCGTATCAGGGACATGACGCCAATGCGGCAGGTTTAGCCGAAAGGCATTATCTCAACTGGGTGTCTTCGGGCTGTAAAGCCAGTATTGTTCCTCTGCTATTGGCCAGGAAAATCATATCGTCTTCATTGTTTACAACGCCGATGTCCAGGCCCGGCACATAGAAAGAGAGGATTTTTTTGCCCGCCACATTATCCATAATCACCAGACGGTGATCCAGAGTCAGATGGTAGCTGAGATTCTCTTTTTCGGCCAGGAAGGTTTTTCCTTCCGGCAGCCGCCAGCGCATGGATCCTTTGATGTCTTCCGATTGCCGGTCCAGGCACACCATGGACGTCTGATCGACATGTTGGTAAACATGCTTTTCCGTTAAGACCGGAAGGGTCATCAGGCTGCCGCCCGCGTGAAATTTCCATATCAGATTACCGTCGGCAACAGCGAAACAGTAGAGCACGGTATCCGAACTGGGCAAAAAGCATTGCTGATTATCGACGATCACACCGGGCGTTTCCCCTTCGGTGGCCCGTGACCAGACCAGTTCCCGCTTGCTGGCCCATGAAGCATAGAGTGTACCGTTCAGGCAGGTAAAAAAGACCTTGTCGTCCGCCAGATCAAGCCGGCCGGTGGGCGATGCCGGCTGGTTGCTTTGCCAGACGGGGATGCCATCGCTCATACGAAGAGCATAAAAACGTCTTTGGTTGCCGCCGATGAAGATTTTGTCGTCATTGCGGGCGGCATTGGTCGTGGGGGTAAAGTCCACGGTATGGCGATAAACAATTTCCCCATTGACCAGGCGCAGGCTGACGATTTCATTATCGACAACAAAGAGCATTTGGTCCTGATAAAAATAGGGCCGGGAGCAACTGCCGCCGATTTTACCCAGTCTTTCGGACCATTGGATAACGCCGCTCATGCCGTCCATGGCATAAATCACGTTGCGGTTGTCGATGGCAAAGAGTTTTTTGTCACGATAGAAAATAATTTTTACTCTGCCGGCATGGCCGATCGGCAGTTGATTGACCATCCATATATCCTTGAGATGGGCTTTTTCTATCATTTCCAGAGGGATGCCGGAAACGCTTTTGATCCGGTCGGTCTTCCCGTCGGCTGTTGAAAAGGTGGTCGTTTGCGACTGCTGCAGACAGCCGGCAGAGACTATCATCATTATTATTATTACCAGGCACAGCAGGCCGGCGGAGCGGCCCGGTGACCATGGCAGGAGTGTACGTTTTGTTCTAATGTGAATCAGTTGAAACGTGTCATTACGCATCATTTTCTCCATGCATTGTTCCAATTCGGGTGGGGAAACAGGAATCATTCTTATCCAGTAGCGTTCAGTCGTGGATTATACAGCTTCTGTGGGATAAAGCCATTGAAATTATCATTTTCAGGAGGGTGGTTGAATATACTCGGACAACCTGATATTATTATGCCTTTCAAATTCCATCAGTTTTTCTATGCGGGAGATATCGTCTTTAATTCTGTTGGCGAGCTTGAAAATGTAGGGCTTACCATCCAGTCTGTTTTGTAAGTCAGCCATCATGGAATCCCAACTGCCGTCATAAAGTTCTTTCTGAAGAAGAATTAGCATTTTTTCTTCTTCAGTCAACCGGCTGATATAATCCATGGCAGTGGATTTTTCGAGCTGGTTGTTCTTATCGGTGCTGTCGCTCCTGTCATGCACGTAAGATTCCTTTTACCCGAAAGTTATGGCGAATCTCCAGCGAAGTGCCGCCGACATAACCTAATTTGCTAAGATTTTTGTAATCATACCATTTCACAGACGGAGATGCAATATAAAAGCCTGCTTCATTATAAAACGCTGAACCGTGCCGGTAAATGGTTATTTAATTTTTTCTGGGAAAAATCCCGGCACATTATCTTAATTTACGTATAAATTGACATAATAGAGTTGGTAAACAGTATGTGCCTGCACCTGATTAGATAAAGAAGGCTTGCTTGCGGAAAAGTTTTTTTTTATAGTAAGCGTGTAAATAAAACCTGCCAAGGAGTGATGTTTTCCGATGAATATAACCCGAATCAAAAGTTTATTATCTTTCAAAAAAAGGTCCATCAATAAGCGTTCTATGTTGCCTATAATTCCCGAATTAACTTTAGAGACTCTGGAAAACCGGGTTTTGTTATCGGTACTGGATTATGCCGGGGAG
The DNA here is from genome assembly GCA_964482555.1 of uncultured Pirellulales bacterium. Lineage (GTDB taxonomy): Bacteria > Planctomycetota > Phycisphaerae > Sedimentisphaerales > SM23-30 > CAYZXY01. The sequence continues at coordinate 8,799 of CAYZXY010000057.1, forward strand.
ATTGTGCAGGAGTCGGTGTGGGATAATGTCGGGCCGGAGCAGATTCAGGAGGGGGAGGCGAAAGGGATTCAAGGTCGTATTGATTATATTGATGAAACGGACCAGTATATGTTCCGGACAATGGGGGAAGGTTTTGATGCCGGCGAGGGGGAACTAGATATTACGATGGACCTTACGGAAGGGGTCGATCTGGAGATAACGGCGCTGGCGGCGGGTGGGGATGGTGTTGTTTACTTTGTGGCGGACAATCATTTGTGGCTGATGAATGCCGCGGATGCGGACAGTCCGGCGTCGCTGGTGGCGACGCGGTCATCTCTCGCGACGTTTACCGGTTTTGCGGAGCCGCAGATAACGATCAGCGATATGGCGGTAACGCCGGAAGGAAACGCGTTGGTGGTGTTTGCGGGCGAAGGGGAAATCGTCCAGGTTGACTCGGCGGGGAATATGGAAGAAATCGTCACGGCGGAAGAGATTCTGGTTGTGACCGCAGATATCGGAGGAATTGACGACGACGGCAATGATTTAAGCGTGGATTTGACGGCGATTGCCGTCGATGCCGCCAGTGTAATCTATGCGGCCGATGGCATCAGCGGGTCTGTGTTGCAGATTACTCCTCAGGAGGGAACAGATTACGAGGTTGGTTTTTACCTGAGCGGGAAGGATCTGACGGAGGGGATACAAAACGATATTTTCGATGATGTTACAGTTGGTTCTTCCATCATACCGCAGGTTGTCATTGCCGATCAGGAAGACAGCGAAACCAATGCCCCGGTATTTGCCGGCAACAGTCTGATCACCGGCAGCGGCGTGTACGGTCGGCCGGGATACGATGTCTATTATGTCTCGCAGCTGGGAGGGAACTTTGGGTTGGAAGGAACGATTAACCGGGTGGAGATCAGCCGGACCGACCCGGAAGATGTGACAATCAGCAGCTTTTTTGACCCTGAGATTAATGCGGTCAACAGCATTGATCCCATGGATGAGAACGATATCAATCCCTCGGCTTTGGCTCAGGATACGGCCGGCATATTCGGCAGCAGGATGTTTCTGGGGTCATTCGGTCCGAGTCTGGGGGATGATCTGGATGGGAAGTTGTACGGCGTTGATGCCAGTGGGGACATGACGGAAATCGCGTTGAGCTTTGTCGATCGCGATGGGAATCCAGTTATCCGGGACGGTTTGCCGGTGGACAGCTTTTTTGATGTTACCGATATGGCGTTCAGTTACGGCGGGGAGTTTGGTGAGTATCTTTATATCCTGAGCGAGAATATCGATGCGAATGGAGCGGCGGCCGGTGGGCATACGTCCGATTTATGGCGTGTGAGCCTGACGGGGCCGGATGCGGATGAGGGGGTGGCCGAGTTGTTTGTGCCGGATATCGGCGACGGAGCGATAACGCTGGCGTTCAGCGACCAGGCCGACTGGCGTTACGGCGGCGATCTGTATATCGGGACGTTCAGAGACGGCGGCAGGATATATCAGATCGACAGTGAGGGCCAAAAGGAGCTGTTTTACAGTTTCGGTTCGATTAATACCGGTTTCGCGATAGCGGATTTTGCGTTTTCGCCTTATTTAGACGATATCGATTCGCCTATGGAAGGTTCGCTCATAGTGACGGTGCGGACCCTGACCGGGGAGGCATCGCTGGTGCAGCTCAATCCGGATGTCGCGTTGGGGCAGACGACGCATTTCTGGGGCCATGAACTGAATATCGGCGATATATCGAGCGGCGATCTGGTCTATACCGACCTGGGCGATCTGGTTATCAACGCCGGCGGCGACAATAACCTGACCCGTATCGATTATCAGAACGCCTTTGATTATACGTTCGAGGATATTCAGATTCGGACCTTGACGCAGGAATTCGAAGAGGATAATTTCGATCCGGATGATCCGGTTTATATTGAAGTGACCACGCATACGCCGTATATCCTGATGACCGTCGGCGGGCAGCCGCGTATCATCAATCTGGGCGAAGCGGACGTCGTTGCTGACATTGCGACCGAAGTAAGTCCCGGTCAGCTCAACTTTGGTGATACACCGGATGATGAATCCAGCATTATCAATTTCACGTTTGCAGACAGCGGCGATATTTATCTGTATACTAACAATACCGGGCAACTGCTTACGGCATCGAGGGACGATTCGGTGACGCCGACGAAGGAGAATCCCGGTGTGCCGGGGCTTTATGTGGAGTTGAGCCAGGAGCTTTCCGCTGGCGATATTGCGGATGAGACCGATCTGGTTGGGGCGCAGATTTTTGGCCTGGCCTGGGCGGCGGATGGTTCGTTGTATGCGATTGGCCGCAATGAGGTGGCATTCGATGGCGGCCCGTCGGCGAATGAGTTTGACGACGCTCTTGTGCTTTTGCTGAATACGGATAATTTTCAGGGTACCGAAAGCCGGGTGGATGTGAAAGATTTGACGCGTATGGAGTTAAGAATTGCCGGCCCCGGCGTTAACGACCTGATCTTCGAGGTCAGCCCGTCGGAGCCGCTGACGATTAAGAACGATGCCCGGCTGCGAGGCCTGGCCGCCGGCGTTTACACACTTACAATTACGCCGCAGACGCCAGCTGCTGCCCATTATGAACTGCTGATTTCTTCGGGATTCGAGGAGGAGGTTATCCTGGTGGTCGAAGCCGGAACGCCGTTGGCGGAACGGGTTCTGAGCGACAGAAACGGCGGCGAAATGGTCATCAGCTATACCGGACCGGGCGCCGCTACGCTGACTTATAAGCGGAATTCCAACGGTTCGGTTGTCGAATTGACGGAACTGACGATTGAGAACAGCCATAAACGCTCCGTGCTGTTATTCGAGAACGATGATATTAATGGATGGGCGCTCGATGAGTTCGCCCTGGATGCCGTAACGTTTAACGGTTCGATAAGCCGGGTGTTTCTGCCGTTCGATGTCGAAACGGTAAAGGCAGTTTCCGGATCGCGGGGTAACATTTACAGCTTTGAGACGCTGGGCAGGGTGCGCAATGTCGAACTGGGCGAATACAATATTGTCGATTTTATTGCCGATTCTCTGGGGGATGACGCATTGAACGAAAGCGACACGCAGCCGCAGTTCGAGGCCGGCATGCTGCGCAATCTTTCCATTGGTAATGGTAACGGCGGGATTAACCAGGGAAATATCAGTAATGTTATCTTTCTGGAAGGCGACACGAAAAATCGCTATCGGAGCATCACCGTTGAGGGGATCATAGAAGGCAGCGCCTTCAGCGGACTGGCAATCGATCGTCTGCTGGTAGAGAATCGATTTGGCAATCTCAAGGAAAATCCTCTGGATACCCAAGGCGATCCGATCAATATCGCCATGGACAGCAGCGTTTTTAATCTGAACACGACGCATGGTTTTCTCAGAGATGTGAAGGTCGAGCGCGGCGATGTCTTTGGATCGCTTTTTAACGCCGGGAAGATGGTCCATGATTTTATTGTTGAGGAAGGCAGCCTGAGCAGTACCCAGATAGCCACAACGCGAATTATCGGCAATGTCGCCGTTCGCGGGCATTACGATCCGCGCGGCGAGAATGATACCGGCGGCAATGTCACCAGCAGTGTCATCAGCACGAGCGGAAAACTGGTCAGCTTTTACGCGGCCGGCAGCGTTGATGAAAACAGCACCATCGCCGCGTCCGGCCTGATCAGCTCCACGATACATACCGTGATTACTGGCGGCGATTTCGCCGGGAATATCTCTTCGACGCGGGTGTTCAATGTGTATGTCGGTTTTAATGAAAATCTGGAACGATTGCAGGAAGATGAACTCAACGAGGATGCGGAATTTATCGGTTCGCATTTTACCGGGCAGATCAGCTCGTTTCTGTCCATTCATCTGGTGAATGTTACCGGGTATATTGCTGAGGCGACGCTGAGTACCACGCATTCGCATATCCGGAATATTTTTGCGGAAGACGGCGTGTTCGACACCGAGATTGATTCGGGCAGGGCTGTTGGCTCCATCATTGTGGGCTATATGAACGGCCGTCGCGATCTGGAAAATATTGTCAATCCGAATGCCGGGGTAGATGGCTCGATTTCTGCCGGATCGCTGGCAAGGATTTACTATACCGGCCAATTGGGCGTCGACCTGGCGGGCGTGGGCAAAGTGGGCGTTCTGCGTGACGATACGCCGACGATGAGCGTTACGGTGGATTATGCCGCGCTGGAAGAAGCCGACCGACTGATTACTGCCGAGGACGGCAGCCAACAAATACTCGAAGGCGATGAGGGGATATTGAGCATCCCGCTGATTTTCAGGCTCGATCAGCTTCCGATGCAGCCGGTCAGTCTGGAATATAAAACGGTTTCGTTTGAAGCCGATGACACTGACATTGTTGTGGCGGACAATGCTGTTCTGACATTTCAGAAATTCCAAAACCGTTTGAATCTGGATTTGCCATTGATTCGCGGCGATATGGCATTTGAAAACAACGAGAGCTTTGCGCTGGTTTTCGAAAATGAGTTCGGGCTGGCACTGGGAGTGGAGGAACTGGATTTCGTTATCGCTGATGATGATGAGAGCCCGGTGGTGAATATTGGCGATGATGTCTTCGTTGTGGAAAATGATGATGGCACACAGACCGTGCAGGTAGATGTTTCCGTCGCAGTGAATGCTTTTACCGACGAAACGGTAACCGTGGTTTATGAAACCGTTGACAATACGGCTACGGCGGCGGATGGTGATTATGAAACAATCCTGGGCTTTCTGGAGTTCGATACGGTGAACGGGCCGCTGACGCAGACCGTTTCGGTGACCGTTAATGGCGACCAGAAATTTGAGGGGGATGAATCCTTCTCCTTATGGCTGATGAATGTTATCAACGGCGAGATCGGTGAACAGGAGGCCGAGATAACGATTGAAAATGATGACAACGGTTTTTCGATTGATGATGTGGTTGTCGAAGAACTGCACGACGGCACAACCGATGCTGTGTTTACGGTAACACTGACGCTGGGCGATCCCGCTGACCTGCCGCTGTCAGTCAGTTATGCTACTGTCGATAATACGGCAACAGTGGCGGATAACGACTATATCGCTAAAAGCGGCACCCTGACTTTTAATTCCCAGAATTCCTTATCCAAGACTATACGAATCAAGGTTGTCGGTGATGAAAACTTTGAACAAATCACCAATGACCAGGGGACAATGGTCAGCGAAAGTTTCTTCGTGGTGTTATCCAACGCCGCGGGAAACGTTGACATCGCGAAAACTCAGGGACAGGGCACGATTACAGATGATGATGTCTCTATAGATGTTACCGACGCGGACATCGTGGAAGGGGACGCCGGCACAAAAACCGCCGTTTTCAATGTTGTTATGATCCCGTCGTTATCCGCCAGAGGGTCGGTGAGCTTTGCTTACGAAACACAGGACGGGACAGCGACCACGTCCGATAACGATTATGAACCCGCCAGCGGCTTGATAACGTTCGCTCCGGATGATCCGCTAACCAAAACCATCGAAGTCATTATTAATGGTGATGTGATATTGGAAGAAGATGAAACTTTCAATCTGGAATTGTCCGGGATAACCAGCGGTATTGATTTCAATAATACTTTGACAGCCCTGAGTATTCTCAATGATGACTAAAATATATCATTCGTTAAATGAATTATGAAAAATATTATTTTTTGTTTGAATTTGTTTTGACTTATATATTATTTAGTATATAATTCATTTAGTGAATGAATGAATTTTGTAAGCCTGAGCAACCTTTTTCAGGAGGACGGTATCATGGCTGCGAAAAAGACGAATCAATTGGTGCTGGAACCATTGGAAAGCCGTCTGGTTTTATCTGCTATCTGGCAGGGTGTGGATGTGGACGGGGATTTGCTGACCGTTAAACTCAAGGGGCATGGGGACTTAACCGTTGTAACGGAAGAAGCGGGGCTGGGTGAGCAGGTTACCCAGATTATTGTAAGAAATACCGGCCGTGGAGCGAATCTTGCGGTTGCTGCCCGACCTTATGGCGGAGATGGGCTGGTAGATGTCTTTTCGATTGACGCTGGGGGTGAGAATCTTAGGGGTGTTAAGATCAATGGTTATCTGGGAGATTTGTCTGCCGGCAGTGTGCGGGCGCTGGATGTGGCCGGGAATCTGATCTTTGAGGAACCGCAGACGCTATGGGACGTTGATGGTGATCTCCAGATTCTCAAATCGCGCAGTAGTCTGGAGGATCTGACGATTGATATCGACGGGCAGGTCAAGAAAGCCGTGGTCCAAGGGCACATGCTTGCCGCGACGATGCTCGTTGACAGTCATCTGTCAAAGATGGTGGTGTTTGGGGATGTCGCGGAGAATACTTTTGTCGGTATCGGCGGGCAGACAAAAGCTATGGTTGTCGATGGCTTTCTTGAGCAATCGGAAGTCTACAACGGCGGCGTAATGGGCAAATTCATTGTGGGCAGGGATGTTATCGATTCATATATTGTCAGCGATGTAGCGATTCAGAGGCTGATTGTTGACGGGGGCGTGCTGAACTCGACGATAGAATCCGGCGGATATATCGGCGTGGTGGATGTGTGGAACTGGATTGAAACCAGTGAGATAAATGCCGGTCCGGGCGGGATTGATTTGATCTGGGCCTACAATATCTCCGATACGACGATTAACAATGAGGGGATTGAGCCGCTGATTCGGTTGGATGCCTATACCCGAAATACCTATTTTGAAGAGATCATAATCATAGAGGACGATTTGTGGTATTGGCCGGTGTATGATGAAGTCTAAGTCGAGGTGTATTATGATACGCCCTGGTACGTGTCTTATGTGTATGAAGAACCCTACTGGGATGTCTATTACACGGATTATTATGTTGACGATAATTTCTATGTTGAAAACTATTACATTGACACATTCGCTTATGCCGAGCAGACGAGCCGGTTTGATTTTCAATATGATTCGGTGGCAGGCTGGGGGGTTGGTGTCTCATTCGGCGTATGAGCATCGGGCTTTGTTATAAAGGGTGCCTCTAATAAATGCTTTTGAGGCGAAAGCGAAGATTTTTTTCGTCTGACAAGAAATGGAAAACCGGGCATATGGGTGAATATTCACAGTTTTTCATGACGAAGGCCAGAAGGAAAAAAGATCGCTTGCAGCCCAAAATGAATTTTTAGAGGTGCCCTTAAGCCATAAGGACATAAAAAAACCGCGGCGTTTGCGTGCTGCGGCTTTTTCGTTATAACATTTCGGAACTCACCCTATCAGCGATTTAGATCAGACCTCCATTACTTCATCAGTTTTTGTTTTCAGAAGTTCATCGACCTGATCGATGTATTTTTTGGTCAGTTCGTCCATTCCCTTTTTGGCCTCATCGCGATCGTCTTCGGTGCATTCTTTATCTTTTTCGAGCTGGTCGAAGGATTTGTTGGCATCCCGTCGGATGTTGCGGATACTGACTCGGCCTTCTTCGGCCATTTTTTTGATCTGGGTGGCCAGTTGCTGGCGGCGTTCACCTGAAAGCGGCGGGATATTCAGCCGGATGACGCGGCCGTCAGACTGGGGTGTGATGCCGATATTGGCGGCTACAACCGCTTTTTCGATTTCCTTCATGATTGAGGTATCGAAAGGTTTGATGACGACGAGATTGTGTTCCGGAGCGGAGATGTTGGCCACCTGTTTCATAGGAGTGGGGGAGCCGTAGTAATCGACTTTGATGTTTTCGGCGATGGCGGGCGTGGCCCGGCCGGTGCGGATACCGCGGAATTCGTCTTTGAGGTGATTGACGGCTTTTTCCATACGTTCTTCAGCGTCCAGGTTAACTTCTTCGATACTCATGATTTATGCTCGCTTTCTGACAGTTACGGTTATTTTTATCATATCAGGCCCGTTGGTTTGCGAGAGCCTGGTCCCGATTTCGCATTCATTCAACGTTCGCGAAGATAGTATATTTATCAGGATTTTCCGGGCATGGCAAATAAAAAATGAGCGCAGTTGCCCTGGATGTCGGCTTTCAGGAAGAGATCACAGTGCCGGTGTGGCGACCGCGGGCGATGTCAGTTAAGTGACCGGGAATCATGAGGTTACAGACGATAATGTCGATGCCGTTGTCCCGGCAGAGGGTGATGGCGGTGTGGTCCATAATCTTGAGATCCATATGCAGAACCTGATGATAAGTGAGCGTGTCGAAGCGTTTGGCGTCAGGATTTTTCATGGGATCGTCATTGTAAACACCGTCCACCTTGGTCGCCTTGATCAGCACGTCGGCGTCGATCTCGCTGGCCCGCAGGGCGGCGCAGGTGTCGGTGGTGAAGAAGGGATTACCCGTGCCGCCGGCCAGGATGATGACGCGGCCGGCGTCGAGATGATGAATGGCATCGTCGCGAGTGAAGGCCTCACAGATACGCGGCATGACGAAGGCGGACATGACCCTCGCGTCAATACCATGGCCGACGAGAATATCCTTCAGGGCAATGGCGTTGATGTGGGTGGCGAGCATACCGAGCTGATCGGCGGTTGCCCGGTTAATGGTGGTGTGTTGTACCAGGGTGCCGCCGCGGATGAAATTGCCGGCGCCCACGACCGCTGCGATCTGGATGTCCATCTGGTGCAGTTCGAGAATTTGCCCGGCCACGGATTCGAGCCCTTCGGCCGTCAGACCGAATCCGCCGGCGCCGGAAAGCCCCTCGCCGGATATTTTTAATAAGATGCGTTTGTATGAAGCCATGTTTATCCTCAATAAGAAGCCATAATGTCGAATCAATAACGAAATATACCCAATCGGGTAGAAAGCTCCGGGCCGGGCGTAAGCTTTATATCCGCAAATAATTACGTTCCGACAAAACGGGTCATTTCATTCGGAACGAGTATCATATCAGTTTTACGCCCCTGCCGGGATGAAATAACGCATCAACTCTTCAAGGCATAAAAAAAGCCCGCAAGGCACAAACCTTGCAGGCATTATATATCACGAAATATTCGGGTTGTAAAGCATTTAGCCGATCTGTACCCGGGCAAAGCGTTTGACGGTGAGTTTGCCGCCGGCAGCTTTGCTGACATCGTCCATCAGTTCCTGGACAGTTTTGCTGTCATCCTTTACAAAGGGCTGATGCAGCAGCACGATCTGCTGGAACCATTTTTTCAGCTTGCCATCAACGATACCGGCGACAATGTTATCCGGCTTGCCGGGCGGAACCTGCGATTTGGCCACTTCCCGTTCGCGTTCGATGGCGCTCGGGTCCAGGTCGTTTTCCGTGACGCCCATCGGATTCAGGGCCGTAATATGCATGGCCAGATCGGCCGCCAGGGTCTTGATTTCCTGGGAATTGGCGGCGTGCTCGTTTTCGGCATCAATCTGAATCATCGTGCCGATTTTACCGTTAAAATGAACATAGCTATGCAGCAGGCCGGGGCCATCCAGGGTGAACTTACTGAAAGGGCCGATCTCCGTTTTTTCGCCGGTTTTACTGACAATATCATTAATGGTCGTGCCGATGGTTTTTCCAGCTGGCGTGGCGATGCTTTCCAGAGCTTCGAAGGTTTCGGGACAGCCGTCCGCCTGCAGCAGGCCATCGGCCAGCGCATCAACGGTTGACTGGAATTCTTCATTTTTCGCTGTAAAGTCGGTTTCACAGCACAGACTGGCGAGTACCGCTGTTTTGCCGTCTTCGGCTGTTTTGCTGACGACACGGCCTTCCTTGGTTTCCTTCTCGCTGCGTTTGTCCATCACGGCCATGCCTTTTTTACGCAGCAGATCGATCGCTTTTTCCATGTCGCCATCGGTTTCGCCCAGGGCTTTCTTGCAGTCCATCATTGCCTGGCCGGTCCGTTCGCGTAACTCCTTGACCATCGCGGCAGTAATATCAGCCATAGTTTTCTGCTCCTTTGAGGATTAATCGTAAACACATAGTTATCATGACCCGGACATTATCCGGATGAAAAATTCTTAACAACGAGTAAGGCGGATTCCTGAACCGGTATGAAGGTTCATCACACAGCTACATTTGTTTATTCCTGTTTGGAGGCGTTTTCTCTGGCAATAGCGCTGTTTTGCGGTGCGGGGGTATCCGGATTGTTGTCGTTATCGAGTGCTGCGGGATTCGGCGAAGGAGCCGGCATGGTGTCCGGTGCATCGGCGTCACCGGCCATTCTTTCGACGGCAGCCGTCAGCGACCGGCTGGATCGGCGGCCGCCGCGGTCTTTGCCTTCGGCGCTTTGTTCGGCCTTGGCGACCTTGCCTTCCTGGATAGCGTCTGTCAGCTGCGTGAGGATCAGGTCGATCGCCCGCATGGCGTCGTCATTTCCCGGAATTGGTATGTCCACCTGGTCTGGATCGCAATTGGTATCCAGAAGGCAGATGGTCGGGATTTTCAGCTTGCGGGCTTCGCTGATCGCCAGATGTTCCCGGTGAGCATCGATGATAATCAAAGCTCCGGGCATCCGGTCCATGTTTCGTATGCCGTCGAGATTTCGCTTGATTTTACGAAGCTCACGACGCAGCATCGATTCCATTTTCTTGCCCTGGGCAGCCATGAGTCCGTTTTCGTCCAGTGTTTCGAGTTCTTCGAGACGGCCCAGACGTTTACGAATGGTGGTGAAGTTGGTCAGGGTGCCGCCCAGCCAGCGTTCCGAAACAAAGGGCATGCCGCAACGGGATGCCTGGGTGACGATGGATTGACGTGCCTGACGTTTAGTGCCCACAAACAGTACATTTTTACCTGAGGATACCACACTGGCAAGGAACTTCTTGGACCGCACAAGACCTTTGATGGTTTCCTTAATATTGATGATGTGAATGGAGTTACGGGCACAGAAGATGTACGGTTTCATCTTCGGGTTCCAGCGCCCGACTCGGTGGCCAAAGTGTATGCCCGCGTCGATTAACTCGCGGACGATTGCATTATCCAAATCATGTCCTCCGTCAATTAGAGAATTACGTTAAACCATGATACACGCTATACATATAAAAATAGGAAACAACAATACTATGTCTGTTTAACGATTATGTCAAGGTTTAAATAACGAAAGATTTTGAAAATTCCAAAAAAGCACACAAAAGGTGTGAGATGTGTAAATGGTTTATTTTCAGTGGGTTGTGTTTAGTGTTAGGTGTAGGGAGGCGAAAATGCTTTCATTTTTTTCGAATTCATGAAATGGCCATTGAGCATTTACCATTAAGGAAATGAACAATGGCATCGGTTTTACTGGCCAAAGGCTTTCTTGACAAAACCTGCATAAGTAGCCATTATACAGTGCTATAACAGATCATTAATTGAAAGGAATTGTTATGCAGGTAGCGTTATGCGGAATGGTGCAGTCGGGAAAATCGAGCCTGTTTTCGGCGGTGACGGAGGGGCACGAGCATGCCGGGGCCGCAGCGGCCCATCATGTGGATAAGGCGGTTGTTAAGGTGCCGGACGAGCGGCTGGGGGTTTTGGCCGAGATGTTCAAGCCTAAAAAGATAACCCATGCGACGATTGAGTTTCTGGATCTGCCGGGTTTGAGTTTCGTGGAAGAAGGCCATCGCCAGGACGCCCGCAAGATTATCGCTCAGGCCCGACAGTCGGATATGCTGGTTATGGTGGTTTGTAATTTCGATAATCCCTCTGTGATGAAATACCGCGACCGGGTCGATCCGGCAGCCGATATCGACGAATTGCGGACGGAACTTTTTCTGGCTGATCTGGAGATGGTCATGAACCGCATCGAACGGCTGGAAAAGACCAAAAACAAACCCACAAAAACCCAGCAGCAGGATAAATTTGAACTGGAACTAATGAAACGCTATAGCGAAGCGCTCGAGGAGATGCAGCCCTTGAGCGGGTTGATCGAATCGCCGGAGGAAGAAAAGCTGGTTCGCAGCTTTGGATTCCTGACGTTGAAGCCGATGCTGATCGTGTTGAATGTCGATGACGATCGGATAAACGAGCCGCCGAAGGTGACGCCCGAGCAGGACGGGGCGGATGTGATGGTGCTGTCCACCGAGATCGAAGCGGAGATCGCCTCGCTCGAGCCGGAGGAACGC
>CAYZXY010000058.1:0-20454 GCA_964482555.1 uncultured Pirellulales bacterium
ATAAAATAATGGAGTAGAAGCTGGGAGATCAAGGAAGTTTAGCGCAAAGGCGCATAGCAAAAAAGAAATATACCCAAAGGGTATAAATTTCAAATTTAAGATTTATTTCAAAATTCGAATTTTGTTATTCGGATTTCCGGTTTATCCGGGTGAGAATTATGACGTATATTGACGAAACAGCACGAATAGATCCGACGGCTCAGATAGGCGAGAATGTCAGGATCGGTCCCCACTGCATTGTTGGCGCCGGCGCGGATATTGGCGATGATTGCGAATTGGTCGCCAATGTCTTTATCGCCGCCGGTGTCAAAATCGGGAAAGAGAATCGCTTTTTTCAGAGTTGTGTGATCGGTGAGGAGCCGCAGTTTTACGGCAAACGGGAGTTGGAAGGCACGGTGGTAATCGGCGATCATAACGATTTTCGCGAGATGGTCACCATCAACCGCGGCAGTCCGCATGACAGCGGCCAGACAGTCGTCGGCAGCAATAATTACCTGATGATCGGTGTGCATCTGGGCCACGGTTGTACGGTAGGTAATAATAACTGCATCGGGAACTATTCGCAGTTTTCCGGACATTGCAAGCTGGAGGATAATATCTGGACGAGCGCCTATTGCGCGGCCCATCAATTTGTGACCATCGGTCGTTTTGTGTATGCCGCCGGTTCAAGCGCGATGAGCAGCGATGTACCGCCGTATGTCAAGATTTCCGGCGGCTATCCCTGTGAGGTGCGGGGATTGAACAGTGTCGGACTGGAGCGGGCGGGGATACCGTCGGAAAGCATCGCCGCTCTGCAGCAGGCCTATAAGAAATTGTATCGTCGGCGGGAAGGGTCAATTATGCAGGTCGTCGAGAAGATGCTGGCCGAGAATGGTCATGACGATCATGTTGTTTATCTGCTCGAATCGCTACAGCGTTCGTTTCAGCATCGGCTGGGTCGCTATCTGGAGCAGTTTCGGTAAAAATCATTAAAGTTTATACAGGGAAACTATTACGGCAATGACAGAAATATCAAAATTGGCCGAGGTATCCGCTTCGGCCGGGATAGGAGAAAACGTTACGATTGGTCCGTTTTGCGTTGTCGGGCCGGATGTCGTTATTGGGGATGGTTGTCATTTGATGAACAACGTAACGGTCATCGGCAACACTGAAATCGGCCGCTGGAATACATTTTATCCTAATGTGGTGGTCGGCGTCCATCCGCAGGACCTGAAATATCAAAACACGCCGACGAAAACCATTCTGGGCGACGATAATATTCTGCGGGAAAACGTGACCATTCACCGGGGCACCGAACTGGGGCTGGGTCGGACCGTGCTCGGCACCGGCAACCTGTTGATGGTCGGCGTGCATATTGCCCACGACTGCGTCCTGGGCGACGCGAATATTCTGGCCAATCAGGTGCAGTTGGCCGGGCATGTCAGCATCGAATCCCATACAGTGATTTCGGCGCTGGTGGGGCTGCATCATTTCGTCCGGGTCGGCCGTTACAGTTATATTGGCGGGTTGACGCCGGTTCGCCGCGACGTGCCGCCCTATCTCAAGTTTGGCGGCGATCCCAATGCTGTGCGTGCCGTCAATGAAGAGGGGCTTAAGCGCAACGCTTTTACCCCGGAACAGATTGCCGCCCTCAAGCAGACGTTTAAGGAACTTTATCGCAAGGGGACGTCGCTGGAGGCCGCTGTGAAAGCCGTTCTGGCCCGTGAAAATCTGGAAGAGCATGTGCAGTATCTCTGCGACTTTATCCATAAAAGCTGTCAGGGGCGTTTTGGTCGTTACGAGGAAAACTTCCGTCGCGACCGGTTTGAAGACCGGGTTCGTAAGCAATCGGCGGAAACCCCGCATAATCATAAATAGTTTCTGTTGCGGATACATTTTTTTTGACGAATCTCATAATGCAACATTTTTCGATTCCAAACGTTTAAGCGTGGTTATACCCAATCGGGTAGAAAGCTCCCGGCAGGGCCGGGCGTAAGCTTTTTATCCGCAGATGATTACGTTCCGACAAAACGGGTAATTTCAATCGGAACGAGTATAAATGCCGGCAGGATGCCTGCGGTAAATGTTTCCGCAACAAGAATTAAATAAAAGAAAGGACGAGCCAGTGAGTAAACTTAAGACTGTCGTCGTTGGTGCCGGTCGCATGGGCCGGCTGCATACCCGAATTTATACCGAAATGGACCAGGTGGAACTGATCGGCGTGATCGATCAGCAGCCGGAAAAAGCGAAACAGCTGGGGCTGGAGTATGGCGTGCGTTATGCGACTGATCCGGCGGAATTTGTCGATGAGATCGATGCCGTAACTATTGCCGTGCCGACCGAGCATCATGCCGCGGTGGCCGAGCCGTTTCTCTCGCGCGGCATACCCGTACTGGTGGAAAAGCCGCTGGCCGACAGTCTCGAAGTGGCCCGGCGAATGTTTGAGCTGGCCCGCGAGAAGGATACAATTCTGCAGGTGGGCTATTCAGAGCGGTTTAACCCAGTGATTCAGGCGATGAAGCGGCTGAATGTTGTGCCGCGTTTCGTCGATGCCCAGCGGATCTCGCCTTATACGTTTCGCTCGACGGATGTCGGCGTCGTACTGGATATCATGATTCATGACATCGATATTATTCTTTCGATGGTGAATAGCCCGATCAAGCAGGTTCAGGCCGTGGGGGTCAATGTGCTGGGCCATCATGAGGATATCGCCAATGTCCGTCTGGAGTTTGAGAATGGTTGTGTGGCGAATTTGACAGCTTCGCGACTGGCCCTCAAGACGTTTCGGCGTATCCGCGTCTTCAGCGAGGAGGCCTATCTCTCGCTTGATTATCTCAACAAGACCGGGACCATGATCCGCAAGACTGCCAATATCGACATGGTCAAGCTCATCCGGCAGCAGCAGGCGGCCGGCTCCGACCAGTTGAATCTGCTTAATCTCGACTGGACCAAGCTGATCAAGGTCGAAACGCTGGATATCGACGACCGCGAACCGCTGCGACTGGAACAGGAAGCGTTCGTGCAGGCCATCAACGACGGCACCCGCCCGGAAGTTTCCGCTGAAGACGCCGTGGCCGCTATGGAACTGGCCGAAAAGATCGTCGAACAGATCGGCAAACATCAATGGGAAGGGCGCGACAGCTCAGAAATCGCCGCGGCGCAGTGGCAGAGCGGAGGGAAATAATATGTCCATTGTATATCCAATCGGGTAGAAAGTTTCTGGCCGGTCATGCCTGACCGTTTTATTTAAAAGCAGTTATAATTGGAGAAAACGGGACATTGCAATCGAAACGAGTATAAATATCGTTATTCCCTTTATTTTTGAGGCTATCATGGCACAACTGAATGTAAATATTGATCATGTCGCTACGGTTCGACAGGCACGGCTGGCGGAAGAACCCGATCCAGTCTGGGCGGCGGCGGAATGCGAACTGGGCGGGGCATCTGGAATCACCATGCACCTGCGGGAAGACCGCCGGCATATCCAGGACCGAGATGTGGAACTGGTACGGCAGGTTTCCGGCGTAAAATTCAATCTGGAGATGGCCCTGACAGAATCCATGGTCCGCATCGCCCGTAAGCTCAAGCCGGATATGATTACACTGGTGCCGGAGAAGCGCGAAGAGCTGACCACTGAAGGTGGGCTGGACTGTGTGAAATTGCAGAAACGTCTGACAACCGTGACGCAAAGTATGCACAAACTGGGCATTGTCGTTTCGGCATTTATCATTCCCGCTGAGGATCAGATCAGAGCCTGTCAGGAAGCCGGCAGCAACGCCATTGAACTGCACACGGGCATGTATGCCAATGCCCGGACTGAGCGCTCGCGGACGACGCAGTTGCGGAAGCTGGAAAAAGGGCGGGATATCGGCCTGGACTGCGGTATGACCGTTCATGCCGGACATGGCCTGACCTATCGGAATATCGGGTCGGTCGCGGCTCTGGCCGGCCTGTCGGATTTCAATATCGGGCACAGTATCATCGCCCGTTCCGTCTTTATCGGCATACGCCAGGCGACCCGGGAGATGATTGAACTGATCGATAAATTTTCCCCGTAACAGCCTCATCAGTTTTTACGGATTATTAGTGAGTGGGAATACTGTCATGCCTGTAGAACAAATACCCTACATTACTCTGGCAACCATTGCCGCGGCCGGCTATGTGTCGTATCTGGGATTTTCGCGGTCGGGTTTCATGGATCGTTATATTTTCGATCCCTATTATATTCTGGCACGGCGGGAATATCATCGCATGCTTACCAGCGGTTTTCTCCATGCCGACTGGCTGCATTTCGGTATCAATGCCTACTCGTTTTATTCCTTTGGTAGCGGGATAGAATGGCAATACGGGGCGTTTTTTCTGATGGTGATTTTTTTCTGTTCGGTGCTGGGGGGCAGTTTGTTGTCGCTGCTGCTGCATCGTCATCATTCCTATCGGGCATTGGGGGCATCGGGCGGCGTATGCGGGGTGATTTACGCCTCGATATTTCTCTTTCCGGGCAGTACGGTACGGCTTTTTCTGATTCCTGTCGATATCCCGGCGTATGTTTTCGCGATCTTTTTCGTACTGTTTTCGGTGTTCGGCATGCGGGCAAAGCTGGGTAATATCGGCCACGATGCCCATCTCGGCGGGGCGCTGGTAGGGCTGGGGATTGCCACGCTCTGGTATCCGGTTATCATCTCCGAGCAGCCGGTTTTATATACTCTGGTCGTGTTGATTTCTTTAGGGGCCTTTATTTATTTTTACTTTCAGACGAGCTCTTCGCTGCCGAAATGGCCGTCCCTTTCCAGATTGTTCAAGAAAAACCGACAAGCTCGTCAGGCTCGCGAAGATTATAAACTCGACAATGAGGTGGACCGTATTCTCACCAAAGTGTCCGAACACGGCATGCCGTCGCTTACCGACCGGGAGATCAATATCCTCAAAAGAGCGTCCCAAAATCAGAAATCAGTTAATGAGTGACGAGTAATGAGTAGCAAAGTGAATGAGTATGAATAAGCATTTGCTTTATATAAAGACTATCGCCTTAGCATCTCAATAACTTATTTATGTCGCAACCTTTATCAATTCTTCAACGTTCCAACCTGTTCACTCTTTAACGCTTTATAGTTGATAAATCGGATTTAAAAGCTTATAATTCCGGATCAAACCGCAGAACGTTAGCTGTGTTTTTTGGGTGGAAAGAAATCTAAAGTTATGCTATTATTGCTTTTACGGAAAGCGGCGACTTACAGTCGCCCCTGAGTAAAGCCTGAATTTTGTTAAGTTTTAACATAGGAGAACGTTATGTTTACCGGCAGTATTGTGGCCCTGGTGACCCCGTTCAACAATGGAGAGGTTGATTATGAGACGTTGCGGGAGCTGGTCGCGTATCACATTGACAGCGGCACTGACGGCATCGTTCCCGTTGGGACCACAGGCGAATCTCCGACCCTGAATCACGAAGAGCACAAGCAGGTGATCAGCGCCGTCGTGGAGGAGGCCAAAGGCCGGATTCCCGTGATAGCCGGTGCCGGCTCCAACAGCACCGCCGAGGCGATCGAGCTGACCCGCTTCGCCAAATCCGCCGGGGCCGATGGTTCGCTGCAAGTGTTGCCGTATTACAACAAGCCTACACAGGAAGGATTATACCAGCATTTTGCCGCCATCGCCCGCGAAGTGGACTTGCCGATGGTGTTGTATAACATCCCCGGGCGTTGCGGTATTAATATGTTACCTTCCACGATGGCCCGGCTGGCGAAAATCGAATGCATCGTCGCAGTCAAAGAAGCCAGTGGGAAAATGGATCAGGTCTCTGAGATCGCCATCGAAACAGGCCTGACGATTCTCTCCGGTGATGACAGCATGACGCTGCCGATGGCATCGGTGGGGGGCAAGGGCGTGATTTCCGTCGCCGCCAATATCGTTCCCACAGACGTCAAGGCGCTGACGGATGCGATACTGGAAGGTGATTTCGCTTCCGCGCGGAAATGGCATCAGAAACTCTTCAAACTCTCGCGAGATATGCTCGGTCTGGCGACCAATCCTATTCCCGTCAAAGCCGCCATGGCGATTCTGAAAAAATGTTCCGATGAAATCCGTCTGCCGCTGGTCAAGCTGGAAACCGCAAAGAAAGAACAACTGGAAGAAACCCTGCGTAATTACGGATTGTGTTAATCGTTCATCTGGGAGACTGGTTCCCGCAGGGCATAGCGATAGGCTTTGGCCAGGCGGGTGATCATACGGCTGGCGAGGAAGTGTTTGCGCAGATAATTCTGGGCCCGGCGGCCGAGGCTGCGGGCGTAATCCCGGTCTGAAAGAAGTTTGTCAAGCGCATTCACCAGGGCTTCTTCATCATGAAAGACGACTGTAAGGGCAGTTTCTTCGTTGACGATCAGGTCGTTGATGATGATGTGCCGGGTGGCGATGACGGCCGTGCCGACGCTCAGAGCTTCCAGCAGAACGGGGTGCCAGATTTTCTCGGGCCATGGCTGAATGAAGATATCCATCTGCTTGAGAACGGCTTTTTGTGCGTCGCTTTCGGGAACCATGTCTTCAATCGGCGGGACGAAATGGACATAATCGTTAATATCGAGCTTTTTGACATAGCGGCGGAATTCAGATTCTGCCGGACCATCGCCGGCCAGGGTCAGATGATAACGATGTCCTTTATCGAAAAGCCGCCGGGTCGCGTTCAGTAATTCGGTAAAACCGTGTCCATGCTCCAGTGGTCCGCGGCAGATAATCTGGGGTAAAACATCCTGCTGAGAAAAGATATGGGTATCTTCGGTGACGTGGGTTCCGATTGGTACAGCCCGGAGCCGTCGCGCCAGTTCGGGTCGTCGCCGTCGCAGCCGGCGGGTGAAGTGGAGGCTGCACGGCAGAATCATCCGGCAGTTTTCATCATGCAGGATGCCCAGATCGATCCGATGCATCGAGAGCAGCGAGATAACGTATGGGATGTTCAGGATTTTGCTCAGGTTGCGGGCGAGCGGTCCCTGGTGTTCGCTCATGGCATGCAGCAGCGTGGGCTTAAAGGTAACGAGCGTTTCCGCGATGTGTTCGGCCTGTCGCTGCGGCCAGAAACGGTCCAGAATCCGCAACTGAGGCGTCGTGATAATGATGTCCCGGCTGGCTCCCGTGATATGGAACGATTGCTCATCCATACGTCGTGACTGACGGATAAGACGTACCGGCGGACAGGGCAGGCGCGCCAGCAGCGGGCTTGCGTCCTGCGAAAGAAATGTCAAGTCGCCGACTTCATCGAATAGTCCTACACCCAGCCGTCGCAGAATCGGGCCATAATTCACCAGCACTTTATGCTCGGTCAGCAAAACGACCCGTATCGCGGCGACATCTGTCGGCGTCTCATGCATGCCGGCAACCGTTGAGTTGTCCTGTATAGTCATGGCGAGCTTGGCCCTGCTTTCAATAATACATTAAATGTCCAAAATCAAGCGTGATATCGTATGGCATCATGGTAATGCACTTTTCACGGTTGATCAAATGGTAAAAAATGCTCGAGCGTTTCAGGATGGTTTCTGCCGGTTGGCCGGGCAGCAGTTCCAGCAGCTGCACGAGATGGTTTTGAATGTTCCCTGCATATGCACGGTGCGGCTGGTCGGCGGCTGTGTCCACGGTAAGCAAATCATCCAAAAGCTCGAAAAGTGTTTTAGGTTTTGGCAGGACCTGAATATGATATTCTTCGATTTCCGCTTTTTCCGCGGCAAGTTTGACAGCCTCATCCAGTGTTCCCAGCTTGTCTATGAGTCCTACTTTTACAGCCTGTTTGCCGGTATAAACGCGACCTTCCGCCAGATTGTCAATGTCATCGATCAGTTTGTCTTTGCGGTTCGATGCGACTCTGTTTTTAAAAGTCTGGTATGTATCTTCCAGCAATAAAGTGAAAACTTCTCTTTCATGGGGTGTGAAAGGATCGTTCATGTTAAATAGCAGTGAGTTTTTGCCGCGTTTGAACGAATAAGCGTTTACGCCTAATTTGTCGAAAAGGCCGCCGAGAACGAGTTTCCCGCCGATAACGCCGATGGAACCGGTGATGGTACTCGGTTCAGCCATGATGATCGGAGCGCCGCAGGCGACATAATATCCGCCGGACGCGGCCACACTGCCCATGCTGACCACGACGGGTTTTTCCGCGGCGGTTTCCTTGATGGCTTTATAGATGATATCGCTGGCGGTCGCGCTGCCGCCGGGAGAATTGATTCGCACAACGACGGCTTTGATATCCGGGTCGCGCAGGGCTTTGGCCAGGGCCAGCCGGATCGTCCGGCTGCCTACCGTGCGAGTACTCCAGCCGTCTTCACTTTCGCCAGAAGTAATTGGGCCCTCCAGATACATAATGGCGATGGCATCGCCCAGAGGCTCGATATCGGTTGAAATCATTTGCTGAAATAAATTGAGCATGGAAAAGGGGTTATCCATATTTATTTCAATAGGTCTGGGTTCGGAGTATTTCAGATCAAGGGCGACGTTTTTGCCGGTTTGTTCTTCCAGAGAGGCGATAAACTCCTTGCGGTACATAATTTTATTGACCAGGCCATGCTGCAATGCCTGTTCGGCGGTAAAAAAGCCCTGATTCACAACGGCTTCGATCTCATGTTTGGTATGCCCTCTGGAATAGGCAACAGATGACAACAGGTGATCATACAGGGAATCCAGCATGCTGTTGAGTTGTTCTTTATCAGCTTCGGAGGGGCCGCTGCGGGTAATGGATTCAGCGGCAGATTTATAGCGACCCATCTGGATGAAATCACCTTGAACGCCGATTTTGTTCAGCAAATCCTTGTAATAATAAGCCTGGCCGCCCAGTCCGGGCAGCAGGATATTGCCAGTCGGCGTCAGAATGACCTCATCGCAATGGCAGGCCAGCAGGTAATTCATCGTTGTTAGCGATTCGGCATAGGCGTATGTTTTTTTGCCGGCTTTGCGGAACTGTTCGATATGGTAGCGCAATTCATCAACGTGGGCCCAGGGAATATAGGGATTTTCGAAATTAAGCAGCAGGGCGTCCACCCGCTTGTCTTTCTTGAGTTTTGTCAGCAATTGCGCGTACTCGTAAATCGAATCCACCGGACTTTGAATGTCAGACGTGGTGAAAAGGTCGACAGGCGGTTTATCGAAAAAGGGGCCGTCAATTTTCAAAACCACGACGGAATAGGGGGTTTCCGACTCGTCAAGAGGCGTCAGGGTGACGTCAATATCCGAGATCTGTAATTTGTCTGCTGTGTCATTGCCGTCCTCGGCATGAACACCCGCAGGCATCAGGATCAACAGCATCGCAGTCAGTAAGAAACAAAAGGGAAAATTCATGTAACTTGTTTTGTATGAGTTGGTTGTGAGCATTTATGTCTCCGCGGTATATCTTGTTTATTTCTGCCGCTGTATTTGCGACCGATTTAATAACATATCCTGTCATTTTCAGCGCAACGAATGACCTTATCGGCGGTGTTTGGGAACATATACTCGTTCCGATTGAAATTTTCCATTTTGCCAGAACATAATTTTGTGCGGATAATACACTTACGCCCGGAACTGACGGGAGTTTTCACCCCCATCGGGGATACACGATCATTTCTCAGATTTCGGTCAGCATGATATCGTAAACAGTTCATTATTTCCGTCTATTAAATCAGATATTATCGGAATAATCATCAGCAAAATCAAATAGTTCATTCCTGTTGCGAAGCGTCGCACGGGCATCTTGCCCGCGTTTTTGTACTGTTCCAATAAGGTTATCATATCATTTTCGTCCAGGCGAGGGCTGAAAGCTCTTGCGAACGGTCAAGGGTAAATTCTATTACTTATTATATGCACGGGTGGTGCAGCGGTCATTTCATAGTCATTCCGATTGAAATGTCCCGATTTGTCGGAACGTATACCCATAGGGTATGAGAATTCCCGCCAGGGCCAGTCGTAAAGGCTTTTTCCGCTCATAGTTACGTTTGGACAAAACGGGAATTTTCAATCGGACCGAGTATAAATATGAGCGGATAAGAAGCTTACGCCCGGCCCAGCCCGGAGTTTCTATCCGATTGGGTACAGAATAAATCGTGGTATCGATAAAATTTCACTCTGGCGATTATGTTTCAGTTCACTGGTTTCGTTAACAAAAACGCCGACAAAATATGTTTTTTATATTGCAAACGGTTTTGGGGTTTCATACAATGAAAATGTCATCTGATAGTGTCTTTTATCATTTTTTGGACGTCAGAAATGTCTGAATGTCGTCAAGGGATTTGTTGTTATTATGGGGGAGGATGGAACTCGTCTGTATTTCCGTCGCAGTATTATTAATTTATAACCGGGAGTCATTAATCAAGAAGGAGATTGTTATGACAGAAGAAGTAACTGCTATTCCCACTTATGAAGTACCCGAAGCTATCAAGGGGCGGACCGAAATCGATTTTGCCACCTATGAGAAAATGTATCAGCGATCGATCGAAGACCCGGAGGGTTTCTGGGCCGAACAAGCTGAGAAATTCATATCCTGGAATTCGAAATGGGATCGCGTACTCGAGTGGGATTTTCATAAAGCGGTGATTAAATGGTTTACAGGGGGGAAGCTGAATGTCAGTTATAATTGCCTGGACCGTCATGTTGAGGCCGGGCACGGTGGTCAGACCGCGATCATCTGGGAAGGCAACGACCCCGGCGAAGATTCGAAATTGTCCTATCAGCAATTGCTGGAGGAAGTCTGCCGTTTTGCTAACGCCTTGAAAAAGATGGGCGTGCAGAAGGGCGATCGGGTCTGTCTTTATATGCAGATGATTCCTCAGCTGCCGGTGGCAATGCTGGCTTGTGCGAGAGTCGGGGCGGTTCACAGTGTGGTGTTTGGAGCGTTCAGTCCTGATTCGCTGGCCGAGCGTATCAATGATTCGCAGTGTAAGATTCTGATCACGCAGGATACCGCATTACGCGGCACGAAAAACAATATTCCCATGAAAACCAATGCCGATCAGGCTGTTAAAGAATGCCCGAGCATCGAAAAGGTTATCGTTGTCAAACGTACCGGTGTTGAGGTGCCGCTGACGGGCGACAAAGATGTCTGGTGGCATGAAGCTGTGCAAAACGAAGCGACGACCTGCGAACCGGAACAAATGGATGCCGAAGACCCGCTCTTTATTCTTTATACCTCCGGTTCGACAGGCCACCCTAAAGGCGTGCTGCATACGACCGGCGGGTATCTGCTTTTTGCCGCAATAACGCATAAATATGTGTTTGATTATCAGGACGGCGATGTGTACTGGTGTACGGCGGATATTGGCTGGGTGACGGGGCACAGTTACATTGTGTATGGTCCGCTGGCCAATCGGGCCGTTTCGGTTATGTTTGAAGGTGTGCCCAATTATCCCGATTTCAGTCGTTTCTGGCAGGTGATCGATAAGCACCATGTTAATACATTCTATACTGCTCCAACAGCATTACGAGCCTTAATGAAAGAAGGCAGTGAATGGGTCAATAAGTGCGATCTTTCGAGTCTGAAAGTGTTGGGAACAGTGGGTGAGCCGATCAAAAGCCCGGAATGGCACTGGTATTTCCAGACGGTAGGCAAGGAAAAGTGCCCCATTGTGGATACGTGGTGGCAGACGGAAACCGGTGGGATTCTGATTACGCCGCTGCCGGGAGCAACCCCCTTGAAACCCGGTTCCGCGACGCTGCCGTTTTTTGGCGTGCAGCCGGAAATAGTTGATGAAAATGGTCATGTGAAGGAAGGTAATGGTGTTTCGGGTAATTTATGCATAAAATTCCCCTGGCCCGGCATGATGCGGACCGTTTACGGCGATCATGAAAGGTTTATTCAAACTTATTTCAGCATGTATCCCGGAAGATACTTCACCGGAGATGGGTGCCGGCGAGATAAAGACGGCTACTACTGGATTACCGGCCGGGTGGATGATGTGATCAATGTTTCCGGACACCGGTTGGGGACGGCGGAAGTTGAGGGGGCGCTGGGCAAGCATGCCTCGGTTGCCGAGGCGGCGGTTGTGGGTATGCCGCATGAATTGAAAGGGCAGGGCATCTATGCTTATGTGACTTTGAAAACCGGCATCGAGCAATCAGAAGATCTGAAAAAGGAACTGGTTCAGACGGTACGTAAGGAAATCGGTCCTCACGCTACGCCGGATAAGATTCAGTTTACCCCCTCGCTGCCCAAGACGCGCTCGGGTAAGATAATGCGGCGTATTCTCCGAAAGATATCCGAAGGGGCCGTCGATCAACTGGGCGATACGTCCACGCTGGCTGATCCTAATGTGGTTGACAATCTAGTGGACGGCCGGCAATAAACATTACGGTTTGTCAAACAGGAAGTTAAAGGCGGCGCCTACGGGCGCTGCCTTTTTTAATAGGCGGAACAATGAACCCGTTTTCCACTTTATGGGGAATATATACGAACAGTTTCTGGGTGGTTATGCCTGGGTGTACCAGAGAAGCTGAAACGGAAACCATTACATTTTTCTTCCTCCCTTCCATAATATCTATTAGAATGTTCTGTAATATCCAGTAATCAAGCTGGTTGGACCAGAAGGCAGGCATAACACAATTGCGATGAGATGAGTATGACGATCAGGGCAATATTTTTCGATCTGGGCGAGACGCTTTTTAACTATGGCCAGGTTAATGTCAGTGAGCGATTCCGGGAAGGGGCGCGGCTCAGTTATGATTACCTGAAGGAGCATTCGAACGGATCGGCCCGGTTGCCGGCGTTTTTCCGGTATCATGTCAGTAATGAACTGGCGATCAGGCTGCGGTATTTGTGGTCGCTGGTCGTCCGGCGAGATTTTGACTGTCGGGAAGTGCTGGGGACCAGGATTCGGTCATGGGGTTTCAAGCTGACCGAGGAGCAGCTTGATGAAATTACGTCGTTGTGGTATCGTCCTCTGGGCACAGAGGCTTCCATTGAGCCGGATTTACCACAAACCCTGCAACGGCTTCAGGAAATAGGATTACAGCTTGCCATCATATCCAATACGTTTTTGCCCGGTAAAGTGTTGGATGAGCATCTGCAGCGATGTGGCATATTGCGGTTTTTTCCCGTCCGGTGCTATTCGTCCGAGACGGTTTGTCGCAAGCCCGATCCCCGGATTTATCAATACGCTCTGGAGCGGGCGGGCGTGTCCGCGGAAGAATCAGTAATGGTGGGTGACCGGTTGCCCGAGGATGTATATGGACCGCAGAAACTGGGGATGAAGGGGATTTTCAAAAGAGGGCTTGTTAATCAGAAGAAAAAAGTGCCGGTCGCGGTAACCGAGATTTCGCAAATCGCCGAGCTTCCCGAACTGATCAGGCAGTGGTATGGCACGAGCAATGGCCAAAGAATCTAAGAGTCATAAAGTCGCAAAGTAAGCAGAAACAACAGGCTGTATTGCTTTTTATCATGACGAAGCCAATATGTGTTTCGTATTTTGTGTTTCGAATTTTCGGTTCAGCCGGGTCATGTTTGTAAAATGCCATTGGTGGGCATAGAAGGGGATGTGTGTTGTGAAAAAATATTATCTTGCGGCAATGCTGTTATGGATTCTTATCGGGTTTGGTTATGCGGTGCCAACGGGTGAGCAGGACCAGGCGATCAGGCAATACCGTATGGGGACCATTCTGGTTAAATCAACGGCCGGGGCTGTCGTGTCAGTTCGGCAGCAGGAGCATGAATTCTGGTTTGGCACCGCTGTATCCAGCAAACCCTTTGACGGTCGCATTAAAAGGGCGGACTGCGAGAAATACCTTCAGGTTCTGAAGGAAAATTTTAATGCCGCCGTTCATGAAAATGCACTGAAATGGCAATATATCGAAAAGAACCCGGGCGTTTACAGCTATGAAACCGCTGACAAAATTGTACAGTGGTGCCGGGATAACGGGCTACGGTTGCGGGGGCATTGCGTGTTCTGGTCGCAGGATAAATATGTTCAGGGCTGGGTGAAGTCTCTTGATAATGCGGCGTTGAAAGAACATATTGACAAGCGGATCAATGACTTGCTGACACGGTATAAGGGGCAGATTACGGAGTACGATGTCAATAATGAGATGGTGCATAATGCGTTTTATAAGAGCCGGCTCGGGCCTGATATCCGGGCGGAGATGTTCCGGCTTTGCCATCGTACCGATCCGAATACCATTTTGTATGTGAATGATTATCATATTCTCAGCGGAAAGGATCTGGAAGCGTATATCCAACAGATAGAATCGCTGCTGGCAACCGGGGCACCGGTCGGAGGGATTGGTCTGCAGGGGCATTTTGGCGAGGAGTCGGTGGATGCCGAAAAAGTTAAACGGGTGTTGGATCGGCTGGCGGTTTTTGGATTACCCATCAAAATTACAGAGTTTGACATCAATACTCAGAATGAAAAGGCAAAAGCTGCCGGCCTGGTCGATCTTTATACGACCTGTTTTGCTCATCCGGCGGTTGAGGGTATTCTAATGTGGGGGTTCTGGGAAAAGTGTCACTGGCGACCTCATGCCGCACTGTGGAAAAAGGACTGGACGCCGACGCCGGCGGCCCGGGCGTATCGTCGGCTGGTGTTTGAAAAATGGTGGACTGTCTGGGACGGTCATGCTGATGAGCGGGGTGAATGTCGGATTCCAGCCTTTTTCGGTCGGCATCGTGTGGTGGTCAACGGTGAGAATTATACCGTATATTTGCATAAACAAGACGGCCGGGTTACGATAGATTGCACGAATACACAGTAAGCTCTGGACGTAGGGAGGCCGCATGGCGATAAGATGGAGTGGTTGTATCATCGGTTTTTTTTGTATGGCTGTGCTGCTGGTGGGCTGCGGGGCAGAGCAGTTAATGCCGACGCCAAATATGTACCTGCAAGGCGACCAGTCGTTGTTCGGT
The DNA here is from genome assembly GCA_964482555.1 of uncultured Pirellulales bacterium. Taxonomy (GTDB): domain Bacteria; phylum Planctomycetota; class Phycisphaerae; order Sedimentisphaerales; family SM23-30; genus CAYZXY01. The sequence goes on from CAYZXY010000058.1 coordinate 14,813, forward strand.
GAGGTGCCTGCGGAATGGCGCAGCAATCAAGTGGATATTCTGTATGTCACCGATCGTAAGCTGAACCGCGAGGATGAAGGCCCGGCCTATACGCATGAGCGTGCCGCGGCGTTGCGGTTCGGTTCCTGTATCGTGGAAATCGGTGAAGATATTTCATGGGAGACGCTGGTTGAAAACAGTCTGAATACAAAGCGGGAACTGGAATTGCCGATGCGTGTCATTTTTGTTCACGAGAAGGGGCGGTTTCCTAAAACCCCATTTCCGCTGGTGGAGGTGGGCGGCGTTCTGGCGTATGACCCCTGCACGGTCGCCGAACAGGAATGGACGGCAGAGCTGTTGCGGGGCGAGATACGGCGACGGTTGGCGTTGACCGGCCGGAAAGAGGCGTATATATTCGTGCATGGTAATTTCAGCGGATTCGAACCGCCGAATTATGTGATGGCGAGTTTGTGGCATTATCTCGGCAGGGAAGGTGTGCCCATGGTTTATACCTGGCCGGCCGGGAGCGGGGGGACCATTCTGCATCGCTATACGTATGACCGGGAATCGGGTGAATTCACGGTTTATCATCTCAAGCAGTTTTTGCGGATACTGGCGGATTGCGAGGAGCTGGAGAAGATTCATGTCATATCTCACAGCCAGGGCACCAAAGTCATTACCAGCGCCCTGCGGGAGTTGTTTATCGAGACCTGGGCCGGCGGCGGCGATCCTTTGCGGAAGTACAAGATCGGCAATCTCGTTCTGGCCGCTCCCGATATTGAACTGGGCGTCGCGCTGCAGCAGTTGGCGACCGCGCGGATATTCGAGGGTTTAGAGCGTATGACGATCTATGTCTCAGGCGAGGATAAGGCTATGTGGGCGGCGGACTGGCTTTTTTCGAGTGATCGTCTGGGGCAACTGCATCTGGTGGATTTCGTGGATGCTATGATCGAAAATGCCCCGGCCATACGACGGACTTATGTCATCGAGGCACAGGTAAAAGCGGACATTCTCGGGCATGCCTATTTTTATCTGAATCCGGCGGTCAGTTCCGATCTGATTCTGATGCTGCGTTATAATCTCGATCCGGGAGCGGAAAACGGCCGGCCGATGAAGATGCTGCATCCCTACTTCTGGCTGATTGATGATAATTATCTTTTGCCGGAGGGTGATGAATAAAATCTTGAGTAAAATTTCCCTGTTTTGCCCATGTGGATAAAAAGCTTACGCCCGGCTCTGCCAGGAGCTTTCTACCCGATTGGGTATATAACGACACCCGCCTGTTTCATTTCTTCAACCGCCTTATCGCAATCGCCCGGATTCATATCGATGCCCCGGCAGCCTTCCAGTATCAGATGCGTCCTGAAGCCTTCCTGTACGGCATCCAGCGCGGTAAATTTCACGCAATAATCTGTCGCCAGCCCCATGATGTAAGCATCCGTCACTCCTTTTTCTTTGAGACTCGCACTGAGACCTGTCGCCTTACGATGCCCGTTATCGTAAAAACCGCTGTAACTGTCGATGGATGGATCGGTCCCCTTGCGGACCACCTCATCGATGCCGGACGTATCCAGCCCCGGTCCAAACTCTGCCCCTTTCGTCCCCTGTACGCAATGGTCCGGCCATAACACCTGTTCCAGTCCCTCCAGATCGATCAACTCTCCCACCTCCTTGCCTTCGTGTTGTGAGGCAAACGAACCGTGATTCGCCGGATGCCAGTCCTGCGTCGCCGTCACCAGTTCAAATTCCTTCATTTGCTCGTTCGCCACCGGTATCACCTTGTCCCCATCGGGTACAGCCAACAACCCGCCCGGCAAAAAATCCACCTGTATATCAACCAGAATTAATGCGTTCATAATAATCTCTCCAGTGTAATAGCCCATCGGGTAGAAAGCTTCTGGCAGGGCCAGGCGTAAGCTTTTTATCCGACATAATTACGTTCCATTACCGAACGAACCGCCGGGAAAAATTGTCTGCGCCATTTCCAGCCCACCCTCACCTCGTCGGTAGGCCTCCAGCAACCGGGCTGCCCCGCCCACCGTATCCTCTTGCCGGATCGTAACTGGAGGCAAACCGCTCAATGCCTCAGTGCCATCTTGACCTTAAGGGCACTTTAAAAATTCATTTTGGGCGGCAAGCGATCTTTTTTCCTTCTGGCCTTCGTCAAGAAAAACCGTGAATAGTTACCAATATGCCCGGTTTTCCATTTCTTGTCGGACGAAAAATCTTCGCTTTCGCCGCAAAAGCAATTATTAGAGGCACCCTTAAGACTTTTCAGCCTCTAAGTGGTTTATCAAACCGCTTTTCAAACGCCCCGTTCTGCTTAAGCGGTTTATCCCACATGAAATTCAATATGCCCAGCCGTACCATGATCTTCAGAGCAAACATGACCGCCGGCGGGAACGTCTCCGGCTTTGCCATCTGTTCGATCAGTTCGGTGTCGCAACGCTGGTGTTGGGAAAAATGCCGGCCCTGCTGATAAAGGGCCTCGAACAGTTTGCGGCTTGCTTTATCGGGCTGATGTCGCACGGCCTCGCCCCCACCCTTACGCATCACGCCGGCACAGGTGCTGTTCAGCCGACGGGTCAGCTTTTCCATGTAACGGGCGACATATTTCGTATGAATGCCTTCGGGAAAACCGCTCTGGATAAAAAAGCCCATGACCGGATTGCCTTTCCGTTCGCGCAAGGGTTCCAGGGCCTCGATGAACCGCTTAACGCACATCGGCATCGCATCGGTATAAAGCGGAAACGCGAGAATCACGCACTCCGATTTGACGAAGGCCGTCACGTGCTCTTCCAGCTCATCTTCATGCTTGAGATAACACGTTTCGATCTGGTGGTCGCCCGCATCGGTCAGGCCCCTCAGGAAATGATCCATGAGCAGCGTCGTGTTCCCGGCGACGCCCCGCGGTGAGCCGTTAAACAGCGTCAAACGCATGAAGGATCTCCTCCGCCGGCTGTTCGGTGGTTGCGATAAAAAACAGATTGCCATGAACGTTGCGAGAGAAACGCTGGAATAAATCAGTCGTTATCTCTATATCCTCATCATCGGTGTCTTCGCGCTGCGTGAGGATGAGACCCAGGTCGGGATAGCGGTCATAACGGCCCAGATGATCAAACTCGCCATGAACGATCTTAAAGTAGGGAAGTACCAGTGGAACCAATCGATCCATCGCCCCTTTGAGCCGGGCGCTGATAAAGCCCATAATCAGCGGAGAAGCCATCACGACCAGATCGCTGTTGATATAAGCACGGCATATCTGCTCCGCATCATCTTTGATCGAACATTGCCCCGGCGTTCTCAGCCAGCAGTTGAAACATCCCGAACAGGATCTGACCGTCATCTCCCGTAGATTCAGACGTGTTACTGAATGACGCTCGTTATTTAACATCCCCGTAAGCCGGTTTAAATAAGCCTGAAGCTTCATATCCATGCCAGCCGGGTCACCGTCTAATATCAATAACTTCATGCCCCCTCACTTCATTATCGCTAAGGTCGCTGCGGCAAAAAATCGAGCTGACATTCGTCCGGTATCACGCATCAAGCTTTTCCAGCATTTCTTTCGCGGAACTCATCAGCTTTTCCATACGGAAAGGCTTGTTGATATAATTATCAACGCCCAGCGTTTCGGCATACATTTTATGACGAGCGCCCGGATTGGCGGTAATCATGATGATATAGGGCTTGCCGTGTTCCTGACGGATGCTTTTTATCTTTTCCAGGACCAGAAAACCGCTTCGGCCCGGGAGCATCTGGTCCAGAATCAGCAGGTCAGGCACCTTCTCATTGATTAGATCCACCGCGGCATTGCCGTTGCCGGCAGTGCGAATCTCAACCTCAAGATCTTTCAAGGCTGCCTCGATCGCTGTACGGATATCTTCATCATCATCAACCAACAATACGCTTTTGCTTTCAAATTCACCCATAATATCTGTCTCTTTATAAGGTATGTTAAAAATCGCTGCCGTCTGGCTGGCCCATGTGACGGCATTATACTGGCAGGAACATATACTTACCACTTACATTAAACCGAGTGTATCCAGAGGATATTCACTTGTCAAGTATGTAAATTATGATCAATTTCTAGGATCATTAAGGTTTTAAAGTTATGTATATATTTATTTAAAAAGAATTTACGATTTTCTCCACCGGTAGATATGCTTTCTCAAACGGAGGCATTGTCTCTGAAACTTATACTGATATAACAGCTTTTATTGATATGTGAATTATAAGCAGTGAAACTGGAAAAATCCTCTATAATTTTACAGGCCGCACTAGAAACCGCCGATAACTATTTACAGTAACTGTCCGGAAACGTAGTATAACTGATTAAAAAATAGTGATTTCTAGAAATTTAAGATGATCTGCGGCTGATAAATGCACCTGAATTATTGATAACATACTCTTTCCGATTGAAATGTCCCGATTTGTCTTAACGTAATTAATTGCGGATAAAAAGCTTACGCCGGCCCTGCCGGGAGCATTCTACCCGATGGGGTAAAAGGCTTAAGAAAGATTTCCTTAAAGTGTTTTTTTGACAAGCATGATCGTGGAAGGAATCATTTTATGAGCGACGAAATAAATAAAGATGAGAATAACGGCCTGCTGGATCAATCGGATCTGGAAGAGCTGATTTCGGAAAAAGAGAAGGACAATGCCGGTTTTAACCAGATCGATGAGTCCGAACACGAGGGAGTTGGACTGAATAAAACCGATAAATCCATTCCAAAAAAGAACTTACAAAAAATTCTTACCATGAAAATCCCTGTGATCGTCAAAATTGCTGAAAAGAAAATGCGTATGGAAAACATCCTCAAGCTCAACCTCGGCAGTATCATTCAGTTTGACAAAGACGCATATCAACTGATTGACCTGATGGTGAATAACCAGACCATCGGACTGGGCCAACCAATTAAAATTGGAGAAAAGTTCGGCCTGCAGGTCACGCATATTGGGGATATTAACGAAAAAATTCGTATCCTGGGACACAAGGAATAACAGAAATCACGGCTGTCAGGCTGTGTTCTTGATGAAGGCCATAATGGGCAGGGCCAGTGTTCGAAACGCCCGGGCCGGGACATACACCGTTTGCCAGCGAGGGCTGCGCTGCCGCATTTTCAGGCAATAGGCACTGAGCTCCATCACCACAAAGAGATACCGGCGACTGTCAAACTGGAATAAATGATTATCGGATAATGAGTTATCTGTTTCCCCCTCATCCGCGATCCAGAAAGCGAAGATAAAAGCGGCCAGGGTATCGGGGCCAAACACGTTTTGCCAGTGACGCAGGCCTTCGACATCCTGACGGGTGGCCCAGGAATCTCCCAGCCGGCCGCGCTGACAGGCACCGGAATCCAGCTTACGGCCCTTGACGTCGCATAAAATCCGCATCCGTTCCGGCGGCGAAATAATCAGATCGAAGCTCTTGATTTTCTCGCCGGCCAGAATTGCCATGCGGGTCTGGTCGAGCGCAACAAAAGGCAGCCCCTTCTCCCGGAGATACGCCTTCAATGCCTGTTCATAATGGTTTCCCGTAATCATGCTTTCATTATACCCGGCTTGCTGAACTCCACAAGCCTGTTACAAATACAAGTAGTTATGGTTTTATGAAACGGTAATATTCAATCGGCGGCAGTATTAATATAATATTTCACAGCCAT
>CAYZXY010000059.1:0-19982 GCA_964482555.1 uncultured Pirellulales bacterium
CGGGCAGGGCCAAACGCAAATGTTTTTTCCGAACATAATTACGTTCTAACAAAACGGGTTTGTTCAATCTGAACGAATATAACGTGATGGACAGGGTTGTGACTATCAAATAGATTTCCTGATTACTCCTAATTTATTATAAACTATTTGACATTCTAATTCTTCCTCTGCCATGAATTCTATATAGGCCTGATACGAGCCGTCATATCGGGCGTTTTCAGGATAGCAGTCATCGACGACGATTATCCCGCCTGGTTCTAATATGTCATATAACTCCGGCAGCGATTTTTTCATGGGACGATACAAATCCACATCCAGTAAACAAAAAGACAACGGGCCGATTTTTCGTAAATCCCACTGGTTTACATCCGTCTTTTTCGAGCGCACTCTGGTAATCTTGTTTTGCTTCATGGCAGCATCAAACCATTTTTGCTTGTTGAGCTGGAAAGCAGCATAATGCTTTTTGGACTTACCCCGTTGAGTGACTTCGATGTCGATGTCCTCGGAAACGAATCCGGCAAACGTGTCAATCGCCAGATACTCTTTTTCGATATTTCGTGCATCCATATATCGATTGAGAAAGATCGTCGTGCTCCCTTCTGCGCAGCCAATTTCGGTTATGACGCCTTCGATTTGCCTGGTTTCTTCTATGCATTGGCAGAGAAAGAATAATTGCGGCGGCGTGAAATTGTAAATATACCTTGGGAAAAAAGCCTACGAAACGGCGAATTGAAAAGCATTTCTTTGATAAGCTTTGCAAGGAAAGGCTTCAAGATCGACTCCTGTATTTTATACCCGTTTTGATTGAAAAAACCCGTTTTGCTGGAACGTTATTATGTGCGGGAAAAAACCTTTGCTTTTGGTCCTGCCCGTCCCGATATCCTTCGGGATACCCAATAGGGTATATGACTTCGAGTTCACTTTTTCATATCTCTTTGTTAGACAAGGCGCTTTTTTCATAATTCATTTTAGGCGGCGCGATGGCTCCGCCGGACATGATAAAGGTCATGGCTTCATCCACGGTCCAAGTCGTTGATATGACCTTTTCTTTGGGAACAATCTCCAAATACCCCGACGTCGGATTCGGCGTTGTCGGGACATAAACAGCGACCAGTTCTTTGCCGGTATCCGCATCCGTCAGCGTCCGTGTTACAAATCCCACCGTCTTCATCTCCGGCGAGGGAAAATCTATCAAGACGACCCGCTGCAAGTCATCCGGCCGCTGCTGCACAACCTCCAGCAATTTTTTCACCGAGCCATACACTGTTTTTACAAAGGGAATCTTATCCATCAATCGATCAAAAAGATTGATCATCCGCTGTCCAAGCACCCGCGTGGCGAAAAGACCTAGGCCGCATAATCCCGCCAGAATGATTATGGCTGCCAGAATATTCTGAAAATACGGATTCTTCAACCATTTCGTGATTTCCGGCGCCTGATCCTGCCATTGTTCGACCAGCCAGTTGACGAACGGCTGGCCGATATTACCCACTAGCTGAAACAGGAAATTCAAAACAAAGACCGTCACGACCAACGGAATGGCTGTAAAAAAACCGCGAATCAAATATACCCGTAAAGCGGCGGACATTGACCGTTTATTTTTTTTGGATACCTTTTCTTTCAAAGTATTCTCCTTGTGCGATATCGCACTTTTATTGTGATACCATTGGGGGACATGGTTTAACAGGCCCTTTTATCTGCACAGCAAGATTTTATGGCTATATTCGATCACTTATTCGAAAGTTTTATACCCAAAGGGGTATGAGAGTTCCCGCCAAAGCCAGACTTAAAGGCGTTATCCGCACACGATTGCGTTCTGACAAAACAGGTATTTTCAAACGGAACGAGTGTACATTATTCCGGGGTCGAAACAATCCGGCTTAACATGATCATAACCACCAATGCTTGACATCCTAGCCCCAAAGAGACCGCCTGTAAAGTAATTGTTAACCCGAAAAACGGGTCCGCACACCGCTGACGCATAGAACAGCTTATTTTACATCACTTTACAACGCCACTTAATCCCCGGAATTCTACCCTCTCTCTATCTATTGACAATTCTATCTATTTTCGTTAAATTCCTACTATTGCGCTCGTAGCTCAGTTGGATAGAGCAACGGATTTCTAATCCGTAGGTCGCAGGTTCGAATCCTGCCGGGCGTGTTATGGTAAGTCATTATTCAATAGGCACATTTGGGTTTTATGTTTCGCTCAGATGACTCTTATACCCAGTCGGGTATGAAAGCTCCGGGCAGGGCCAACCGTAAGTGTTTTATCCGCAAATAATTACGGTGTAATCAAATGGAAAAACTCAACCGGAAGCAGTATAAATAAATGTCGTTTTTTTCGGGTTGACATACCATCCAGTATGTTATTTAATATGTGATATATGATTACAATAAACGAATAGACAATAGGAACACAGAATGATTTATACGAACATCATAATTAACAGCAATTGGTGGTGGCGCAACCTGCGGAGCCGCGGTTCCAACGGGTAGATGCCCTGTTCGTATATAACCGAGAAGACAAAAGCCGTGGCTGACGCATAACAAGTTAGTCGCGGCTTTTTTTTAACCTCTTACAGATATTATACCCGGTTGGGTAGAAAGCTCCCGGCAGGGCCGGGCGTAAGCTTTTTATCCGCAGATAATTACGTTCTGACAAAACGGGTATTTTCAATCGGAACGAGTATATATTGCCGGCGGCAAATTTTCATAAAGGTGTTTTTACAACGACTTACAGTAAAATTTATCTCATGTCGGTCAGTTTGAGTAAATAAGGAGTTGATCATGCAGGAAACATACGTTACCAAAGGCGGGATACAAGTTATCCGGACGAAAGACCCGGTCGCGATCGAGACCGCTCTGGCTGAAGTATATAAGAACATCGACCAGGCAAAGGGGTGCATTCTGGCAAGTGATTATGAATATCCAGGACGATATTCGCGCTGGGATATCGGTTTTGTCGATCCGCCGATTGAACTGGTCAGTAAGGGCCGGGAATTCACGGTACGGGCTTTAAACGAGAGAGGCAAAGCTATCCTTACGATGTTGAAACCGGCAATCGTATCGTGCGAACATACCGAGAAAGTCGCCGCGAGCGACAAGGAGATTGCCGGCAAGATACTGCCGATGCCGTCGGGATTTCCTGAAGAGCTGCGCAGCAAACAACCCAGTATATTTTCAATACTGCGGGCGTTGTATGACCTGCTGGAATGCGACGATGAATATCTGACGATGTTCGGGGCGTTCGGGTACGATCTGGTGTTTCAGTTTGAGCCGATCGAGTTCAAACACGACCGCGGCGAGGTTGGACCGGACTGCCATCTTTTCCTGGCCGACCGGATCGGCGCCATCGACCACCAGCGTAAAGAAGCTTTCAAACTGTCTTATGAATTTACTGGGCCCGACGGCGTCGGCACAGAAGGAATCCCCGTCACGGGCCAGCGAAAACCAATGAACCGCACGATCACCTCGACAGATGTTGACTGCGACCATGCGCCGGGCGAATATGCCGAGAAAGTCGAGAAAATCCGGCAGGGATGCCACGCAGGTGATTTCTTCGAAGTCGTGCTCTCACAGGAATTCAAAATTAAGTGCGGCTATTTCCCGACCGAACTTTTTGAGCGGGTGCGAATGAGCAATCCCAGCCCGTACGATTTCCTGATTAATCTGGGTGATGAGCAGTTGATCGGGGCGTCACCGGAGATGTTCGTGAAAGTGAAGGAGGGCGAAGTCGAGACCTGCCCCATCAGCGGCACGGTGCAGCGGGGAGAATCGCCGATGGAAGACGCCGAGCAAATTCGCATCCTGCTGGCCAGCAAGAAGGATGAAGCGGAGCTGACCATGTGCACGGACGTTGACCGAAACGATAAGTCGCGGGTCTGCGTACCCGGTTCGGTACAGCTCGTTGGCCGGCGGCTGATCGAAAGTTACTCGCGGCTGTTCCATACCGTCGATCACGTCAAGGGCCGGTTGCAGCAGGGGTACGATATGTTCGATGCGTTTCTGACGCACATGTGGGCCTGCACCCTGACTGGAGCGCCGAAACCGATCGCGATGCAGACCATCGAAAACCTCGAGAACAGCGCCCGCCGCTGGTATGGCGGCTGCGTCGGACTGTTCACCTTCAACGGCCAGCTCAATACGGGAATCACCATCCGGACCATCCATCTGGAAAACAGTGTCGCGGCGGTACGCGCAGGAGCGACACTGCTGTATGAGTCCAGGCCGGACGATGAAGAAAAGGAAACCCGGATCAAAGCCGCCGCGTTCATCAACGCTGTCACTACGAAGGAATACGAAAAACCGCCGATGTTTAATCCCAGCATGATCAAATCCAAGGCAGGCAAGCGGGTGCTCTTTGTCGACAATCAGGACAGCTTCGTGCATACGCTCGCTAACTACGTCCGGCAGACCGGCGTCGAAGTTGTCACATTGCGCAAAGGCTTCCCCGAGGAAAAATTCGATGAATTGAAACCCGATCTGGTGTTCATCTCGCCGGGGCCGGAAACCCCTTCGCGGATGGGCGTGCCGGAACTGGTCGGCAAGGCGGTGCAGCGAAAACTGCCGGTCTTTGGCGTGTGCCTGGGTCACCAGGGCATTGCCGAGTATTTCGGGGCGACACTGGGCGTCATGCCCGAACCGATGCACGGCAAAGAATCGGTCATCCGACATTCTGGCAGCGACATTTTCCGCAACGTGCCGAATTCATTCCCCGGCGGCCGCTATCACAGCATCTTCGTCCACAAGGAAGGCCTGCCCGGCTGTCTGGAAATTACCGCCGAATCGGACGATGGCTATATCATGGCCCTCCGGCATAAAGACCTGCCGATCGCCTGCATTCAGTTTCATCCGGAATCGATCCTTACGCTGCAAGACAACATCGGCCTGAAGATTATCTCTAACGTCCTTGATCTGCTGATATAAATGAGAAGTCTAAAGATTCGAACATAAAAAAACAGGACCTGACGATGGGATAATCGCCGGATCCTGTCGTTTAAAAATTCAACCTTTCGGTTTCAACTGTCAATAGAGATCGTCTCTCAACCATTTCATGGCCAGTATTTCCAGATCAGGCAGATCGACGGTACCATTCATACTCAAATCCGTACCCTCGCACCAGTCATCACTCTGACAATTCCCATCCTGGTAACGAGTTGCCAGTTTGACAAAATCCATCATATTGACTATGCCGTCCTTGACGATATCCGCGGTGGGCAGATTGGATTTGAAGAGCAGTTTAATACCGCTCCAGTGGAGCAATTCACTATCGGTGACGGAATTGACACCCATCCGGAAGTTAACACCGCCGGCCTGACCTGCCATCTCGTAAGGACCGTTGACAATGGCATTGCCGGCATCGCTGGCCCAGTTTTTATACTTGTTCTTTCCTTGAATAGGATCGTTAAATTCGAATTTCGTGCTGGACCCTTTGATTTCAAAAGTCAGGGTCTTGATCTTGGGCTGATTTCTGGTTTGAATATCCGCCACATAGACATTCCAGTTGGCCGTCACATCTGTCGGCCCGTCAAAGACCTTGATGGTCACGTCGAACTCTTCATCGTCCTGCGGGCGATTGAGGACGCCGAGAGGATTGATGCCGTTGTCGCCGCTGACATCCTGGATCTTGATATTGGTTGTTCCCGGACTGACGTCAAAGGCATCGATTTCCACTACGACGTCCAGCAGTTTGCCGTCGCCGAAATCGATTGCATTCCAGGTCAACGTCAGATCGCTAACTTCCTCACTGTTGCTGATGGCGCCGGAATCAGGCATTGTTGTGCCGCCGACAGCATTATCCGTCACGCTGAGCGACATAACAACCGGTTTTTCTTGCGCCGAACCGGCCACTTCATTGCTGTAGGCGCTGACATTATCGCCAAGATCAACCGCCGCGACCACATAATAATAAGTCTTGTAAGGCGTAGCGGTTTCATCATGATAATCGCTAACGACAAGATTTAAATCGTTAAGCTTCACATAAGGACCGCCGGCATTTTCGGCCCGGTAAACGTTGTAGCCTGCCAGATCGAAATCGGAACTATCCGCCCAGTTCAGGGCGACGAAACCAGGGCCGCTTTGGACAGCAAGTCCGACCGGAGCCGCCGGGGGTGTATCCTCCAGAGCTATGCCGGTTATCGGAGAACTTAACGGACTCTCATTGGCGTTAACATTAACCGTGGTTACCGCATAATAATACGTTACCAGATCCTCCGCGGCAGCGTCTCTGAAATCACTGGCGGTCAATAGCTCATCGTTCAGTTTCGTGTAATACCCATCGGGCGTTTCACAACGATAGACATTATAGCCGAAGAAATCGGCTCCGGAAACGTTCGACCAGTCCAGATCAACAAAACCAGGGCCGGACGTCGTCGATAAACCGGAAGGGGCCGAAGGTTGAGCCACAACCGGCGTCGTTCCGCCGCCGCCGCGGGCGCTTTCGGCCGGACCAGTGCCGGAAGGTAAGCTATTACTTTTACTGATGACGACTTTATCGGTATGGGTGCCATCTTCGCGCATCCAGACATTCACGCAGTGAATGCCGGGATGAGTAACGGTAAACTCGCCGCCGCCCTTCCAGACGTATTCGTCATGAGGTTTGAAATTAGCCAGATACTGCAGGGACTTGAGTTCCTGCATATCCAGATCGCCATGCGTGGAATTGCCCGAACCGTCAATGCCGTTGCCGCGCAGATACATATAATAGGTACCGGCTTCGTCAAACATCACGTTGAAGTCCAGCCGCGGGCTCTTGTCCGGCAGATACTGCAGATCGACCTGTTTACCAGCGTTGGGCACCTGCATGGTCTTGCCGCCGCTGGCGCCGGAAGGCGGACTGTTAATCGTGTTCCAATTCTGGTTATACAGGGTACCAGTAAATTTGGCATCATAATTTTCCGCTTCCATGGAAACCGTTTCACTGGAACCGGAGGGCAGGAAGTAGCTCACATTCTGCGAACCGTTGTTGTAATTCACAGGCGAGGAATTGGAACCGGTATTACCTTTGGCGTCGCGGGTGCGAACCACGTAGGTATAGTTCGTATTGGGAACCAGGCCACCGTCAAAATACACGTTACTCTTCTGCCAGCCGCTGTCGTTGCCCCCGGGGTTGCCGGTGGTTTCCTCAAAATAGTATTCGACCGGCTTACTGGTATCGATCGCAGGAACGGCCTGCATCATCACCGTATTGCCGTCCATTTTGGTCGGCGGTATCAAAAACTGCGATGGATTCGGCGAAGGCGGATCGTTCTCGATCAGCGATTTCGACCAGACGACGAAGTTGTCGATACAACCGCCGAAGAAATCACCTCCCGGGCCACGGCCGATATAACATTCGTTGGCCTTGGTATCTTCCAGATCGTGCGTTATCATTGAGGAAGAGGCCCATGCCACATCATCGACATGAATCAGGACCGTATTGTTGTAACTCATCAGTTTCACATTATGCCATTCGCCCGTGGGCAGCGGAGCGTCGGCCTGAACCGTCTGGACATTGCCGTCGATGCTGATCGTAAAGGCCAGTTTGCCGCTGCTGTCGCTGGGGGTCAGCCAGGCCGCGTCGCCCGTAGCGGAATTGGAGAAGTTCAGCAAACGCTGACCGGCAACCCCGCCGTTCCACTTGACATCCATATCGAACGTGACAGCATCCTTCTGGCCAACACTTTGATGCAAATCGACAAAATCATCAACGCCATCGAGTGACAGCACCTGGCTGACGTTGTCCAGTACATAACCCGCCCCGTTCAGCAGACGTCCCCAGGTTGCGCCATACGTATCCCAGATACGATAATCATCCTCTTTTTCAAACCGGTATTCCAGATAAAGCTGATTGAATTCCTGGTCCAGTTCGCCGGGATTCTGACCACTGCCCCAACTCCAGGTGAACCAGTAGCCCTTGTCCACCTCGTTATTCTTGATATAATTCCCGTCGATGATACCCGTGCCGTAGGTTGGACCCCGAACGTAGGAATTGCCTTTGCAAATCGCAAAACCGTAAACAGACACGCCTGTCTCGATGTCGGCATGCTCCAGAACCCGGGCGTTTTCAGAAATCGTGCAGTCGCTGTGCACGATCGCAAAATCCGCCACCCGGGCGTTATCCTTAACGACAGCGTTTGATTCGATAATCGCATAACCTGAAACCACGGCGTTATCCTGTACCGTGCCGTAAACCCGGGCATAATCTTCCACCCGGGCGTTGCCCAACACCTGCGCACCGGAAGCGACATACGCCGTCGGAGCAACATACGCCGTCGGAGCAATCGTGCCGTTCTGGCTCGGAGAAGGAATCCATCTGGAAGCGTCCGGCGACGTGCCGGTCAGCTTGACCTGATAAGGGAACCGGTCCTTATTCGGTAATCGGTAATCCGTCAACGGATCGCTGGCGAAAATGCCAATGTCCATAATATTCTGCGGCGTCGCCACTACGACCAGATACAGTTCATCGTCGCCGCCGAGCACTTCGAAACTGCCCGGCGCATCGGTCGTAAAAATATCACCATAACGCGGATTGCCGTTATCGACCGCCATGAACATCGCCGACCAGTCCGAATCATGGTCCTGATCGACAAAACCGCTCAGTTCCGCCGTCACCGTCCCCGGATTGACCTGCAACGGACACAGGTTGTAACCGTGCTGCTGCGGCGCCCGCCACTTGGGCGGCTCGTACCAGCCCGCCGGCAGATACGGCACCTCTTCCAGTAGAATGTAATATTTATGCGCCTTATTGGGCTTGCCGGCAAATACACTGGCATACTCCGGGTGGCTCGGAAAATCCCACGTCACCGTCCGGGCTGCCATTTTCACCCATTCTTCATCGAACGGGGTTTCCGGACTGGGATCCATTTCTTCCATGCCTCGGGGCGGAAACACCTCACTGCCGGCAGCCGGCCCCATATTCCACAACCGCGTCACATACAACCCGCCAAACTCCGGCGTCTCCACCAGATGATCCCATATCAGATAGGCGTGATAATAGTTGCCGCCCGTAGAGGGATACACATGCGCGTGTTGCGGGCATTTTTCCACCGGATTGGCCTGCGGGTCACCCAGCCAGGAGACTTGGAAGTTGGCGTGTGTCTCCCACCAGTTGCCGGTGATATTGCCCATCTGCGATGCGTCTGTACCGTGCACATACTCATGCGGATTGCACCCGCCGGCATAGCTGATGCCCCAGCCGAATCCCATCTTGGCCGACCAGCCCATATAAGCGCCGCCCCAGCCGTTGCCGGCTACCCATTTATACTTACGGCCGTCGCCGCGCATTTCCTGATTATCGGAAACGAACGGCAAATGCTTGCCGGAATATTTATTCAGATATTCGTAAACCACCTCACATTCGGGAAGCTGCTGATTTTTAACCCGGCTTCTGATATCGTCGCCCGGATCGGGGTTTTCCGATTCCTTCCACATCGACCGGAAATGGGCCGATTCCTCCCAACTCAATGCCCCGCACTGACTCGGATCACCCAAGAAATGACTGCATATATTGCTGGCCTCAATGGCATACAGCAGATACGTCCCCAGCAGCACACCGCCGTTGTAATTATGAGCGATGTCCGTCGTATTCATCGCCTCGGTGTGAATCCGCACCGCCGCGATTGACCCGGTAAACGACTGAGCGCCCAGATTGATGATCGCATTCGGACCAAACGAAAGCGCGCCAACCTGCGTGCCGACCTGAACGTTATTCTTGTAAAAGGTAATCTGACTGCCGTTCGAAACCGCCACCAGATGCTGCCAGGAGGTACTGCCAGACATATTGAACTGCGCCCCCGTCAGATCGACATCCGTCGTATCCTCAAACCGCATCAGCACTTCGCCCGCTTCCACGGATGGATTCCGCACCCAAAGCTCGACCGATAACACCCCGTCGGTAATCTCCGCCGGCAGTGCGTAGCCGTAACCCGGCTCCATAATCATCCGCAGCTTGTCATCACCGTCAAAGGTGACCGCCGGTGAGCCTGCCAAATCCGATTCGATATGCGGGTATTCGCTTTTCGGACCGTCAAAGCCGAAAAAGCCGAACGACCATTTGAACGTCCCGCAGTTGTTCCAGTTCAGCGCGACGTTGTTATTGTCCCGCGCCACCATGAACTCAGCGTGCGTATCAACCGCCAGACGACCGCCAGAGCCGCTGCCTCCGACATAAATCAGCTTATCGTCGGTCTGCTCCGAGCCTGCATAAAACTCACTCGGGGCCGGCACCACCCCGGCAAAGATCTGAGAGATCGTTAAAAATCCAATAAATGTGAGAAGGAAGTTAATCTTGTGAAGCATACCGTTCTCCTTTAGCAAAATATTATTCAGGAATGAATTCTTAAGTTTTGCAGTTTTTTGAGCGTTTTGGCGTTCCGCAGGGCCTTTTAAGCCCGATGGTATTATTTATAACTTTCGAATAAGTGTATCGAATACACCATGACATCTTGAGTTTCTGGTAAAAAGACACTGTTAAGCCTTTTACTAAAATGTTATCACAATAAAAAGTGCGAAATCGCACATTTAATTTATTTGTGGAATTTAAAATAAGTTCGCGACTTTACAAACATTTATGATTTTTATCTCATGAATGATCTAACTGACCTTTAACTATCCTCGCCTGTTGAGGAGAACTAATCCCCAAGGTCTGTAAAATAATGAAGTAAAAATTGCAAAAAAGTTCGTTAATAATCAAAGCAAAATCCAGGCAAGTTAACTTTTTCTGTGTTACAATCGCTTTAATTTAATTTCTAAATATACTTGTCATTTTTGGCTCATTTTTAGAGTCAAAATATTTCAATTAACATGTTTTTTTGCAAACTTGTTCAATTCAAACAGTTACAGAAACATAAACCTTCTGGGCGGCCCCCAGAACCGCAAAAACAGCCTGATCACCAAAACAAATCCGTTTTTTCATAACTCTTTATCACTACTGATATAATCGGTCAAACGCCCGACCGGATGAAGCAAATGACACAAAGACACACAAATCATATTTTCGTCTATAACCCCTGACCCTTATAACCGTTACAACCAGCATAAAATGCATGGTAGCGCCTGATAATATATATCTTAGATATGTGGCGTGGAACACGTGTTTATTGGAAAAAACCGTGGCTAATCGTATTAACGCTACATTAATACCCCATCAACTCACTTATGAATTGACAGCATCGTCAGCGCCATTGTCTGCAGCGTCAATGCCAGCAATAGCGAATTGCGCGCCGCATCATAATTCGGCTCTGCGCCCATCCCGGCTCGCAAAGCCATTATCAGGCATGCAATTACCAGCATCTGCAATATGCCGGCGATCAACTTGCCGATAGAAAACTCCCCTTTTTCCGCATGTTGTGAGCGATTAAGCGACTTCAACTCACGCAAAATCTGCTTGAGCAGATCATCCGTCTGGCTTTCCGGCGCCTGCCGCTTCGTCTTACGCCGATTGATAAACGGAATAGATTGCACCTGCTGCTCCAGCGACGGCAACGACGCTTCTTTTTCTTCCGGCTCTTGCGTCCTGGAAACCATCTGCGTCTCTTCCTCCGCCGGCAACACCGTCTCCTTTTCCGCAGTCACCTCTTCCGGCAGCGGCACATCTTCAATCTCAACCGGCGATTCTATTTCATCCTCTTTTTTTACCGGCTCATCCCGCATCGTTTCGGGCGTCTTCTCTTGTTCCGGCACGGCGGCCGGGTCCTTTTCCTCATTCGACGCGGGCTCGGGTTCCGATTCCGGCCCGGCCGGCATATCCTCCACTACCGCTGTATCACCCTCATCCAGAATATCGCCAACTTCTTCCACCTTCTCCGTTTTCTCATCCACCGGTGCCGTTTCCCCTGCTTCTGACTCGCCGTTATGCCGATGCCGAATGACCATATTCACCGCTTCCTGCAGATTCACCGCCACGAAATCCGGCCTGGCTCCGCCCCGCTGCACCAGCGAACTGCCCCGGTCTTCCAGCATAATCGTCCGGCAGCCTGCGGCCTGTCCCGCCTGAATATCACGGTCATCATCGCCAATCATCCAGCTTTGCTCCAGATCAATCTCCAGTTCCGCCGCTGCCCGATAAAACATACCCGGTTCCGGCTTGCGCAGCTCGCTGTCCCGACGATATTTTTCCACTTTGGCGTCTGGATGATACGGACAATAATAAATTTTATCGAGATAAGCCCCGTCTTTAGCCAGCAGCGACACCAGCCGGTCATGTATTTCGCCCAGTTGTTTCTCGGTGATCATCCCCCGGGCCACCGCTGACTGATTCGTAATAATCACCAGCAGATACCCTTTTTCGCGCAGACGCCTCAAACCCGGCGCCACCCGCGGCAGCAACTGCACCTGATCGGGCCTGGTAATATAATCATAATGCTCAATCAACGTTCCGTCGCGATCGAGAAATACAGCTTTATTCATTGTTCGAAGTTCCCAAACTATAACCCAATCGGGTAGAAAGTTCCTGGCAGAGCCACGCCTGACCGTTTTCCGTGTACGTAGTTATGGTTGGAAAAAACGGAAAAACTCAACCGGAAGCAGTACAAATAACCAGTCAAAAGGATATGTCCATTTTTTAAACTTTCCCAATTAAAGCTCGTTACATTATATCAATTTTGAATCGGCATAACGTTCGATCACTTCATTGATGATGTTGGTCGTGCTGCGGCCTTTCATCAATGGCATCAGGACCACCTTGCCGCCATGCTGTTCGACCCATTCCTGGCCCACCACATTACCGGCCCAGTCGGAGCCCTTAATCAGAACATCCGGCGTAATCTTCTCAATCAGATGCTGCGGCGTGTCCTCGTCAAAAATAACGACATAATCAACCGCTTCCAGCGCCGACACCAATGCCGCCCGATCCTGCTCCTTGAGAATCGGCCGGCTCTCGCCCTTAAGCCGCCTGACAGAATTATCGGAGTTAATCGCCAGAATAAGCACTTCGCCCTGCTCTTTGGCAAAAGTCAGCAGATTGATATGCCCCGGATGCAGGATATCGAAACAGCCATTGGTAAAAACGATTGTCTGCTTTTGCTGCTTGTGCCAGGAGACGTCTTTGAGCAGGGCATCGAGACTGCGGAGCTTGCCGGACTTCATCTGCCGTTCGCGCGACAACTCCGCCATGATCTCCTCGCGGCTGATCCCTACGCATCCGAATCGCTCAACCTCCAGCCCGCCGGCCACATTCGCCAACGCCACAACCTCCTGCAGTGTCGGCGGCCCCAACTCACCATACTGCCCGCCAATGACCAGCCCCAGCATCGCCAGTACCATATCCCCCGCCCCCGTCACATCATAGACACTGCGCGGCCGCGTCGAAATAATCTCGCCTTTGTCTGTTTCCCGTTGATATAAAAACGCCCCCAGCTTGTCCAGCGTCACAACCAGATTCTCGATCTCGCACTCGTGCGACAAAATCCGGCAGGCCTCCAGCCAGTCGCCCTCGGTTTTCATCTCGATGCCGGTCGCCCGTCCCATTTCGCGCCGGTTGGGCTTGACCAGCCACGCCCCCGTATAACGCGAATAATCGTTAATCGACGCCGGATCGATTATCACCTTTTTGCCATGAGCCCCCGCCAGTTCGATCATCTCCCGCGAAAAATCATTCGCCATCACGCCCTTGTTATAATCTTCCAGACAGACCACATCGCACCAGTCTAGCATCGCCTTGTATTCTGTCAAAAGCTGTTCCTGCACCTCAAGCGAAACCGGCCCGCTCTCCTCTTCGTCGATTCGCATAAGTTGCTGCTGATGCCGCTGCTGGGCCAATCCGACAATCCGCTGTTTGAACGTCGTCGGCCGACCGGCCATACTGACCAGACGCCCCGCATTGATCTTCCCCGTATCACACAGCATTTTCTGTAGCCGCCGGCCTGTGTCATCATCGCCCACCACGCCCAGACATACCGTCTCCGCGTCCAGCGTCGCCAGATCCATCGCCACCGACCCCGCCCCGCCGGGCTGCTCCTGCCGCTCGCGCACCTTCATCACCATTACCGGTGCCTCCGGCGATATCCGATCGACATCGCCCAGCAGGTAATTATCCACCATAAAATCACCCACCAGCAACACCTTCGGCCGCCCCGCCGACGCCATAATCTGTATCAATCGTTCATACATGTATCTTTTCCTGTCTATGAAAACGGGTTAACTCCTAAACGCATTAACCCATCAACACCTCAACTCAAATCATATTCAACACCATCATCCGAAGCAGCGGCAGTGTAATCTCATGGTGGCCGATCACCTGAAAACTATTGCCCGGCCGCACCGGCCGCGATAACACATTCTGCTGCACGCGATAATGACGATTCATATCCAGATTCGCTGTAATCATCTCATTCAGATCGGCTCCCAGATTCCGGGCCACCGAGACCGCCTTCAAAAACACCTCCGGCAGAATCACCGCCGAGCCGATATTCACCCAGACGCCCCCGCCCCCCAGATCCATCACCAGACTGCACAACCGCCGAAAATCGATCAGCGACGACTCGCCTATATCCAACCCACTCGCCTGCGGATGCATATGCACGGTATCGGTCCCCAGCGCCACATGCACCGTCGCCAGCTTTCTCAGCTCCGCCGCCATCGCAAACAAACTCATTTCCCGGTTGGGCATCTCCCGCTCATTTATTATCTCGCCCAGCGCCTGCCCCAGTCCGATCCCCCTGGCATGCCCCCGCTGCGCCGCCTCCGCCATAAACGCCGGCGCCTCTTGCGTCATCCCAAACCGCCCCTCATGCAGATTCGCCCCCACATCTTCGCTCGTCTGCCCATGCAGCGCGATCTCGAAATCGTGTATCCCTCCTGCGCCATTCATCGCAAATCCGACCACAATCCCTCGCCGCATCAAATCAATCACAATCGGCGAACAGCCCACCTTGATCACATGCGCCCCCATCGCCAAAAAAACCGGCCGCCCGTTCCGCACCGCCCCCGCAATCACTGCCGCCAAACCGCGCAACTGCCGCACTCCCAGAAAATCCGGCAGACTCTCCAGCAACTCCCACGCCGACGCCCCCTTCTCCGGCAGCTTCGCCACCACCCCTGCATCCACCTTATGCGCACGCTGCTCCATCGGAAACGTCTTTAAACGACTCAAATCAATTGGCTGATAGTTCTCTTTTTTCATTCTTCCCTGTACCGCAGGTTGTTTTGCTTCACTTAACCGCCATGAGCGATCTGACATCTCAATTCAGTCGCTATCTCCTCTTCCCCTTCACAAAACCTCATTGCCACCCTCACCCAGCACAACTCCTTAAACTCATGTATAACGGAAACTTGCCTTAGTTTAACCCAATCTTTTTCCGTTGTCACCACCCAATCCGCCCCGCTTTTCTCCCACAACGCCTTCAACTCCCTTACCATCCCCTCCGAATATTCCACGTGATCCGCAAAAAAACGCTGCCCAACCACTATCGCCCCCAAATCTTCCAGCGTCCTCACAAACGCCCCCGGATTACCTATCCCGCAAACAGCAACCACCTTCCTCTCAACCAGTTCGGGCAGCCCATACTCACTCCCATCGATATTATACATTCCCACAACTTCATGCCGACTGCACGCAACCGACATATCCTCACCCACAATCCTCCTAACCTGCTGCTTCAAAGCTCCCAACCCTTCAGGATCTACCATATCACATCGGCTCAACACCACAGCGCCGGCCCTTCTCAACCCCGCCAATGACTCCCGCAGCAATCCCCGCGGCAACACATACCCGTACCCAAACGGCGCCAGGCAGTCAATCATTACGATATCCAGCCGCCGCCGCAACCGCCGATGCTGAAACCCGTCATCCATCACCAACACCTCCGCCCCATATTTCTCGATCGCTGTCCGTCCCCCGCGCACCCGGTCGGCATCCACCACCACCCCCACATCCCGCAGCGACCCCCGCAGCAACCGCACCTCATCACTGCCCCCAGCCGTCTCCCCCTTATACCCCCGCGTCAATACACAAACCTGCATCCCCTGCTCCTGCAGCATCCGGCACACCCATACCACCATCGGCGTCTTGCCCGTTCCCCCGGCCGTTATATTTCCCACACACACCACCGGCACATCCAGCTCGTAACTGCGCAGCCAATCCTTGTCATATCCGACATTTCGCAACCACACAACAGCACCATACAACCATGACAAGACCCGCAACACCCCGCGCAGCAATACGGCCCCAATCCCCTTCGCCTCACCACTGATCACATCCAGATACGACATAAAAAAACCCTTGATCATCCATTAATCAAAGGCCTATCATAATCCAAAACCACTCTGTATGCTAATATATACTCGTTCCGATTGAAATTCCCCGTTTTGTAAGAACGTAATCAGGTGCGGGTAAAAAGCTTACGTCCGGCCCTACCCGGAGTTTTTTACCCAATTGGGTATAATACCTTCGTGACTTTGTGTCTTAGTGTTTAATCTGGTTGCGGCTTGTCCGCCCGGTGATTTCCGTAAACGATTACAAACTTAAAACATCCTGTCACACCAGATCCCGCAGCATCACACCTCCCAGATATTCCCTGCTCTGCCGCGTCGCCTCCTGATAGTACCCCATCAATCGTTTGGCCACACCCTCAAACTGTTCCGGCATCTCCCGGTCATCCGCCTCGAACGGCCCTTCCACCGCCTCGATAACCTCCAGCAGTGACACCGTATCCGGTTTTTTCGCCAGCTTGAATCCCCCGCTGGGCCCGCGAAAACTCAACAGCAATCCCGCCGCCACCAACTGCTTCAACACCTTCAACAGATAATCCAGCGGCAGCCCACACTCACGGGCAATCTCCTTCCCCGGCAGCGGGGCAAAATCCCCTTCCCCCGCCATGTACGCCAGCGAACTGATGGCATAAACTGTCGATCGCGTTAGCTTCACGCCGCAACCATTTCATCTATGAGGCATACCGGCCCGTTAAAATTCTCCAAAAGCATCATTAGGATCGAACGTATCGGCAGGCCCTTCATCGAATTCGCCCCCAGTCCCCGTCGGCTCGGCCGGCTCAGGCGTCACCGGGGCCAGTGCCGCTTCCGTACTCGCTCCGGCAAACGGATCGTATTTTCCTGCACTGTTTATTTGCCGGGCAGTTTCAAGATCCATCTGCGTATATGGGCCCACCGCCACACCGTCCACCGACGGCTCAAATCCTACCGGCTTCTCGACGCTCGTCTCCTGTTTGCAGGAACTCAGCATCACCACCATCAGGCCCACACTTACCACACAGAAGCATCCACGCAATAACTTCATCAGGTTATCCTTTCGGCATAATTTAGACGGCGACATTTTTAAAATACCTATAAGCCTAACAATATCAACAACTTACAAACACGAACGCCGGACATGATCTTCCGCGGCATTCTCACTTCGAACACCAGCCTTATCACACCAGAATAATACCATAGCTCCCCCCGTTTTTCACGCATAAAATTTCGCTCCCGGCACAAGATCGCGATCACACCCCACATAACCAGCCCCCATATGGCAGTGCAAGTTCAAATACTGGCATCGCCGTCATTTCCCTGAAGTTGATATTTACCCAACCCTGATATACCGGAATTTCGAAGCATGAAATGGCCGTTTTCTTCAAATATAACAGGCGAAGCCCTGCCCGAAGCTTGCTACCCGGTTGGGTATAATCATGATGACATTCTGTCATGATTCCAGGTTTCTTACTTGCCTGGCGTTGAATCGCAATCCCATCATTTAACCCATTAACACAATCATGATACCGACCTCACCTTTACACTCGCCAGCTTGACAATCTCCGCTTCCAGATCGTCTCCTGTATATCGCCGCTCCAGATCGATTGGCAGAATACACCCATGCCCGTGATCGCTCGCCAGTACGAAAAGATTATCGAACGGTCTGCCGTACCCAAACTCCTGCGGCCGATGCCCCATGATAAATATATTCACATCCCACATATCGCTCAACTGCTCCAGGCACTGCTCATCATGCGAGCGGTCCCAGAACAGCGCATGCAGCGAATCATTCAGCCGTAATTTCTCCACTGTCAGCGGCATATCGAAAATCCCCGCATCAAATGCCCGCAAGTGCCGTTTCGCCGGCAACGAATGCGACATCCAGATACGGTTCGATGTCCGCACGGCAAACGGCAGCGACATAATAAACTCATCTATCGCCTGCGAAACCAGTTGACTGTTAGAGCCATACTCCGCCATCAGCCCCAACGTCATCGCTTCAACCACCGTCTGGCCGTTCTTCATCACCTCATCTTTAGTCACCTGGGAGATTTCATGGTTACTCAGGATATAATGCACCTGATGCGGATATCGTACCTTCAATTCAGCCGCCTGCGTCAGCAACCGGTACGTCGTATCATGTTCCCCTTCCGACCGATTGCCGTGCAGCAGTTCGTGGATCACAAGATGATTATTGCCATTTTCGAGCCGGGAATACGCGACCATCTTCTCAAAGTTCCGTTCATGACCATGCAGATCCCCCGTCATCACCACGCGACCGGGCCCCTCAAGTCGAACAATATTGCCCTGTCGATAGCGGTCGGTACGGCTTGCCTGAGCCGCGGCTTCCAGTATCTGCAGCATTTCTTTACTGGTCATTTCGCAGTATGCGCCGTCCTGGGCTTGTTTCCTGCAATCATGTGAATTAATAAATCCAGCCGTGAGATCAACGTCGGCATATCCGACGGACGTCTCCTGGGATCCTTTTCCACACACTCCATTATCAGGTTCGAAACCCCCATTGGTATTGCGGGCTTTAATTCATTCGGACTTTTGGCCGGCCCAACATTGTCGTTTAGTGCCAGCTCAATCCCATTGGTCCGCTTGGGTATCATCGTCGGTATATGTTTGCCGGTAAAAGCCCAGTACATGGTAGCGCCCAGATTGAAAATATCCGTTGCCTTAGTCAAAGGTTTTCGTTTCACCTGTTCAGGCGAAATATAATCTGGCGTGCCCTGAATGCGGGGCTTTACCGTTCCCAACGGACAGCTTTGCCCCAGATCTATAATCCGGATACCGCCATCATCATTAATGATAATATTATTCGGCTTCATATCGCAATGCACCAGACCGGCGTTGTGCATGCCGTTCATACCGTCCGCGACCATCCGGAAAATCAGCAGCAAATCCAGTATCGACCGGCTGGAACTTTGCTCAAGACTGACGCCGGGACAATATTCCATCAACAGAAAAACTTCCTTTGTCTGAAAGCCGCGTTTGACACGCTTCATCTTATAAATATTGCGCACATAGGGATGATTGATCAGCGAGGCAACCCTATATTCATTAATAACCTGCTCGACCATACGCTTGTCTTTGCCTTCGATCCGTTCGACATGTTTAAGCGCAAACATCTCGTCCGTTTCTCTGCTGCGAACAGCATATATAACGCTGCCGGCACCAACCCCCAAACGTCTCACAATTTCATAGCCTTCGAATTTTGGTGATTCTGCTGTCATTAAATCCAGAGTTTGAAAACGTCTTGCATTCATTACGATGGCGATTCTCCAACAATGCCATATCGTAAATTATTTATTAGAGCATATTTACGACCGGCTCCAGCCTGAATACTCCTCACCGTGCCACAAACAGGCCCAGCTTTACGCAAACTATACCCGTTTTTACACCATTACATATACTGCTGCTAAAATTGCGCAAGCACACATATCTGATATAACGTCAGACATCCATGCATATTGCCTTACAATAAAGGTTTAATCATATACCTTTATCGTACTCTTAGCGGTCGGACTGATCAAAAAAA
This sequence comes from uncultured Pirellulales bacterium, assembly GCA_964482555.1. GTDB lineage: Bacteria > Planctomycetota > Phycisphaerae > Sedimentisphaerales > SM23-30 > CAYZXY01. Next base: position 19,717 of record CAYZXY010000059.1, read on the forward strand.
TCTTTTTTCAGCCATATATACTTGATACCGGCAACAGCATTTTGAATAGATGAACTATTCGGTGGAAGGAATTCAGGCGGAAGTAAAAGGCAGGAAAATATAAAATATAATAGCTTTTAAATAATATCCCTGAGGTTCCTAATACGCCATTGTCCAAATAACCCAAAAACCAGCCGGTTCTAAATAGTGAATAAACGATAAATAGTCAATTTAATATTTCTTTCAGCGTTAATGATATCTTAGTCAAATTACAGAATTCACGCTTA
>CAYZXY010000060.1:0-18870 GCA_964482555.1 uncultured Pirellulales bacterium
TATCTAATAATCGGGATTGGCAGGCATGAAAAAAGGGCAGGTCGGATAACCTGCCCTTTAATAGCAGAGGAAAGGGAGAATGGAGAAATTGATGCTTTGCCGCAAAAGTATTGTTAACCGGCAGCCTTCGTTGTCTTATTCACTCGAATCGCCGCCGGGATTGAATCATACATGAACACGCCGGCAGTCTTACCTTTAGAACGGGTGAGCATGGCATGGAAATCAAGTAAGGCCTGCTGAGCTTCCATCTGTGCTTGCAGAAGGATCTTCTGATTCCGTTTGTCGTGACGTCTTTGATTTTTCATGTGACACCTCCCGGTCGATCAGCCTCACAGTACTGAATACGACCTAAAAAAGGAACAAACATAAAAAAAAAACCGCTACCAGCTTCTTCGCTGGCAACGGCTTTACAAATTTAAATTCAGAATGTTATTATTCAGCCATTTGCCAGCATGCGCACCCAGTATACGTTCATAAAGCCCTGCGTCACACGCTGAATCTTAATACAGAACGTGCACACATGTAAACTTTTAAGAATTGATAGCTGGCTATGACTTGAATATTTCATTAAAATTCCTTTCCAGTACTTACAATATTACTATACATCAATATTAGAAAATTGTCAAGCGAAAGTGATTTTTTCCCGGTTTTCGCACTCAAACAGCCAAAAAAACAGCAACAGCAAAAATCACAAGGAGCCTGTAAAATTGCACATCCTGGCATTAGAAGCCTATGACAGCGGCAGCCACAAACAATTTCTGGACGGCTTGCTTTCTCACAGCCAACACCATTTTACCCGAATGGGCCTTCCGGGGCGTAAATGGAAATGGCGGATGCGCGGCTCGGGATTATGGTTCACGGAACAACTCGGAAAATTGTCTTCTGAAACCCTTGATAATATTGAAGTTATATTGACCAGCGATATGACGCCGGTTGCGGACCTGCGGGCCCTTCTGCCGAAAACTTTGCGCGGTTGTCCTCTGGTATGCTATTTTCATGAAAATCAATTGACCTACCCCCTGCTGAAAGAGGAGGAAAGGGACTACCAGTATGGTTTTACCAACATTACCAGCGCTCTGACGGCCGACCAAACTTGGTTTAATTCGCGATATCATCTCGAGAGTTTTTTAACCGCTGCTGAGCAACTGCTCCAGAGGATGCCCGATTATGTGCCGGAAGGGATTCCGGATAAAATCAGGGCAAAATCTCATGTTATACCCCTGGGATTACCGGGGGATGTTTTCAGAAACAAGCCCAGTCAAAAGTCCCATAATCCGCCAGTAATCCTTTGGAACCATCGCTGGGAATACGATAAAAATCCTGAGGCTTTTTTTGAGGCCTTGTTTGACCTGGACCGCGCCGGCTCGGATTTCCGGGTGATTGTCGCTGGTGAGAATTTCCGTAACGCCCCGCCGATCTTCAATGCGGCAAAAACAACCCTGGCCCACCGGATTGATCATTTCGGTTATGCGACAAGTCGGACGGCATACCTGGACATGCTGCGGCGAGCCGACATTGTCGTATCGACCTCGATACATGAATTTTTCGGGCTTTCGGTTCTGGAGGCCATTGCAGCGGGGTGTATTCCGCTGCTGCCGGAGCGGTTGAGTTATCCGGAACTGCTGCCTGAAGTTACGCATGAATTATTCTTATATGAGCGCGACAGCCGGCTGCGGGAAAAATTAGCTCAGATGATTCAGGTCCTTTCAGAAAACAACACCAGGGGCCGATGTCTTTATGACGGCCGGGATATGATCCGCTTGCAAATACAATCATTATGCTGGGAGACTCTGATCAAAACGTATGATGATTCGTTCATGGCGATGTAACCGTAACGTGAGCATAACTGAATAAATGTGAAGGATCATGCTTTGTCCGATAAATGTTCGAGCCGGTTGATGATCACCGCGCCAATGGAATCGCCCATGACATTGGTCGACGTACGGAACATATCCAAAAAGGCATCAACGGCGAAAATCAGCGCGATGTAATGGACATCCAGTCCGACGGCATTGGCCACCAGTACCATCGTCACCAGGCCGGCATCGGGCACCGCCGCCGCTCCGATCGACGCGAGCACGGCGGTCAGAAAAATGATGATGGTGATCATCGGCGTCAGGGTGATTTCTGCACCGGGCATGCCGCCGAAAAGCTGAATCAGAAAGATGACCGCTACACCTTCATATAAAGCCGTGCCGTCCATGTTCATGGTCGCTCCCAGCGGCAAGACAAACTCGGCGGATTTTGGCGAAACGCCAAGATTGTTCTGAACGCAATTAATCGTCACCGGCAATGTAGCCGCGCTCGACCGTGTTGCGAAAGCAATCATCCAGGCCTCGCGAATTCCGGTTAGCAGTTTCCAGGGTGAGACCTTGCCAAAAATCGCACATATCGCCAGCAAAACCACTACATGGACAGCGATGCCGATAATGACCGTCACGACATAGCCCAGCAGGGGACGGAATACGTCCGCGCCCAGCGAACCGACCAGCGAAGCCACCAGACAGAAAATGAACAACGGCGACCCTGCCATGATCCAGCCGGTGATTTTCATAATTGCCGCGTTGATTCCGTGTATGACCGGCAGCACCGGCTCACCCGCCGCGCCGACCACGATTAAAGCTATCCCTAACAATATCGCAAAAAATATGATCCCCAGGCTCTGCCCTTCCGCCAGGGCCTGAAAGGGATTCATGATAATGGTCTCCAGATTACTTTTAATTATTTGTAATGGCGTTTGCTGCTGCGTTTTTTCCAGCGTGGTTTCCTTTTCCTGATATTTCTCATGAAGCTGGGTTTGCTGCTGCTGCCAGTTAGCGCGGATTTTGTCGCGGTTATGGGAATAGCCGGGCTTGAGCGTCAACACGAAAAACAAGCCGATCCCCACGGCAATGGACGTTGTCATGACATAATAAGCCAGCGTTTTCCAGCCGAGACTGGCCAGACGGCCTGTCGATCCCAGGCCCGTGATGGCGGATAGAATAGAAAAGAAAATCAGCGGCGCGACGATCATTTTCAGAGCGCCGATAAAAACCGTCTGTCCCAGCAGATCGAACACCGGCAGGGACAACTGCACCATACGGGCCTCGGGATACAGACTCATCCACCAGCCAACGAAAGCCCCAACCAGGATGCCGGCAAAAATCAGATAATGCAGACCGGATTTCAAATTATCCTCCTCATGCCGGCACGTCGTTATTTCTTTTCCATACGGCCCAGGTAAGGATACGCATCAAAGGTATTCCCTTCACCCGACACCCGCGGATCTTCCGATTGCCGTGATTCATTCATAAGCTGTTTTTCCAGTCGCTGGCGTATGTCAGTATATTCGGCTTTATAGGCCACATTTTCTAATTGCCAGGGGTCTTTGCGCAGATCATACAATTCGTGCCGCGGTCGTTTGCCGCAGGCCAGCTCATAATATTTTCTCTTTTCGGGATCGTTGCGATTCTCCACCAGCGCACTTTTTGTGGGGCTATCATCTATATCCGACAAACCGGGGCCGCGCATGCTTTCTTCCGGGTGGCCGGCCGGCCAGCGGTCGGGTTCAAAATTGTGGATGTACAGATAACTGTCATTCCGGATGGCCCGCATGGGTGTGCCGCCCATGCTATCTTTCTGTGCCGGCGTATGTCTTTCCTTGCCGGTTAACACATGATCGCGTAACGGATCGACCTGCCCGGACCTCTCAGATGTAAAGATATTCATCAGGCTGCGCCCGGTCATAGCGGCCAGGGGTTTCAACCCGGCCGCCTCCAGAAATGTCGGAGCAAAATCAGTGAAACTGACGAAATCATCAACCACACGTTTAGAACGAATCTTCGCCGGCCATTGAATCGCCAGCGGCATACGCACGCCGAAATCGTAAAGATTCGACTTGCCGCGCGGAAAGGGCCAGCCATTATCGCCAGTCATGACGACAATGGTGTTGTCCAGCTCTCCGGTCTTCTTCAACAGTTCCAGGGCCTCTCCCACCTCGCGGTCAAATCGCTGAACTTCGAAATAATAATCGCAAATATCCATGCGAACCTCCGGCGTATCCGGGAAGTATGGCGGGATCTCAACATCTTCCGGCTTCATGCCGCTTTTCATGCCGGATTGCCATTGATAGCCGCGATGGGGATCATACGCGCCGAACCAGAAACAAAAAGGTTTGTTCTGGGGCTTTTCCTTGAGAAATGTTTGCAGGTCTTTGAATTTCTTACCTGCCACCGGGCGGTCCCGGTCTTTGCCCGGACCGAACCCTTTACGATAATGTCCCACGAAATAGCCATTATCTTCCAGGATATTGGGGTAAGTTTTATGCTCCTCCGGCAGATAACTGTACAGATTCGCCCCAAAACCCAGGCGCCAGTGATACTGACCGGTCAGGATGGCATTGCGGGAGGGTGTGCAGGATGGCGCTGAGACAAAGGCGTTTTTGAAGAGGATGCCGTTGGCGGCTATTTTCTCGAAGCTCGGCGTATTGACCACCTTGTCGCCATAAACCGACGAATGCGGCCAGCCCCAGTCATCGGCTATGGCAAAAAAGATATTCGGCCTTTGTCGTTGTCTATCTGCTCCCAGGAGGAAATCCGGCAAACACTGGCTGCCCGCAGCCGCGGCAGACGCCTTCATAAATATCCTGCGGTCAAGTATCCGTTCCATTGGTATAGCTCCTTTTCCATTTTTTCAATAAAAAGTCCTGTCTGGATATCACATATATGTGTGTATATCCTGAAAACGATAGACTCACATCTTACACTCGCAAATCAGCCAGCCTCCAGTCACGGGATCTATCCCCCGGTGCATACTGACAGCCATCCCAATTCTATTTATTATCAAAAACAATGTCTATGTCCACATTTTTTTCTCTTTTTATACTGCTTTCAATTGACTTTGCGCTTGCGCGGCTCTTTATGTGCCGTTTTCTCCGACCAAAACTATACCCAATCGGGTATAAAGCTCCGGGCAGAGCCGGGCATAAGTTTTTTATTCGCACATAATTACATTCCGACATAACAGGTTATTTCAATCGGAACGAGTATACTTCCACCCAAAACGGTTGTCCGCCAAAATGCGCATGAAAAAAAAAGGGGCCGATATGAAATCGACCCCTACGTATGTTCTTATAAAAGGCAATAAAAGATCATAACTGACGATTACAGTTCATCAGATACATCAATCAACCAGTTGGAGGCCATGGCTTTCAGGTCAGCCAGATTGACGACACAGTTGTAGTTGGTATCGCCTTTGGCGCGGGCCTCCGCTTCCGTGTACAGGCCTTCCTGTTTGGCGGCAGCACAGCCATTGTCATAAACCATGATGTTGATGGTATCGGATTCCGTAAACTGCGGGTTCCCTTCGAAACTGTCCACTACAGTCAGCTCAAAGGTGTACATGCCTGAATCAACCAGCGTTACCGTTGCATTTAACACATCACACGGATCAATAATCGGTGCGTTTTCGCCAGGTTGGCTGATGGTGGTCCAGGTATAACTCAATTCGCCGCCGCCGTCATCAATCACCGACGCATTATTAAAGTCGTAAGACACGCTGCCGTTATCCAGCCAGGTGTAATCGTCCGCACCGGCATCCACTGTCGGAGCCTTGTTGTCCACCTTGGTCTGGAACTGGAAAATGCCCTCAGAGACCAGAATCGGGGCGCCGCTGCTGTTTTCATCATAAACCTTTATCTTCCAGATGTAATCGGTATTTTCCGTCAGCGTAACGGCAAACGAGCTGACATTTGATTCACCGGTCAGCTCTTGCGGAACGGCATTAGGATCGGTGCCTTCACCGAAATACAAATCGACCAGGATGTCATCGGAAGGGAGATTCGGTTCCGGAAGCGTCCAGGAAATTTCCGTCACTTCGTCCGCGAAAACTTCACTGCCGTTCGCCGGTACCGGCTCCAGGTAGAACGGAGCCAGAACACCGAAATAGTCCGGTACGGCCGGGTCGTATTCTTCCACGATGACCGTGTCGAAAAGGCCGCCCCAGGCGGTAATCATACCTTCAGCGATCTCGGCATCGACGGTGGGCCGCAGGCTGTTTTTCACCAGCAGGACGCCGTCTTTGCTGATATCAATCTTGACGTTGGGCCGATTAACTTCGTCCAGAATTATGTTGGTATTCACCTGCAGAACGCCGCCTTCGAGATTGATGCCGCCTTCATTCAGATTCAACTCACCTTCCTGAGTGAATATCTGATTCAGTTCCAGTTTGCCGCCGTACATATTCAGGAAACCCTGATTTTCATCACCTCTGTTATTAAAACCTTTCATAAAAGTCATAATATTGGCGGTGCTTTCACCATCATAGATGTTTAAAATGCCCACAGATTCATTCGCACCGAGTATGATATTCTTGGTCATGTTGATCTTGCCGCCGTTGACATTGACGATCCCCTTGGCCGGATTGCTGTCGTTGCCGTTACGGCCGATCCACATGTCGCCGCCGAGCCATTCGCCGCCGTCCAGGATATCGATGACCGCTGTCAATTCGCCGGGGGCATGGCCCATGTTGGAATATTGGCATTGGACCGATGTATGAATCTCACAGGGATAGGTTCGGGTGCCGTTAGAGTTAAAGAAAGGGGCATCATTGGTGCTCGGCATATTGCCGCCCTGCCAGTTGACGCCGGTGGTATAACACGGATCGGCGCCGTCACCCGTCCATAAAACGTTCGCGGCATTGACACTTACACTACACAAAAATAATACGATCAGTAAACTTAAAAGCTTTTTCATAACTTTATTCTCCAATAAAAAATAATGAATTATTTCAACATCGTAAAACAATAGCCATTGGTTATTGCGGCTATTGGTTTACCTGTATGATCTCCTTCACACAAAACGCCGTCATCAGAATCTTTACAGTGACGCATCATCCAGCCAGGAGTCCGTTAAAGCCATCAGATCTTCAACATCCACATCGCAATCGTAATCGGTGTCGCCAATCTGACGTGCATTAGTCGGGGTATATGGCAATTCAACTTTTGCCGCTTCACACTTGTCGGCATACAGTTTTACAATCACCTGATCCGTTACAACGAATTCGCCGTCATCGGCGGTCAGCGTAAAGACGTAATCGCCGGCAGCAGCGCCCTGGACGGAATCAAAAGTCACGCCCGTTGTCGGACTGCTGTCATCATCAAACGATACACCTGCAGACGGTGTTACCGACCAACTGATATCGTTGTTGGTATTCAGGTCAAGATCTTCATTGGAGACATCACCGGCCACGGTAAAAGTACCTGTTGTGCCTTCCAGATAGGTGTAACTGTCCGGACCCGCTTCAACGATCGGAGCCAGATTACCGCTTTCGGTCGTGAACTTGAAGACGGCGGTATCGATTTCAAACGGCGTGCCGCCGCTGTTCGGGTCAGTGGCAACAATCTTCCAATAGTAATCCTCGCTGGGATTGACCGTAACATCCACGCTCGTACGATCATTTTCACTGATTACGACCTGCGTACCATTGTCGCCATTGGCATCGGTATCGAAATAGACATCAACAATTACCGAATCGGCAGGATCATTCGGTTCGGGCAGAACCCAGCTCAGTGTCAGCGGAATGGCAGGATAAGCTGTTTCCGTAAACTCCGGATCGGTGGTATCCGCCGGCGTGGGGTCGAAATAAAACGGCGTCGTCCAGATCGTCTCGTCCTCATCCGCGTCGTAAGAAGCGATCACTTCGACACGGCCGCCGAAACCGACCAGTTTATCAATCTTATTAGTAGGTTCATTGCCGTTGTACCAGTCATTGTCCCTTTGATCGCCTTTGCCCTTGATCACCAGTTCGCCGCCGCGCAGATCGATCGCGCTGTCTTCGTCAAAAATACGCCAGTAGTTGTTCACCTGCACCCGGCTGTCGTGACCGATGGTGACTGTTCCGATATTATCCCAGTCAGGATGATCATTCGGACCAACGAACAAAGCTTCGCGACATTCCAGCGTTGCCCCGTTATCTACGACTACACTGCCCCGCATGCCGTTTTGCCGGAACGCGACCTGAAGGGTATTGCTGCAATAGAAATACCCGCCCAGGATATTGAACTCGCCAATAACTGGTTCAACGACATCCCCTTCACCTGGACAGTACACATTTTTGTTGGAGGAACCATCGTGATCGGAGGTCGCGTTTCCGTCGGTCATGGTGAAAACCGCTTTCGTAGCGAGACCGCCCCGCCCCATCCACAATTCACCGGATTTGAACTCGCCGCCGGTCATCAGGATTTCGGCATAACCGTTGAGACCCAGGTTCATATAACCCTTGGGGCTTACCGCGGCATCGGCACCGGTGTGGGTACTGTCAATCACGCAGGGATATCCTGCGGGTTTGTCACCCAGAAAGGCCACTCCATCGGCAAAATCGGAAGGCCTGCCCGACGAAGGACTGCCCGCCGGATCCCAGTTGCAGGGGTCATTCCATAAACCGTTTGCCGGACCAATCCAACTGGTATTGGTGTCGGCGAAACTAACACAACACATCAACAAAACCATCATCAAACACAAGAGCTTCTTCATAGCTTATTCTCCCAACGAATAAAAATGAATAATGAATACATAAAACAATTCAGACCACAAATTTAGAGACTCTTAAACCAGACAAAGTTTTCTCGAAACCTCCTTTCGTGAAATTCAGCCAAACATTTCCTTCATTCCATATATACACAGATTCTACCCTGTCGAACAGCCACCCGGTAACGATATAAGACTTCGTCAAACGCGGACTACTGCCGGTCAAAATCCAGTTTCTGGGGGGGGAAGTGGTAAAAAACGCCGGTGACAGCTAAGTGCGGTTTCCTTTCAACCTCTTTCCTCATAAAAACCTTGCTCGTCGTCAAAGTTGATTCTGTAACCCATTCATCGAATTTCAAAGCCACCTTCAGACTATTCTCCGTCTCATCAGCGGATTATGCGCAGCTCAAACGCAACACAAAAATCATTACCCATACCTGCATAAATCCTCAGGATTCAGATGAATTAAGCATAAACGGAAAAAAGGTAACTTATACAATTTTCTTTCAATTAGCACCGTTTAACTCAGATGAATCTACAAATCAGATTCATATGCGATTCGATTAATAATGTTTAATGGTATCAAGCTAAAGGCAGCGTGTCAATATAAATTTTCGTTCATTGTCTCTGGCTTGAAAACGGATAGCCTTCATTGACGACTTCTTAACATATCTGTTTATAAACAGTTACAAAAACCTTAAATGTTTTTTTTGCTTTAAGCGGCTGAACCATAACGAAAAAATTATATCCAAAGAGCCTATCTGATAATCCTTCTGCGTTACGGATTTATATTATCGGCTGCCTGATAAGGCTTTATAAGTAAAATTATCCAGGATTATTTTCCCCTCGCCTCGACCAAAGACGCCCGGTTTTAAGCTGGAAAAGCCCCGTAAGCGGTTATGATGATAATGCGATACATCAAATGCGCCCTCCCATTCCGTATAATCCACACCATCCTTAGAAAAGGAAACCGACAGATTGTAATCGACCAGGCGGAATTTAAGCGACTTAATTTTGTCAACTGTTATTAACTCGTCTTTTCTGCCGTCTTTTACCCAAAATAAACCGTCTCTATCTACTAATAAGCCCGCATAATTACGTGGATTATAAAATACACCAAATCCTGCCGCGACATCACCATCGACTTCCAGATCTATCGCAGCTTCGTAATTATGATCGCACGCCAGGGTATGCATTGCCCTGATTTGACCAGGCGTTACAGGCAGCACAATCTTCCCATCTTGCCAGCCAATGACATCCAGAGACGCAATGTTCATGAACTGCCATTGCAGGTTTAGCGGCTTTGTGCTAAATCTATCGGATTCAATCTGGACATTACCAAAGGAAGTCGTCGGGCCCTCGATTTTTTTATCGCGAACGGTTTTGAACCAGCCATCTTCAGTCCACTCAATCGGTTCCATTAGAACCTGACGCCCCAGCGGCCGGCGATTTTGTTCATAAGCATGGTAAACGATATACCAGTTTCCGGCCGTATCGTCAAAAATAGTGCCGTGCCCTTTGGACCACCAGCGCTCGTCGGCCGACCAGGTACGGATAATGGGATTATGAGGACTGATTCTCCAGGGCCCCAGCGGTGAACGGGAACGGGCGGAAACGACCATGTGACTTGTCGGCGGGCCGGCAGTGCCGCCCTGGGCGGTGGTTAAATAATACCAGCCGTTATGATAATTGAGCTTGGGCGACTCATCGTAAAACCCTTCGGTTACCCATTCTCTGGGGTAGCGCCAGCCATCATAGACATCCTTCCGCTCGGAGGTGACCTGCTGTCCATCGTCTGAAAGAGACACAACAAATCCCTGGTTGACATAAAGATAGCGTTTGCCATCCGGTGCGGCTATATGGCCGGGATCGATTCCTTTGAGTTTCAGATCGACCGGCGACGACCACGGGCCGGCGATATTATCAGCCGTGATAACATAGTTCGTGCTGCCAGCGGGAAAAAAAATATAATACTTCCCTTCATGCTTAATCAAATCCGGTGCCCAGACGGCGCCACGAACTTTCGTCTGCAATGCATAGGTCAGACGCGACCAATGTTTCAAGTCCTTCGATTGCCAGATCGGCAGCCCCGGCAGATAGTTATAACTGGAATAGGTCATGTAAAACGTATCGCCGTCGCGGAGAATCGTCGGATCGGCGCAATCGGCATTCAAGACCAGGTTGATGCCCTGAAGGTCATGGCCGCCGGTTCCGGTTTCCAGCAAACCGGGGAATTTACGTGCCATCTCCGGAGCGATCGTAACCGTCTGCAGGGTGTAAGTCGGCGCGTTGGTTTTGACAACACCGTCTTCAAACCAGACAGAATCGATGATCAAGGCCGGATTGCCGCTATCGGTATAGCCATGAAGACTGGTCCACAACCGCCCATCCGGTCCAATGAAAAACTGGTTATGCCCGGCATTCTTATAAGGAAAGCCCTCTTGTTTAACTTCCTGCCCTTCATACAAACGAATTTTTTCGCCGTTTTTGTTCCAGGCGCCAAAAAGAGGATTCTTTTCATACTTCTTATAAGGACCGTAGATATTTGTCGCCGTGGCATACCCGACGGCATACCCGCGTGTCCAAGACGAATAAAACAGATAATACACGCCGTCATGTTTGACGACATGCGAACCTTCCATGCCGCCGGAATCCCACTCTCCCGGCTCCTGTGAAATCAATTCAACCGGCTCTTCCATAAGACGGCCTTTTTCCAGATCGATGCGGGCGACAAAGATTTTGTGCACGGGCGTCCAGCCGTTATTGAAAAAAGCATACGTCTTTCCATCCTCATCCTCAAACAGGTGAACATCATTGGCAGGAAACGAGGCCAGCGGCTTCTCATGCGTCAGAACCGTATAAGGCCCGGTAATGCTGTCCGCAACGGCCAGACCGCACCCGTGCGGGTGTTTCATCTTATTAACGTCTTTATACGTGCCGGGATTGTTCTGACAGTTGAACGTCAGGTAATATCGATCTTGAATTTTACATAGCTCCGGCGCCCAGAAGCGGTCTTTGTACCAGACATCTTCATCCAGTTTTTCCGCATCGATCAGCAGCTTCACAAATGTCCAGTTCTTCAGGTCCGGTGAAGAAAACAGTTTGACACCAGGATTCGGCTCGCCCCAGAACGGCTTGCAGGTTCCTACGGCATAAAACATGCCGTCATCGGATAGAATATCCGTATCCCGCAACTCCAACTGCTCGTTGGGATTCTGATAAGTAAATTCGGCCGCTTTCGCCGAGTTACCCAAAAAACAAAAAACCAGTAATAAAAACATATTCCGCCAGAGTTTTTCAGCCATGAACCTTCCCATTATTATGACATTAAAGCATTTATACTCGTTCCGATTGAACATACCAGTTTTGTCTAAACGTAACTATGTGCGGGCAAAGCCTTTACGACTGGCCCTAGCGGAAATTCTCATACCCTTTGGGTATAAACGTAAAACATAAGCGAAACACTCTATTTCCAGTATTGTCACTTAAGCCAGTCTTGCGTAAGGTCCTCCAGGTCCGAAATATCGTACAGTGATTGCCAGCCGTCGGACAAAACCTTGACATCATCCAGATCGATCACACCGTCCTGCGTCAGATCGCCCACAGCAAACACCTGACAGACCAGCCGGTCGTAAACCGTCGCGTTGGCATCTGTCGCGACCAGTTGGAGTACATACAAACCATGAAGCGGAAATGTCACCCCGGTTGCCAGCGCCCCGCTATCGGCAAACCACGGCGCCGCAGGCCCGGTTTTAAGATCCCACAAAGTCGCGCTCACCGCGGTATCGCCGGCAGTGACCGAACCGCTAAGATTCAGCCCTTCACCCAGCGTCATCGTCACATCTTCTCCGGCATCCACAGCCGGTACCGTAACGCTGTTCTTACCGGCCACCAATGCCTTGATCTCCTCTTGCGTGAGCGACCGCTCATGGAAGGCTACAAGATCGATCATGCCGCTGAAATAATCCACGCCTGAATTCACACCGTCATGGTATCTGGTGTCACTGTTGACGCCGCCGAAGCCATTGCCGTCGCCATGATCGGGCAGATTGCCCAGCGTTCGCGACCCGACGGCATTGCCATTGAGATACAAGGTAATCGTCACATTGCCGCCGCCGGCATCGGCCATCGTCAAACAGGCATGATGCCACTGGCCGGAGGTAACGGCATTCGTACTGATCCAGTCATCACCGTTGCCCCATTTGCCGCCATACAGACTGCCGTTGTAAAGATAGAGATTGAAGCCGTTCGAGCCCCCGCCCTGCTCGACCAGAAGCTGCTTCTGATTCAATCCGACGTTGTCCGCCTTGAACCACAGTGACAGCGTGCGGCTGACGAAGGGCCCGCCGGAATTAATGCCTTCGATATTGGGAACCGTGACCTTGCCGCTGCCGTCGAGGCTGATGGCCCCTTCTTCGATCCCCATTTCCGGGGACCAGGCATACCCCCCTTCCGCTGTACCGGTGTGGCCGGCCGGGGAGGCATCCGTCGCTTCGGGACCGACAACTTCATTAAGCTGCCAGAGCCCCAGCAGACCGGAAGTCGGCGGGATGAAATTCACATCCACATCCCCCACCGTCACTGTCAGCGTTTCATGCGACTGATAAGTTCCATCATCGGCCGTCAGGGTGATGACGTACAGGCCCGCGGTATCGAAACCGACGGCCGTCTCCAGAGCACACGGATCATCGAACTCCGCCGCTCCCGGACCAGACGCCTGACTCCACATCGTCGTCACAGGGATGTCATGACTGACCGACGCCTTGAGTTTGAGGACATTGGCGGCAGAAGGCAAATTCACATTCCGTACAGCCGGCGATTCAATCGAAATATCGGGCAGAACTGCCACCGTCAGACTGGCCGCCTCGGATTCCACCGAATTAAACGGCCCTGTTAGAACCACAGAATAGAATGCCATATCCGCCACGCTGACGTTGCTGATCGTCAAGGTCGCCGAGTTCGCGCCGTTGATCCGGCCGCCGTTGCCGAGATCGACGTCGTCTTTGCGCCATTGATAACTCACCGAACTGTTGCCGCCGGCAACAACCGTAAACTTCGCCGTCTTGCCTTCTTCAACAACCTGATCCGTCGGCTGCTGCGCAATAGTGACATCGGTCTCCACCATAAACGGCATCTCAAAGCCGGCCGGCTCCACATGGTCATAGGGCTGATTGAAATCCAGATACCCCATTTGCATGATCACCTCGTGCCCCAAACGCCGGAACTGGCGCGTATCAAAATTCGCCTGACGATTGCCGCCCCCGTCCCAGGCATCCCAGTCGCCAAACCGGGAACTGTCCTTACCCGTCACCAGCGAATACAGGGCCGCATTGCCCATCGCACAGGCCGCCGCCGCGGGATGACCGCTGTCGGGATCATATTCGCTGCGTTCATTCAGATTGTAGTCCGGCCGCAAATGCCACGCCCGCATCCAGCAGGCCATCGTCTGGTCGGCACGCCCCTGAAAATCATCCGCCGGGTCGTACTGAGCATCGGACGTCGGGCCGGCGCCGGTGTAATGATTTATGACCAGCCAGTTTTGCCCATAGATTTTCCGCGTGTTCGGTGTGACCTTGAGGTCCTGGAAACCGCTGTGATGACGGGCGTAAGGAATAAACAGCGGATTGCCGTTTTTACCGCGAATCAGATTGCGCCGGTTTTCGAAACTTTCGCCCTTATCCTGATTCCAGATGTAATCATTGCCGCCGCCGCCGAAATTATTATCCGGATCGTAATCATCGACGTTTTGCAGGTCGTCAGTGACAAGATGACGGGTACTGGTGCCGTTTTCCTGACCGGAGATGTTGCCTGAAAGGTTCGCGGGCGTACTGGTCCCGGAATAGTCGCCCGAATAATGCTCGGTATTCTTATGAGCCAGATGCGCAATCCAGGCGTTAGATTTGGCGGCATTCTGAAACGCCGCGTCCAGATCCGGATCGATATAGCTCGAATTCGCGGGGCTGTCGCCGAAAAGCTGGGCGAATATTTGCGCCGCGATGACATACGCCGTCTCCTCGTCGATACGGTCAAGTGTATCGGGTTCGAGTGGATAACCGCCCAACTCCAGATACTCCAGTGCGAATGCAATCGGCAGGACCGGCAGCCGCAGCGAATTGGACATCCGATAAACATGATCCGCAATCTGGACGTTGTTGCCGTTGTAATGAGAGGAGGCCTGCTCATCCCAGATCATTGGTGAAAACAGCTTCGCCCCGACACGATACTGTGCCTGCCGGTAGATCAGCAGCAGGGTTTCAAAATAGGGCTCCGGGTAATGAAGCTGCGGCGACTTCACCACCGCGGAGCTGGATCGAAATTCGTTAAACTGCATGACCTGCTGAACGCTGCCCAGACTCTCAAACGGTATGATATAATCCCATTCCCGTTCGTCGATTTTATCCAGCAGCGCGTTGTTGGCCGTTGGATTATCGTTGGGACGGCCGTCATAAAACTTGTAAAGCAGGTAACCGTCTTTGGTATTATTGCCGGAACCGTCCGCGACATTATTATAGGCATACGTCTCGATGTATAAACCGACCGGCGCTGCGGGATAATGGGCGACCAGGCCTTCCAGAGCGTCATCAATATAATTGCGTATCTGACGGTTGGGCGCGAGAATCAGAACGCTGGTGCCCTCTTCCACCACGGCCGGCACATCCGAAGCCGTTGTCTGATCGAAAGGAATGAATGTCGCCGAAATGGTATGATCAGCGTCGATATTATTAAACCGGTACAGCGCAATGGGTCCCTGCGAAACACCATCCACCAGCACATCTTCTATCATATACCCTTCATCCGGCTTGATCTTGTACGCTTCGCGACTGCCCTCGGCAGCGACGAGAGGATCTCTGGGATAGATCGCCCCATTCGCGCCCGGCGACGGCGTGATGGTATAGCTGTCGATGGTCGTTATCATTAACTCGCCGATCTGATGGACGTTATTGGAACCGCTGGCAGCCTGAAACTGAATTTCGTCCAGAAAGCCCAGGTCCTCATACATCGCCAGATTCTCATACACCTCGCCGTTTTCAAAAACCAGATCGAAGTTGTTTTTGCGCGGATCGACGATCAAGTCGAAAGTATAAAACTGGTTTTTGGAAAAATTGCCATCCCAGCGGATATAATTCCACGTGGTTCGCGGATGCGGACCGACGAACATTATCCCGCTTTTCACGTCGGTGCGATTATCCCGCCAATCCCAGTTGCGGGTGGTCAGGACAAACTCGAACATCTTCTGCCCGTTGGCCTTGAGAAATATCCGGCCGTTGTTACCGCTTGCATGACGCAGCGTAAAACGAATCAGAAACGGGTCCCTCTGCGCAGGGAAGGATCTGGATATCGTCACCAGCCCGCCATCGCCGTCGATCTGTACGCCGTTGGGTATATTGGTCGCATTCCCATTGCCCGAGACATTAAAATCGGCTACCGATACAGGATTTTGATAAAATATATCCGGCAAATCAAACACGGTAATGACCACCTCATCCGACACCGGGGCGTTCTTGCCGTCATCCACGGTAAAATGGAAGGTGAACTGTGTGCCGTTTGGAATGCTGCCGTTGAAGGCTACAGTCGCATTGACACTGTTCACATCGCCGACAAAGACGGCTCCTTCCGGATTCCTTTCATCCTCGCTCCAGGTCACCGACACCGGACTGAGACCATCATCGCTGTAACTGCCGCTCAGGTTAACCTGAGCTTCTCCATCGGTCAAAAACGCGTATTGCCCATCGCCGGCATCGACATTGTAAGGCGGGTCGTTCAACGGCAGGACGGTAAAAGTCACCGGCCCGGATTGCACCGCCGGGGCATCATCGTAACTCACTTCCGCGAAGACCACATATTCAAGTTCCGGCAGAGAATCAAACGACACTGAGAAATGCCCATTGCCATCCCCGGTGGTAACAATCCCCATAGAAACCACCCCCCCCTGCTCGATTTCTCTGAAAAACTCAACCTGTTCGACATGGGCCTCTCTGACGACCCGGGCCGATAAGGTAATGGGGACATTGATATCAAATTGAGCATTGTTTTCAGGCCCGGTCATGGAGATGGTGGGCACTTCGACGATCTGGTAACCGCAGCACCAGCCTTTGAGGCCGTTGGACGTCCTGACCTTCAGGTCAGAACCACTGAGCTCCCGAAACGCTACATAATTGCCTTTGACATTGGTTTTACTTTCGACGAATCCAGATATCTGAGAAAGATTTTTCTCATTCCAGAGGTAGGTCGCGCCGGGACCGTCATTGATTGAGATGTTGACATTGCCGCTGAAATCGGCAAATCCCAGATAAACATACACATCATAATACGCAAAAGGAATGCCGGAAAACTCAGCCGTACAGCCGTTATCCCGGCAACGCCAACCGAACAGCTTTTGCACATCAGAGGGAAAACTCACATTATTGGAATTAGCATTAGCATATACTCCCGTTGGTTGACCATGAGGAGAAATGATAACCGAACCGGCTGAACTGCCGTCGCTGGCGACCAGCGGTACGGCCGTGCTCCCGCCGAGAATATCGGTATTATTCCAGTTGCCCGACGGCCTCACACCGGTGATGTCTCCGGCATCCAGAACGAAAGGTGTAGTGACATTGGTTATATTTACGCTAACGGCGTTCTGTGCCGCAGCGACGGTCATCACGACCAGCATAACAATCCCGAAAATACCCCGCGCCATCTTCTTCTTCATGTCTCATTACTCCTTAAATCTTTACGGATTTTTATACTCGTTCCGATTAAAAAGGCCCGTTTTGCCGGAACCTGATTAGATGCGGATATAAAGCCCGCGCCCAGCTCGGCCCGGAGCTATCTACTCGATTGGGTATAAAATCATATATGTTAATCATGCTTTTGGAAATATATCGCTTTGGGAATCGGCAACAAACACAGATTATCCATATATGGCCAACATGTAATCACCAATCAGATTGCGAGAAAGCAGGTGAGAGTTTAGTCCAAGCCCCAAAGGCTGACAGACTTATGACAACCAAAACATCTCTCCAATATGATATTGGATTATAACATCTAATGGCAATCGGGTAAAGGACTTTTTGAACAGCCTTATACGAAGCGACCTCCCCCCCCCAAAAAAACAGCCGTAAACTATTGTCATATAATATCTTAAGGATAACCATCGCCAATGACACAAAAAAAGCCCGGCCCCTGTTAAAGGACCAGGCTTTAATATATCATTATTCGAATAATAATTATTAAAGGGGAATTTAACGTCCCGGAATATACGATCTGACAAACCAGTCGTAATCATTAGACTTACCGTCGGGAACAACTACCTTACCCCCTTTTTCAGCCATCTCGATCATGTTCTTATCGCTCCATTTACGCTGCTCGGCATGACCGTCGGCAAAACCGAACGTGCTGGCGTCGTTATGCCAGATAGCGACCGGATCGTACCATTTTCTTTCATTTAAAAAGATATCCCAGAAATTTCTGTTGAATCCCGATCCATCAGCCTCTTCCAACCAGACTATTTTGGAACTGGGCCGGGCAAATTCCGTAAGTTTTTTAATACTGTACACGTCTTCGCCCGTACCGGGAGGAGCCATACGGGATAAAACCGCACCGAGGGAATAACTGCGAAAACCACCCAAATCCCCACTTTCGAGTGATTTATTAATACGTTTATCACCGGGGCAATTCAATATTTCATGAGTCTGGATATATTTCCATAGCGCCCCTTCCTTGAAGCCGCGGATTTTATCATCCATTGTCATATTGCTCGCATTACCATTAATATCCATCGGGACTGACATAAACGCTCTCATATTCCTGTCAGCCCAGCTAAAACCGTTATGAAATCCCGGCCCTGCCAGCTTGGCATCCATGAGAAAATCATCGTTCTCCATGGCATACATGATATAAGCCTTAGAAAGTTGCGATTCATTATTAAGACATACCGCCGCAGTCGCCTGCTGCTTGGCCTTGTTAAGAGCCGGCATAAGAATTGCTACCAGCAGCGCAATTATGGATATTACGACCAGAAGTTCAATTAACGTGAAGCCTTTTCTAAATTTCATATTTTACCCATTTTCATATACAACCATACATTTCGAGAATCAATCATTCTATTCAACTATAAGAATGAAAAGAAACTTTTCCATAATTCACAATGCAATAATGTTTTAACAGAAACTATAGGCCGGCTTGTTTTCTGCTTAAAATTTAACCCATACCGGTTTACCCAAAACCGCTATGGGCGCCTGAAGAAGGCGGCAACTTTTCATCTTATTAGATTATACAGAATCAACATTAAAATTAAAAGAGAAAAATGAATATTTCGTTAATTCATACCACTTCCAATAGAGTTATTGCGTTTATCCCAACCATAAACTATTTACATTTA
>CAYZXY010000061.1:0-18836 GCA_964482555.1 uncultured Pirellulales bacterium
TAACATAGTATAAGAAATTTTAGGAAATGTCCAATTCCGACTGAAGCAAGACAAGATAATATTCCTCATTTTTATCGGGTACGGGACGTTTGTGTATTTTTTTCTTCTTTTTGCCGTTTAGCATGGCCCACTGGCGAAGCCGCGCCTTCCAGCGATCCGGGATTTCGGAGAGCACATTAATCCGCTGGCGAACATCTTCGCCGCGTTTGGTGTCATGTGTGGCGGTGGTATTGAGGGCATGGGGCGATACGTCCGCGCGCTGTTGGAGAAACTGATGGAACGCCGGCAATGCCGCGCCGAAATCGCCGGGCGCGCCCCCCACTTCGTTCAAAGAAATCAACCGGTTGTAAATATAAAATACCGTATCTTCAATGGCTTTGGCGGTTATCGCGCCGGTAAACTGCTGAAAAGCCATGATAAAATCCAGTATGCACTGATGACTCTGCTCCAATTTTTCGGCGGCTTCGGTTGAAAGTTTTTGGATAACTTGTGATTCAGGACGACGGAACTGCTGATAGAGAAAAAGCGTTTCCACCAGATCGAACTCATATTCCAGCAGGATATTCTGCTGGCGAGCCTGTTGGAAAGCCTGCTGAAGCGTTGTTTTATCCTGCTCGGAAATGCCATGCTCGTCAATATAGGTTCGATAGACCGGCAACCGCACGATGATCTCGGTGAGAACCCGTTTGATGACGGTAAAGGTCATATCACGGCCGCGGCGGTCGCGGCCAGCCAGATTTTTCAGTTGAAAGGCCAGATTATCCAGATTTCCCTGAAACTGGTTATCCAGTATCCGGCGTTTTTGAGCGATGCACAGTTCCGCATAATCCAGCTTCAAACGCGTGAAATGATAGTACAGTTTCTGGAACTCAGTTTTGTTTTCCTGCCGGCAGAACACGCCGTTGACATAATGCAGAAAATCATAACCCGTTGCCCCCTGGACAGGCCAGTTGCAGGGAATATCCTCTGCCGGATTGAGAATCTTCTCGACCATAACATAGCAATCCGGGGCATGCTGACTTAATCGTTCGAGATACTGCCGGGGATGATACAGGCCGTCGAGGTGATCGATACGCAAGCCGGTAATGCGGCCCTCTTTCAGCCATTGAAAAATAAGCTGATGCATGACCTGAAAGACATTCTCATCTTCCACACGCACACAGATCAGGTCGTTGATGCCGAAAAAACGACGATAGTTAATTTCTTCGTTAGCGACCTTCCAGAAGGACAAATGGTAAAACTGGTCCGAGAGCAGATTGTCCAGAGACGCAAAAACGGCCGTCTGCGGTTTGACCTCGTTCAGTTCGGCCAGATTCTGTTCGATATGATTCCGCACCACCTCTTCATTGGCAAACAACTGCCAGAGCATGTGTTTGGCATGATTGCGAGAGGATTCATTTGCCGGCGGGGCATCCGGGTCATTGAGCGATTCAAACAGGTGTATCGCGCCGAGCAACTGGATAAAGCCGGGATGCTGAGCGGACACATGTTCTTCCAGACGCTCAAGGTTGCGGCGCAGTACCGTCAGATAGGAAGCCAGTCGCAACGGGAATTTCCAGTCATAATAGCAGATGAAAAAGCCGTCTTTGTCATAGGAGACTCGGATTTCGCCCGATTCTATCGACTCGGCGTAATATTTTCCCAGAAACGGCGCCAGCAGGTGATGCCGGAGTCGCTCGACAGGATTATCCCACTGAATATCGAACCAGGAAATATAGTCCGATTGCTCACCCTTTTCCCAGACATCCAGAATAAATGGATTCTCGCTCGTATAGGCCATGTGATTGGGCACAATGTCCTGAATCCAGCCCATGCCGCGATCTGTCAACGCGTGATTAAACCGCTTGAAATCATCGCCAGTGCCCAGTTCGGGATTAAGCCGGTTGGGATCAATCACATCGTAACCGTGGCCCGAGCCGGAGCAAGCCTTGAATACAGGGGAAGCGTATATATCCGAGATCCCCAGCTTCTCCAGATAGAGAACCAGCTCGGTGGCCTGCTGAAAATTAAACCCCTGGTTAAATTGCAATCGGTAAGTTGCCAATGGTACGCGCATTATCCGACCCTCACATTTAAATAATCGCCCAGCTTGACAAACTGCTCAAGCCAGCGTCGGGCGTTTTCATCATCGTTGTCAGAACGTTCTTTATATGTCTCATACACTTCACGGGACACAATGAAATAAGCGTTCTGGGATTCCCAAAGTTCCAGTTTTAATTCCAGCGGCGTCAGAATCTGCATCAGTTCCACCAGCCGTTCCAGCAATTTCAGATCGTCCGGCTTCTGCCGGATTTTCTTCATCATCTGGTCTATGCGGCAAGTGGCCGTAAACCCCAAAGAGACTTTGTCCAGCTCGAAATCCCATTCGCTGATCTGATCGACGAGCGATCGTATTCTGCCCAGATCCAGTTCCGGTATTTCCAGCGCCTGCTGCAGGTCGTCGCTGAATATCACCTTCAACAAGGCATCCAGAACCCGCGGCTGCGGCGTTCTCAACTGCCGGATCATCTGCAGCTGCGGATAATGATAATCAAACAGCTGCCGGAAGGATATGCGAATTTCATCCAGCCGAGACTGCATGGCCAGGTTCAAAATTTTATGCTGCTCATCACGGAATAAATGACGCAGCGAATACAGATGTTCGGGATAGTGATTCTCGATCAGGTTGATTACATCGGGAATGTAGTTATTGAGGAAGGCCTCTTTGATATCCTTGTGAAAAGCGGTCAGTTCTTTCAGCTTCGCTTCTTGGGGATCATAGTCGCCGATGCCGGCGATCAGGTTCTGATCCCCAAAATGCAGAACGGAAAAGTACAGTTCAGCTTCCTGGCGGGTGATCCGGGAACGAATCCGCACACGGCCCTGGGCACACTTGTGCATTCCCATGGATATCCTGTCGTATTCGAGATTTTCCGCCTCGTAAGTGTAGAGCCTGACATCCTCGGGCTTTTCTTCGAACAGCGAAGCGATGGCGAAATGGACGCCGACGCGATACAGGTCCAGAATGGACGGCTGAATTTCTTTCTGATAAACCACAGCACCGTTGGCAAAGACATGGGCATTGCTGGGGGCCCTTTCGAGCAGTTTAATGAAGGGCTGTTCGAGAGAGATGCCGCTGACCTCGCGGGGCAACTGCAGGGCCCGGATGGCATAGGCGATGACCTGAATCGTTTCGATGCCGGAGATATCATCGAAAAACCAGCCGCAACTGGTGTACATCAGCAGGGCATGACGCTGCATTTCCAGCATTTTCAAGATGACGATTTTCTCCACCGCCGTAAGGTCACGGACGGCATGATCGGCCAGAAACCGATCGACCGATTCATTGGACCGGTCGAGAATGACCTCGATAAAATTATCTCGCGCCTGCCACGGATCATGCAGAAGCTCCTGGGTCTGCTCTTCGTAGATGTTCGCCATGTTGTCGCGCAGCCAGTCCAGTGCCCCCCGCAGCGGCGCCCGCCAGGTCTGAGTCCAGCCCTGATGTATGCCGGAGTTGCAGCCGCAATCACTGCGCCAGCGTTCCACACCGTGGACGCAGCTCCAGGAACTGTTCTCGAATATTTCAACGTCATACTCCGGCGGATGCTTTTCGAGAAACTCGCCATAAATAGTGATTTTGACTTCAGGCCGGGTTTTTATTTCATCCAGACAGTAAGCCAGGGCCATTTCTCCGTAACAGTGATGATGGCCGAACGTTTCGCCGTCGGTGGCGATATGAGCCAGCTGGGTCTCGTCTTCTTCCGAAAAGACGCCTAACATGCGATTGGCCAGATCGTGACCGCTGTGCAGCAACCCCTTGAACGCGACATCCTGGGCGACCTTCCCATCGTAAAAGAACAAGCTGATCGTATTCCCGGAAGGAAGCGCACAGCGATAGGCCCGACGCGGATCGATACGCTCATTGCTGACATCATGCCATTCATCGTCATTGTCGATTTTGCGGATGCGACTTGCCTGACGGGGCGCGAGAATGGTAAAAGCGATGCCATGCTCGACTAGCAGCTCCAAAGTCTCCAGGTCCACCGCGGTTTCCGGCAGCCACATCCCTTCGGGCTGCCGGCCGAAGCGATACACAAAATCGCGAATGCCCCACTTGATCTGGGTTATTTTATCTCGCCGGTTCGCCAGCGGCATAATCAAATGGTTATAACATTGTGCCAGAGCGGAACCGTGGCCAAAAAATTGTTCCATGCTTTGCCGGTCGGCTTCGACGATAGCATCATGTATATCGCGATGATGGCCGTACAGCCAGGTCATCAGCGTCGGACCGAAATTGAAGCTCATGCTCTTATAATTGCTGACAATATCGATAATCCGGCCTTCATCATTCAAGAGACGCGCCGCGGTGTTCGGGGCATAACATTCGGTGGTGATCCGGTCGTTCCAGTCGTGAAAGGGAAAGGCCGAATATTGAATTTCAACCTCTTCCAGCCAGGGATTTTCACGCGGCGGCTGATAAAAGTGCCCATGGATACAGATATATTTATTTGTCATCGGTTTTCTTCTCCCAAACGATCAGGGCGTAAGACGGCAGACAGAACGTATTGATCCCCGCTTCCAAATCAGCGATGTCGGATCCGGGGCCATGCCATTGCTGCGCGGTGGAATCCAGCAGGATGGCCCAACTTCCTTCCAGTTCGTTCAGAGCAACTTCCGCCGCGTCCGCCTGAAAATTCATGAGCGCCAGAACTTCGCATCCCGGCCCTTTGCGTTGCAGCGCCAGCGTTCGCGCACAGCCCGCTTGAAAAGAATGTGCCTTGTCTTTGTCCGGGTAACGCAATGCCGGATGAGTGCGTCGCAGATCGATAAGAAAGCGATAGTAGTTCCAGAGTGCTTGATGAGAATCCCGGTGTCGTTTGCTGCGATCCAGGCGGGATCTCTCGAAAGTGGCCTCGTCCTGCGGGTCCGGCACATTCTCATCCCACTGGAAGGATTCAAAATCTCTTTGTCGCCCCTGACGCACCGCCTCCACCAAGTCCGGATCGGTGTGGCTGATGAAATACTGGAATGGATTATCCTCGCCATACTCTTCGCCCATAAAGAGCATGGGGATATAAGGGCTCAAAAGCATTGCGCCCGCCGCCAGCTTCTGCGCCTCAAACGACACCAGTTGCGAGAGCCGCTCGCCCAGCATCCGATTTCCGACCTGATCGTGGTTTTGAATAAAGACGACAAACTGTTCTCCGGGCCGGTCTTCGGAAGAGTTGCCGTGCCGGCGCAGGCGATAATGCGAATACCAGCCGTCCAGCACAAAACCGTCATTCATAGCTTTGACCAGATGCAAGAGCTCGCCATAGTCCTGATAATACCCCGCCTTTTCGCCGGTCAGGAGGCTGTGGACGGCATGATGAAAATCATCGCTCCACTGGGCCGAGATATTAAAACCGCCCTCTTCGCGGGAGCGAATGATGCGGGTGTCATTAAGATCGCTTTCGGCGATCAGATCATAACGGCGACCGTCTTCTTCGGTGATCTGTTCGATGCGCTC
Source organism: uncultured Pirellulales bacterium (assembly GCA_964482555.1). Classification (GTDB taxonomy): domain Bacteria; phylum Planctomycetota; class Phycisphaerae; order Sedimentisphaerales; family SM23-30; genus CAYZXY01. The sequence goes on from CAYZXY010000061.1 coordinate 5,492, forward strand.
CTGCAGGTCCTGCAGGAAAGGACGGGCGCTGAAATCCAGAATGCCGTGGACCGCATCAAGCCGCAGGATGTCGAAATGATAATTACGGAACCAGTGCACAGCGTTCTCAATGAAATAGGTACGGACTTCATCGCTGTAGGCGCCGTCAAAGTTGATGACTTCGCCCCAGGCACCATGATATTTGCCGGTAAAGTAATGGCCGAACTGGCCCAGGTAGTTTCCTTCGGGGCCAATGTGGTTATAGACGACATCCAGAATAACGGCCAAGCCTTTTTGGTGGCAGGCATTCACCAGTTTTTTCAGGCCGGCCGGTCCGCCGTAGGTGTTCTGAACCGCATAGGGATAAACGCCGTCATATCCCCAGTTCCGATTGCCGGGAAACTGAGCCACCGGCAACAGTTCAATCGCGTTGACGCCCAGTTCCAGCAATTCGTCCAGCCAGGGTATGACAGCCTCGAAAGTTCCTTCCCGCGTAAATGTGCCCACGTGCAGCTCATACATGATCATTTCAGCCAATGGTATGCCCGTCCAACCCTCTTCCTCCCACTGGAATGCATCATGATCCACCACTGCAGAGGGATTATGGACGCTGTCGGGCTGAAAATGGGCCGCCGGATCGGGGCGGTCCATAGCGTCGTCCAGCCGGTACATATAGCGCGTATTCGGAGCTATGGGCTCAATTGTTACTGACCAGCAGCCTTTATCGGTGCGATGCATGGGGCGGACATTTTCCTGGTCGTTGTGCCACCATTTCAAAGCCATATGGGCCGCTTTAGGCACCCAGACATTGAAATCACATTTGTTGTTTTTGTAATGAGCGCCGGGTATCATATTTCCCTTTCACCTTTGAATACCAATACGGAAAGCGGCGGTAAAGTCAGCGTAACGGATTGTTCATACCGGCCCTGAAACGCCACCGGCCGCGCATGAACGCCGCCCATATTGCCATGCCCGCTGCCGCCGTATTCGACGGCGTCGCTGTTGAGTATCTCACGCCAGAAACCGTCATGCGGTACGCCAACACGGTAATTATATCGCGGTGCCGGGGTAAAATTGCAGACAACCAGTAATTGCTGTTCCGCGTTACTATTTTTGCGTAAAAAACTGATAACGCTGTTTTGCCAGTCGTTGCAGTTGACCCATTCAAAACCGTCGTTTTCGAAATCTTTCTCGAAAAAGGCCGGATGGGCTTTGTAGGCATAATTCACATCCCGCTGCCACTGCTGAACGCCCTGATGCAGAGGAGAATCCAGCAGATGCCAGTCGAGACTGACATCGTGATTCCATTCCTGCCATTGTCCGATCTCGCCGCCCATAAACAGAAGCTTCTTGCCGGGGTGGGCATACATATAACCCAGCAGCAGCCGCAAATTCGCGAATTTCTGCCAGTCATCGCCGGGCATCTTGTTCAGCAGCGAGCCTTTACCATAGACCACTTCATCGTGAGAAAGCGGCAAAATAAAATTTTCGGAAAAGGCGTACCAGAGACTGAAGGTAAGCGTATTATAATGGTACGTCCGGTAAATGGGGTCTTTTTGCAGATACTCCAGCATATCGTGCATCCAGCCCATGTTCCATTTCATGCCGAATCCCAGACCGCCCATATACGTCGGTCGGGAGACCATCGGCCAGGAGGTCGATTCTTCCGCAATAACATGCACATCCGGGAAATTCTCATAAACGGCTTCGTTCAACCGCTGGAGGAAATGGATGGCTTCGAGGTTTTCCCGACCGCCTTTTTCGTTAGGTATCCACTCGCCTTCCTTGCGGGAATAATCAAGATAAAGCATCGAAGCCACCGCATCAACACGCAAACCATCAGCGTGGAAATGGTCAAGCCAGAACATGGCGCTACTGATCAGGTAGGACCGCACTTCATGCCGGCCATAGTTGAAAATATAACTTTTCCAGTCCGGATGATAGCCCAGCCGAGGGTCGGAATGCTCAAACAAGTGCGTTCCGTCAAAATAAACCAGTCCATATTCATTGGATGGAAAATGCGACGGAACCCAGTCAAGGATAATCCCGATGCCCTTTTGATGCAGCAGATCCACCAGATACATAAATTCATCCGGAGTCCCGTAGCGGCTGCTCGGCGCGAAATAGCCCAGCGTCTGGTAGCCCCACGAACCGTAAAAAGGATGCTCCATGATCGGCAGTAACTCCACATGCGTATAGCCCATATCGCTGACATAATCGGCGATATCATGGGCGGCATCTATGTAGGTCAGGAAGTCATCGACGCCCGGCCCGCTGCGTTTCCAACTGCCCAGATGCAGTTCGTACACGCTCATCGGACCATGCAGATCGCTCTGCCGGCCGCGTTCTCGCAGCCACGACTGATCGTGCCATTCATAGCCGCTGCCCCAGACGATCGAGGCAGTGTTGGGCGGCAGCTCCCAGAACCGGCTGAATGGATCGCCCTTATCGACAGCGTAATTATCAAACTTCGAGACGATATGGTATTTATAGCGGCAGCCCTGACCAAGGCCGGGAATGAATCCTTCCCAGATGCCCGAACCGTCCCACCGGGCAGCCAAAGGATGAGCGTCATTGTCCCAGTCATTGAAATCGCCAATCACCGACACCGAAGCGGCATTCGGAGCCCAGACTGCGAAGCATGTCCCCTCTACGCCGTCAACATTCACGACATGAGCGCCCATTTTTTCATAAAGTCGAAAATGATTGCCTTCCTTAAACAGATAAATATCATGTTCGGTCAGCAGGCTGTAAGGGGTTGTTTGTTCATGTTCAGGAGGCATAAAAGCACCTCATTGTTTTCAATTATACTCGTTCCGATTGAAAATTCCCGTTTTATCCAAACGTAACTATGTGCGGATAAAACCTTTGCAACTGGCCCTGACGGTCATCCTCATACCCTTTGAATATAGTTTTTGCCGTTTACTTTCAGTAACTGCTGAATGCCGCGAATCGGGATAAGAATCCAGCTGGGCCGGTTATTCATTTCATAATCCAGCTCGTAGATCGCTTTATCCAGCAGAAATGCGTCAAAGAGCACTTTGAATTCCGCTTCATCCGCCGGGAGCACTTCGCTGTCCTCAACGCCATCAATATACGCATCCAAAAAGGCCTTACTCATATAAGAATACCAGAGATTGATCCAGTATTCAAGCTCTTCCAGATTGTCCATCCGAGTGGAACTGCGGGAAAACAACGTACCATAAGCAGCATAGTGGAACGACCGTATCATCCCCGCCACGTCGCGCAGGGCGGACCGTTTCAGCTTCCGTTCACTCAGCGGCCGCATCGGCTCGCCTTCAAAATCAATCAGTATAAAATCCTTGCCCGTAAACAGTACCTGTCCAAGATGATAATCGCCATGAATACGGATTTTCATGCCGGAAACCCTGGTCTTCAGCAGTTTCTGGTAGATTTCAATAATCTGTTCATTGCGGCTGAGAATATCCTGGGCCTCTTCTTGATATTCCCCGGGCAGCTTCTTCAAATTCGTTTTCAGCAGACGGAATATCTGGCGGGCCCGGCTCCAAAGACTCTGGTAAACCGACCGCTGATAAAGCTTGGAGAACGGTTCCGGCGCGAAATCCTCCAGGTTTTTCAATGAGATCATCGAGCGGTGAAACTGTGCCGTTCGCTGGCCGAGTACACCGGCCATCTCCAGATAAAGACCGCCGATAAAATCTTTCACCTGCGGCGGAATATCCTCCAGTGACACGGCTTCCAGTGATTCGGGAACTTGGGGGATTTCCTCCTCTTCCGGATTAAGTGTCAACGCCCGGTCGAGATAATTATCAACCGCGCCCAGCATGAATCGCCAGGCATCTCCTTCGTTTGGCGCCAGTTCCTGCAAGATTCCCAGCGTAATGGATTCTTCCTTCTCCCGCTGCAATTCGAGCGTACCGGCAAAAGCCGGGATATTCTTAAACTGGGTTTTTTCGGTCAGCACACGCAATATTTCGCAATCAGGATTGACGCCTTTATCCAGCCGGCGAAACAGCTTCAGAAAAAACACATTGTCATACAGGATCGAAGTATTGCTTTGCTCGGCTTTGAGGATACGCGAGGGCAACTCGACGGATTTATCCGGATACAATTCCCGGTAGGCCTTTCCGGGGATGCCGGTCATCTGCCCCCAGCCACTCTTGATTTTCTTACGGTAGCCGATAATGTTCAAAAACGTTTCGTGCAGATCGGTATTGTAGGCCCCGTCGTAAATCACACCTTCGCCTTCCTTCACCTTGACCCAGGCGATAACACTCTGCGGCTGCTCCTGAATCATGCGAATGGCGGCATCGGTCGTCGCGAAACTGATCGGCAGCAGATAGAACTCCGGCGCACCGTCGGCATAAGTGATTTCCAGAAACAGCAAAGCAGGCACATCCGACGATTTCGACAACGAGATGTTCTGCCGGATGTTCAAACGGCGGATTGGGCGGGCCTTGCCGCCAAACCAGCGACAGGTACGCACATACTGCAGCAGTATCTTTTCATATCTGGCTTTTTGCATGCTCTCGGTCAGCGTCCGCCAACTGGCCTTGGATTCAAGAGCTAGACGAGGCTCCGTTTCCGGCATGGTTTCCGCCTCGGATGGTTCGTTCAGCAGAAACCAGAAGTAATCGTACGGCCCCAGCGTAATCGTATAAGGGTGTTCCATAATCGCAGGAAAATGATTGCCGCTGAATATCTCTTCGGGAACCATGCCGCTGTAATCTTTCAGCTCCAGATTGGCGACCTGCGGCAGATTAGACAGATTAATAACCACCAGGATGGCCTCGTCCTCATAATGCCGAACGAAAGTGAGAACTTTGGGATTTTCGCACACCTGAAATTCGATACTGCCGCGCCCGAAAGCCTTGAAGGATTTTCGGGTGCTGACGATCCGCCGCATCCACCATAAAAGCGAAGACGCATTGTTCTCCTGGTTATCCACATTAACCGCCGCGGAATGATACTCCGATTCGATAATCACCGGCAGATACAGTTTGTGAAAACTGGCCTTGGAAAAGCCGGCATTGCGGTCGGGATTCCATTGCATCGGTGTACGAACGCCGTCTCGATCGCCCAGGTAATAATTATCGCCCATACCGATTTCGTCGCCGTAATAGATGACCGGCGTGCCCGGCAGCGAAAACAGCAGCACGTTCATCAATTCGATTTTACGGCGGTCGTTATCCAGCAGCGGTGCGAGCCGGCGGCGAATCCCCAGATTGATCCGCATCCGGCGGTCATACGCAAATACGCGGTACATGTAATCGCGCTCTTCGTCTGTGACCATCTCCAGTGTCAATTCATCATGATTCCGCAAAAACATGGCCCACTGGCACGACTCCTCTATCTGCGGCGTCTGTTCCAGAATATCGACAATAGGAAATCGCTCCTCCATCCGCAGCCCCATAAACAGCCGCGGCATCACCGGAAAATGAAACGCCATGTGGCATTCTTCGCCTTCGCCGAAATATTCCACCGCGTCTTCCGGCCACTGATTCGCTTCCGCCAGCAGCATCCGGTTCTTGAAATTATCATCGACGTGTTGGCGCAGCTTTCGCAAAAATACATGGGTCTCATCCAGATTTTCACAATTCGTCTGTTCCCGCTCAAACAGATAGGGAATCGCGTCCAGCCGCAGCCCGTCCACTCCCATATCAAACCAGAAATCCAGCATCCGGAAAATCTCTTTCTGAACGCGGGGATTATCGAAATTCAAATCCGGCTGATACCGGTAGAAACGATGCCAGTAATAGGCCCGGGCCACGGGATCCCACGACCAGTTCGACGTTTCGAAATCGGAAAAAATAATCCGGGCATCATGATACTTGTCGGGTGTATCGCTCCAGACATAATACTCGCGATAAACCGAACCGGGCTTCGAACGCCGGGCCCGCTGAAACCAGGGATGCTGATCAGAGGTATGATTGATAACCAGCTCGGTTATGACCCGGATGCCGCGTTTGTGCGCCTCACGCAGAAACTGACGAAAATCGCGCAGCGTCCCGTAATCAGGATTGATCGCATAATAGTCGGCGATGTCGTAGCCGTCATCCCGTAATGGCGAAGGATAGAACGGCAGCAGCCAGACGGCGGTCACCCCCAGGCTTTCGAGATAATCCAGCTTCTCGAACAGCCCGCGAAAATCCCCAATGCCGTCATTATTATGATCGTAAAAGGATTTGACGTGCAGCTCATAAATCACGGCATCCTTGTACCACAACGGATCGTCAACTATCGGTGTATGCGTTTCTCTGACCATGTCTCATGCTTTCTCGTTACCTTCCTATAATTGTTACGATTGAATTTTCCCATTTAACGAAACGTATTTATATTTATGTGCGGGTAAAATATTTACGTTTGGCCTTGCCGGGTGCTTTCTACCCCATGGGGTATATCACAGGAAATAATCAAAATCGGTTTCCCGATGCAGTCGTTTGTGCACGGCGAATATATGAGCCGGCATGGCATGCGGATCAAGTTCGACATAATGATGATGCCCCTGCCAGATGTACTTATCGTCGCTGATCAGATCATGCATCAGAAAAGGCCGGTCGGCGGCTATGCCCATTTCTTCCAGAGGCAGAAAGAGCCAGCCGGCCTGGCGGTAATGCGGGTCGAGATTAACCGCCACGACGATGAGATTATCGCCGTCGTCGCTGATTTTGAGATACCCCAGAATCTTTTCATTCTCAATACCGCAGAAATGCAAATTCCGCGTGCGGTGCAGGGCCGGATTCTCTTTGCGGATACGGTTAACCAGTTCGATGATTTTTCTGATGTTTCCCTGCCGGTCACGATCCCAGTTTTTCAATTCGTATTTTTCCGAATGATAATATTCCTCCCTGCCTTCGATGGCGGCGTTCTCGCACACCTCATAGGCCGGCCCATACATACCGTAATTGGACGAAAGCGTCGCCGCCAGGATGAACCGTATGATGAAACCGCTGCGGCCGCTGTATTGCAGGAAATCCGGCAGGATATCAGGCGTATTGGGCCAGAAATTCGGCCGGTAATATTCCCCACTCTCCGTCGCCGTCAATTCCGTAAGATATTCTTCCAATTCCCATTTGGTATTCCGCCAGGTAAAATAGGTATAAGATTGAGTGAATCCCGCCTTCGCCAGCATTTTCATGACTTTGGAACGGGTAAACGCTTCAGACAGAAATATCACCTCAGGATGCTCCCGCTTGATCTCGCCGATAACCCATTCCCAGAAACGAAACGGCTTGGTGTGGGGGTTGTCCACGCGAAATATATACACCCCCTGCTCGATCCAGTATTCGAAAACGCTTTTCAGCTCGTTCCACAAGGCAGGCCAGTCCGGTGTCTCGAAATGGATAGGGATAATATCCTCATATTTCTTCGGCGGATTTTCGGCAAACTGAACTTTTCCATCCGGCCGCCAGAGAAACCACTCGGGATGTTCCTTCACGTAAGGGTGATCGGGCGAACACTGAAAAGCGATATCCATGGCGATTTCGATGTCGTGCTCTTTTGCCTTATGCATCAGGCGTTTGAAATCATCAAGATTGCCCAGTTCCGGATGTATCGACTTGTGACCGCCGTCCGGCGACCCGATGGCCCAGCAGCTTCCTACATCATCAACCCCGCTGACCGGAGAATTATTTTTCCCTTTGCGATAAGTGGTCCCGATCGGATGAATCGGCGGCAGATACAGCACATCGAATCCGAGCCGGGCAATGTAATCCAGTCGCGCTTCACAATCACGAAACGTACCGTGCTTGCCGTCTTCATCGGCCGCGGAACGGGGAAACATTTCATACCAGGCACTGAATAAGGCCTTCTCCCGGTCCACCCGCACCTGTAACTCCCGGTGATACCGCGACACCAGCGACGTTTCCGGATAACGACGCATCACGGCGCGAAGCTCTTCGCTCAGTGCCAGCTGCAGTTGCTGCTCAATGTCCGTTTCACTGGTGATACGCCGCGCTTTAAGCTGCAATTCCTCGGCATCAAAACCATCGGCCCGTTCGGCCGCGGATTCAATCAGCCTAACGCCTATCTGCATTTCTACAGTGATGTCCTGCCCCGCCTGGTATTTTTTTTCTATGTCGTACTGCCATGTGAAAAAAGGGTCGTTCCAGGCCCAAACGCTGAAATAATACACCCCCAGTTTTTCAACGGTAAAACTCGCTTCCCATTCATCGTTGCTATCATGCTCCAGTGGAATCTGCTGCCAGTCGTTTTCGGTTTCATAACGATAGAGCAGATCCGCCGAAATTTTATCGTGGCCGTCTGTGTACATAAATACGCGGACGCGCACATTCTCTCCCACGACTCGTTTGCATGGATAGGCGCCGCAATCGATTTCAGGCTGCACCTTCTCGATAATGACGCGCCTCTGTCCGGGTATTGTTTCTATATCCATAAGTAGCTTTTATATGGTGACCATATGCAGTTTTACGGCTTTATAATGGGGACATGAATAGCCTTCCCTTTGTCGGCATGTCCAAATATTGTAAAAATAGACATACAAATATTGATCCATTCTTCCTTAATCTAAAAGCAATGATGATTATAAAATAACATTAATGCCTCAGTTAATTTTTGCGACCTCATTGCTGCAGCTGTATGCCACCGAGTCAACATTTTCAAATATTGTAAAGTTACTATTAATAGGTTATCTCCCAGAGCTCACCGGAGAAATAGGGAAAACGATTAAAAAAGACAAGGGAAATACTGAATCCAGCAAAACCGGAATTGGGTTGCGGTTTGGCCGCCAATCAATTCAAGAAAACGATTGAAATCTCAAATTTCAAATCCTTCCATAAATTTTCATGTACACGTCAATATGACTGACTATAATGTAAGGAGTTTATTACTATAAACCTTTATTATTTTAATACATTACATTATGTTGCGACAAATTATCAAAACACTGAAACTTCTCGGTCCCGGCCGTGCCATCCGTATGAAAAAACGGCACGAAATCGGCCTGGAATACGTCCGGGGCTATGCCGCCTCCTGTTGCTGGAATACACTGCTGACCAACGGTTTTTTTGACGATCTGCAAACGTCCGGCCGGCTTAATTTCGACGATTACCTCGCTGGGAAATCCTGGGACCGGCATGTTTTTTTCGCTATGATCGAATATCTCGACGGCATCGGCCTGCTACGCTTCTCTAGCGATCATATTACGCTTACCCGCCGGGGAGCCGACCTGCTCGCCGAACCGCGCGGCATGTTGGAACTGCTCTGGGCTTACGAATCCTGCTTTGCAAATATGGACGGTTCGCTTAAAGGCCAAAAAAAATACGGCAAAGATTTCACCCGTAATGTCACCCTCGTAGGTATCGGCAGCGGCCGGTTGTGCGAACAACTCCCCTATCCTGTTATGCGACGTATGGTTCTGGACCATCAGCGGAAAATGGTCCTTGATCTGGGCTGCGGCGATCTGGCATTTCTGGCCGGGCTTTGCGAAATAGACAACACCATACGTGGCCACGGTATCGACATTGATCCCGATATGATCGAATACAACCGCCAGAAACTCCAGCATAAAAACGATAATGATCGCCTTACCTGCCAGCAGGGTGATATGTTCAATCTGCCGGACATGCCTGCCGACCTGCCCGCGGTCGATTGCATTACGGCCTGCGACACTTTCCATGAATACCTTCAGGATGAACAGGTTCTTGTCGATCTGCTGCGTGGACTGAGCGAACGGTTCCCTGGCGCCTTCTTTGTAATCGGCGAATTCTGCCTCCAGGACCCTCTCTGGCTGCGCCGCCATAAGACCGCCAGCCTCGAACATCATCTGTTTCATGAACTGAGCAATCAGCAGATCGCTCCGGCCTCAAAATGGCGAAAACTCTTTAGTCGGGCCGGCTTGTCAATCATCGAAGAACAGGTCTATGATCTCATCGGCCATGGCTATTTCGCTCTGAAAAATTCATAAACACCCGCTACAGCAAGGTAACCTGATGGCATACAAAAACTTACAAGAATTCATCTCACTGCTGGAATCCCGGAATGACCTTGTCCGCATCCCAGTCGAAGTCGACCCTGAACTGGAAATAACCGAAATCGCCGATCGAGTCATGAAGTCCCCCGAGGGCGGCAAAGCCCTGCTGTTTGAAAAGGTCAAAGGATCGGAACTGCCGTTGCTGATTAACGCTCTGGGAAGCAAAAAACGCATGTGTCTGGCATTGGGCGTACAGGATTTCGATGAGATTTCAGAGCGGTTGGCGGCTTTCACACAACCGGTTGCCCCCACAACGCTGATGGATAAGATTAAAAAGCTCCCCGAATTGGCACAAATCGCCTCATTTTCACCAAAAAACGTTAAAAACGGACCCTGTCAGGATATAATTCTGCAAGGTCCGCAAGCCTCGCTGGACCGGCTTCCCATCCTGAAATGCTGGCCGCTGGACGGCGGACCGTTTATAACCTTCGCCGGGATATATACCAAAGATTACCAGACCGGCAAACGCAATGTCGGCATGTATCGCGTCCAGAAACTCGACGCTCATTCCTGCGCCATGCATTGGCAAATCCATCATGATGGGGCTGCCCATAGCCGTTCATGGGAAAACGCGTCGGAAAAGATGCCGATTGCCATCGTTTTTGGAGGCGACCCGACTATAACATACGCCGCTTCGGCACCGCTGCCGCCCAATATGGACGAAATGATTTTCGCCGGTTTCCTGCGTCAAAAACCGGTTGAACTCGTTTCCTGCAAAACCATCGATATGGAGATCCCCGCCGAGGCTGAAATCGTTATCGAGGGCTATGCCGATCCAAAAAACCTGGTCGTGGAGGGCCCATTCGGGGACCATACCGGCTATTACAGCATGCAGGAACTGTATCCAAAATTTGAAGTTACAGCGATCACCATGCGGAAAAAGGCCATTTACCCCGCTACTATCGTTGGGATTCCTCCCATGGAAGATTATTATATCGGGCTGGCAACAGAGCGAATTTTTCTCCCGGCAATTAAAATGTTCATCCCGGAAATCATCGACTATCATCTGCCGGCTTTTGGGGTTTTTCACAACTTCTGTATCGTAAGTATCCGTAAAGAATACCCTTATCATGCAAGAAAAGTCATGCATGCCATCTGGGGATTAGGACAGATGATGTTCAGTAAATTCATCATTGTGGTTGACCACGATGTCGATGTCAGCAATATGGACGAGGTCTTCTTCCGGGTAGGCGCAAATGTCGATCCCAGAAGGGATTGCTGTCTGGTGGACGGGCCGGTTGATGCGCTGGACCATGCCGCGCCTTATTTATGTGCCGGGAGTAAAATGGGCATTGATGCGACACGTAAAATAAAGGCAGAAGGGATTTTACGTGAATGGCCGCCGATTATTTCCATGCCGAAGGAGATAAAAGACCTTGTCGATATCCGTTGGCAGGATTACGGCATAGCTTAACTAAACGAACTCTATTCAGGAGCAGAATACACAACAGTCCCGAGAAATCCGTAAGGGAGCAATTAAACACAAACCTTTACTATACTCGTTCCGATTGAAAATGCCCGTTTTGTCGGAACGTAATTATCTGCGGATAAAAAGCTTACGCCCGGCCCTGCCGGGAGCTTTCTACCCATTGGGTATAAAAAACGTTTTATACTAATAATTCACCCTTCCTGTATCGTACAGGTGGAGGAAATGTTTTGTCGAGATTCAATTTGTTTTAATATATCGAATAGTTCGCTTGTTGCCTCTGGATGATCCTGCTCTTTAATACCGTTTGTAATCTCACCGGCAATATTATTTGACCATTGATCCAATAATAATTCAAAAACAGACTCTGAAAGGGGTATCTCCATCTCTCTCTTCTCCAAACCGTGCGTTTCCTTCAGATTCTTTAGATTCTTCTGAAATGATCTCTCTATCATCCTTGAATAATCCATGATGCCTGAATTCGATGTAAACACTGATGAATAAACAACATATAGCAGACAGCCAGATCATGAACACCATCATGACACTATTATATTATCAGACCGCAAAGGTTCAGTCAATATTTGTCATGAAAGTTTTTGGTTATATTTGCCAATCGCTTATATAGTTTTTATAATGTAATAACTACAAACTAAGTTAACCGCAAGAAACATACTCATGAATCAACGAATTTACATACTGATATGCGTAATAATCTCTGGTATTGCAGCAATCCCCTGTGGCGGCCAGGCGATTCGCAGTGAATTTGGAACTCGATTAGACAACATGAATCGGGTAGGCGTTGGCCGGTCTGGCTTGTACAGTTTCACGAGATATTCCACCAGCGCTGAAACCATTGGCTCTCAACAATACGGGGCATCCGGATTGTTATCTACTGATTTGAGAACCAGTTTCTATCGTCCGAATTATGGCTCATCGCTTTCGCCCTACTCCGGCTCAAGAAACGGAAGCGCGGGCGGTCTTGCTTCCAGCGATTTACTTCCGACCTTAAAAACATTGCCCAATTTATCCACAAACGCATTATTCGAATATGGAAACTCATCGAATCGGCACAACAGAATTGGTTACACCACAACCGGAGGTTCATTACTTGAGAATGCCTCGTTCACTCCGAGAAAAACCAGCGCCAGCTCATTACAGAATTTGCTCTCTTCAGATTCGTCCAGAGATACCAGATTAAGAAGCAGAATCAGGTCGCATTTTTATCGACTGAATGCAAATGTAAAATATAATTTTCGAGCCCGTGACTTATTCTTAGATAGCAGTGAGAACAGCCCTTACCGGTCTTCCCTCAAGAAAATGTCCGATAAAAGACTGGGAATGAGCGGTCTGAGGTCGCGGTTAAACAACTCCGGTTTATTGACAACCGGCGCCAGTCATGTTCGCCAGAGAAGCAGTTTGTTCTTCCGGTAAACAAATATTGTTAAAAAGTGTATGAGATTAATTCGCCGGCAGGGGCAATAACATATTCCTCGAGAGTATATTTTCGGTTACGAACTTGAATTGATCTCATCTGTAAACTGTTGAAATTCAGGACAGCCAGGTCGAGGCCTTTTTTCCCATTTTTTTAGGTGTCTTTATGCGCAGTTATCTTGATATGAATCAGGTAGAGAATGAATGTATGAATGTTAATGTTATAACGACGGTGAATGAATTAATCCGGGCCTTGTCTCTGGCGATGGACATCGAACAGCGAGGTAAGCGATATCACGGATGGCGCACAGCGGTTATCGCTTCGATCCTGTCTCAGGATATGAATGACGAAAAACGGCGGGTTATGTTTTATGCGAGCATGCTGCATGACATCGGCGGAGTGGGACAACTGCATGAACCCTTGCATGATTTTTTATATCCCGACAAAGAAAAGCAGCCTGGCATTTTCTCCCATTCTTTAATGTCGGCCAACATTATCGAGAAAATCCCCGGTTTGGAAATGATAAAACAGC
>CAYZXY010000062.1:0-18624 GCA_964482555.1 uncultured Pirellulales bacterium
ATAGTCACCCATATGCCCGGTTTTGCATTTCTTGTCAGACGAAAAAAATCTTCGCATTCGCCTCAAAAGCCCTTATTAGAGGCACCCTAAAGGCGATAATGCGTCATGGCGTTACAAACATACGTTCTGAAAAGCGGGTATTTTCGATCGGAACGAGTATACAACCTTGTTTAACGCCGCATTCAGCGGCATTCTGTCGGCAAAAGTAAACTACCACCGGCTTCAAGCCGGTGGCTTTGCGGCCATTATTGCCTTGACGAATGAATTCATCAAGGCTGGCCGCATAAAACTTTGTAACAATTATCTTTAACGATATATGATGATGCAAATGTAGGCATATTTGAATCGCTAAAAAAGCGCTAAGATTTTGACACTTATGTATACATTTTACATATACTGAAGTTTTCGCCTGAAGGCGAGGGTTTTAATCCCATTGTGGGACAATAAGGTTGTTTGTGATCGTTTACCCCGGATACCCTTCGGTCATCCGGGGCGATTGATATTTAGTCCCTGCGGGACTTTTCAGGAATGCTGCCGGCGGCGATACTGGTTATATTTTCACAGGTGCTTGAAGGGATAGCGTTTTTAATTTCGATGCCTATTTGCGTGAGATTAAGAGCATGAGGACACGAACCCTCATTACAGCTTTCAGCAGCAAAAAGCGATTTGTTTGCTCCCTGATAATCGTTCAAAAAAGCGATTCGCAACGTTTTTCACGACCTCTTTTTTCAGGAAATTAGCGTTTCGATGCAAAATTTTGCAGTTTTAGCCTTTTTTTTGTTGCATTCATTTATCAGGTCTATAAAAATTAAGCATCTAAGTGCTTCTTATATTACATGTTTCATCACAATCTTATTCATGGAGGATCATAAATCATGGCTAAGAAGAAAGTCAAAAAGGCAACCGCCAAAAAGAAAACCGCAAAGAAATCCACCAAATCCCCTGCATCCAGGGACGTACTGGTAGTGGCCAGTAAGTGCAAAAACTATGTCAAGAGCAAAGGCTTCATGTGCAGTGCCGATGCCATTCAGGCCATGTCTGAACGCATCTATGACATGCTGGACAAAGCCATGGTTCGCACCGAGGCCAATCGCCGTACTACGGTGAAGCCCCAAGACCTCTAGGAACATTGCTGACCGCGAAAGAGCAATGTTCTGCCAGAACAGACTGTGCCGCTGGACCAACGGCACAGTCTTTTTTTTTGGGGCTGGACGCGTACCGATTAACTTACAACTGCGTATGGACATTCAGGGCAGGTATTTTGTAACCATATATTATATAAAGCTTTACAGTTCATCATGATTCATTTTTTCTGTGTCATCATCGTTCCATCACCTCCTGTTTGCGTTTCTTTCGCCCAGAACATCTCACAGCTTATGCACGTCTTATGCACTGTTTTTACTGTTTTTTAATACGCTCGATTCGACACACCACCGGCATAGTTAAAATAGTTGATAAAGAAATATCGCAACGCGTCCACGGGGTGGTCATGTACGCCGTCTTTTTCCGGAATTTCACCCAGCGCTCCGGATGACAATCGCGGATATTTAAGACTCTGCATGGCCCGGATCAACGCCTGGCAACGAGGTGAAATGATGAGTCTGGGCGAACCAGATGCCGGAGCCAGAAACGAACGAATCAGGTTAATCCCTTCCAGGATGCGACTGCTGCGGGAAATAAGCGGAATGCCCAAAGCCTGCATTTCCTGAAAAATGCTCGTCCCGGTGATTTCATTGGTTTGTCGACCCGCCGGGTCGCAATATGTCGCCGCCGCCTGACAGGCATACCGTTCGCGAATCAGCCGGGCATGTTCCGTAATCAACATCCGGCTTTTGACATGTTCGTCGATGACAAAAACCGTTTCTGTCACCGCGTCCACCTGAATGAACAGGCAAACCAGTGGATTGGTAAAACCAAAATCAATACTGCGATAGAGCGGCAGACCGGGATTGAAAGACAGCGTTCGGATGTGTCTGTTGGGGTCGAACTCGTCGAAGACCAGGTCATGCGCGGCGGGTTTGCGGCAGAGCATCTCTGACTGCCAGGCCTTTTCGCTGGAGCGGCGTTTGATGGCAATGGCATCGTCAATGGGGAAATACCCATCTGCCAGTCTGGCCTTTCCCCGGCAATCCTGCCAGAGTGGGCACTGGTCACAGACCCGGTCGCGGCATTTTTCGAGCACCTCCCACAGGCACCAGCGGAAAATCCGGGTGCTTGTTTCTTGCGCGGTCGCGATAATCTGCTGCATCAGCCCGAAGGGTTTATGCAGGGTGGAAAGCGTTTCCAGCCGGGCGGAGATGCCGTTACGGCTTTGCGTGATGAACTGGGCTGCCTGCCAGACGTCCGGGGCGAACAGCTCGACTTCATCGCAGCGCAGCCGCTGGACATGCTGGCCTCGTACGCTGCGTTGCGATTGTGCCAGCGACTGGATCGAAGAACCATTGTACAGCCGGCACCCCTGACTGGTAATCCGCCCATCGACCAGATCACTATATCCGCTTTCCAGCCAGAAACGAAGATATTCATACATGCGTGAAGACTGCTCTTCCGAGCCGCCGAGAATACGAATATGACAGCCTGGCAGAAACACCGCCTCCAGCAGTGATGCGACCGCGCCGAGCTGCGTCTTGCCGCCGCCGCGATTGGCCCAGACCACGCCGTCACCGCCGTTACCGTTAAAAGACCACGCCAGATAATCCAGCGGACTGTCATGGCCCGGGCATATCCGGGATGATGGAATAACAAGCCCCAGAAACGCCCGGCAATAAGCGGCCATTCGCTTACGATTATTCGGCCTGACGACTTTCAATCTTTTTAAGAGCGCACTATAGGAAACCGGCCTCATCATGTTAACCATTCTTTTCTCCATGTAGCGCAGGTATCCTGCCTGCACAGGTTTAATGGGTATCATTGTTTCTGTTAACGTTCACGCGGTTATCAGGGCTTAAGCCCCTCCGATCATTTCATCTCCTTCGCCAATGTCAAAAGGGTATTCACCGCTTCCTCATCGGATAAATCTTCGGGGGAAGGCTGATTTTCTTTTGTTGCATTTCGCACCGGCGTCCGCGCTGCCAGTTTGAGAAATCGATCGATGATATCGACCGCCGCTTTACGGGAAACCTCCAGATTATCCTCACCGAGAAGCTGAGCCAGCTTGAACGCGGCCAGCGGCGCGGAACTGGCCAGATTGAATTCGGCACGCTGCTGCGCGTAAAACATCAGATGTTTCAGCTCCTGCTGAAACACAGGCGAATCCAGCCATCGTCGATAGACTCCCGAGGTAATCTGATGCCGGGCGATAATTTCATCTTCTGAAAAAGCGCTGCCGAAAAGATCCTGCGCGACCTGGCGTTGTTTTTGAGTCAGCATGGTTTTGCTCCTTTCGCTTGCTGCATTTGGTTATTCCACAGGTAATAGACTGGTTTATTGAATACATGAGTCAACGCTTTTCGCACCAGCGGCTCATTTACCTTATTGACGTTTTCCTTTCTGAATTTACTGTGAGCCAGCGACTGGACATATCGAACTAACTCGTTCCGGACGGATTGTTGATAATCCGTGGATAACCCGCGTAACCTGTTAAGAAATCCATCGACGTCGGCATATTCCTTTTGTGTCATGCCGGCTTTGCTGAGAGTATTTATAAGTCGAACGGCTTTGCGGCCCGGGGAAACCTGATAGGGCGTCATCCCCGCCCGGGCGAAAAACGGATGAATCCGCCCCATCACGGCCAATGATTCAATATAAGGGACGGGAATATGCGCAAGCGTCCGTCCAACCAGCCATGTCGCCAGCCCCATGCCGCGGAATTGAGGATGAATGACGACCCGTGCGATTGTCCGGCATTCGCGGTTGAGCTGCCGTAAGGCTCCGGGGCGCGACATTCCCCGATACCGAAAATCCAGCACGCGATTTCGAATCGCCAGATTCGGCACCGGATAAGCGTAAACGATGACGCCGATATACGTCAGGCGTTCTGCTGCCCTGAATTTTCGCTCAGCCAGCAAACGTTCATCAGGCGATTTTTCTGTCTGCTGCTGGACTATGGCAAAGATTTTATCCACGGGCGGCAACCGGCCGTTACGATAATGATACCGTGCAAGAGAGTCCCAGGCTTCTCGTTCGGCTTCAACTATGGTCCATTGCGAAGCCAGTTCATTCAGACAGGTTGACATTATTCATCTCCGCTCGTCCCGTACACATCGCACCACCCGCCACCGTATTTGATCATAACCGTGTCCGGTCGCAAATCGTCCATAATATCATCATGGGCCGTAGCCACAATAAAGGTGATATTGTAACGATCCGCCATCTTGCGAATATTCCGCGCGACCAGGGCGGCGGTAATCCGGTCAAGTGTCGAACAGAACTCATCGATAACCAGTACCTCCGGCCGTCGGGCCAGGGCCCGCGCCAACTGAAACCGGAAATACTCCCCCACCGACAACTGACCGGGCCGGCGGATCAACGCATGAGCATCACTGAGCCCCGCCATGCTCAGCCATTGCAGCGACTGCCGCAACGGCAATGACTCGAAACAATCCACCACCGGCAAAGCCGGCAAAGGAGCCAGATCATCCAGATCCAGCACGTTGCGGTCACGGGCGATTTTTTCCTTGAGCGTTTGCAAAGCCGTCGTCTTGCCTGAACCGCTCGAGCCGGTGATAAAAACAATTTGTCCCGTTCCCACATCAATCTGGCAATTTTCCGCGGTCGTCTCCCGGTCGCGTCGACCAATAGCCAGGCCAAACATGGTCGTCACCTCTTGCACCTTTTCTGTCATTTCCACATCCGATTCGATAACCTTTTCCAGCGTGTACGTTGTCATGATTTTTCCTTTCTCTTAAAATTCAGAAAAGCTGACGATTTTAATCAGGCACTGTCTGAAAACACTGGCAGGCTTCGAGCCGACACCCGACTATTCAGACAGAGCCAAGTTCAACATTAAACACGTTTTTTTCCGACGCTCTGCTCAGTCATGTTCCGTTTCGCCGCGGCGATCTCCAATTTAAGCTGGGCCAGCTGCCGCCTGACGGTAAACTCCGACAACCTCCGCGAGCGGGCAATTCTGCGATAGCCCTGGCCCAGAATGTAATGGTCATAAGCGATCTTCAGCTCGTGCTCATTAAACCGCGACCGGTTTCGGATGACATATATGTAGTCTCCGTGCAGCAATCGTTGGGATAGCTGTCGGATCTGCCGGGAAATTGTGCTTACCGGTGTTTTCGTCAATTCAGCCAGATTTCTCAGCGAAACATCATCCTGCAGGTATGCTTCGAGCAGGGCCTTTTCGCTTTTTCGTAAAAGCTCCAGTCGGGCGATTAATACATCTATATATTTGCTAATCAACAACTTATGTCTATTTTCAATTGTCATAACTTTCTCTCAAAACAAGCATTAAACTCTTACATTAAAATACATAGCACAATTTTATGTTTTTTATTTAACAAATTATATTTTTAATATACCTTACAAAAACCAAACATCAAGTCTTTTTTTTATATTTACAAAAATATTTTTGCTCGTTGGTTGTCTAAGAAACATTTATAAGGAATAATAAATAATGAGAATTGCTAAAATTCAGAATGAGGTGCTATAATATCTTAACAAACAAAAACATGTGTTGTGACAAATTGATATATAACCAACCGGGTAGAAAGCTCCGGGCAGGACTGGCCGTAATCTTTTTATCGGCAAATAATTACGTTCCGAAAAATGGGACATTTCAATGGGATCGCATCTAACTCACGACCCCATGACAACACTTTTTTATTCATTTTACGTATTCGAACATCCGTCCGCCTGGCGACGTTTGGACGTACAATTATTTAAGTATATATCATATAGACCTTTACAGGAGATATTGCCATGGCGTTGGGTCAAATTATTCGTGAACGGCGCGAAAAAATGGGGATGACGCTGGATGATGTCAGTAATCGGACGGGATACAGCAAGCCCTATTTATCAACCATAGAAACGGGCCGGGTCAAGAATCCACCGGCAGACGAACTGCTTGTTAAGTTAGAAAAGCTTCTGGAATTTGACTCGGGATTATTGCTGCATATTGCCCACATGGAAAAACTTCCGGCAGATGTTCGGGAAGAATTTGAAAAACGAGCTGCGGAAAATGAGTTTTATCGATCGGTGTTTTCAAAGCTGAAGGAGAATCCGTCTCCGGATTTATTCCGGGAGCTTATGTCGTCCGATAAATTTCCTTTTGCGGAAGATAGAGATCATCAGAATATCGAGAAATTACCAACGGCCGGCAAGCTGGTTCCGGTGATTAACAACGTAACCGCTGGCTATCCGGCGGATTATGACGATATGGGTTATCCACCCGGCGGAGCGGATGACTATGTCCGGTGTCCGGATTTGCACGACGCCAATGCTTTTGCCGTGAGGGTGGTGGGCGATTCGATGGAGCCGAAGTATCAACAGGGGGATATCATTGTTTTTTCTCCGAATGCCGAGGTACGCAATGGAGATGACTGCTTTATTCGCATGACGGAACCGCACGAAACCACCTTTAAGCAGGTTTTTTTTGAAAATGACTCGACCATCCGTCTGCAGCCGCGTAATCACAAATATGCACCAACGATTCTTTCCAGTGACAAGATAAACGGAATTTGGCGAGCTGTCATTCGTTATGAACGATTGAATTCAAAGACATAATCGACCTTTCGCCTGTCAGTAACCATGCCGGGTGTGGTTGTCCTGGAATTTTCAGAAAAATTTGAAATATGACAAGGGGTGTACGTGAAGATCGATGCGGCAGGAGCAAAAGACCTGACATTTCATCAGGAATAATCGCGTCGGGGAGTTGGGTTTTCTATTGACCGGGATTTAATAAACCGATAGACTTTGATGTCTGAGCCAGCGGTGTCTTTAAGTGGCCGCCTATTATGGAAGGCCCAGATGTTTATATGAGGATCAGAGTGTCAAGAAGTGAATAAGATGTGGACAAAATAATTTATCAAGCTACGGAAGTAACGAACAAGGGCTGGTTCAAGCAGCAGGCATACAGGTCGGCCCTGTATTTTTTATTATTCTGTTTTAATCATTAATGACGTTCCGACAAAACGGGTATTTTCCATCGGAACGAGTATAAAACTATGACCGAAACTTCACATAAGAGTTTCTGGGCGGATTTCAGGCGTTTCTTCATACGCGGACTGGCGACGTTGTTGCCGACGATTTTGACGTTTGTTTTGTTGTTTAAGTGTTTTGAGTTTATACATAATAACATAAGCATCTATATAACTGACGGCGCCAGCTACGTCGTCGTTCAGGCGACGAAAAATCATCCGCACTGGGGGAAGATCCCGGCGATCAATGAAGAGGACGTCAGATCCTATATCCAGGCCCATCGTCCGTCACTGGACGCAAAAAACCCGGGAGATATACAGAGTCTGCTGGAGAATCCGGCGGAGCTGAACCGGATGCGTTACTGGAAGCTTCAGAAGCAATGGCGCGGCTGGCCGGGAGCGGTTATCGGTTTTATATTTGCGATCGTCATTGTATATATAACAGGTAGATTGCTGGCAAGTTATCTGGGACATAAATTGTGGCAGGGGTTTGAGGGCACGGTACAGCAGGTACCGGGATTCAAGCAGGTATATCCTCATGTCAAGCAGGTTACGGAGTTTCTGCTGGGAGATCAGAAGAAGCTGGAGTTCAAGCGGGTGGTGGCCATACCGTATCCGCGTCAGGGATTATGGTCACTGGCGTTTGTAACGGGTAATGGTTTCAGTCGGCTGAATGAGAGGGACAACGAACAGTATTTAACCGTTTTCGTTCCTAGTTCTCCGACGCCGTTTACCGGTTATGTGGTTCATGTGCCTCAGAGCGAAGTGGTGGATATGTCCATAAGCGTTGAAGAGGCTTTTCGCTTTACGGTAACCGGCGGCGTATTGAGGCCGGGTTCCCAGAACGCACCTTTGGAAAAAATCATTATTGAAACGGGGCCGGCCGTAGAAGAGGTGGTCCTGACGCACGGAAAAGGAGAGTGATAACATGATCACGAAAATATCAGCACGGCACATGGATTTAACGGAAGCTCTCAAAGGCTACGCCGAGAAGAAAGCTCAGCGATTGATTAACAAATACAGTCGGATTTCCGAGATTGAAATCGTGCTGGATAATGAGAGTTCGAATTATAAGGTAGAGATAATCGTCAAGATGGGCAGTCATCAACCGTTTGTGGTTTCTCACAGCAATGAAGACACCTATGCCTGTCTGGACATGACGGTTGATAAGATTGACCGGCAGTTAGGCAAACACAAAGACAAGACGCGGAACCACAAAGGCCGCACCAGTGCCGCCGAGGCGACGGCGGAAATGATTCGCGAATCTGAACAGAATGAACTGGAGAACGAAAATTAAATTGATCGGAGTTTTTAGCAGATGAAATTGAGTGAATTTATGGTTACAGAGGCTCTGGTCCCGGAAATCAAATCTCAAACGAGGGACGAGACGATCCGGGAGCTGGTCGAGGCCCTGGCGGTCACGGGCAAGATCAAGCAGGACGATGTCAACGACATCACGGAAAAGCTTATTGAGCGTGAGAATCAGGGCAGTACCGGCATCGGCAAAGGCATCGCCGTACCTCACATCAAGCATCCCAGCGTGGGTGATATTATCGGTACGGTCGGTTGCAGTGCGGACGGCATTGATTTTAAATCACTTGACAAGGCGCCGGTTTATTCGGTGCTGCTGCTGTTGAGTCCGCCGAACAATCCGGACCGCCATCTGGAAGCCATGGAAAACCTCTTTGCTCATCTGCAGCGGGAACGTTTTCGCAAATTTCTCCGTCAGGTGGATTCGACCGAAGCGTTGTCGGAGCTTATCATGGAAGCGGACGAGAACAACCCCGATAACGGGCTGTAAGGAACATCATAACCAAAAACGAGAACAAAGAGATTACGAGCAAAGCCAGACCGATGCAACCATCCCCGGCACAGGACAAGCAGATCGCGGAATGCACCGTGGAGATACGTAACCACGAGGGATTGCACATGCGCCCCGCGATGCAGTTTGTGGATTGTGCCAACGGGTTTCAGTCGGAGATCATCGTCGTTAACGACAAGCAGAAGGTTGACGGCAAGAGTATTATGCAAATGACCATGTTGGGCGCGACCAAGGGGACCAGGCTGAAAATCATCGCGTCGGGGCAGGATGCCCGGGCGGCAGTCGATGCCCTGGCCGATTTAATCGAGCACGAAATAATCGACAAAACGGAATAAATGGAAATAATCAAGGGAATTGGCGTTTCACCGGGTGTGGTGATCTGTACGGCGGTTGTCCTTGACGTGGAAGAATACCGTATCCCGCCGCGGAAGGTATCGCGTCAAAGAATCGGCAATGAAGTACAACGTTTGCGAAAGGCGTTTCATGACGCGGCTGAGGAAGTCAGCAGCCTGCAGCTCGCCCAGGCGGACCTGTGGGACAGTCGTATCAAGGACATTTTCGCGGTCCATCTTCATTTTCTCAAAGACCGTTCACTGCGTCGTCAGATCGCGGACCTGATCACGGAGAAGCTGTATACCGCGGAGTATGCCGTCACTCAAACCATGCGCGATATCGCCCGGCATTTCAGCCAGGCGTCCGACGCCTATATCTCGGAGCGGGCCAGCGATATCTACGACATCGAAAAACGGCTGCTGCGTCACCTGATCGGCGCTCAGCGGGAAGACCTCAAGCATCTCAACGATCCGGTCATTGTCATCGCCCACGATCTTACCCCGACTCAAACGGCCTCATTCGACAAAAACCTCATCAAGGGTATCGCCACGGACGCCGGCGGCCGGACTTCGCATACCGCCATCGTGGCCCGCAGCATGGGTATCCCGGCGGTGGTGGCGCTGGGAAATATCACCGAAGTGGTCAATCCCGGCGACAGCGTTGTGGTCGATGGAAACCGGGGCACGGTCGTCGTCAATCCCGACGAGCCGGCTCTGGACGAGTACCGACGTTATGCCGCAGCCATCATCGAACGGGTCCATGAACTGGATGAACTGACCACGCTACCGGCGGAAACCCGTGACGGTGTCCGCATCACACTGATGGGCAACATTGAATTTCCCTATGAAGCGGAAATCACGCTGCAGAAAGGCGGCGACGGTATCGGCCTTTACCGCACTGAATTTCTTTACATGGACGCTGAAGAGGAGCCGACAGAAGAGGAACATTATCGTGCGTATATGGACACCATCGGTTCCATTACGGGCAGTCCGATTACGATACGCACTTTCGATCTTGGTGCGGACAAGTTCACCCAGGGAAAGTTTCATTATCCTGAGCGTAATCCTTTTCTGGGCTTGAGGTCGATTCGCTACTGCCTGCAGAATCTGGCGATGTTCAAAACGCAGATTCGGGCTATTTTACGGGCGTCGGCGCACGGCAACATCAAGATCATGTTTCCGCTGATTACCTCGCTGACCGAATTGCGTCAGGCGAAATGGGTCATGGCCGATGTCAAGGAGGATCTGGAAGAGGAAGGCATTGCTTTCGATGAAAACATACTCACCGGCGTGATGATCGAGACGCCGGCGGCGGCGCTTTGTGCGGATGAACTGGCGAACGAGGTGGACTTTTTCAGCATCGGCACCAACGACCTGGTGCAGTACACCCTGGCGGTGGACCGCGTGAACGAACGGGTGGCGTCGATGTACACGCCCGCGCACCCGGCGGTCCTGCAACTGATACATCAGGTGGTTAAATCGGCGAATCGGGCCAAGATCGAGATCAGCCTGTGCGGCGAAATGGCCTCAGAAGTCGAGTACACACCGCTGCTGCTGGGTATGGGCTTTACCACGCTGTCGCTGGCGCCGCCGATGATCCCGGAAATCAAAAAAATCATACGGTCTCTGACGCAGGAAAAATGTCATGAGATCGCCCGCAAGTCGCTGCAGATGGACACTGACAAACAAGTCATCAGCTACCTGCGGGAAGAGGTACGAAAAATTCAGGAAAATGACAACAGACACCTCAGTGAGGGATGCTGAGCCATCACGAAAGGCTCTGGCCCTTTGGTTTGCCGTCGAAGGCGATCTGAAATATTTATCGCATCGCGATGCGCTGCGGTTCTGGCAGCGGGCCTTTACCCGTGCGGGAACGCCGGTTCGTTTCAGTCAGGGTTTTAATCCGCACATGCGGTTGTCCCTGCCGCTGCCGCGCAATGTGGGCGTTGAATCGCGATGTGAGCTGATCGTGGCAGAACTTGCCGGGCCGGTCGATCTCATTGCGGCCGTCAGAGCGATCGGCAAAGAACTGCCCCCGGGCATCCGTGTCTGTGAGGCGCGGATTTTACCGGTGGGTAAAGCACCGCAGCCGCGCAGCGCCGACTATCGCATCACATTGACCGGCGCGATAGACATCGGCAAACTGACCGCGGCGGTCGAGCGCTTTGTCAGCGCGGAAAGTGTACCTGTGCATCGTAAAGCGCGCGGCAAACACCCGCAGCGGACCTTCGATTTACGGCCCGGTGTGGCGAGGATGGAAATAACCGAAACAAACAGCGAGGTTCCGTCGGTGACGATTGGTTTACGAATTCTGATCGATCGCCGGGGAACGGCTCGCCTCGATGAAATACTGAACGCAACAGGCATTGACGACAAGACGGCGGAAATCCGAATTATTCGCGAAAGCGCGGATTACGGCATATAGCGTCCGATCTCCGTTTTTCTTTTGTCATCGCCTGGTAACAGAACATAATTATCGTATATAAAGGAACACGCAATTGGCTACAGAAATGCTGATTAACTATGCACAGGAGGAGGAGTGCCGCATTGCCGTGGTGGAAAACAGAAAACTGGAAGAGTTATATATTGAACGCTCCAGTGAAATCAGCCACGTCGGTAATATTTACAAAGGCAAAGTGACAAACGTCGAACCCAGTATTCAGGCATGCTTTATCGATTTTGGCATCGGCAAAAACGGTTTTCTTCACATCAGCGATGTGCAATCTTCCTATTTTCAAAAGAAGAACGGTTCCCGGGAAAGCGTCGGTAATAAAAGACCGCGTCGGGACCGACCGCCTATTCAGGAATGCATTCGTAAGGGACAGGAACTGGTCGTGCAGGTTATTAAAGAAGGTATCGGGACCAAAGGTCCAACGTTGACGACCTACCTTTCCATTCCGGGCCGTTATCTGGTACTGATGCCGGGGATGAACCGGCTGGGCATCTCCCGGAAAATCGATGATGATGATGCACGGAGCAAACTGAAGGACATTCTGAAAGAACTCAATCTGCCCAAGGATATCGGGTTTATTATCCGTACTGCCGGGCTGGACCGGTCCCGTCGTGACATTCAGCGGGATTTGAACTATCTGAACCGGCTGTGGCAATCTATAACCAAGCGGTTGAAAACCGAACCGGCGCCGATCGAGCTTTATCAGGAATCGGACCTGGTGACGCGCACCATCCGGGATGTTTACAACAGCAATTTTGACCGGATTATCTGTGACTCGGAGACGACGATCAAGAAGGTACGTGATTTTTTACGTATTGCCATGCCGCGTACCCGTTGTCGGATCATCCGGTATGACAATAATGTCCCTATCTTCACCAAATACAATATCGAAAATGAGATTGAACAGATTCAATCCCGTCGGGTCCCGCTGGAAAGCGGCGGTTCGCTGGTGATCGACAGTACCGAAGCTCTGGTCGCAATTGATGTCAACAGCGGGAAATACCGCGTGCATGAAAACGCCGAAGAGACCGCCTACAAAATCAATATGGAGGCGGCGCCGGAAATAGCCCGTCAGCTGCGTCTGCGCGATCTGGGCGGGGTGATTATCATCGATTTTATCGACATGATGGAGGACAAGCACCGTCGGGCGGTGGAACGGAATCTGAAACAAGCCGTCAGTCTGGACCGGGCCAAAACGAAAATTCTGCGTATGAGTCAGTTCGGCATCATCGAAATGACGCGGCAGCGCATGCGGCCCTCGCTCAAAAGCAGTACCTATATGGACTGTTCCCATTGCAAGGGCTCCGGGCTGATCAAGACTCCGGAAAGCATGTCCATTGAAATCATGCGGCGGTTGCAGTTCGCGGTAAACGGCAAGGATATCTCCTCCATTGAAATCGAAGTCTCGCATGAAGTGGCGGCGTTTCTGCTCAACCGCAAACGGGCCAGCCTGGCGGCGCTCGAAAATGAATACGGTTCGACGATTCTTATCACGCCTAACCTGAATTTTTGTAATGACGAGACGCAATTTACTGCCCGGAATTCGCGCGGCAGCATCATCAATTGCGAATTTTCATAAAAAAGCGGGGGGGGGGTTATTGGTTATACCATATTTAAGTGTAATAGTACAATCTATCTGGATTAATATCCAATGGGTATGAGAATTCCCGCCAGGGCCAGTTGTAAAGGCTTTACCCGCGCATAGTTACGTTTGGACAAGACGGGAATTTTCCATCGGAACGCATCTAACAATGCTATCCGGCATTAAATAGTTTGATTGCGATCTAGAAAAGACTGGTGATGTGTTTTTACCATTGCTACAATACCCAAATTAGGATGTGTCAGTATGCGCGGAAAACACTCTATTAACAAGAGTTTACGGTATTGTCATTATAGGACGATGTAAAATGTTTGTTGAACTATGTGGATAATATGTAAAATTCGGAGTATAAGTCGGACAACAACTGACAGGAAAACACCTTTTTCAGTACTGGCAGGAAGTATTTCACGGGCCGCTATCCGAACTGACAAAAGGGCGCAACAGGTTATCCAGAACTGTTCAAAGCTGTAATTACTTTTCAAGTAACAGTTTAAGAAGCTTTTTCTCAAATAGAACAGAATTAACAGCTTCTATGATTACTACTTCTATTTAATAAACTAATAATAATACTATTAAAAACAGATAAAAATTAAAGTTTCACGTGGAGGTTTCTTCATGAAGATCAAATGCAATCGAATGGCACTGTATGAAGCGTTACAGCTGGCTTCATCCATTGTTCCTGTTCGGACGCCCAAGCCCATTCTGCAATGTGCCCGGATTCAGGCTGATCAGGAAAATGAACAGGTTATCGTCATGGCGACTGATAACGAAATAACGATTCAATATACTATTGCTCAGGTTCAGATTGAAGAAGGCGGCTGTATGGTAGTACCAGCTGATCGTATGGCATCCATCCTCCATGAAAGCAAAGATGAAACTATCGAACTGGAATTGACAGATGCAACCTGTCAGATATATGGTTCGGACAGTGAATTTCGCATTTATGGACATGATCCTGAAGATTATCCGACGTTGGAAGTCATCGGGGAGGATTTGCCGATAAAAGTTGAAGCGGCTGTATTGAAGCGTCTGATACACATGTCCACTTTTGCCGCGGCTAAGGAAAACACCCGGTATGCCATTAACGGCATTCTCTGGGAAAGTGAAGGTAAGAAACTCCGAGTCGTCGCGACAGATGGACGTCGGCTGGCTAAAGTTGAGGGATCGGCGGTTGCCGGAGATGCCGGGGATAAATCAGCTATTGTGCCTGGTAAGACCATGCAGTTGATTGAACGGGTGTTGAACGATCCTGATGAGAGCGTTAAAATTGGTTTTTCGGAGAACAGGATTACGCTGCAGACGGCCTCGGTTCAGATTACCAGTAATCTGGTACAGGGGCGGTTTCCAAAATATTCCGATGTGATTCCGGCCAGTTCGGAAAAAAAGATCAAAATAGAGACGGAAACGCTGCGCAGCGGCGTGAAACGGGTATCGCTGTTAACCAACGAACAATCTAAAGGTATATTGTTGTCGTTTAATGAGAACGATCTGGTGCTTTCTTCCAGTACGCCTGAGGCGGGAGAGGCGGAAATCCGCATGGCGGTGAGCTATTCGGGCGAGCCTTTCCGGATCGGTTTTAATCCGCAGTATATTCTGGAAGTGCTGCGGGTGCTGGATGTGCAGGAGATCAATTTCGAAATGACCGACGAGAACAAGCCCGGCGTGATTAAATCGGGTAAGGATTTTTTGTATGTTTTGATGCCGGTGACGGTGTAGATATCCCCAAAGGGTATGAGAAATCCCGTCAGGGTCAGTCCTGAAGGCTTTATCTGGGCCAAGAGCTGATTGAAAGCTATCGCGGGTATCGAGCGGCTCTTTTGGGGGCTTTTTTCGGATCACGGTTTTTGCTGGTGGATGCTGATAATGGATTATCACTGGGATAAAGAAAAGCTGGTGCGGGTTTGGAAATCACGGCAGATGACCAGTCGGACGAAATCGCTGAAAGATACGGTTGATCAGTTTTTGCGTCGACAGGTCATACCGCGTCGTAAGAAGCTTTCGCGTATCGCGGAGGCATGGAATAACCTGCTGCCGGAGGAGCTGCTTAAGCATAGCTGTCTGGACCGGTTCAGTCGGGGGACGCTGTATGTCCGGGTGGACAGCGCGGTGCATCTGTCGGAATTGAACATACTCATTAAAGAAGGGTTGCTGGAGCAGATTCGCCAAATGTGCCCTTCCCTTTCCATCAGCAAGATCAAATTGACCTACGGTTACTGGTACAATACCGATGAATCGGGTGACAGTATTCCTATCTTTGATTGAGGGGGTTTTCCTTTCTCCAACAGGTACGAAGGGGGTCAAGTTTTTTTATGTCCCTTCGGGCAGCCAGCTTAGGCAGGGCAGTGTCTAACCGTTTTATATATAAGTAGTTATGTTTAGAGAAAAGGTGAAAACGCCATTGGAAGTCGTATAAATACAAACAGTTATCCCCAAAGGGGAGGAGAAATCCCGCCAGGGCCGGACGTAACAGCTTTTTCCGCACATATTTACGTTTGGACAAGACGGGAATTTTCAATCGAAACGCGTTTAAAATTGAATCAATTTTGCCTTATTTCACTTTGCTAAACGGCTTTTTTTCGGGTATGATGGCGTGATTATGACATTATACCCAAAACCGGATAAGAAGTTATACCCCATCGGGGGGTAAGCTCCTGGCAGAGCCGAATGTAAGCTTTTTATTTGCAAATAATTACGTTCCGAAAAACGGGACATTTCAATCGGAACGAGTATAAATTATACGAAGGCCACTATATGGAAGAGTCCAGCAATCTACCTCATATTGATAAATTGACGGAAAAAATCGCAGAGGAGGCCGGCTACGGCGCGGCACAGATCACCGTATTGGAAGGGATGCAGGCGGTTCGCAAGCGGCCGGAAATGTATATAGGTGATCGTCAGACCCGTGGTCTCCATCATCTTATCAGTGAGGTTGTGGATAACTCGATTGATGAGGCCATGGCCGGCTATTGCGATAAGATCATTGTCACGCTCGGCAAGGACGGCAGCTGTACCATCGAGGATAACGGTCGGGGCATTCCGGTGGATATTGAAAAAAGCACCGGCAAGCCGGCTTTGGAAGTGGTGCATACCATTTTGCATTCCGGGGGTAAGTTCGACAACAAGAGCTATCGCGTTTCCGGCGGGCTGCACGGCGTGGGGATTTCGGTAGTGAATGCCTTGTCGGAATGGCTGGAGGTGGAGGTGGGTCGCGAGGGCAGGAGTTACCGGATGGAGTTTTCCCGCGGGATCAAGAAAGGCGAAATGCGGGAGATCGGTCCCTCGAAGAAGAGCGGAACAAAAACAGCGTTTAAGCCGGACGCCGACATTTTTCCGGAAATCGATTTTCGGTTTGATATTCTTTCGAATCGGCTGCGGGAGCTGGCGTATTTGAATGCCAGTCTGCGGATTCAATTAATAGACGAACGCGAGGAGAAGGAAGAGGAATATCATTTTGAAAAGGGCCTTATTGAATTTATTCAGCATTTGAATGCCGGCCGGGAGGTGTTGCATAAAAACGTAATCTGTTTTCATAAGATGGATGAAGAGAATCAGTTGGAATGTGAGATCGCATTTCAATATACCACCGGTTATACCGAAAATATCGTGGCCTTTGCCAATAACATTCATAATATGGATGGCGGCACGCATGTGAGCGGTTTTCGGTCGGCGTTGACGCGGACGCTGAACGGCTACGCTCGTAACAATAATCTGCTCAAGGGGAAGCAGACGCCGGTGGGTGATGATTTTCGCGAGGGATTGACGGCAATCATATCGGTTAAGCTGGCCGATCCGCAGTTTGAGGCTCAGACCAAAGTGCGGTTGATGAACACGGATGTGGGCAGTTTTATCGAAACCACGGTAAATGTCATGCTAAGCCAGTATTTGGAAGAGAATCCATCGCAGGCCAAAATCATCGTAAACAAAGGGCTTCAGGCGGCGATAGCCCGAGAAGCGGCCCGGAAGGCCAAGGAGCTCACACGACGGAAAGGCGCCCTCAGCAGCGGCGGTCTTCCCGGCAAGCTCAGCGACTGTTCCAGTCGCGAGATCGATAAGACCGAGCTGTATCTGGTGGAAGGGGATTCCGCGGGCGGTTCGGCTAAGAGCGGCCGGGACCGGCGGTTTCAGGCGATTCTGCCGCTCAAGGGTAAGATTCTCAATGTGGAGAAGGCCCGGCTGGACAAGATGCTCAGCCATGAGGAAATACGGGTTATCATTTCAGCGCTAGGTACGGGTATTGGGGCTGATGAATTTGATTTTGAGAAACGCCGGTACGGCAAGATCGTGATTATGACCGATGCTGATATTGACGGGGCGCATATCCGTACGCTGCTGCTGACGTTTTTTTTCCGGCAGATGAAGGAGTTGATCCGTCGGGAAGTGCTTTATATTGCTCAGCCGCCGTTGTTTGAAATTAAACGGAAAAAGAAGAATACCTATCTGACGAACGAAAGTCAGTTGAATCATTTTCTGACTTCGGAGGGTTTGCAGGGCACGCACCTGGTCATTCGCGACGAGCAAAACGGTAACGACCGCATCGTCGAGGAAGATGAGCTGGCGAACCTGCTGGGGATGCTTAACGATGTCGATGAGCAGTTGCGGATTTTGCGGAACCGGGGTGTGAATTTCCATGAGCTGATGGTTCACGATAAGGGTATAGAAGACGGCGGTTTGCCGGTGTATCAGATCATGGTTAACGGCGTGACGGAATATTATCATTCGGAGGAATCTTTTACGAACCGTTGTCAGGAAGTGGGAGCGGTGTTCGAGGGTGAGAACGGCGGCGAGAACGGCAGTGATATGAACAGACCAAAGGTCAGCGCCCAGGAGATGCACGAGATAGAGCGTTTGAATGAGCTGCGGCCGGAGTTGACCAGATTCGGCATTTTGCCCGAGGATTATTTCCGCCGGGAGGAATTGACTGTAGCGGGCGAGCACATCCCGACGAAATTCGCACTGGTCGAGGACGATAAACCGATCGACATACCTAATCCACAGACGATTGTCAAAGGGATTCGTGAGATCGGGGCTCGCGGCATCGAAATCAAGCGGTTTAAAGGTCTGGGAGAAATGAATGCGGAAGAGCTCTGGGAAACGACGCTGAATCCGGAGAAGCGGACTTTACTGCGGGTCAAGCTGCAGGATGCGGCCGAGGCCGACCGGCTGTTCTCGATTCTGATGGGGGAAAACGTTGTCGAACGTCGAAGCTTTATCGAAAAGCATGCTCTGGAAGTGAAGTATCTTGACGTGTAAAAAGTAGATAGTATATACAACGTGTATAAAAATTCCCGGCAGTGCCAAACGTTACTGTTTTTCCTGTACATAATTATACCCAA
>CAYZXY010000063.1:0-18508 GCA_964482555.1 uncultured Pirellulales bacterium
GGAGACAGGTCACACTTATGCCGGAGAATGGCGATTATGAACCGCAGCCGATCAATGGCGACAATGAACTGGAAATCTGGGGCGTCGTCATACACGTCATCCACTCGCTCTAAATCACCAATCACCCCCACCCAAAAAAACGATTTCAAATAACGGGCTGTTCCTGTTATAATGTAGCGATTTGCAACAGAGTTTACGTGAAAGACAAGGAATCATGCACGAAATGGCAATCGCGGAAATGCTGGTGGAGCAGGTGTTGCGGGTCGCGGAAGAAAACAAAGCGGCACGGGTCAATCAAGTGGAGGTGAGGATGGGGCTGATGCGGCAGGTCGTGCCCGAAGCTTTGGAGCTGGCGTTCGAGGCGGTTGCCAAAGATACGCTCGCGGAAGGAGCGAGGTTGAGCATCATCGAAGAAGGCATCACGGCCCGCTGCCTGAACTGCGATATTGAATTTGAGGGCCATGTGGATTTTCTGCAATGCCCGCAATGCGGTCTGGCCAACATCAAAATCATTGCCGGGAATGATATCGTACTGACTTCGCTGGAATGCGAACAGGAAGCAAACCAATCTACCGAAGATAATAAGGAAACATCATGAAAATAAAAGTTGTGGAAAGCGTACTGCAGGCGAACGATGCCGTGGCTCAGGAAATACGGAAATCACTGACAAAAGCCGGAGTGCTGGCGGTTAATCTGATGAGTGCGCCGGGCAGCGGCAAAACGACATTGCTGGAAAAAACCATCGTTCATATCGGTCCGGAAAAGTGCGCGGTGATGGTGGGCGACCTGCAAACCAGCCGGGATGCCGAAAGGCTGGGCGCAACCGGAGCGGTGTCGGTGCAAATCAATACCGGCAAAGGCTGTCATCTTTCGGCAGTCCAGGTGCTGGCGGGGATGAATGATCTCGATCTGGGGCCGATTGAATATCTGTTTATCGAAAACGTCGGCAATATGGTCTGTCCGGCCGGATACGATCTGGGTGAGCATCATCGGGTGGCGCTGCTGAGTGTGCCGGAAGGTGATGATAAAGTAGCCAAATACTGGACACTGTTCCAGGGAGTTGATGTTATTCTGCTTACCAAAGCCGATCTGCTGAAATATCTCGATTTCAACCGGGAACGCGTCAAGCTCGATCTGAGTAAAATCAATACCCAGGCTCCACTGTATGAACTCACCGTCAAAGGTGAAGACAGTCTTCATTCCTGGTATAACTGGTTGAGCGGTAAACGACGGGATTTATTTTCGGTATAAAATGAGGCATGCGAGCAGAATTATACCCAATCAGATAGAAAGCTCCTGGGAGGGCCGGGCGTAAGCTTTTTATCCGCACACAATTACGTTCTGACAAAACGGGACATTTTATAATCGGAACGAGTCTATAACTCACATTCCTGAAGCTGTTTATGATTCATATTATTTATCGGACTATATTTTGAAAAAATATAACGGGTATTACGGTATAATGTCGATGTGGTTATAAAACAATTCAAGGCGACTGGTACGTAAGCATTTGTCAATATTAATGTAACAGCGGTCGCATTTTAAATACCATTAATTGTGATTTTTTTCACTGGACAAATATTTTAAAGAGACTATATTAGAGGAACGTTTCTAATCAGGTTCTTAGAAAAAATGAGGTAATTATATGTCAGAGAACATCTCCGCAACAATTCAAACGATTTGTCGTGAATGCGGCAATGACCGAAAACGCATGATGGACATAGTCCGGACGGTCCAGAACCAGCTTGGTTGCGTTTCCAGTGAGGCTATGAATCAGATTGCCAAAGAGGTTAAATGCCACCGCGTCGAAGTGGAAAGTGTGGTATCCTTCTATGCATTCCTCTCGACACGCCCTAAAGGTAACATCATCATCCGCCTGTGCGATGACATCATCGACGAGATGCAGGGCTCGCAGAAGGTAGCCGAAGCATTCAAACGTGAGCTGGGAATTGATTTCGGCGAAACGACAGCCGAGGGCAAAATCACGTTGGAATATACGCCATGTATCGGCATGTGTGATCAATCGCCGGCGGCGCTGGTTAATGACGAGGTCGTGACGTATCTTTCCAGCGACAAGGTGAGTGAAATCGTCGAGACGCTCAAAAAAGGCGGCAAACCGGAAGACCTGGTCAATAAATACGGCGACGGCAATAACGCCCATGAACTGGTTAAGTCGATGGTGCACACGAACATTCGTAAACAGGGGCCGGTCATTTTCAGTGAATTGACGCCGGGTTCGGCGATTAAAAAGGCATTGTCGATGAGTCCTGTGGAAGTGATTAAAGACATCAAAACCTCCCGGCTTCGCGGGCGCGGCGGCGCAGGCTTCCCGACAGGCATGAAATGGGAATTCACCCGCGGGGCTGAAGGAACGAAGAAATTCGTTCTCTGCAATGCCGATGAAGGGGAACCAGGCACTTTTAAAGACCGCGTCATCCTGACACAGTATCCAGATCTGTTCATCGAAGGCATGACGATTGCGGGTTATGCCATCGGGGCCGATACGGGAATCATTTACTTGCGGGGCGAATACGCATATCTGCGGGAATTTCTGGAAGATGTTCTGAAGCAACGGCGGGATAAGAATCTGCTGGGCAACAACATCTGCGGCAAGTCCGGATTCAACTTCGATATACGGATTCAGATGGGTGCGGGCGCTTATATCTGCGGCGAAGAGACGGCTATGATCAGCTCGTGTGAAGGTTTGCGGGGCGATCCGAAAAACCGTCCGCCCTTCCCGGCCCAGAAGGGCTATTGCGAGTTTCCGACGACGGTCAATAACGTCGAGACGTTCTGCTGCGTATCGCGTATTCTGGACAAAGGTCCGGGCTGGTTCGGTGAAATCGGTTCCACCGGCAGCAAGGGGACGAAGCTGCTGAGTATATCCGGCGACTGCAAGAGTCCCGGCGTTTACGAAGTTCCCTTCGGTATCACGCTGCGAGAAGTGTTGGAGATGGTCGATGCGACCGATACGACCGCGGTGCAGGTTGGAGGGCCGAGCGGCGAGATGGTCGGACCAGACGACTTCGGCCGGATCATCTGCTACGACGATCTGGCAACCGGCGGTTCGGTTATGGTGTTCAATAGCAAACGTGACCCGCTGCAAGTAGCGGATAAATTCATGGATTTCTTTATTGAGGAAAGCTGCGGTTACTGCACGCCGTGCCGGGTTGGTAATGTGCTGTTGAAGAAAGGCCTGGAAAAAGTTATCGCAGGCAAGGCTCAGACAAGCGATCTGGACTATCTGCAGGAATTGGGCGAAACGGTCAAAGCCACCAGCCGTTGCGGTCTGGGACAGACTTCGGCCAATCCGGTTTTGTCAACGCTGAAGAATTTTCGCGGCCATTACGAAAAGCAACTGACGGTATCGCAAGACGGACTGCTGCCTGAGTTTGATCTTTCGACGGCCGTGGGCGACGCGGCAGCGATTGCGGGTCGCAATTCGGCACATTCGTAAAACAGAAAATATCCCATTCTCTTATATAAAAAGGAATGATTATGAGTGCAAAAATCACATTTACCATTGATGATGTAGAAATTCAGGCCAAGCCGGGCCAGACAATCATGCAGGCGGCCGATGAAGCCGGAATTTATATTCCCCGGTTGTGTGCGATGAAAGACCTGACGCCGCACGGCAGTTGCCGGATCTGCACGGTGCTGGTCAACGGACGCCCGCAGGCAGCCTGCACCCAGCCTGTCGCGGAAGGTATCCAGGTGGAAAACAAAACCGAAAAGATTAAAAAATTCCGTACGAATATCATTGAGATGCTTTTCGTGGAAGGGAATCATTACTGCATGTTCTGCGAAAAGAGCGGCAACTGCGAACTGCAGGCGCAGGCTTACCGGTTCGGGATTGCGGCGCCGAAGTATCCGTACCTGTTCCCGGAACGGGACGTGGATGCCTCTCATCCTGACATTTTCATCGACCGTAATCGCTGTGTCCTCTGCGGCCGCTGCGTACGGGCGTCGCGCGATCTGGATAATAAGAACGTATTTGAATTTGTCGGTCGCGGCCCGGATAAACGGATTGCCGTCAATGCGGAAGCGCGCCTGGCGGATACCGACCTTGACATCACCGACAAGGCGGTCGATGTCTGTCCGGTCGGCGCGATTCTGAGAAAGCGGGAAGGATACAAAGTTCCCGTCGGGCAGCGGCTTTATGACCAGAAGCCCATTGGATCAGACATTGAAGCCCAGAAAAGTGCTGGCTGAGTAAACCACGAAGGGTATGAGAATTCCCGCCAGGGCCAGATGTAAAAGTTTTATCGACCAATAATTACGTTTGGACAGATGGAGGAATTCACCCTTACGAATCATAAAAAATTCAATCGGAAGCAGTAATAAAGGAAACACACATGTCAAAACCAAAAGTTGCAACAACATCACTGGCGGGATGCTTTGGTTGTCACATGTCTTTACTGGACATTGACGATCGCATTCTGAAGCTGGTGGAACTGGTGGAATTCGATAAATCCCCTATAGATGATATCAAGGAATTTACCGGTCGCTGTGCCTTAGGACTGATCGAAGGGGGCTGCTGTAATGAAGAGAACGTCCGCGTCCTGCAGGATTTCCGCAACCATTGCGATATTCTGATTTCCGTGGGCGATTGTGCGACAATGGGCGGCATCCCGGCCATGCGGAACACTATCCCGCTGAAAGAATGCCTGCAGGAAGCTTATATCGACGGGCCGACGGTTTATAATCCCGGCGGACAAATCCCCAACGATCCGGAAATCCCGCTGTTGCTGAATAAGGTTTACCCGTGTCATGAAGTGGTAAAAATTGACTATCATCTGCCGGGCTGCCCGCCATCCGCGGACACCCTGTGGGAATCGCTGGTAGCGCTGCTGACCGATAAGCCAGTAGCCCTGCCGTATGAACTGATTAAATACGACTAATGCGAGCCTAAGGAGACATAACCGTGACGACAACTAACGCCAATGCAAACACTATTGAATCCACCGGGATGAAACGTGTCGTGATCGAGCCGGTAACCCGGGTCGAAGGTCATGGCAAGGTGACCATCCTGCTGGATGAAGAAAACAAGGTCAGACAGGCCCGTCTGCATATCGTGGAATTCCGTGGCTTTGAGCGTTTCGTTCAGGGCCGGCCCTTCTGGGAAGTACCGGTGTTGGTACAGCGGCTGTGCGGCATCTGCCCGGTCAGCCATCATCTGGCGGCCGCCAAGGCGATGGACCGTATTGTCGGCGGCGAAAAGCTCACGCCGACCGCCGAAAAAATGCGTCTGC
Source organism: uncultured Pirellulales bacterium (assembly GCA_964482555.1). Taxonomy (GTDB): domain Bacteria; phylum Planctomycetota; class Phycisphaerae; order Sedimentisphaerales; family SM23-30; genus CAYZXY01. The sequence goes on from CAYZXY010000063.1 coordinate 5,253, forward strand.
TCATGCACCACGGACAGTTTTTCCAATCCCATGCGTTGCACTTTTTCCATCTGTGCTCGCCGGATCTGCTGTTCGGTTTCGACGCCGATCCAGCCATCCGCAACGTTATCGGCGTAGCGGCGAAATATCCGGAACTGGCGGTACAGGGCGTCATGATGCGTAAGTACGGCCAGGAAATCATCAAAGCCACCGCCGGCAAAAAGATTCACGGCACGGGCGCCATCCCCGGTGGCATAAACAAGAACCTCTCGATCGAAGAACGCGACAGCTTCCTGAAGGACATCGACCAGATGATGGAATGGAGCCGCGGATCGGTGAAAATCGCGAAAGACTATACCGTAGAAAATCTGGAGAAGCTGGCGCCGTTCGGCTCATTTGATTCGAATCATCTTTCAATTATCCGTCCTGACGGGGCGTATGATATTTATGACGGCGGTTTGCGGGCAATCGATTCGCAGGGCAACAAAATATTCGACCATGTCGATAATCAGCAGTACAATGAATACCTCGCTGAAGAGGTCAAATCCTGGTCCTACATGAAGTTCCCGTTCATTAAATCGCTCGGCCCGGAAACGGGCTGGTATCGCGTCGGTCCGCTGGCCCGTGTCAACAACGCCGACTATTTCGATACGCCGGAAGCCGAAGCCTGCCGGAAGGAATTCGCGTCAGTAACGGACGGCAAGCCCTGCAATGTCACGATGGGTTACCACTGGGCCCGGATGATCGAGTTGCTGCATTCCTGCGAAAAAATTAAGGAACTGTTGAACGATTCCGACCTGCAGGGCGAGGATTTAGTCGTCAAGGGCGACCGGCGCGGCGAAGCTGTCGGCATCATCGAAGCCCCGCGCGGCACGCTGTTCCATCATTACAAAGTGAACGAAAACGACCAGGTAACGATGGCCAACCTGATTGTATCGACCACCAGCAACAACGAACCGATGAACCGGGCGGTGACCAAAGTTGCCAAAGATCACATCTCCGGCCAGGAAGAAGTGACCGAAGCATTGCTGAATCATGTGGAAGTGGCCATCCGGGCGTATGATCCCTGCCTTTCCTGTGCGACGCACGCTATGGGGCAGATGCCGCTGACGGTGGAACTTTATGATCACAGCGGCAAGATGATAGACAGGAAATCTAAAGGATGAACCAGCCAGACGGCGTATATTTGATGGGTTACGGCAATCCCGGTCGTCTGGATGACGGTCTGGGGCCGGCCTTCATCGAAGCGCTCGAGCAGACTCCCCTGCCGGACGATGTGACAGTCGATTCGGATTACCAGTTGACTGTCGAGGATGCGAAAACAGTGGCGGAGCATAAAGTGACGATTTTCATCGACGCCTCGGTTCAGGGCCGGGAGCCGTTTTTCTTCCGGAAAATCAGCCCCAGACTGGCGTTGTCCTTCAGCAGCCATTCGGTAGATCCAGAAAACCTGCTGGCACTGGCGACGGAGTTGTTTGATGCGTCGCCGGAGTGTTTCGCGCTGGGCATTCGCGGCTATGAGTTTAATGAATTCGGCGAGACACTCTCAGCCGCGGCGCAGAAAAACCTGGCGGCGGCCCTGCAGTTTCTACGGCCTTTGATAAAAACCCGTAGGTTTGGAAATGCGATAACGGATGAAGATGTGAATAATGATAAACAATCCAATTGATTTGTGAATAGTCTATGGGATTCCCGGATGGGCCTGTTGAATCTTATTCAACGGCAATCTATGATAGCTTAGAAAAACGAATACAAGTGCAATCGTGGAAGATAAGTACAATAATGGAGTTAAGCAATGCAAGATGGTAAACATGTAATCTTATGTATTGATGACGATCCGGATATTCTGGATGCATTGAAAATCGTTCTGGAAGCCAACGAATATACCGTTATAACGGCCGGCAGCGCCGAAGAAGGCCTCAAGGCATACAAAGAGACACAGCCCGATCTGATCATCAGTGACCTGATGATGGAAGAAATTGACTCGGGCACGAACTTCGTCAAAGAACTCAAGGCCTTGGGCAACAAAGCTCCGATCTATCTGCTCAGTTCGACCGGCGACGATTTAAACAGAAACGTCGATGCCGCCTCGCTCGGCTTCACCGGCGTCTTTCAGAAGCCCGTCAACAACGAGCAACTTTTATCGATCGTCAAGAAAAAATTATCGTAGCAGATGTTGACATTCAGGCTGTTTCCGGTACAGACCAATCGGAAACAGCTTTTTGTATTTTTATCAACCTTGTTATGAGACGTAAGTATGGAAGCATTCAATAATAACATTGAAAAACTCAATCGCCCGACGCTGGAAAGGCTTCTGCTTTATTATCACTATATTAACGAGCACATGAACGGCGAAGACACGGCGTGCATTTCCAGTTCCGAACTGGCCCAGATCATCGGGGTCGATGACACGCTGGTCCGTAAGGATTTCGCCAGCATCGGACTCAAAGGCCGGCCGCGCAGCGGGTTCGTGATGGCCGATATCAAAAGCCAGATTCGGGTAATACTCGGTTTCGATAAGTCGTACCATGCCATCATTGTCGGCGCTGGACGGCTGGGCGGCGCCATTGCCTGCTACGATGAGTTTAAAGATTACGGTCTGAAAATCGTCGGGCTGTTTGACAACGACATTCAGAAAATTGGCTCGCAGATCGGAGAATTCACGATTCAACCGCTGGTGGAACTGTCGCCGATCATCCAGCAGCTCCAAGTCATTCTGGGCATCCTGACCGTGCCGGCGGAAGCGGCACAGCCGCTGGCGGACCAGATGATCGAGGCCGGTGTTAAAGGCATCTGGTGCTTCTCCCCCACTCACCTGGTAGTGCCCTCCCATATTACCTTGCGTCAGGAACATCTTTCTGTTGGCATTGCGGGGTTGTCGTATCACTTACGGAATCTGATCTCATAGACTCAGTCGAATCGTAATCAAGTTATACTCGTTTCGATTGAAATTGTCCGTTTTATCGGGACGTAAATTTTTGCGGATAATACACTTACGTTCATCCCTGTTAGAAGCTTTCTCTCCGCCTGGGTATATTTACGTCAGCGGTTTGCCGGCGTTTAGATCTTCATAAGCGGAAATGTATCCGGCAACCATGTTTTCCAGAGTCCATTTCCGACGTGCGTCCTGCATAATGCGTTTGACTTGCCGGGCCCATTCGTGGGGATTCTGACGGAAATAACGATGGAAATCCACGGTTTTACTCAAAGCCCACCATAATCCACCGGGGTCATAATTTTTAAACAGCACGCCATTGCCCAGATCCTGCGGGGCACCCTGTGATTTCAGACTCAATGGCACGATCTTGTCAGCATAGCCGCCGGTTTCCCGATTGGTTGCCGTCGCGCCATAAAGGTTGCCGATAACATCAATCTGCCCGAAAGGCTCATAGAGCGACGCCCCAAACACATCCGACGCCGCGGCATAGCCTAGAATACTGAGGTCCTCATCAAATCGGTGATAGGCGATTTTCCCTTCGGTATCGCAGGCGATCCTCCCCACGATATCGGCATGTTCCCAGTTACCTCCAACCGGATTGCCGACGACCGCGATCTGGACGTCGGGATGCTGAATGACAAAATTTTGAGCGATAACTTCCAGCAGTTCAATCCCCTTTTGCATTGGGTCGAGCCGTGACGGCCAGTAAAGCAGAATCGCATCGGGATTGTGCCGTAAACCCATTTTTTTCTGAAACTTGAGCAGATTTTCTCGCTTGGCGGCAAGCACATCATCCAGCGGCCCGAATTTCCGCGCCAGGCCGGGTTTGTCATGGTCGGGATTTTCAGGCTGGTTTTCTGGATAGACATTGGTCGAAATGCCGTTCGGTATGACCAGGGCGCTGCCGGTATGATATTTGACTTTGGTTTCTTCGCGAACAGGCCAGGAAATAATCGGCCGGTCCTGAAAGAAATCACTAATGATTTCTTTCAGAAAACGCTGACCGACATAACTGATTTTGGAAGCGTTCTTGATAGCCGTTGCCTGGGCGTCCAAACATTGCCGGCCCATATCCCAGGAAACATAAAGATTATTCCACATCCTTCCCAGATTCAAACCCTGCAGAACTTCAAGGGGGATATGGGCGGAATGGGTATTATGGACAGTATGCAAAACAGGAATATCACGCAATCGGGCGTAAGCCGTGATGGCGCCGCCTGCCATCCAGTCATGCGAATGAATAATCGCCCGTCCATCGAACTGGCTGCGAATCTGGCGAATATGAAAATTGACGACCTGCTTTTGAAATTCAGCCGCGGAAACAACGGGGTCCCCGTCGTAGGCGCTTTGATGATTTTCAAAAATCGAGGATGTAACCAGATGTACACATTCCGGGTTGAGGTTATGTCGTTGTTTTATCCACTCGTCTTCGCTCATGCCGGATTCTTCCCGAAAACGGCGCGACAGATTCAAAGTAATCAGATGTACCGGTATTTCCCGATCGACCAGACCAATCAGCAAGGCGGATATCACATCGCCCAGCCCTCCGCTTTTGCCGGAAACAAACCTGGCGAATTCTCCCATTCCCTGGGTTGGCAGTCGGGCGGTTTCGGGCGTGATGATGATAACCGGTGTTTTGACAGTTTCGATATGAATGGTAAAGGTTTTCAAAGAATTTTCCAGCCGGTCGATATTGCGTGTCAGGAGAAAGGTAGATATTCCCAGTGAGCCATAGGGGCTGAAATAGTCATGAACGGAACGATCCGCCCCTACGCCTTCATGCAGATAGTACAAATGGTCTGAGGTGGTCAGATAACGCCATTTCTGCAAACGGTCGCCGCCGGCCCGCCGGGCATCCGCTTCGAGCTTTTCCAGATCACGAAAAAGCGTATACTGGGTTTGCGTGCCCAGCCAGCCGTGGGTATTGCGCTGGACATCGGCCCAGGAAGAGGTTGATAACGGATGAATATCGATCACTGGACAATCGATCTCTTTGAAATGTTCCACTATCTCCGTCGGATTCGCAAAACGAATGCTGGGATGATGCGTCATGGCATAAGCCGCATGCCGCCAGAAATCGAAAATGCCCGTATCGGCCCAGATATGTTCGCCGATATGTTCGTAATCATACCCCAGCATGACCATTTCGCCATCGACGCGGCCGATGTTATCGGCATAATGTTCAGCGCTAAGATGGTTATCCTTGAAGCGAAAGGCCACATCGTCGCTGAGGTTGCGGTTGCGGGGGATGACAATCAGGTCGCGGGGGCGATTGCGTCGGCCTTTGGCCCGAAAAACAGCATTCGGCGAAATCGGTTTGCCATCCCGCGGCGTGTACATATCGTCCCGCTGTTCGCAGAGAATGGCCTTGTAGCCCATATCCGCGACGATATTGGCGATATCGTTATTGTACATCAGTTCTGTATTGCGAAAAGAGGTTGGCTTGATGCCGAAAATATCCCGCATCTTCTGACGATGCATGGAGACCTGGTCCTTGAATTCATGTTTTTCCGGGTCTTCAAACAGCCCGGTCAGTGAATGGTAATAGGTTTCTTCGAGATACTCAACCTGGTTATGCTCCCGGCCGGCATCGTAAAGAACCTGCAGGGCCCGGACCACCTCCGGCTGGTACATCTCGGCCTGCTGCAGAAAGGTGCCGGACATGCTGAAGGTCAGCTTAAAGTCGGGATAGGTCCGGACCAGGTCGATAAACATGTGCGTAGCCGGAAGATAGTTTTTCTCCGCGACCTTGCGGAATACCTGCCGGTCCTGTTCCTCCCAAAGAAACTTGTCGGTATCGGGATGTAACCGGAACGGTTGATGCAATTGAAAATACAGCGTTACCAGCGGCATAAACGTCTCCTGATGATACGTAGTTATTCGGTCCTGCCAGTTCGGATTTGCGAAAGAAAAGGCATGCCATTATAATACTATAAGTTCCTGAATATTCAATGAATTATAGATCAAAAAACCGGGAGAAATAATATTTTCCGTCTGCGACACACGTTTTTTTTGTCGGCGTCCCGGACAAATATTTTTACAATTTTTTATGTTAGGCACTTGTTAGGGTATTGATAAAGCGTTATAATATCTGGATAACGATGTGCTGATAATACTTTTTCAAAATAGTTTTTTGGGGGGGTGGGCCTTTGCTCACCAACGTTAACGTGTATCGATATTATACCCAATCGGGTAGAAAGCCCCCGGCAGAGCCGGGCGTAAGCGTTATCTCCGCACATAATTACGTTCCGACATAACGGGAAATTTCAACCGGAACGAGCATAAAACGTAAGGTCCTCCTGCAAAATTTACACATTCATAACCCAAACGCCATGAATCCTTTCAAGACCATCTATGCCCTGATTGATTGTAATAATTTTTACGTTTCGTGTGAGCGGGTATTTGACCGGCGGCTGGCGAAGCGAGCAGCGGTGGTGTTGTCGAATAATGATGGGTGCGTGGTTGCGAGGTCGAATGAGGCGAAGGCATTGGGCATCGGGATGGGGGTGCCGGTGTATCAAGTACGCGAGGTCATCGAGAAGCACGGCGTCGAGGTTTATTCTTCGAACTATACGCTCTATGGCGACATGTCGCGGCGGGTGATGAGTGTGCTGGGGCGGTTTGCGCCGGAGATGGAGGTCTATTCGATCGACGAAGCGTTTCTTGATTTATCCGGCTTTGCCGGGCGCGACCTGGAGCCCTACGGCCGGGAGATTCAACGGACCGTACGGCAATGGACGGGCATCCCCGTCTCCATCGGCATCGCGCGGACCAAGACGCTGGCGAAGATCGCCAACCGCATCGCGAAAAAGTCGCCCAGGGCCAACGGCGTCCTGAACCTGGTTGATTCGCCCTGGCTCGAAAGGGCGTTGGAGCACACCGAGGTCGGTGACATCTGGGGCGTCGGGCCGGCCCACGCCAAACGCCTGAAAAAACGCGGCGTGAACACGGCGCTCGATTTGCGCGGCGCAGACGACGGCTGGATCAAACGGAACATGTCGGTCATGGGTCTGCGGACGGCATGGGAGCTGCGTGAAATTGCCTGCTACGGTCTCGAGGCCGAACCGCCCGAACAGAAAGGACTGGCCGTTTCGCGGTCGTTCGGCCATCGCATCGAGAAACTCGAAGAGCTCAGAGAAGCGGTCGCGATGTATGTCACGCGGGCGAGCGAGAAACTGCGGGCCCGACGGCTGGCGGCCGGCACGATGATTGTGTTCGTCATGACCAATCTTTTCAGCAAGACCGAACCGCGCTACTTCAACAGCCGGACGGTCAATCTGCCGGTAGCGACGAACAACACCATGGAGCTGATCGCCTATGCCCTGCCCGCCGTCGAAGCACTCTTTCGTCCCGGCTGCCGGTTCAAAAAGGCCGGCGTGATGATGGAAAACCTGGTGAATGAAAAACACATACAGGGCAATCTTTTCGATCATATTGACCGGGACCGCTCGCGACGACTGATGCAGACGGTGGACCGGATCAACCAGACACTGGTTTCCGATTCGCTGCAATGGGCGGCGACCGGCACGAAACGCCCCTGGAAAACAAAATTCGAGAAACGTTCGCCCCGCTACACCACCTGCTGGAACGAACTGCTGGAAATCTGAACTGCAATTCAAAAACCCCGCCGCAGCGGCGGCGAGGTTACTTCCCTTTCAGTTTCACCGGATTGATAAAACCGCCAGAAGGTCTAAAGTCTAAATGCAAAGATCCGGAATTTTAAAATAAATCTCAAATATTCTTTTCTGTAATCACGATTACATTATGTATAACCCGTTTTTCTTACTTGCACTATGTTACCGCACCATGGTGCAAAACCCTGTTACGACAAGACTAATCCACTTGCACTTCAGCCGTCTGATCGAATTCTTCAAAAGAAATACTGAACGGCACGGTCCCGCTCTGGGAACCGATATCGGTATTTTTCACCATCATCAAAAACATGCTGCGGGTAAAATCGAACATGGCCATATCGGCATACACGGTGTCCCCATTTACCAGGTCGCGGGGTTTTTTATAGAAATAGCTCGTCCCTTTGAGAGCCAGCCCCTTGTTGCCAGCAGGAATGACCGCTTCAAAAGTCCCCCATTTAAAGGTCACCTTCTTGTCGGACAGAACGCGCTGGGTATCTTCTACAGAGATACCGCCGCTGACCATCAGAAAATCCCTGCCGGACAAGTGCGGAATACGCTTGACCTTGTACTTTGTCACCTGAATCGAATCGGCAGCGCCATACAACAGCTCCATCGGAGCGGGGCTGCCGGCGTTTACGATATCTTCACCGGCGATACCCGTGACGGCATACGCGCCATTGCCGATATCGATCTCGAACGGCACCGTGCCGCTCATACCGGTCAAATCCACATACTGGGCCATGATCAGAAACGTTCCTCGCCCCACGTCCAGTTTCATCATGGAAACACCACCGGGGTCGCCGGGACGTATTTTATTCTTGTACAGAAACATTGGCGCTTTAGGATGGGCGAAGAATTCGCTGGAGGTCATGTCAACCGTCGTTTCGAATGTGCCGTCGATCAGCCCGAGACGAATCGTCATCTGGTCATGGTTGAAATCCTCTTCAGTGGCATCAAACTCACCCATAATCATGAACATGTCCTGATTAGCCGGCCGGATCAGATCTCTACCGACACGAGCCGCCTTGACAAAAAATCTGCTGATCAGCAAGCCATTCTCATACGGGCCCAGATCGACGACGCCATTGGAAACCCGTCGATTGTCGTTTATATCCATATCATATTCCGAAACGGCCAGATTGTCGCCGGAATCGATACAGGGGGAATCCGTCAACAGCCGATAATCACCCTCGATCCAGGACCAGTTATCGGCGCTTTGCTCACCGCCGCTGTCGGGATCCTGACGCCCTGCCCGAACAAAGCCGGGATTCACTGACACGTTGCCGGCGGCCCAGTTGAGTACCGAACCGGCTTCGCGGTATATGTCCTGACCGCCCTGCACGTTGCAGCTGGCGACATTCAGCATGGCGGTTTCCGCCAGAGCTATCTGCGAAGACGTGGCCTGACCATACGCGAGGTTGCCCCAGATGATGCAGTTATTCAAGGCGGCGTTGCACCCCAGATATAAGCGCAATCCACCGCCCCAGGTCACGGCCCGGTTATGGGCAATGGTGCAGTTGGTAATCGCCGCGATTCCGTTTTGATGATATATGCCCCCGCCATAGACATTAGCCCAGTTGCCGGTAAAGAGGCAATTAACCGCGGTCAGATCGCTGTCATCGATGAAAATGCCGCCGCCAAAACTGCCGGCATAATTACCGGCGATTCTGACCGATTCCATCGTCAGCGAGCTGTCGCTTTCACAACAAATCCCCCCGCCCAGATAATACATACCCGTTTCGCTGCCGAGAACATCGTTATTGATAATGCGGGAATCGGTGATCTGTAAATCCCCTTCTGAAATATAGATACCGCCGCCAGAGGTGGCAGTGTTATATGTGAACTCGCAATCGGCAAGAGTGGGATTGGCATTTACGCAAGCAAGCCCGCCGCCACTGCCGTTGGCGTGATTGGCTGTCAAGATGCAGTTTGCGATAATCGGATCGGAAGCGGAAATGTAAATCCCGCCGCCGGAATTGGCATAACCATTTTGTATCGTAAACCCATCCAGTGTGCAATTAGCCGCCAGAAGAAACGCCCGATGATGCTCTGATGAACTGCCGTCGGCATCGACAATACAATCGGCTGGTCCGGTTTCGCTTTGCAGGATAATGGCCTTATTGCTGATGTCGATATCCTGATTCCCCGAGCCGGTGTAGGTTCCGGGAGCGACTAAAATGGTATCACCGTCAACGGCAACATCAACAGCAGCTTGAATCGTCGCTTTAGGGCCGACATTGCCACCGAGACTCTCAGCGGAGAGCCCATCCCAGGCATCACTGCCGGTTGTGGTATTGACATAATATGTCGCGGCGTTTAACGACGTTAAAGATACAAAAACGAGTATGAGACAAACAAACCTGGATTTTGGTAAATACCGAAAAAACATGGGCAAAATCAACCTTTAGCTTGAAGTTTGAAGTTGTTCTGTACAAATCACATAACATTCCCCCTATCGTCATAAGAAAAAGTCGAATAAAGTGAGAAAAATGTTTTTTGAAGCTATGTCTTATTGAACAGAATCCTCCGGCGACGGACAGGCCGGGGCTTTACGTAACTTGTATCTATGCCAATAGACCCAATCGGATAGAGATTCCTGAGAGAGAAACGCCTAACCATTTTCCGTATAAGTAATTATGATTGGAGAAAACGATACACGAGGAGCCGCGTGAGCGAAAACTCAATCGGAAGCAGTATAAATATGCTCTAACCCAGCAGAGATACGCAGTCGTATTACATATAAATCAATGTCATTACCTTCAGGAGTTTTATATTTATGAGTCCTGATCAAACAGAAATACCCTGTTATCGACCAAAAAATTACATCTTCGGCCTGTAATTCCCGATATATGCAGTGGTAATAAAAATGATGAACAGAATAGATTATGACAATAAACTATATAAACAACGCAATTTGGATGAAATCAAATGTAACTGTCCAAATTGTATGATCTAATTATTTAAAAAACAAGTCCGATAATTACTGATTTTTACAGGAGACATACAATGAGACAGAAACTGGCTTATGGCTTGCTGCTTGGGATACTTTCATTAAATATCGCCGGATGTTTTTCGGCCCGCCCGGAAGATATCGAGGCATATATCAAGCCCTATGAAGCAAACGTGACAGCGGAAAATTATGTCTGTCAGCCCGCGGACCAGTTGCAAATTCAGTGTCCAAAAGTGCCGGACATCCATCTGCAAACGCAACAGATTCGTCCGGATGGAAAAATATCGCTGGTGAAATATGGAGAGATCGAAGTTGCGGGTAAGACCCCCAAAGAAATTGCCGGCATTCTGGAGGAAAAGATCAGCGAGGAATATAAATTAATCGGAGACAATCCGGTTAATATTTATGTCGCGGCCATTCGCAGTAAACATTATTATGTTATCGGCGAAGTCTCCAGCCCGGGAGCGCGTATATACACTGGCAGAGATACAGCCATGAATGCCATCGCGGGGGCCAACCCGGCTATCACGGCGTGGGAAGAAAAGATCCAGGTGGTCCGACCATCTCAAAGCGAACATATCAAGCCGAAAATCTTCGAATTAAACTATGTCAAACTGGTCAAGCATGGCGATGCAACAAAAGATGTGCTGCTGGAAGAAGGGGATATTATCTATGTGCCACCGACGCCGCTGGCTATGGTGGGTAATGTTCTGGCGGAAATCGTACGGCCTATCGGCCTGGCGCTCAGTCCCATCAGACAGGTCTCACAAATTTCGACCGGCGGGGGAATATAGAACGGTTAAACATTCAAAATTAATATACGGCCTTGCAGGTCTGTAAAAGCCGATTAAAATTCCGGGCAAGTCAGATCTTTGATATGGCCCCAGGTGTCATTGTTTTCTGAATAATCAATGGGGCAATCAATGACAACCGGTGTGTTTTCTTTGATCGCGAAGGCTTCCTGTAAGGCGGGCAGCAAGTCGCCGGCAGTGTTAACCCGCATACCGACAGCGCCATAGCTTTGGGCATATTTAACAAAATCGGGATTGCCGTAATCCAGAGCGAAATCCTCATAGCCCAATGCCTGCTGTTTCCATTTGATAAAACCGTAACCGTTATCATTCAGGATCAGCACCACGATATGGAGTCCCAGCCGAACGGCCAGTTCCAGCTCCTGGCTGTTCATCATGAAACCGCCGTCCCCACAGACAGCTAAAACCTTTCGATCTGGATAGACCAGTTTGGCAGCAATGGCTCCTGGTAAACCGGCCCCCATGGATGCCAGAGCATTATCCTCAATAAACGTATTCGAGCGATAGGTCGGATAATGACGGGCAAACCACAGCTTGTAAATGCCATTGTCCAGCACGACGAGATCGTATTCCCCCAGTGCCTTCCGACAGTCGGCAATGATCCGGCGCGGACGCAGGGCATCTTCATCGGCTTTTTCCACAAACAATACCTGCTGAAGCCGCTCGCGCAGTTGCGCAAAAAAGTTGCCTTCGTAACGATAGGATCGAAGCTGGCTTTGCAGAATGCGAATGGTACTGCCGATATCGCCGATAACTTCGCAAACGGGCGGATTATAGATATCCTGAAAACTGTGCGAGAAATTAATGTCCAGAATCTTTACATTCAGGTCAATGTTCCAGACAATCGGGGGAAATTCAACGGTATTATAACCCATTGTAATCAGCAAATCCGCTTTTTCGATAGCACAATTAAATAAATCATGCCGGTGAATCCCGAATGAGAAAAGGGAATTTTTATGTTTATCGCCCAGGATGCCCTTGCCAAGCTGCGTATGAAGGACAAAGATATTTGTAGCGTCACAAAAGGTACGCAATTCCTTATAAGCATTGTTGCGGTGAACCCGGCTGGAAACCAGAATAAGCGGATTTTTCGACTGCCGGATCAGATTAACGGCCTGAGTGATGGCGTCGGCATGGGCCACGGGATGAACAGTGGGCACAGAAGTATGGGGAGTGAATTTTTTGTCAACTTCTTCGGCAGCGATATCTTCGGGGATTTCAATATGGCACGCCCCCATGCGTTCGAGGGCGGCAAACTTGAACATGGTTCGAATTTCCCTGGGGATAAAACGCGGATCCTGAATCTGAACGCTGCGTTTGGTGATCGGCTGCATCATGTGCACCACATCCAGAACCTGAAAGCCGCCCTGGGATTCACGACGTATGGCCTTTTGTCCCGTGATGGCCAGCAGCGGAAAGCCGCCTAACTGGGCATGGGCGATGCCGGTGACAAGATTGGTGGCGCCGGGTCCCAAGGTCGCCAGGCAGACGCCGACTTTGCCGGTGAGACGACCGTATGTTGCCGCCATGAAGGCGGCGGCCTGTTCATGCCGGGTGGTAATGAATTTAATATTCGATGTGCGCAGGCTTTCCATGATATGGAGGTTTTCCTCGCCCGGGACGCCAAAAATATATTCCACACCTTCGGTTTCCAAACATTGAACAAAGAGGTCAGAGGCTTTCATGCATAAATCTCCAAATGAGAAAATTCAACCTTAAGGGCACCTCTAAAAATTCATTTTGGGCTGCAAGCGATCTTTTTTCCCTCTGGCCTTCGTCATGAAAAACCGCGAATATACACCCATATGCCCGGTTTTCCATTTCTTGTCAGACGAAAAAATCTTCGCTTTCGCCTCAAAAGCAATTATTAGAGGCACCCTTTATTGTTTACCTATAAGCAACGAATCATACTTGAACATCTTTTACAGCATAAGCATGCCGCC
>CAYZXY010000064.1:0-18009 GCA_964482555.1 uncultured Pirellulales bacterium
TTATGGGTATTCTGAACCTTAGTTTCGCATTTTTTGGTGAGCGTTAAGGTTTTTCCTGAAATGTTATCACAAAAAAAGTGCGAAATCGCACTGAAGAGATGAGGATATTTCTCCAGTTGGCAAAACCTGGTGAGTATGCTACGATCTGGCCCATGCTGGAGAAAATCAAACAACGCTGGGCCGGCCCGGACGGTTGTCTGGAGGTGCTGATGCTATCGCTGCCGCTGATTATCAGCGTTGGCTCCTTTACGATTCAAATGTTCGTGGACCGGGTTTTCCTCGCCCGGTACCATCCGGACGCGATGGCGGGGGCCTCGATGGCCAGTGCGCTGTTCTGGACGATTTTCAGCCTTTCCTTTGGCGTGGCGACCTACAGCAACACCTTTGTCGCCCAGTATTACGGGGCGAAACGGCCGGAACGCATCGGCTCGGCCATCTGGCAAAGTATCCATTTTTCGGTTGTGGCGGGGCTGCTGCTCATGGTCCTGAGCCCGCTGGCCCCTCACATCTTCCCGCTCTTTAAGCACGACCCGGCAGTCATGGAGCATGAAATAACCTATTTTCGCTACATTTGTTTCGGTGCTGTCTTTCAGTTAATCTCGGTGTCGCTGACGAGCTTTTACACAGGCCGGCGGAAAAACATGATCCTGATGATTGTCCGGGTGATCGCCAATCTGGTCAATATCCTGGCGGATTATGTGCTGATATTCGGGCATTTCGGCTTTCCCAGAATGGGAGTGGTCGGAGCGGTGTGGGGGACGATAATCGCCAGCGGATTGAGCATGGTGATCTTTTTCATCCTGTTTATGCTGCCGGAGAACCGGCGGCAGTATGCTTCTCTGGCCGGCTGGCGACCCGAACGCGATCTGCTCAGGCGGCTCATTCGCTATGGTACACCTAACGGTGTGCAATACTTTCTGGATGGGCTGGCCTTTACGATTTTTATTATTCTGGTCGGCCGGATAGGTAAAAATGAACTGGCCGCCTCAGCAATGGCGTTTCAGATCAATACCCTGGCGTTTTTGCCTATGGTCGGGATGGGTATAGCGATTACGACGATGGTTGGCAATGCCATAGGCGATAATAAGCCCGAGCGCGGGGCCTACGCGACCTGGTCGGCGGCGATAGTGGCGTTTACCTGCATGACGCTGATGGGATTGGGATTCATTCTCGTGCCGGATTGGTTCATGATGCCCTACCGGCCACCGGCGATGACGCCGGAAAATATGCAGCTTTATGTCGATCTGGCCCAGCAGCATGATCAATTTCCCAAAATCGCCGAAATGGTGGTGGTGTTGCTGCGGTTTGTGGCGTTTTACTGCCTATTCGATACGGGAAATGTCATCTTTGCCGCCGCGCTGAAGGGGGCAGGCGATACCCGTTTTATCATGTGGGTCTCACTGACGCTGCACTGGGTGGTGATGGTTATCCCGGCCTATATCGTTTACCGCCTTGATCTGGGTTTGTATGCCCTGTGGGGCTGCCTGACGGGGTTCGTGGTATTACTGGCGATAGCGTTTCTGCTACGGTTTCTGCAGGGCAAATGGAAGACAATGCGGGTGATCGAAACACCGCCCGAGCCCATACCGCCCGTCTCGACCCTGCCGACCATCGAAGTGGATTCAAATTGATTGCCGGGTTAACGTTCACGGGAAAATAATAGCCCCTTACATGAAATGAGGGGAGGGTTTTTGGCTAATTATGCGTAACATTTTATTCATTAGAGATTACAGTGTGAAAGTCGGCAGTGGAAATCCATATTTTTAAAATAATGTTCTTTTCCGCCAAAGAGTCCTGCAGGGGCGACAGAAATAACGTTTTAACGGTAATTCATGAAAAAACGTGTGAATGCTACGATTTTCTAAAACAATAAATCCGAACGACTTTCAACTTTCAATCTTTTCGCCAGGTGGTCCCGTCGGGACGGTCTTCGAGTGTAATGCTCAGGTTCTTGAGACGGTCGCGGATGGCGTCGGCCAGCGCGAAATTTTTCTCTTTTTTCGCTCCGGCACGAAGGTCGATGAACAGCGTCACCAGTTCATCAACCAGGGTATCGTCCTGACCGGCGCTCTGGCCGGGCCGTTCCAGCGGCTTGTCGAGAATGCCGATGACCTTGCCGAGCGTGGTTATCATGCGGGCAGCTTCCAGGATGAACTCTTTTTGCCCGGGCTCGCCCTGCAGTTCGATACGCTGCTGATCGATATATTTATTGACCGCGCTGGTCAGCTCGAACAGTACCGCAATCGCTCCGGCAGTATTAAAATCATCATCCAGCGCTTCGATAAATCGTAACTGGCCGTCGGAAACGGTTTCAATCAATTCGCGATCGCTGTCCTTCTGGGCCAACTGATTCATATCGCGCAGATTGCAGGTCTGAGAATAGACATCCTGGCCGGTGATGTTGATGACGCGGTCGAGCAGGCGATAAATATTCATCATGCCTTTTTGCGTCGCTTCGACCGAATCATCGGAGAAGTCGATCGGCCGGCGGTAATGCGTGCTCAGCAGGAAAAACCGGATGGTCTGCGGCGAATAAATCTCGAACAGCTCGGTCAGCGTGCGGATATTGCCCAGCGATTTGCTCATCTTTTCCGCTTTGACCTCGCCGCCGGCCAACTTGGTCTTCATGCGGGTCAGGCCGTTGTGCATCCAGTATTTGACGAAAGGTTTGCAGGTGGCGGTTTCGGACTGAGCGATTTCGTTTTCGTGGTGCGGGAAGATCAGGTCCATCCCCCCGCCGTGGATGTCATAAGTTTCGCCCAGATGCTTCATGCTCATGGCCGAGCATTCAATGTGCCAGCCAGGCCGGCCGCGGCCCCAGGGCGAATCCCAGCCGATCTCGTCTGGACCAGCCTTCTTCCAAAGCGCGAAATCGGCAGTGTTGCGTTTGCCGGCTCCGGCCAGTTCGCGCGTGCCTTCCATCTGATCTTCGATCTTGCGATGCGAGAGTTTACCGTAATCGCCGCAGGCCGAGATATCGAAATAAACATCGCCGTTGGATTCGTAGGCCGCGTTAATCTCGCCCAGCCGCTGGATAAGCTGGATGATATCACCGATATGATCCGTTGCCCGCGGGTAAGCATCTACGCTGTTAACGCCCAGTTGCTCTATGGCCTCGAAATAGTTTTCCGCAACCTGCGCGGCCAGATCTTCCATGCTGATGCCCTGCTTCTCAGATTCGACGATCAGCTTATCATCCACATCCGTAATATTGATGATAAAGGTCACCTTGAAGCCTTTATATTGCAGGTATTTCTTGAAGGCGTCAAAAATCACCGGCCCCACCGCGTGCCCGATATGCGACGGCTTATACACCGTCGGTCCGCACAGGTACATCTTTACTTCACCCGGCGTGACAGGTTCGAAGGTTTCCTTCTGTTTCGTGAGAGTATTATAAAGTCGTAACGTCATGACAAATAACCCTTATCTCAAGATTTCATCAATAATACAATTACATGACAAATTATTGCTTTGCTCTGTCCGACAGCATCGCAGCCTTCATTTGTCTTAGCCTTTATATTGATATTATTTACATCAATTTTCAACAGTTCCGCGAGTTTTTTTCTCATTAACGGCTTATAGTCTTTCAGCTTTGGTTTTTCGGCGATGATCGAGAGATCGAGGTTTCCAACAATGTAACCTTTTTGGTGAACAAGATTCAGGGCTTGTTGGAGCAGTTTCACACTATCGGCATCCTTAAATGCCGGGTCGCTGTCCGGAAAAAGTTCGCCGATATCCCCCAGACCTGCCGCCCCCAGCAGGGCATCAATGACGGCATGCAACACGACATCGGCATCGCTATGACCTTGAAGGCCCAGTTCATAGGGAATCTCAATACCGGCCAGGATTAACTTCCGGCCCGGAACCAGCCGATGAATATCGTAGCCCTGGCCGATGCGGATTGCAGTTGCCATGAAGACCTCCATAATTCATAACCTTATTGTAGAGCTAAGGTTATCAAAAAAGAAAGATTAAGCAAGCGCCTCGTTTGAGGTTATCGGGTTTTTTCAAGCATTCCCGGCTTGCCAATACACGCAATGTCTGATATAGTAGCGATTTATAAAAACTAACAGGAGTAAAAATATGTCGATTGAAAGCGATTTTTCCCATGAAACCTGGCGAGTTTTTCGGATTATGGCCGAATTTGTCGAAGGTTTCGATGTCCTGAGCAAGATGGGACCGGCGGTTTCGATTTTCGGTTCGGCCCGAACTGAGCCCGATAACCCCTATTACCAACTCGCTGAACAGACTTCCGCCGAACTGGTTAAGGCCGGCTACGCCATCATCACCGGAGGCGGCGGCGGCATCATGGAAGCCGCGAATAAAGGAGCGATTGAAGCCGGCGGCCGCAGCGTAGGCCTGAACATCGACCTGCCGCATGAGCAGAAACCGAACCAGTACCAGAACCTTTCACTGAATTTCCGCTACTTCTTCGCCCGCAAGACGATGTTCACAAAATATGCCCAGGCGTTTGTCATTCTGCCGGGCGGGTACGGCACGATGGACGAGTTTTTCGAATCGCTGACGCTGATCCAGACGCTGAAAATGTCAAGATTCCCCATCGTCTTGATGGGCAGCCGCTTCTGGAGCGGCCTGTTAGACTGGGTCAAGGGTGTCATGCTTCCAGAAGGCAACATCTCGCCGGAAGATTTATCCCTGTTCCAGCTTACCGATGACCCCGCCGAAGTCGTCGAAATTGTAGATCAATCCGGCGCCAAGAAATGGTTCGAACCGGGCGGCGTTGTCACGTACAAAGACAATGGCGTGAATAACACGTGCCATTGCCGGAAATAAAACGAGGCTAAGGCACTGCGCATAATTAAGCGAAACATTGGCATGACCGACAGCAAGCATATTGCTCCGATGTAAAATCGGGGGGCCGCGCTGGACTCGCCTTGTAACCATCCCCTCACTTTACATAAGGGGCTGTTATATTACCGTGAACGGTCACAAATATTAAATTCTGAAAAACGTAAAACCATAGTAACAGAGCGACAAAGATATGCCCAATGGGGTTGAAAGCTTCTGGCAGAGCCGGGCGTAAGCTTTTTCTTTGCACATAATCACGTTCCGACAAAACGGGATATTTCAATCGGAACGGGTATAATATCCGTAATAATCCGTCATATCAGTGTCATCTGTGTGTTAACATTTTTAATAAGGCAGTGAATGGAGATTTTACCAGCGATAGATTTACGGGAAGGCAAGTGCGTACGCCTGGTCCAGGGGGACTACGAACGTCAGATCGATTATCATGACGATCCGGTCGCTCAGGCCCGTGCCTTTGAACAGGAAGGGGCGAAATGGCTGCATGTCGTCGATCTGGATGGGGCTCGTTACGGCACGCATTTTAATCTCGACGTTTTGCAGCGGATCAGGGAACATACCCGCCTGCGGATCGAAATAGGCGGCGGCGTTCGCGGCGAGGAGTCGATCAAGACCTTGCTGGATGTCGGCATCACCCGGGTCATCATCGGTACACGGGCCCTGAAGGAGCCGGACTGGTTTCGCGAGATGGTCTTTAAATTTCCCGATCAGGTCGTCATGGGCCTTGATGCCCGTGATGGATTCGTCGCCACGGAAGGCTGGCTGGAGACCAGCGAGACGCGGGCGGAGGAACTGGCTCGCAAGGTCAACGACTGGCCGTTAGCCGCCATCATCTATACCGACATCGCCAAAGACGGCATGCTCACCGGCCCAAACATTGAAGCCACCCGCCAAATAGCGGCGAGCTGTAAAGTCCCCATTATCGCCTCGGGTGGCGTCGGACAGTTGGCGGATATCGAGGCCTTAGCGAAGCTGCCGATTGCGGGCATCATCGTCGGCCGGGCGCTGTACGAGGGGCGATTTACGGTCAAAGAGGCGTTGGGAATTATTAGCCACAAATGAGCACGAATATACACAAAGGATATTCGTAAGAATTTGTGCGTAAAAACCAGTCATCGTCTATTGCGAACATTAGGTTGAATTGGTAGAAACGAATCTGGAGACAAAAAATGGCTTTCGAAATGAAAGTATGGGAAATTCAATCCGAAAATTTAATCGATTTGGAAAAATCTAATCTCGAACTTGAAAAAAGGCTTGAGCAATGGATATCGGAAGATGTATCGATTACCGGATTAGACATCTTCATTATTGGACGTCAGGTGAGAACCGAATATGGAGGTATCATCGATTTGCTTGGTATGAATCAAGACGGTGATCTTGTTATCATTGAACTTAAAAGGGATAAAACGTCACGGGATATCATTGCCCAGATTCTCGATTACGCAACCTGGGTTCAGGATATTGACTATGACATGGCTAACTCAATGTGTATTTCATATAACGGTAAAGATCTTTCTGATATGTATCATGATACTTACGAGGACAGCCTGCCTGACAAAATAAATACCAATCATCAAATGGTAATTGTGGCCTCTGAATTAGATGATGCGACTGAGCGTATTGTTCAATATCTATACAATCAATATCATATTAACATAAATGCCATATTTTTCAATGTTTTTAAAACGGACACATATCAGTTATTATCACGATCATGGATAAACGATCCGGAAGATGTTGAAATGGATGGAAAGAAGAAATCTCCGCCCTGGTCAGGATATCTATATGTTAATACCGGCATTGACCCGAATAATGATCGTTTTTGGAAAAACAATATCAAATACAATTATATCAGCGCCGGTGGAGGGCCTAGATGGATCAAAGCAATTAGAAAACTAAGAAAGAATGATAAAATATTCGCTTATATAAAAGGTGGTGTTGGTTATGTCGGATATGGCATTGTTGAAGAAGAAGCTGTTCCTGTTAAAGATTATATTGTAGATGGCCAAAGCATCCTGAAATTGTTACCTGAAGCAAGTATACTCGTTTCGATTGAAAATTCCCGTTTTGTCCAAACGTAACTCTTTGCGGGTAAAGCCTTTACGGCTGGCCCTGGCGGGAATTCTCATACCCATTGGGTATAAATGGGTAGAAAATGTTGATAATCCTGATAAAACCGAATGGTTGGCGAGAGTAAACTGGATAAAAACTTTTCCTGAAGACCACGCCCGTACATTTAAAGGTATTTTTGCGAAACAGCATGTTGTATGCAAATTGAAAGATATAGCTACAGTTAATTTTCTCAAAAAAGAATTTGATGTTGATGAAAAATAACAACCAATTTTGGAGTGGACATGAGAATCGTCATACAACGGGTTTCCGAAGCCAGAGTGGAAGTTGAAGGGAAAATCACCGGCCAGATCGAACGGGGACTGCTGGTTTACCTCGGCGTCGGCAAAGACGACAGCGAAACGGATGTGCAGTTTATTGCCGAAAAGCTGGTGAACCTCCGCATCTTCGCGGACGAGAATGACAAGATGAACCTGAGCGTCCGGGACATCAGCGGGGCGATTCTGCTGGTCAGCCAGTTTACCCTCCAGGGCGATTGCCGGAAAGGACGCCGGCCGGGGTTCGACGCCGCGGGTGATCCGGACCAGGCAAAGGAACTCTATGAGAAAACGATCGCGGCCATCAAAGCCCTCGGCATACCCGTCGAAACCGGCATCTTTGCCGCCCACATGTATGTCTCCAGTCTGAATGACGGCCCGGTAACATTCCTGCTCGACAGCAAAAAAACGTTTTAAACTCGTCCTGATTGAAAATACCTGTCTGCCGGCAGGCAGGCCCGTTTTGTCAGAACATAATTATGTGCGGATAAAACAGTTACAGTAGGCTCTGGCGGGACATTTCATACTCTTTGGGTATAGTATTGATCTTTCGTCTGGCGTCAACATTTTTTTATTACCTTCCACAGTCGCCCTTTTGTTTTTCCGATGATAGCAATGTTCAGAAAAACAAAAATATATGGAGGTAATACCAAATGGAATGTCCGGCATGCGGTAAAGAGCTGGTGACATGGACTGTTGACGATATTGATGTGGATGTTTGTGACGGCGGTTGCGGTGGACTATGGTTTGATATCTTCGAGCTCCAGAAAGTAGACGAACGGCAGGAAGCGGCCGGCGAGAAGCTTCTGAGAATTCCCTGCGACAAGAGCCGTTCTGTTGATTTTGATGCCCCGCGGGGCTGTCCTAAATGTGATGACGTCATCATGATGCGTCATTTCTACAGTGTTAAGCATCAGGTGGAAGTGGACGAATGCGGCGGTTGCGGCGGTTTCTGGCTTGACTGCGGCGAACTGGCCCAGATACGTAATCTGTTTGAATCGTCCGAACAGGAAGAGAAAGCCACGCAGCGGTTTTTCGCGTCTCTCCATTGTGATCTGGACGCGATGACCGGGGAAAGTGAACATAAGGCACAGAAAGCCGAACGGATCGCCCGTTTATTCAGATTTATTTGCCCCTCTTTTTATATCCCTGGCAAACAAAAAGGGGCGGCCTTTTAAGAAACCCATAAATTTGAACTTTTATCATTTTCACTATGGAAATTGTTGATAATCCCGCTTTTGGGACCAGGAGGTCTTTAAGCGGGATATTTTTTATAAACACATGAATAGGCGAAAGTTACGATTATATAATACCAGCCGGCCTTACGCATCATTTATCGGTCGTCATTCCTCTCCCTGCTTCATCATCCCCGTGATCAAAACCCCGTCATTTCGCACGGACCATTTTTTAGAAATTGCTTGACTTGTGGTCATACTTATTTAGAATAAACGACTGAATAGTGTTTTAAGAAGATGAGAATAACCTGCCGCCGAGATGTGTTTAACCGGCAAAAGGCACACCCAACAAGGATGATTAATGGCGGTAACGTGTTAAAAAAACATAACTTACGCAATATCATCCACTGTCCGGTATCCTTAATCACATAAAGGAGCTTAACGTTGAGTATTCTGACTAAAGTATTCGCGCTGCTGGTATCCGTACTGTCGATTTTTCTGTGCGGGGTCGTAGTGACTTTTATTGCCAAAACTCAGTATTGGAAAGAGCTTTATGATCAACAGAAGACTCTGACCGAGGCGGCTCAGATCAAGGCGATGGCGGTTGATAAGACGGCATCTGAAACCATGGCCCGTAACCAGAAAGTCGTTCAGGATCTCCGCAATAATATTCAAAAAGTGCAGGAACTCAACTCCAGGCTCAATCAGGATATCATCACGGCCCGGCAGAACAGTGCCGATAAGGAAAATCTGGCCACTACAGCGGTCGATACCATGAATGCTCTGGAACAGATGATCGCGAATATGTATTCCAACCAGTTGGCATTGCAAAATGCTTTGGACCAGGACCGCAAGGAGATGCTCGCCGCCAAAACCCGAATGATTGAATTGACGCGGAAATATCATTCACTCGAAGCGGAGAACAATCAGTTGAATACCAAGCTTCGCCAGCAAACCGAGAAGATTTATGCTCTGGAGGATGAAAATACGAATCTGCGTCAAAAACTGGATCAGGTGACACTGGCTTCCAATGAATTCATTCCAGGTGAAGATGTCGGCCTCATTTCGCCGGCAGATCCTTCTGGCGTCCCCATTCGCGGCCAGGTTACCATGACCAGGGATGAAAAGGTGGCCATATCCGTCGGCAGCGCTTCGGGGGTGAGAAAAGGTATGACCTTCTGGATCACCCGGGGCACGGAGTTTCTGGGCAATTTGAAAATTATTCATGTGGAACCTCAGGAATCTGTCGGTATGCTGGATATTCAGAAAGGCGTTATCGTAGCGGGTGATGAAGTAACGACCGGATTTGATTATTGATTTTCAGTGTAGTAAACTTCATACGTTGAACTCATACATTTGATACAAGCGTAAGGATTTAATAATATGGCAGATGCAGCAAAATCGTCGATGAAAAAGAAAAACAGGGGCGCGAAAAGCTACGAAAATGATATCTATACCGCGCTGATGGGATTAACTCTGCTGAGTCTGATTGCCACGGTCGTTTATGTTTGTATCCGCAGTAATGAATTATTTGGCACCATTTTTTAATATTTCAGTTTTAAAAGCGGCATAAATTTTTTATTTATATAAGATAACTTAATCCCGGTTCGATGACCTTGCGATACCACCTGGCTCATTGAGACGTCAGAGAAATATTGACAATTCCATAAAAACATCTTTCAGTTCGTTGGGATTGTATCTGTTTATTTCGTAATGGTTTATGAGTATTTTTGCGTGATTGGTCTGTCGCGGGGCATCATTCCTGTTTCATTTTTTTCGTCATTGTTATATAATGAAGGTTTGATATAAACTTTCGTTTAGATATATAAGACCAATTCAATTTCTGATGATTGGTCCGTCCCTCAAATATAAGGAAATGATATGAATTTCGAATATGTCATAGCGTTTTTTTCATTAGGGCCGCCCGAGTTGATCGTTATAGGCGTTGTGGGATTGTTGGTTTTTGGCAGCCGGTTGCCGGAGGTGGGCCGTTCGCTGGGGCGCGGCGTTGTCGAATTCAAGAAAGGCCTCAAGGGCATTCAGGATGAAATAGATAAGGTGGACGAGGAGGATGAAACGTCGGATTCTATGAAGCATCAGGATGAACCCAAAAAATCTTCCGGCGACAATGCGGATGAACCTCGGGGCGATTAAATAACTAATGTGTTTATATTTAAAGGTTTACGCTATTTATTTTCAGAGGTTGGTGCGTGTTGTTTTTTTTCCGGTTCAGGTTTTTTGGCTTGAGAGCCGGGACGTGGAACCATAAAAAGTGTGCCGCAGTATGAACATCTCATTCTTGCCCCTCGTGCTGAGTTGGGCACAAGCAGAACTTTACGGCAGCGAAGGTTCGGGCACATAATACTGACAGCCATTAACCAGACTTCCTTTCGACAATGATACCCAAGGGGTATTCCCGGCGTGCCGGAACCGCCGGGACTCCCGATAATTATCGGGAGTAGTGTTTTATCCGCAAGTAATCAGTCCCTGTTGCGAATGAGGTAACAAGGGCATTTTTCTACCCGTGTGCATGTCTGTTTCAATGCGGTTATTCAATAAATATACCCAATTGAGTAGAAAGCTCCTGGCAGGGCCGGGAGTAAGCTTTTTATCCGCATCTAATGACGTCCCGACAAAACGGTTATTTACAATCAGAACGAGCATAAACATCGGAACAAGAGCGGCAAAGCCCTCGCAACATAATTACCAAAGCGGGTAAATTCATTTGCAGCGGGTAATATTATTTACCCTCGATTATATTTCTTTATCTGGTAATGGTTATCGTCAGATTAAGCGGGTGTGTTTAACCATTATTTGGTTAAGCCGTTTCCTTTTTTGGCTTTTTATCGGAATTGAAGATATTCATTTTGCCGTCAACGACATCCCTGTCAATCACATATTTGCCGCCTTCCTCCTGTTCCGGCAGTTCATACATCATCTCCAGCATAAAATCTTCCATGACACCTCGCAGCGCCCGAGCGCCAGTGTCTCTCTTAAGTGCTTTTTCAGCAATAAGTAACAAGGCATCTTCCGTAAATTCCAGTTCAGCGTTTTCCATTTCGAAAAACTTGGTGAACTGCTTGACAAGGGCGTTTTTAGGTTCGGTCAGAATCTTGACGAGCGCCTCTTCACTGAGGGCATCGAGCGCCGTTATAACGGGCAGACGTCCGATAAGCTCCGGTATCATGCCGTAATGGACCAGGTCTTCCGAAGTCACTTCCCGCAGGACGTGGGTATCTTCATTGATCATCTCATTATTCTGTTTTTCAGCGTTAAAGCCGATCATGCGTCTGCCGAGGCGTTTTTTGATGATGTCATCGAGTCCGCTGAACGTGCCGCCGCAGATAAACAGTATCTGCTGGGTATCCATCTGAATATATTGTTGTTCCGGGTGTTTGCGGCCGCCCTGGGGCGGGATATTGGCTACGGTGCCTTCCAGCAGTTTCAGCAGCGATTGCTGGACGCCTTCGCCGGAAACGTCGCGCGTGATACTGACGTTCTGATTGGTTTTTCCAATTTTGTCGATTTCGTCGATGTATATGATGCCTCGCTGGGCTGTTTCCAGGTCGTATTCGGCCGCCTGCAGCAATCTCAACAGGATATTCTCGACATCTTCACCGACATAGCCCGCTTCCGTCAGTGTCGTGGCGTCGCTGATCGCGAAGGGAACATCCAGTATGTCCGCCAGCGTGCGGGCGATAAGGGTTTTTCCGCAACCGGTCGGACCAATAAGCAGTACATTACTCTTTTCGATTTCGACATCATTTTCGTCAACGGCGGCATGGGCCAGTCTCTTATAATGGTTATAAACCGCGACCGCGATGCTCTTTTTGGCGTATTCTTGACCGATGACATATTCATCGAGATGTTCTTTAATTTTTCGCGGTGTGGGTGTGTTGGCGAACATCGGTTTGGACCGTGCCACCCGACGACGTTCCTGATGGATGATGCTGGAGCACAACTCAACACAGCTGCCGCAAATATAGATACTTTCCGGCCCTTCGATCATGGGGCCGACTTCACGCTCGTTTTTGCCGCAGAAACTGCAAAAGTTAGATCGACGACGACCGCCGCCGCTGCCGCCGCTGCCGCCACTGTTGCCGCCACTGTTGCCGCCATTATTACCTTTTCTTCTGCCGGAAGTCATAAAAATATGTCTCCTTATTAATTTGGCTCATTTTCATAAACCCATAATTTTAATGAAAGCCGGGCAACGAGTCAACAGTTACCATTGTATTATATATCGGTATTAACTGCGATAATAGAACAGCCTTATAAGTCGATATGTTACTTGGTTTTATAAATCGTTTAAAATTCTGTCGCGCAGTGATTTATATTCTTCTTCGGAAATATGGCCGGACCGATGCATTTTTCGAATTTCATCAAGCGTAAATGGTGTGTCCTTTTTCTGGTCATTAGAAATCATACGTTTGCGAATCCAGCGATACACCAGGAACAGCAATGCCAGCAGCAGCAGTGCCCCGGCATATATCGCGAGCTGGGTCCACTGTTCAGAAGTAACCATGGTTTGAGCTAAAGTATGTATCTGCATAGTATGCATTACGGTTTTTTCCGGTGTGTCAAAATTAGCGATCGCGGCAGCGTTTTCTTTTTGTATAACAATTTCCATAAGATTATACTGCAAGATGCAGGCTTTAGCCAATATAACGTAAATTATTCAGGAGAAAATAGTTATGGAAATAGCGATGATTGATGATGCCATAGTTCCGATCGAGGAGGCCATGATCAGCGCCCACGATCGGTCGATATATTTCGGGGATGGTGTTTATGAAGTGGTCCGGCTTTACGATGGGCGGGTGTTTGCCATGGATGAACACATGGCACGTTTTGAGAACAGCCTTCGCGGAGTCGATATGCTGGAGAAGGTCGATCTGGGTCTCATTCGCGAGCGGGTATCACGGGCGATTGAAGAAGCGGGATTCGGCAATGCTCTGGTATATTTTCACGTGACACGCGGCGCCGCCTGGCGCACTCATGATTATGGTCCTGACTGGCAGCCGGGTTTTTTGTTGACGGTCCGTCAATATCACGAGCGTCAGATAACTGGCAAGGCCATTACGCACCCCGACTGGCGCTGGAAGCGGTGCGATATCAAATCTCTGAACCTGCTGGCCAATGTCATGGCGAAACATGCCGCGACGCGGAAAGGGGCATACGAAGCGATTCTGGTGGATGAGAACGGCTGGGCGCTGGAGGCGACGAGTTCATCGCTGTTGATTGTTAAGGACGGCATATTAAAGACGGCACCGCTGACGGCGAATATTCTGGCGGGAATCACCCGGGCCTGTATGCTGAAATGGGCCGATAAAGTCGGATTGGAGGTGCGGGAAGAATTGTTCGGGGTAGATGAGATGGTGGCGGCGGATGAGGTTTTAATCACCGGCACGGGCAATGAAGTCATGAGCCTTACCCATATCGACGAGATGCAGATCGGCGAGGGGCAGTTTGGTCCGGCGGCCCAGGGCTTCAAGGAATTGCTGGTGAAGGCGATGCGAGGAGAGATGTGTTAGGCACTGTCTGAAAACTCTGGTTGCCTTCGAGCGGCCCTTTTTCCGTTTGGCTTCATCCCGCTCCATCGGTGATAAGATAAGCATCGCCGGCTTCGCTGATTTCGCCAGTCGAAAAAAGCTCTCTCTTGGGCCGACACCCGACTTTTAGACAGAGCCTGGTTTATTGTCGGGCGTTACTGCATTCTGGCGATGATCGCATCGGCCATTTCCTGAGTGCCGACTGCGGTGGAGGCATCATGAGCGGGCTTGAGGTCATAGGTGACGTCTTTGCCTTCCTCGATGACGGAGGCGACAGCCTGTTCGAGTTTGTCCGCTTCGGTCCAGAATTCCAGATGACGCAGCAGCAGCACGGCGGAAAGAATCAGAGCCGACGGGTTGACTTTATTGAGGCCTTTGTATTTGGGGGCACTGCCGTGCGTGGCTTCGAAGATCGCCTTGTTGGCGCCGATATTGGCGCCCGGCGCTACGCCCAGGCCGCCGATCAGCCCCGCGCACAGGTCGCTGATGATATCGCCATAAAGGTTGGGCAGGACGATGACATCATATTCTTCCGGCCGCTGCACGAGTTGCATGCACATATTGTCCACGATGCGGTCGTCGAATTCGATGTCGGAGTTGCGGGCGGCGACCTGGCGGCTGATATCCAGCCAGAGGCCGTCGGAATGTTTCATGATATTGGCCTTGTGAACGCTGGTGACTTTTTTACGTCCGTTTTTTCGGGCATAATCGAAGGCGAACTGGACGATGCGTTCCGTGCCGGCTACGGAAATCGGTTTGATGCTGATGCCGGAATTGGGGCGGATTTTCTTTTCGCTACGGGCATTGATCCAGTCAATGATTTCACGGCAGTTATCGGTATCTTTTTCGAACTCGATCCCGGCGTAAAGGTCTTCGGTGTTTTCCCGGACAATGGTCAGGTCGATTTTCTGATATCGGCTCTGGATGCCCTGATAATACTTGCATGGCCGCAGACAAGCATACAGGTCGAAATGCTGGCGCAGATGGACATTGATGCTGCGAAAGCCCGTGCCGACAGGGGTCGTGATAGGGGCCTTGATGGCGGCGTCGCTTTGTTCGATAGCCTTGACGGTCTCATCCGGCAGGGGGGTTCCCATTTTTTCCATGACATCGACGCCGGCTTCCTGAATATCCCATTCGATGGCAGCGCCGGTAGCATCCACGCAACGGCGGGTCGCATCGGCAATTTCCGGTCCAATACCATCGCCGCGAATTAATGTAACTTTTTTCAAATCAGACACCTCCGATAATATTGAGCGTTAAGAAAAAATCCTGTTTCAGCGATCAAAGTCATAAATACTACTCCGGTTGGGCTCTGGTGTCAACTGATTGCAGGAAA
The DNA here is from genome assembly GCA_964482555.1 of uncultured Pirellulales bacterium. Classification (GTDB taxonomy): domain Bacteria; phylum Planctomycetota; class Phycisphaerae; order Sedimentisphaerales; family SM23-30; genus CAYZXY01. Next base: position 15,278 of record CAYZXY010000064.1, read on the forward strand.
AACCCTGACGCCCTGACGCCCGGCAAATCTGGATAATGTATCGTTTGTAACGATTATAAAGATTGACCGCGAGCATGGGTGGGGGGATCCCGGCCTGTTTTGAGGAAACAGGGATATATTTCACGATTTTGACCCATTTATCCCGCCGATAGGTAAAGTGTATGTTGAACGTTGAGTATGGGACGATGCAACCCATATTCCGGGTAAGAGCGTGATTGATGATATGCGATGGTATTATTCGATGAAGCTTAGTATCGGCATTCGATTTATAATAATTACATGTTGTTTTATCCTGGCGTATTCAGGTCTGGTTATTTATCGGGCAATAAAGCTCGATCATAAATACAACAACGATATGATGGAAAAACAGGCGCAACTGGCGTTGGAGTTTGAACTCGCCTTTGGGAATTATATCGCGGACCACGTCCGGCCGTTTTCCCGGCAGCATGTCGAAGCCGATGAATTTATTCCCGAGGTGATGTCATCCACCTTTGCTTCCCGCGATATATTTGAACGAGTTCGCAAAGCTTTACCCGATACGATCATCAAGTTTTCTTCGGACAACCCACGTAATCCGCTCAATCTTGCCGGACCGGAAGAATTAAAGATTATTGAATATTTTCGTCAGCATCGAGATAGTGACCGCTGGTCGGGAAAGATCGAGTTGGAAGGGCGACTTTATTTCGCTCAATTCATCGCCCGTCGAATGGAGGCGGATTGTCTGAGATGTCACGGCGACCCGGCAGATGCGCCCGCTTCTATGATAGAGCGTTACGGCAGCGAGGCCGGATTCCATCAACCGGTCGGCGGGGTGATGGCGATGGATATGGTCGCCATCCCGTTTAAGAATTACACCGCCCGGCAGATTCTCGGCGTATTTCGGGACGCGGCGATATTACTGGCGGGGCTGGCGGTTTTACTGCTGGCGGTGCATTTGGTGTTCCAGGGACTGGTGACCCGGCGTTTGAAGTTTATTTCGGATTATTTCAGTAAGAGTGCCGGGCAGAAAGACTATGACATCATTCCGCCGCTGCAGGTGTATGGGCGGGATGAAATGAGTCGGCTGGTAGGCAGTATTAATCTGATGGCGGAAGAAAAAAAGATGCGAATCCAACATGAGAAGGCGTTGCATCTCAAGCAGTTTTGCGTGGATTGCGCTCAGGATGCCATTGTTATTGTTGATTACGAGGGCTATATCATCGACGTTAACGAAGCGGGCTGCCGGCTGGCGAATTTAGCGCAAGGCGAAATACTGCAGCGGCATCTGATTAATTATGTCGATCTGTGTAAATCTTCGGAATGGCCCCGGTTCCGTGATGCATTCAAAAATCACAAGCGAAAAGTCATAGAGACGCTGCTGCGGTGTGCTGACGGCAAAGTCATTCCCGTTGAGTTGACGGCCAATCATTTCGAGTATGACGGCGCTATCTATATTTGTGCGATTATACGGGATACCTGCGAGCGTAAGCGTACCGAAAGTATCCTGGAGCAGGCGCTGAATACGGCCAAGCTGGCCAACCGTGCCAAGACGGATTTTATCGCCAATATGAGCCATGAATTGCGCACGCCGATGAACGCGATTCTGGGTTTCTGTGATCTGTTGAAAACCATCGATCTTCCGTCGGAGCAGAAAAGCTGGATCGAAATGATTCATGGGTCCGGCAATCATCTGATGGAACTGATTAATCGTGTACTGGACTTTTCGGAGATTGAGAAAGGGTTTCATGCTCTGGACCGGATTAAGTATTCGCCGGAGGACATATTGAAGGAACTGGAGCTGCTGTATTCGGAGAAGGCGCGGAAGAAGGGGCTTATACTCACGGCCGAATGTGTCGGAGATGCCCCACGGCAGATAATTACCGATATTAATTTGCTGATGCAGGCGCTGGCAAACCTGGTGGACAACGCCGTGAAGTTTACCGAAAAAGGTTCGATAAGCATACAGGCAAGGTCGCAGTCGTTAGGGAATGTTCCTGGTGTATGCTTTCGGGTTGCCGATACGGGTATCGGGATTCCGCTGAATAAAAGCGAACAGATTTTCGAATCGTTTTCACAGGTTGACAACAGCGATTCGCGGCGGCATGAAGGCGTCGGCCTGGGATTGACGATGGTAAAAAATATTACCCGTTTACTGGGCGGAACAATCTCATTGCAAAACGAGTCGGAAAATGGCGCCGTCTTCGATCTTGTCATTCCTGTCGATCTGGACCGTCGCGACGAGGCGTTGCCGGCTGACGGCAGAGACGGTGCTGCATCGACTGCACGTGAGACTCAGGAAGAAGCGGAATACCTGATAACCAAAGACGAGATCAGGACACTGGCTTTTCTGGTGGAAAGCGAATTGGCGCAGGACCCTGATATGAAGCAGGTTCTGGATATATTTCTCAAGGACCTGCCGGTTCGTATGAAAATGATATCCGATGCCCTGGACAAGCAGGATATGGCCGGACTTCGTCAGTTGATATGCGATATCAAGGGGATGGGCGCCAATATCGGCTTTCCTTTACTGACTGAACGGGCCGCGATCATTGAATCCCGGATTGGCGAGACGCTGACGGGGGATATCGATAAAAAAGTCAGGGAACTGCAAAAAATCTGCCGGGAAATCATTGCAGTCAAGGCGGACTAAAAAGAAAAAAGGGCGCCATGTGACGCCCTTGATATGGCTTGCATAAACCGGAATTTCGAAATACGACATTCAAATTTTAAAGCATCTCAAATCCGAAATCTTA
>CAYZXY010000065.1:0-17833 GCA_964482555.1 uncultured Pirellulales bacterium
CGGTAACAGTGTCTTTATCTTGTAACATTATATGTTTAAAATAGTTATATTAATTGGGTCTCAAGTTATTGGGACAGTACTGATAAGAAGTTATGATCAGATACAACGGGACACAAAGCCGCGCAGGCGAAAACTCCATCGGTAGCAGTATAAATTGTTATAAAGCTAAGATCTGATTTCCGGTTTATCCGGGACAGGAGGTATCTGGAATGGACCAGATTATTTTATCACGTGAGCAGGTCAGGAATTGCGACAAGATAGCAGTAAAGAAATACAAAATGCCCAGTATTGTCCTCATGGAAAACGCCGGCAAAGCCGCGGCACAACTGATACATCAAAGGCTTGAGAATACCCAGGCGAAAGTTTTGATTCTTGCCGGCCCTGGCAACAATGGTGGTGATGGGTTCGTTGTTGCCCGGCATTTGTTCAATGAGGGCGTACCGGTTGAAGTCGTTATACTCGTCGCCCAGGAAAAAATTCGCGACGATGCACGAGTCAATTTCGACATAATTGAGGCAATGGGTTTTCCCTTGTTTTTTTTGAATTCACTATCAGATGAACCAGCTACCAAACAACTGATGGCAAAGATAAATGATGCAGATGTCCTTGTGGATGCGATGCTGGGCACCGGGGTAACGGGCCCGCCCCGTGAGCCCATTCGTATGGCCATCGAAGCAATCAACACAAACCGGGAAGGTAAAACAATAATTTCGCTGGATATTCCATCTGGCCTGGATTGCAATACCGGCGAAGCCCTGGAATGTGCGATCAAGGCCGATTTTACGGTGACCTTTGCTGCGATAAAGCAGGGGTTTTCCGCTCTTCAGGCCTGCGAATTCACCGGTAAAGTCAGCGTTGCCACAATAGGTATCGCGACCCGCCTGTTAATATAGGCAACATATAAAAGGGAGGCGATTTTAAATTTTGTCACTGAAGCCCACAGAATGCCCTTAAGCAAAACTGAGGCTTAAAAATCGTAATGCATTATGAATAAATAAATTATGAATATAATCACTTCGACGCAGCCTGAAACACTGTTGCTGCCGGACAACAAGCGATATAAACACTACATTCGGAACATGATGACTCATCCAACCAAGAGCGAAGTTAAGATGTTATAAATTGGCCTATTACAGCTTTTTTAACCGGAAAGAAAAATTCATACGCCAGAGGCATATATTTTGCGACAGCTACTAATGAACTCAGGTAGTGGAGAAGAACTTATGTTAACACGCGTAGAAGACATCACTATTGAAATTCAGGCATTTCTCAGTCGTAAACATCGTCTATTGCTGCTGACTCTGGCAACCTTTGCCGCCTTGTGCTGAATTACGGGGCGGTGATTTAACCTTGAGCCCGTGAGAACTCTTTAATATTTTTTTCTCCTATTAAATGCCTGCAGATAAATTGAGCGGCTCTCGTCCATGGAGGACAATGCGTGGGAGCGCAGTCCCGCTCAATTTACCGCGGGCTTTTTTGTGCTTTGAACGCCCTCAACCACAGATCGCCGTCATTTGCCTTCCGCCCGCCATTGTTTCATCAGTTCTATGTTGCGAAATATTTCCTGGTAGCGCTCAGATTTTTTATTCATCCCTTTGAGATAGGCAGCCATGTCGCTGTCATACATATCGAGCGGTTCCGTCGTGCGACCCTGATCGCCGGTTTCTTCAATCCACTTGTCCAGCATTGTTCGTAATTCAGTGAGTCTGGTTTTATAGTCCGGATCACCGGCCAGATTGTTGAGTTCCCATGGATCATTACTTAAGTCATACAGTTCTTCAGCGAGTCGGGATTTGCGGGTGACAATTTCTTCAACCGGATACAGCCGGTTGGCGGCATCCAGTTCACGAATAGTCCGCATAACCGGCTTGTTGTCTTTGTAGGCGTTGGGCTGCAGATAAGGTCTTTCGGGCAGAAAATTTCGTATGTATTTATAGGGACCTTGGCGGATACTGCGAATGTGATCGACGGTTTCATCACAGCGGTCACGGGCGGTAACCACATACTCGCGCGGCCGGGAATCCGCCCCAAACAACGGGCGGGATTCCAGAAAATCCGGAATGTCGATACCCGCGAAATAAAGGCTGGTCGCGGCCATATCGATATGCACGATCATATCCTTTCGCACCTGCGGTTTGATCCGGCCCGGCGCCCAGACAATAAAGGGAATACGAGCTCCTTCATCATAAAGAAACTGCTTGCCGCGAGCATGACTGAGACCATGATCGGTGATGAAAAATATGATGGTGTTGTCAAGAACGCCGTCCTCTTTCAATCGCTGAATTACTTGACCGATTTCCCAATCCGTTAACTGGACTGTGTTGAGATAGTCCGCCCAGTCCTGGCGGATAGCCGGATGATCGGGATAATAAGGCGGCAGCGTCACCTGATACGGCATAACGGGCTGAGGTATTTTATCGCGGTCGTTTACCCAGGTTTTGTTGCCATGGCGAGATTTCCCGCCGTGAAGTTGTATCTGAGCAAAAAACGGCTGACCCGGCTGACGGCCTGACCAGTCCGAGCCGCTATAATAATCTTTGAATGCGAATACGAAATTGTAATCAGTCTTACCGTTGCGATTCCAGTGGATGCCGTTGCAGTTGGAGGTATAATAACCGGCCTTCTGAAACAGCTTTGGTATGGGCGTTACATAGTCCGGCAGATAGATTTTTTCGACCCCTCGTGAACTGCGGTGGTTGTGAGCGCCAATCGTTGTCTGATACATGCCGGTCACCAGCGCCGAGCGGCAGGGCGAACAGACCGGACTGGTAACATAAGCATTTTCGAAGACGGCACCTTCCGCGGCGAGCTTATCCACGTGCGGCGTCTGAACCAGTTCTTCACCCTGGTAATTGAAATGCGAGGAAATATCCTCAGCGATAATCCATACGATATTCGGCCGGGAATCTGTTTGCGCCAAAAGGTCCAGATTACATGACAGTAAAACAAATAACGCAATCACAAGAGTGTGAAAAAACCTGAGTCGATTACTTTTTCCAATCATATCATGTCTCCAAATAATGCAGGGTTACTATTGATGTACTGGAATTTTCAAACAAGGTAAGCCTTCACCGAAATTACAGATAAAATTTTGTCATAAACATTCTCAATGTCATTTAAGTCCCATAGGAACAACTGAAATATCTTTTTACAGCAAAACATAAAAACCTGGCGAACGGTTACATAAAAACTAATCCTTGCTGGCATGCGGATTTTTTGTGGGGTACCGGGCATCAACGGAATCACGCCAGGTCTTGAGCTTTTCTTGCAGATGTCGGGCCATATACGGCTGTTCGGCGATAAGGTTGTTTTTTTCGCCGATATCCTCTTTAAGGTTATAGAGTTCCAGACTGCCGTTCTCAAACCATTCAATCAGCTTCCAGTCACCATCGCGGATAGCTGACCCGGGCGAACTGCCCTGATTGCCGTAATGGGGGTAATGCCAGTAAATTGCACCCCGAACCAGTTCGTCACCTTTGAGCAGCGGGACCAGGCTCATGCCGTCGAGATGCTGTCGGGGAGCCTGCGGCAATCCAGCCATATCCATCAATGTCGGATAAAAATCTGTACTAGTGACCGGCGTATCGCAAACGCTGCCGGGTTCTGTGACGCCGGGCCACTTGATAATCACCGGTTCGCGTATTCCGCCTTCATACAGCCAGCCCTTGCCCGCTCGCAGCGGCAGGTTACTCGTGGGCGAACCTTCCGCGGTCGAAAGCCCCCCGTTGTCCGACACGAATAAGACCAACGTCTTTTCTTCAAGATTCATTTCTTTCAGGGCGTCCAGCACATGGCCGACGGCAATATCCATCGCCTCGACCATACCGGCATAAATGGCATGCTCTTGTACCAACCGCACCTTGCGTTCGCCTTCCTGGCCAAATTTGGCCTCAAGCTCCATTTCCTTTTTCTTCCGGTAATATTTTCGCTCCAGATCATCGCGGCTCTGCAGGGGCGTATGAACCGAGTAGAACGAGAGATAAGCCAGAAATGACTTGTCTTGATTATCACGAATGAAATTGATGGTTTCACGGGCTAACCGGTCGGGCAGATGCTCCCCTTTGGGACCATCTTCCAGCCGGGGATTTTTATAGGGCGAGAAATAACCGCCGGGCGGTGTACCTCTGTCATGACCGCCTTTATTGATATCAAAGCCCTGATGTTCGGGCCAGAATTTCTCCGTTTTGCCCAGGTGCCACTTGCCGGCAAAGAACGTCCGGTAACCATGCTCCTTGAAGGCTTCAGCAAGTGTATATTCTTCAAGAGCCATGCTTTCGTTATACGGGGCCGGCAGCAGCGGTTTGCTGCGTGTCCAATGCCGGAGTACGTTATGCGGCTGAGGGGCGCCAAACCAGTCTGTTGCATTGATGCGAGCAGGGTATTTTCCGGTCATAATGCTGGCCCGGGTAGGTGAACAAACAGGACAGGCTGCATAGGCATTGGTAAACCGCATTCCCTCGGCAGCCAGTTTATCGATGTGCGGCGTTTCATAAAAAGTGCTGCCATAACAGCTCAAATCACGCCAGCCCAGATCGTCAACCAGAAAGAACAGGACATTGGGCCGCCCTGCTGCCGCAACCGGCAGGCCCATCAACCTTGTCAAAAAACACAACATGAATGCGGATAAAACCAATCTGAAACGCATAAAACCTCCCGAAATATACAGGGTACAAAGAGCCGCACAAGTGGAACTTCAATCGGCACGAGTATATATACTCGTGCCGATTGAAAATCCCCGTTTTGCCGGAACGTAATTATTTGCGGATAAAAAGCTTACGCCCGGCCCTGCCGGGAGTTTTCATACCCTTTGGGTATAACTCAAAAACAAGTTACAGATGAAGCATGCGTCTAAGTCCGCCCACTGACCAGTTTCGTGACAACGTACCGGGTGGAAGGAAAGGCAAACTTATCTGGATTGATTTCATCGAGGGGGGTCCAGATGACATCTTCGACATCGTCCTGCGGCCGTATGGATGCCGGATCAATGGCCCGGCAGGTGAAAAACAAGTCCAGCACCTGGTACTCAATACCTTTATACAGATATTGGTTGGGGTGCGTGGCAAAATAGGCAAAATCGTCAATCTCGATACCAAGTTCTTCGCGGACCTCACGACGCAGGGCAGCTTCGGCGGTTTCCTCATAATCGATAAAGCCGCCGGGCAGATCGTACAAACCTTTGGCGGGCTCGCGGCCCCGTCGGGCAATAAGCAATTCCCCATCCCGCAATATCAATGCCCCGCACGCCCCCGCCACATTTACATAAAACACAAAACCACAATCAGGACACGTATATTTGCGGATATGATACTTGATGTTTTCCGAACCGCAACCGGGACAAAAATTCATAAATGAGTTCGGCATAATACTTTTCCGTTCTAAGGCGTTGATATTAAAAAATAAACAGCTTGAATTTAGTCATTCAGCTTATTTGCGATTTTATACTCGTTCCAATTCAAAATACCCGTTTTGTCGGAACGTAATTATCTGCGGATAATAAAGCTTACGCTCGGCCCTGCCGGGAGCTTTCTACCCAATTGGGTCTAGTTCCCGTTTTGACTTGAATATTTAACGAAATTGCTATTTTTCTGCCATTTTCCGGGCCTTTTGGATAAGTTCATAAAGGCTGACCATTTTGTCGCGGGGCGGTTCGAGTATGCGCTGGATATCTTCTTCGCTGTAATGCTTCTGCATGAAAGCCGTTATGTCGAAATGCTCATACCAGCAGTCGAAAATCCTCCGGCAGGAACGCGGGCCCGTGCCCGTGCGACAATAACCAAACGGCACCTCATGGCCCAGAATTCGACAGCGAATCACCTTCATGTCATGTTCTTCAATAGCCATATTGCATCAAGATTATTTATACCCAAATTGAACGCTATTATACTCGTTCCGAGGGAAATGTCCCGTTTTTTTTGGGAACGTAATTATTTGCTGACGAAAAACTTACGTCCGGATCTGCCCTGAGCTTTCAACCCAATTGAGTATCATTATATCAACTTTTACCACTTTCACATATAAAAAAACTATTCCACCAATCGCTCAACCGCTTCTCGTGAGGCCTGTAAAATAACATCAGGCGTCCGCTGGCGTTTGCGGGGATAATCTGGGAACATCTGACTGTGCTGCTGGAGAAAAGCTTCTTCGTGCGTGAGGATCTGGCGGTAATGGGCTAAAGCCTGTTTTTCCTGCCCCCTTCGCTCAAGCAATTGCGCTGATTTAAATAATGCCGTACTGTTGGAGGGATACCTTTCCAGGCTCTCCTGCCAGGCAGCCAGCGAACGGTCCAGAAGATCAGGATCATCATTTTTATAATCAGCCATACTTTGAAAAATACGAGCATGATGCTGATAATATTTGTAATGAGCCCGTTCCTGAGCAAGTGCCCTATCGAGCCAGACAAGCGATTGTTCCAGCCCGGAAAAATCTGCCCTGGAATCGCAGGGATAATGCCGCATAACCAGTAATTGCGACATATAAAAAGCAGGCTTCGGATCGGCGGTAAGCGAATCAGCCTGGTTAATGAGCTGTTCGATACGGGACCAATTCAGACGCGGATCTAACCTTATAGCCTGTTTGTATGTCTGCTGCGAGCGAGCAACCGGCACATAAACCGCTAACCAGAAAGCAAAAGCCCCCACAGCCAGCGCGACGGCCAGCAACTTAAGCCTACCGTTTTTATCTATTTTAACATTTTGTCTTACTTCCTTGAGTGCAATAACCAACGCCAGCAACGCAAAGCTCAGCGTCCCGACACCCGGCTGAAAAAAGGCATAATCAATGCAGTTGTGCAGTAAAAATCCCGCCAGACTGCTTGCTAAAACCACCATCATCAGGAAACGGCCCAACGAATTCTCATATTCAACACGAGCGACGCCATAAGCCGCCAATAAATACCCCCCCATCCACACTATCGCCGGCATTAAAAATGAGATTATAAACACACTTGCCTTTTCCGCCTGATCAATATTGCCGAAATCGCTGACGCCCCAGCGAATTGATTGAATGATAATAACAGCAATAATACCTGCCCCCATAAGTGACTTAAAACCGCCTCCTACCGGCTCTTTGGCAGGCCCTTTTTGAGCGATTTCCATTTCCCTGACCCCCTCTTGCGGCCCAGGGCCGGTCAGCCTGATTAAAACCGCTCCGATCAGCCATAAAAACCCAATCAACCCGAAAACGCCCCATTGGCTGAAAACCGCCAGCGGTATGCTGTGCGGATCCTTGACCACTTCGGGAGCGGCAGGATTCATATAACGGGGATAATACAATCCATAATTTTCCGGCCCCACACCAGTCAGTCCATGATCGGCAATCATTCCCGCTGTAGCCTGCCAGTACTGCCAACGCACCCAAAGCGAATTCCCCGGCAGACGTCCCTGCGATATGCCATAAAAAATTATCGCCCCCAGACCCAGAATCACCAGCACCACAGCCGTAATTAATGCCGTACGCCGGTATCTGCCCAGAACGGCCCGGCCCACTATCAGTACGGCCAACAGCAGCATACCGAAAATATACCCGTAAAAACCACCTCGACTCTGAGTAATAAAAAAGCCCAATAGCTGAAAACCAATAAAAAACAACCCTGTGACAATTATCAATCCCCGCTTTTCTTTTACCGCTGATTTCATGCTGTATGCCGTTACTCCCAGCGTTGCCATGATCGAAAGGATAAAAAATGATGCCGCCGTATTACTTACCGAATAATACCCCCCCACATCCCGACTGTACATGCGATCCAGGTACTGACGGGCCTGAAAGCTGCCGGGTTCAATGCCTCTGTGCCTGAGACTGGCATCGATGTTATCTTCAATGGTACTAATGGTTTGGGGAATGTCATAATAGTGCTGTTCGAGACAGCGATAGCTCATGGTCACGCCGGTCGCTATTATGATAATCAATAAAAAGAGCCGCCGCCGCGAATTCAACAAAAGCTGAACCAGCAATACCGCCAGAACAAACAGGCTCAGCAGGTTTACAATGCCCACCAATGCCAGAAACCTGTTCGAAGCCGCCACAGAGGATACCACCCCGGCTGCCGTCATAATCAGCAATGGCATCACCATCCCGCTCCGGCGCCATTGCAGTCTCCCCGACCAGCATCGCACTGCGAACCATACGGCAAAAAGCGTTAAAATCAGCCCCGCCAAAAACACCATCATTGTGATTTCGGCCGAACCAATATCGACGCTGTTCAAACCTGTCGACATTTCCCACCCCAGCGGCAGACTTTCGTTCAACTGGCAGCGAACGCTGACAAGGACACACACGACAAAAAAAATTAAGTCTTCCAGGATATCGATAACTTTATTTTTCATCACGACCCGTTTAAAAAATTGTTATTTTCACATAAACATAACATTTTACTGCAATAATGTAAACCACGGTCTGCAAATCGCTATAACGAAGCGATTAAACAAGTCAGTGATAAATTCAATAATTTTCATTGACATTACCGTTCAAGCATATACTGTATATACATTAACAATATATCTCATAAAGGTGGCAAGATGACCCTGCAACAGGAACTAAGTCTTAATACGCCGATCAACTCATTGCCGCGGGAGGTTATATTGAATGTGTACTATACGGCCTCGTGCCTGAAGAAGAAAGCGGATGAGTTTTTCGGCCAGTATGGAATAAGCGACGTCCAGTTTAACGTCATGATGTTACTGCGGTATCAGCAGAACGATCTTGAGGGCCTCAGTCAGGCCCAGATCAGCCAAATGATGCTGGTCAACCGTGCGAATATCACTTCGCTGATTGACCGGATGGAAAAGGCCGGTTTGGTCGTGCGGACACCCAAAGCCCATGACCGCCGCAGTTACCTCATCAAATTGACGGAAAAGGCGGATGAATTAATGGATGTCGTTGAACCGATGTATCTGAGCGAAATTAACCGGGTAGCCGTTTTAAATGAAAACGAGCACCGGATACTGATAAAGCTGCTGGAAAGAATAAGAGAAAATCTACGAAATCTTGATTTTAACCCCCGATTGACAACGGCAGGGTAAAATCAATATAAGAAGTTTATTGAAAGCATGTTATGTGATAAATAGACCTCGGGCTCATCAAGACCGGGCAGTATATATAATGTTGAATTGGTACCAGCATGGCTTTAATAATCAAGCCGGATGTACTAGAATTATTGTATTTATAATCCAAGTGTACGAGGATGATCGCCAGGGTAAATCGTAAGTGGTTTATCCACAAATAATTACGCTTTTCCTGGGCGGCCAGATTCATTAATATTGAGACTATATGCACCAACACGGTTGAATCCGTATACGATTTGGGAATGGGATTGATAAGGAAATCATTATGACCACACTCAACGGCAAGAGAGATATATTTACAAACGTAACGACTTACGAACAATCAGACTTTTCGGATAACTCGCCTTTAACTCTGGGAATTGACATCGGCTCGATCAGCTGCAAGCTGGCGTTGCTGGACGGGGAGAAAATTATTCGCTTCCTGCGTTATCAGCGTACCCACGGGAGACCGTTGCAAACGGCCCTGGGGATGCTAAGCGAACTGTTTGAAATCGTTCCGCAAGGCCGCATCCGGAAAGCGGTCGGCACCGGTACGGCCGGCCGTACGCTGTGCGAACTGCTGGGCATTCCTTTTATTAACGAACTGATCTGCCAGTCTTCGGCAATTAACCACTTGTATCCGCAGGTCCGGACCCTTATCGAAATGGGCGGCCAGGACAGTAAAATCCTGTTCCTTTCCGAAGGCGATAATCAGGACCAGAGCAAGGACTCCGGCGACATGGTCGATTTCACCATGAACACCAACTGTGCCGCGGGGACAGGGAGCTTTCTGGATCAGCAGGCCACGCGTCTGGGCGTAGAGATCGAAGAGGAATTCGGCGAACTGGCCTTGAAATGCGAAGCCCCGCCCCGGGTTGCCGGACGCTGCAGCGTCTTTGCTAAAAGCGATATGATTCACCTGCAGCAGCAGGCAACGCCGGTCCATGATATTGTCGCCGGGCTGTGTTTCGGGCTGGCCCGCAATCTTAAGAGCTCACTTTGCCAGGGCAAAAAGATCATCAAACCGGTAGCTTTCTGCGGCGGCGTGGCCAGTAATGCCGGCGTGGTGAGGGCCATTCGTGAAGTCTTCAACCTGGACAATTCGGAGCTGATCGTTCCGGATGAACACGCTGTCACCGGCGCGATTGGCGCCGTTATCGCTCAACAGCGTCAAGGCAGCGAAACGGAAGCCGCCATCGACCCGCAGACGGCACTGGAAAAACTGGAGAAGTATCTGCACCAGAACCGGACCATCGGCCATCGTCTGGAGCCGCTCAAAGAGCCCAGCCATCCGGCCCCGGCCAGCAAGGTCCACCAGGATATACTCGATAAAGCGCGACAGAACGGGACGAAAATCAAGGCCTATCTCGGCATTGACGTCGGTTCGATCAGCACCAATGTCGTTGTAATGGATGCCGAAAAACGGGTACTCAGCAAGGCGTATCTCATGACCGCCAGCCGGCCGCTCGAAGCGGTACGGAAAGGTCTGGACATGGTCGGTGAAAAGGTAAAGAAAGTCGTCGAGATTTGCGGCGTGGCAACGACCGGCTCGGGCCGCTACCTGACGGGCGATTTTGTCGGGGGCGATCTGGTCATTAACGAAATTACCGCCCAGGCTACCGGTGCGGCGATCGTCGATCCGACGGTGGATACGATCTTCGAAATCGGCGGCCAAGACAGCAAATACATTTCGCTGGAAGAAGGTGTCGTGGTTGACTTTGAAATGAATCACGCGTGCGCGGCAGGTACGGGCAGTTTTCTTGAGGAGCAGGCCGAACGCCTCGGGCTCAGCATCAAACAGGAATTTGCCGCGGAGGGCTTTTCCTCGCAGGCTCCCATCCGGCTGGGCGAACGCTGCACCGTGTTTATGGAGTCCGATCTGATCAGCTACCAGCAGCAGGGCTCCGAACGCCGGGACCTCGTGGCGGGGCTGTCCTATTCCATCGTAACGAACTATATTAACCGCGTCGTCGGTCATCGCAAAATCGGCCAGCGGATCTTTTTTCAGGGCGGCACCGCCTTCAACCGGGCAGTCGTATCGGCCTTTGAAATGGTGACGGGCAAGAATATCGTTGTGCCGGACCATCACGAAGTGACTGGCGCTCTGGGAGCGGCCGAACTGGCCCGCCGACACATGCAGCAGCTTGCCGACCAGAACGGCGACGAAATGCCGGTGAGCCACTTCCGCGGTTTTGACCTTTCGCAGCTTGAATACTCCATCCGCAGTTTCGAATGCGAAAAATGCTCCAACAACTGCGAGATTAAGGAAGTCATTATCCCCGGGAGCGAACCACTTTATTACGGCTCACGCTGCGATATTTATAACGTCAAGAAAGACGAAGGCCAAACCAGCGACATCCCCGATCTGTTCACTCAGCGTCAGCGTGCTCTGGAGTCGTATGCCCGACTGGATAAAGACTCGCTCGCAAAGAAGAAGGACCGCGACTTCCGCGGGCGCGTTGGTCTGCCGATGTGCCTGGGCAATTACCATCTGCTGCCGTTGTGGGGCACGTTCCTTGACGAGCTGGGCTTTGAGACGGTCCTGTCCGGCCGTTCGACCAAGAAAGTCATCCGTCAGGGCGTGGAAGCGGTGCTTTCGGAAATCTGTTTTCCGGTCAAGGTCGCCCACGGCCATGTTTTGGATATGCTCGACAAAGATGTCGATTATATCTGGATGCCCAGCGTGGTGTCCATGAATAACGACTACGCCGAAAACAAGCACAACCAGCTCTGTCCCTACGTACAGACGATTCCGTATCAGGTACGGGCCGCCCTGAAGGCTAAAGGCATCGACCTGACCGGCAAAAAGAACCATTTGATCGATCTGCATGTCCGCTTCCAGGACGGCATGAATGTCCTGAAAGACACACTGGCGCCGCTGGCGAAAAAATGGGGCATCAGTAAATCGGAGATCAACCGGGCGCTGGACGTCGCTCTGAATGCACAGCGGGCCTTCGATCAGCATCTTATTGATATGGGTAGAGAAACGCTCGATAATCTGACACCAGATCAGAAAGCCTGCGTCATCGTTTCACGGCCTTATAACGGCTGCGACCCCGGCGTCAGCCTGGACCTGCCGCGTAAGCTCCGCCACATGAACGTACTGGCCATCCCCATGGATTTCCTTGACCTCCAGCAGGCGCCGATCAGCGAACCGGAACTGCAAAAGGACATGTACTGGAAATACGGCCAGCGGATTCTGCGGGCCGCACATATCATCCGTGAGGATCCGCGGCTGAACGCCATCTATCTGAGTAATTTCAGTTGTGGACCGGACAGTTTTATCATTACGCTTTTCAAGGAACTGATGACCAAAACCGACGCCCTGGGTAACGAAACCCGCAAGCCGGCACTGGTGCTGGAGATCGACGAGCACAGTGCCGACGCCGGCGTCGTTACCCGGCTTGAGGCCTTTCATGAATCGCTTAAGGCCGTTGAGAGCCGCCGGAAAAAGCAGGAAGAACTGGCCGTTTATCAACGCGAGTCCAATCCTTACAGCCCATGGAAAAGCTCCTGGGGCGATTGCAGCGAGCGCAAGATGTATATCCCGTGGATGGGTGATTGTGCTTATGGACTGGCGGCGGCATTCCGTCATTGCGGCCAGCCCGCCGAGGTGCTGCCCATTGGCGATGAGGAAACGCTCAAATGGGGACGGCAATACACCTCCGGCAAGGAATGCCTGCCCTGCATCATCACCACGGGCGATATGCTCAAGAAAATCAATCAGCCCGGTTTTGAGCCGGACAAGACGGCATTCTTCATGCCCGCCAGCAGCGGCCCCTGCCGGTTCGGACAATATAACTGTCTGCAGCGGCTGATCCTGAAACAAGTCGGACACAATGGCGACGTCCCCATCGTCGCGCCCAACCAGGACAGCAGCTTCTACCAGGCTTTTAAACGTTTCAGAAAAGACCCCACCCGGCAGGCCTTCTACGGCATTGCCGCCACGGACATTCTGTACAAGGCCCTGCTCAAGGCCCGGCCTTATGAAGTCTCGCCCGGAACGGCCGATGAGACCTATCAGCGTTGTCTGGACCGGGTGTGCGAAACCATCGAAGCCAGCGAAGATCTCCAGAGTCTCATCAATACCATGGAAGCCTGTGCCGCAGACTGGGAAAAACTCCCGATGGACCGTTCGGTCCGAAGACCCATCGTAAATGTGGTGGGTGAGATTTATGTCCGTAATCATACATTTGCGAATCAGGATCTGGTCCGGCAACTGGAAGAGCTGGGGGCAGAAGTATGCCTACCCGGTTTTGACGAATGGCTCTTCTATACCAATATCGTGCGGAAACTGATGGCCAAACGCTGGCGTAATCCAAAGCTGTATTTGCAGAACGCCATCAAAGACTTTTTCCAGCATCGCATTGAGCAGAAAATCGCCAAACCGATGGAACGAATCTTCGGTCCGCTGCATGAGAAGAACATTGAACACGTTCTCGATCTGGCCCGTCCTTATGTACATGAATCCTTCGAGGGCGAAGCCGTTCTGACAATCGGCAAGATACTGGAAATGTATCAGGAAGGCGCCGCCGGCGCAGTCAGCGTAGGACCGTTTACCTGCATGCCGTCGAATGTCGTGGCCTCCGTTTCGCGGGAAATGAGCCTGAAATGCAACGGCATGCCGATTCTGACGATCAGTTATGACGGCCAGCAGAACCCGACACTCCAGACCCGCTTGGAAGCGTTCATGCACCAGGTACGTAATTTCGATCAACGACGACAGGAAGCCCCGGTGGAAGTGCATTAAATGGAATACGCCTCATTAAAACTTATTCTGGCTTCCAGTTCGCCGCGGCGTCAGGCTTTGCTGCGCGAAGCTGGATATGAGTTCGAGGTCGTCCCCTCGTCCATTCAGGAGCCGGTCCTGCCGCATGACGGACCGGTGGCCGCGACGGCCTGGGCCGAAGCGCTGGCCTATTTCAAGGCACGGGTTGTCGCTGAGAAATATCCTAATGGCGTCATTATCGGGGCCGACACCATCGTAACGTTCGGGGATCGAATCATCGGCAAACCGATCGATGAAGTGGATGCCCGACGGATTCTCTCCAGCATGTTTGCAGGCACCAGTGATGTCATTACCGGGCTGGCCATTCTTTGCCCGGTATTGAACAAGCGGATTATTATCCATGACCGAACGACTCTGACCATGCGGACGATGGAACCGCACGAACTGGATGAGTATATTGCCGGGGGCGCCTGGAAAGGCAAGGCCGGTGCCTATGCCCTGCAGGAAGGCGGCGATAAATTCTTGCAGGCTATGGACGGCAGTTTCTCAAACGTCGTCGGTTTGCCAATGGAAAAACTGCAAGAGGCCCTAGACCATTTAAACCGATACGAACTGGACATGGAATTATCAGATCATTAGCTTAATGACGCACAAAATCATCATTTTCTGTTTTGCTTTACTGCTTTGCCTGAGCCTGTTCTCCTGCAAAAAGAAAATCGAACAGCCGGTGGTTAACGTCCTGAACCCGAAACGGCCGCAGGAAACCGTCACCATAGCCGGCAAGCCGTTTACGCTGGAACTGTCCAGAACCCAACGGCAGCGGGCGCGGGGATTGATGTTCCGTTCGTCGCTGGCGGAAGATGAAGGAATGCTGTTTGTCTTCGAGGATTCTGAAATCCTTTCTTTTTATATGGAAAACTGCCTGATTGATCTGGACCTGATCTACCTCGACGAAAACGGCGTCATTATCGACATCATGACGATGTCAAGACCGCAGCCTGGGCGTCCATTCAAATATTATACTTCCAGTCAACCCGCCCGCTACGCCATCGAACTGGCCGCCGGCGTGGCCAAAAAGCTTAACCTGCAACCTGGCCAGAAAATCGACCTGCCCCCGCAGATTACCCCATCGCAACATTAGGCACTGCCTGAAAAGCCCTTTTAAGCTATTTTTAGCCATTACAGCCGCATTTCATTATTCAGGCATTCTAACAAAACGCCTTAAAATATCAGAAATAATCTGATAAACTTTATGGCTTTTCCCTCAATTCGTGAATAGTATTTTTAAACATGTTTATAGCCGGTTTTTAACTCTGTACTAAGAACCTTAAAGACAAGAGAATTCGTATTTTTACATTGAGATATTTTTAACCTCATTTTCAATTTTATTTGATCTTCTCAGGAAGCGGGATTTTTTATGAAAAACTCATCAAATCTGCGTTTAAAACATAATCGGAAAACTTATATAAACAGGCATAAAAGACAAAAATCCAGCAAAATCCACATCAAACCACCCCCTATCTCGCCCTTAATTGCGGAAATCCTGGAAAACCGTCTGTTGCTCGATGCCTCGCCTTTCAAATTCCCCCTCACGAGGCCCACCGAAATCAAAGTGGATAATGACGAACTTAAGTTATTTGCGGATAATAACTTACTCGAATCGATTCCGCTGGCGGATGTTTCACGCATTGAACTATCCGGCAGCGACCAGAACGACAGTCTCATCATTGACGGCCAGATCGGAAAGCCGATTCTGTTTACGGGAAACGCCGGCGCTGACCGTATCGGGTTTAAGAACAGCGCGTCGGAGCCGGTTTTTCAAATCAATACCAACGGCCGGGCGACGATCCAGGTCGGTACCGACAACGATGCATTCATCGTGCGGACGGAGGGCGTGGAGAAATTTGAAGGAGACGGCAGCGGTAATATATTCGGTCTGGGAAAGCTGGGAAATACCGAAACGGTTGAAATACTGACAGGCAGTCAAGATACACTGGATTACTCCGATTTCGGCAAGAGTACAACTGTTAATTTGAGTTCGAATACGGCATCAGGGATCAGTCAGGATATAAATAACTTCGCGGGTGTAAGCAAGGTTGTGGGGAGCAGGAAAGGCGATGTGCTGATCGCGGGGAATACGGCGGTGACGCTAGAAGGCAGGAAAGGAGATGATGCACTGACCGGGGGGACAGAGAATGATATACTGATCGGCGGGCGGAATGATGATACCTATTTTTTCACGGGGGACTGGGGAACGGATACGATTAAGGAGACACGGTTTGGCGGGGATGATGCGCTGGACTTTAGTGCAATCGCGAAAGATATCACATTTGCGTTTGGTCAGTTGACCGGTACATCTGTTGTGAGCGTCATCTCGGGGAGTAATTCTATCAATAATGCGGCGCATATTGAAAAGGTCGTTGGCGGAACCGGGGCGAATGCTTATCTGGTGAGCCCTGATAGCGGCGATATTGAGATAGATGATACGACGGCGGGGTCTACAGGAACGCTGGACCTGAGCGGATTCAGTGAGCCGATTGCGTTTACGATATCGGAAAATGGGCCGGGGCAGGTCGTGGTGAAAGCGGAAGTGGACGGCCAGACAATCACGGCAGCAGGCGTGGAAGGCATTATCGGCGGAGCGGGGAAAGATACGTTCACCTTTGAGGGGGATGCGGATTTTGCCGATCTGACGATTGACGGCGGCGGAGAAGAGGATACGGTTGATTTTTCGGGCTATGACAGCGGGGTGACGGTTGATCTGTCGAGCGGTAACTGGGTGAATATAGATAAAGTGATCGGCAGCGAACATGCCGATGCAATTACGGGTGATGACAACGGCGTGATTATTTTGGGCGGGGGCGGCGCCGATGTGCTGACGGGCGGCAGCGGAGACGATACGTTTTTTTTTGCGGCCGGCTGGGACGGGGCGACGATTGCCGGGGGCGGCGGGATGGATACGGCATCGTTCAAGAACACGAAGAAAGATATCATTTTCAAAATCACCTCCAGCGGCTTGAGTCAGATCGAGAGCAGGGAGGATACGCCGGAGACGATCGACACCATCAGCAGTATCGAAAAGATCGAGGGGGGCAAGGGAGTGTGTGACATTTTTGCTGGCGCCCTGTAACTGTCTGATATACAATGACTTACGCAGTGTACTATTTTACTGGTTTTACTGTTATTATTTAGAGGTAAGTCATGGAAGAAAAACGAGTTACGAAGGATCAGTTAAAAGCCGCATTGGGCGAGGAATTGGATAAGTTAGCCGAAAGCATGGCAGATGCGATGAATAATGCTCAATGGGGTCACATAATAGACCAGAGCGAAGAGCCTGTTCGAGATGCGCATGCTGATTTTCGCCAGCAGGCATACCAGAAAGCCTTGGAACTTCTTGCCGAAAGCCAGAAGTCTTTTTCCCCCTGTGGAGAAAACTCCGCAGATAAAATGGAGGAACAAGGGTAAGCAGAAGGTCAGTTATCAGACGGTAAACGGTCGTATTGTTTTCAATCGAACAGTTTACTGGAATAAATATCACGGTACAGACTCACCCGTTGACCGTATGTTTGGTATGATCAACAGTAGTTTCAGTCTTGGTGTTCGCGAGAGGTGTTGTCGTGAGAGCATGAATGTCGCTTTTGTACCTGCTTCAGAAAATCTCAAGCGTCTGGCTCAAATAAACATAAGCCATAACTCTATTCGTCAGATAGTAGAACAGCAAGGGGCTGCTATTAGCCAGGGTCAGCGTTCGGGTTTATTGGGTCCTGGCTTTACATATGTAGACTGTACTGAAAGTACTGTTATAACGGGTATGGACGGTGTTATGGTGCCTTTGGTTACAGAGCAGCAGAAGTTAAAGCGTCGCAAGACAGAGTCAAAGAAGCGTAAAGAGCAAGGTAGAAAAAGCACAGCCAGAGCCTGCCGTCCTAAAAAAGGAAGCAATGGAGATTACAACGAGTTTAAGCTTGCCACTTTTTATGATCAAGATAAAAGCCATCAATACGCAGTTGGTACCGCAGGCGACAGTGAGCAGGCTGGTCGTATGTTACGTAAGACGGCAGCTAAG
>CAYZXY010000066.1:0-17601 GCA_964482555.1 uncultured Pirellulales bacterium
AAGATATCAGTCCTGGGCTCCCGAATCGTTTTGGGCAGATTGCGATTCTGCTTCCGACTCATTTTTCGTCTCTTTTGGTTCTTCCGGGATATCTTCCAGCAGGTCCGTGAACGATTTTGTTAAGTTTCGGGCCTTGTGCGGCACAAGGGTGTAAACCCATCCGTCGTGCTTTTTATTAAAACCCCTTGCCGCCAGCAGGGCCTTGTATTTCATGTCCCGTTCCTGAATCTGCTCCTCAGTTGCCGTCGGATCGTTCAGTTCGGCCTCTGTAATCGAACCGGTAAATTCCGCTGAACAGCGTGTATAGATATTGCCGTCATTTTCCGCCAGCAGGAAAGTCACCACCGTCGAATCGTTCAATTCGCAGATATAGCTTTTATCAAAATTCAGATTTGGCGCTTCCGCCTGGACATCATTAAACTCCAGATCTGTCACCGCCGAAAAAACCTGTTCATAATCACGGCCTTTGAGCTGCTTGCCTTCGGGGATTTTTTTCTGGATGGTAATGTTGTCGTTTTCATCGCGAACCAGCCGGTAGGTGTCGTTATTGCTGGTGACCGAGACCCGCTTAATGTCTTCCCGTGTCACCATGAACAGCTTCGAGTCGATATAACTCATCGGGTTCATCTGCAGCCAGGGGACGTTTTCCGCGGCATAAACCTTATTGCTTTCCTTTTCGGTGCCTGTCAGTTTGCGGACATAGTATTGTCCCTGCTCATCGCGCTTGCCGATGATAACCCCGACAATCATTTTGTCATCCTTGTTCAAAAGTTTTACGACATTGCGGGCATTATCTTCAGTCACCTCCAGGTCATCATGCAGGTCGGCCTTTTCCGTATGCAGACGCTCAACCTTCATTTCCAGCACTTCGGTCAGCAGGTCGTTAATCTTTTCCATCATGGCCGGGTAATGGTCTTTTTCCACGACGACAAACTGGTTTCCTTTACGCGCGATCGTGGCGCTGTCATCGCCGGCGCCCAGGACGATTTTCGAGATTGCCCGGCTGTCCAGCCCCTGGATCAGCGGCCCGCTGAAAGTGTTTATCGTTTGCTCTCGCTGGGTCAGTTGAGCCTGCAGGATTGTCAGCAAAACCATAATCGTAGCTACTAATCCTAATATCGCCAAACGCTTATTACTCATCTGAATTGTTACTCCTCATGAACACCGCTGCCTAATTAAACGGATTTACTCATTTACTCGTTTACTCAAATAATGCCTTCTCAGAATAAACCGCCGGATCCAGATGACGATGGCGATCAGCAGTACGAATGCCGCCGCTCCGAACATGTTCAGGTTCGTCAGTTTACTCTCCAGCTTGTCGATCTTTTCCCGCCGCTGGTTCTGCACCTGCCGTAATTCGATAGTCGCTTGGGTGAGTTTCTTTTCGATTTCTTCCTTTTCTTTGGTAAATTCAGGAACATTCAGGATATCCTCGCCAGACGCGCTGTAACGGGAGGCAATCTCCTGGAGGCTTTGCTGGAACCCTCTGATTTTTTCCTGAATCTCTTCTTCTTTTTTCACACTTTCGCGGGCGGCTTCTTCGATGATTTCTTCGACCACCAAGAACGGTCTGCGGAAATTGCCCCGGCTGCGAATCGCCACCAGGTCGCTCGACCCGCTCAGCGTCTCAATCGTGTTTTGCAGCAGGGCCAAGTTGTCGCCCTGAATGGTGTAGCCGAAAGGCGGCATGGGACGGAAGGCAACCATATCGGAGATAAAATCGACATCCGCAAACACGGCTACCTGACAGGATACCTCTTGCGGCGTCCGGGCCATCGCGTCCAGATGCTCTATGGCCGGTGTATCATCGTTCGGATCCGGCGTTTCCTCCGCATCCGGTTCGACTTCGACATCGATGCCTGCCGGGTAATTGCTCTCCAGCCGGCCCGTTATCAGACAGCCTATCATTTCCGCTTTCTGTCCACGGGTAAAGCCGTCCAGCAATTGCTGGCTGTCATACATCATCAAGGCATAGGGATTATCCGGGCTCCAACTGTTGCCCTCTTCGCTGGTCGTAATCAGCGGTTCGATCTTGATTTGAATTTCCTTGTCGGGACTTTCCGAAGCTTCGGTCTCGATTTTTTCGATGGCGCCGCTGAAGAAAATGGTTATATCATTCAGGTAGCTGGTAATGATGTTGTCTTCGTTAAAACAGTCCTTTTCCTTGACCAGCTGCATGAAGCCGATCAGCGGTTTCTGCACCTCGGGCATGCGTGCCATCTGCCGCTGAAATGGGTTTGGCTGGGCCAGCGAAAGATCGCCCGCATAGGTCTGCTCCGGTATGGTAACACCCCATTTTTCCAGCAGGGCATTCAGGCTGGATCCCTGACTGGTCATTCCGGACATCATCTGCTGCTGCGAAGGCCGGTCCGCCAGACTGTGCGGATCAACGCAGATAATAGTGCTGCCGCCTTTGACGACGAACTGGTCAATCGCGAAAAGGGCCTTTTCCGGCAGGTTTTTCGGATGAAGGACCAGCAGCAGGTCGATATCCTTGATTTCCGCTGTGTCGATATCGATCTTTTTGACCTCGTATTTCTCTTCCAGCAGCGTAATAGCCCGCCAGGGTTCTTCAACCGGCAGCCCCTGTTGGCGACGCATCATGGTCATATAATCGCTCATATCCGCACCCGTCACTGGCAGCGAACTCAGGATGCCAATCCGGCTTTTTGCCCGGCTCATCAGCTTGTCCAGCAGCGAGCTGATATCATACTCCACGAAATTTTCCCGGTCCGGCGAAAAGAATTCGATAGACTCCGTCGCTCCGCTCTCCATGCGAGCTACCAGCCCGAAGAAAAACGGTTCATCTTCATTAATGGGAAACCGTCTCAGACCGTAACGCAGAGCTTCCTGTTCTTCATCGGAGTAGGCTTTAGGGTCGATCACTTCCAGCTCAATCTTATTGCCGGATTTTGCTTCATATTCCTCCAGCAGCGCTTTGACGAAGTAAAAATAGTCGTTGTAACGCTGGATAGCGTCCGGAGCGTTTTTTGTCGCTTCCCTGGCATAATAGAGCTTGATGGTCACCTTTTCATTCAGCTTGTCCAAAATGTTTTTCGTTCCCTGGCTCAGGGAATAAATCCGGTTTTCTGTCAGATCAATCTTGCCGCCCAGGCTTTGCGTCAGGATCATGGCGCAAAACATGATAATACAAATGAAAACGACGGCCAAAACAGCTTTGAAAATCCTGTTCATAACACGTTCCTGTGATTAGCAATCTATTGTTTTATAACTTTATTACCTATATAACGCTTTAACGCATTATCCCGATTTTCTTTCTTCCAGAATTACGATGTTCGCCCAGACCCAGCCGGCGATAAGAATGCCGAAAAAGGTGAGATCTTTTAGTTCGAGTACGCCCCGGCGGATAGAATCAAAATGAGCCTGAATGCTCAGCGATTCAATCGCCCGAACCATACCCAACGGCAGAAAACCGGACAGAAAATTACGGGTGGATGGCATACCCGCATAATACAAGATCAGGCAGACCAGCACCGAGAGCACCAGGCTGATGATCTGACTCTTGCTGATGGCTGAGAAAAAACTGCCGATAGCCAGGTAACTGCCGGCCAGCAGGATGCAGCCTATGTATCCCAGAACGATCTGGGCCGTGTCGGGATTGCCCAGGTAATATACCGTTGCCGGAAAAGGAAACGTCAGCAGCAGGGCGATAATCAGAAATATCCAGCAGGCAACGAATTTGCCCATCACCGCTTCTTTAACAGTGATGGGCAGGGTGAAAAGCAACTCTATCGTACCGCTGCGCCGTTCTTCGGCCCATAAACGCATGGCCGCCAGCGGCGCCATAAAGACCAGCAGGAACGATGTCGTCTGGAAAAACAAACGCATGTCCGCCAGCCGGTTCTGAAAGAAACCTTCCCGGAAGGGCCAGTAGCCGGCCACCATCAGAAACACCACCAGAAACACATAGGCCACCGGTGTCATAAAATAGCCTTTTAATTCCCGCTTACATACTGTCGTAAAACCGTTCATAAAATAGTGCTCCTGCTTTCGCGTTCAAGGGAAAACGTATTCATCTCAGGTGTATATTTGTGTATATGGTCCTTTATTCGTTTTTTCATAAATATTTTAGCGATTAACTTGGCGCCTTTGTGTCCTGGTGGTTAATTGGGCTGCGTCTTGGCCGCCCTGTGTCATCAGGGTGCAATATGTCGATGACTGTTTAACCGCTTGATGGCTGTCCGCATGCTCATGCGACTTTGGTCGGCGCCGTAATCTTCCGGAACGCTTCATCGAGGCTGCACTGATATTTTTGTTTGATCTTTTCCGGCGTGGCGTCAATCAGAATCCGCCCCTGAGCGATGATAATACATCGTGAACAGATCGCCTCAACTTCTTCCAGAATATGGGTCGAAATAATGATGCATTTATCGGCGGCCATTTTACTGATCAGTTGTCGGACTTCATGCTTCTGATTGGGGTCCAGTCCGTCCGTCGGCTCATCCAGAATCAGCACCTCGGGATCACGGATCAGTGCCTGGGCCAGACTCACCCGCCGGCGATAACCTTTGGAGAGCGTCTCAATCGTCTGATGAAATACCGACCTGATGGCACATAACTCCACGACCCGGCCGATGGCTTCTCGGCGTTTCGCTCCTTCGATTTCACGGGCATCACAGATGAAATTCAGGAAAGAACAAACCGTCATTTCCTCGTATGCCGGAGCATTTTCCGCCAGATAGCCCAGTGATTGACGCACCTTAACCGGCTCTTCAATGATATCATGGCCGCAGATGGCAGCCGTACCGCTGTCGGGCGGCAGAAAACAGGTCAGCATTTTCATTGCCGTGCTCTTGCCGGCCCCGTTGGGACCCAGAAAACCTAGTACTTCGCCCTTGCCGACGTCGAAAGATATATTATCCACCGCGACAATCGGTCCGTATGACCGACACAGATTCTTTATACTGATCATAAAACTCTCCAAGTTTATGTATAACTTATGTTGTACTCTATTGTTTTTGTGGGTGTTTTCGTTATGAAACAGATGTTGTTATCTTTAAAAATGATAATATTGTACAGTGTTTGGTACACAAAGATTCATTTTTATTTAGCCCAAAACACATTTTTTTGTAAGTGTATCTATGGCAATATGTTAACTGTTCTGATGTCCGCCAGCCCGTGTTTATTTTTCATCAATTCGTAAAAATTCCGGCAGAGCCTGCAATTTCCCTTCCCGGTCGATGTGTACCAGAACCGTTTTACCCTCCGCTATAAGTCGTTTGTCAGAAGCTCTTTGCAGCGTATAGATATGCTCCAGGCGCACCCGGTCCACTTTGCCCACTTGCGTGGTTAACACAAGCTCATCATCATAGCGGGCGGGAAACCGAAACCGGCACTCCAGTCGGGCCACCACCAGGGCAATCCCTTTGTCTTCCAAAGTCCTGTAATCATAACCATTTACTCGCAGCAATTCCGTGCGGCCCATTTCGAAATACCGGGCATAATTACTGTGATGGACGGCATCCTGTCGGTCGGCTTCATAATATCTAACACGAATAGGGATTTGGCAGGACTTAATTTTACAGATTTTTTGCATGTTTTTTCCCACAAAACAATTCAATTATACGAAAAAACGATATGGTAATGATGAATTTGCATCTCTGTAAACACTTTTTTTAACCGCAAATGTATTTTTTGCATATTAAAAATGGTTTAATTTCGTCTATTATTATAGAGGTGCACATCCAGTGTCAATATAGGAAAAAGGGGTAGGGAGGGCGATTTTGATTACCTTTGACATTTCGGCAAAGCACAGAGACATAAGAGGTTACATGCATAAATAAAAATGATTATGAGTTGACAAGGGGTATTTTTCAATGTATACTTTTAAGATTTCGGAGAGATTTTGTATTTTCGCCTTCCGAAAAATGTTTTGAGACGAATAAGTTTAAACAAAAAGTATATATAAAGCAAGTGTAAATCTACCCTGGAGTAAGATGGCCGCGTCTTTTAATGATTCGCATATACGCCAGATATTACAGTCGATCAATATTGTCGACTTGGTGAGCAGTTATGTCTCACTGCGACGGCGCGGGAAAGACTGGGTCGGGCTCTGTCCTTTTCATGATGACAGCAAACCGTCGATGTATGTCAGCGACAGTAAGCAGATATTTAAATGTTTTGCGTGCGGTAGCGGCGGGGATGCGATTAAATTCATGATGCTGCGGGAGCAAATGACTTTTCCGGAAGCCGTCATATTTCTGGCGGAACGGACGGGGATTCATCTGCCCGAACAGGGGGGGGCGAAAAACGCCTCTTCATTCAATCGCAATGATCTGGAAAAAATAAATCGTTGGGCATTGAAATTTTTCCAGGAGCGATTTAAGCATGCGGAAGCGGGGCAGCAGGCCCGTGAATATGCCGTTAATCGTCGGATAAATGAAGAATCAAGGGAAAAATTCGCTTTGGGCTGGGCCCCTGAGGGCTGGGATTCTCTCACCCGAGCCGCCCAGAAGGACGGCGTTTCCCTGGAAGGGCTGACGCGGCTGGGTTTGCTTGTTGAGAGGCAGCAGGGCGGGCATTATGACCGCTTTCGGGAAAGGCTGATTTTTCCGGTTTTCGATCCGCTCAATCGCGTTATCGCTTTTGGCGGGCGGACGCTGGGCGACGATCCGGCGAAATATCTCAACAGTCCCGAAAGCGACTTGTTCGATAAAAGCCGTACCCTCTATGGTTTACATGCGGCAAAAGATAAAATTGTCAAACAGCGCAAGGCGATTATCGTAGAAGGATATACGGATTGTATAATGGCGCACCAGTTTGGACATACCAACGTGGTGGCTACACTAGGTACCGCTTTTACGATCGCTCATGCCCAGGTGCTGGCAAGATATGCCGACCGGTTGGTATTGATTTTCGACTCGGATCAGGCCGGCCAAAAAGCGGCTGACCGGGCCATTGAGGTATTGTTTGATCAGCACATTGAAGTGTATCTGGTTTCCTTGCCGACAGGAATGGATCCCTGTGATTTTCTGTTAGAACATGGGGCTGAGGCTTTTGCGAAACTTGCCGAAGAGGCCATGGCATCGCTAGAATATAAATGGGCGAGCATAGCTAAGCAACTGGGAGATACGGATTCGGTTGCGGGGCACAGACGTCTTGCGGAGGAGTTTTTGCGTGTGATGTCATCGTACGTAAATGAAAGCAAGGCGGACAACATCAGTCGGGGGTATATTGTTAACCGAATTTCCAAGATGCTGAACATGCCGGTGAGCGAAGTAGACAGGCGGCTTCGTGGTCGCGGCGTCGAAAAACAGACACCTTCGGCCGCGGTGAACATGCATCCCCAATCGCTGCAACTGGATGCGCGAGGCAGATGTGAACGCGAAATTATCGAGACGCTGCTGAATCGTCCCGAATTGTACATTATGGTAAAAGATTTTTTATCACCGTCAGATTTTAAGACACCAGAGCTGGCTCGTATTGCCGAGCGTTTGTGGTTGTGCCTTGAAAATGGTGCTGTCAGCCCGCAGGATATTATCGGTGGATTGGAAGACATTGAATTGTCAAGTCTGATAATTGATTTGCTGGAGAGCGGCAGTCGGCGCGACGACTATGAATCGCTGGTGCTGGGCGCTTTGCGTTATATCCAGAATGAACAGGATGACAACAACCGAAAGGAAATAACGCTTCTGGCACTTCAGGCCCGACAGAAATATGGCCAGGACGGTGAGGCGGCGCTCTTGCAGGAAATTGTAGCCCGCCAGCGGGATGATAAGCGACGCTATCCTATGCCGGGCAATGTATCATAAAAAAAACCGGATAAGTGTTATCCGCACATAATGACGTTCCGACAAAGCGGGTAATTTCAATCGGAACGAGTATAAAATTCAGTCTTGACAAGCAAACAAGTGACACGGAGAGCTTAATTTTGCAGAAAAAAGAAGAAACCAATCAGATGATGGATGCCAGCCTGAAAGCATTAATCGAAAAAGGTAAAGAACGCGGTTATCTGACCTACGAAGAGATGAACGACGAATTACCTGATGATAATCTCTCGCCGGACCGTCTGGATAATCTTCTGATGACGCTGGATGATCTGGGCGTCGATCTCATCGACGAGGCGGATCTGGAAAAAGACGAGCTTGATGAGGATAAGAAGCCCGATGCCGTCGATGATGACATCACTACGGATGAGCGGCGCATTGACGATCCCGTCCGTATGTATCTGACGCAGATGGGCGAAATACCGCTGCTGACCCGCGATGAAGAAATATCTCTGGCGAAGAAGATCGAAATGACCCGGATGGCTTTTCGCCGCAAGGTTCTCGAAAACGATTACAGCATGTCGCGGGCCGTGTCTATTCTGGAACAGGTGTATGCCGGCGATCTGCCGTTCGACCGGACCATGCGGATCTCGACGGCGAATCAATCAGGCAAGACATCCATCATGCGGCGTATTCCGATCAATCTGGAGACGGTGCGGGCGATCATGGAGCAGAATCATCATGACTGGTTCAATCTGCAGGAAGCCGAGGATCCGGAAGAGCGTAAAGCGCTGCTGCTGGCCCTTAAGCGCCGCCGGCGACGCGGGGCGATTCTGCTGGAAGAGTTGGCGCTGCGGACCAGCCGGATTCATCCCATGATGCACAAGCTGGAAGATATGCTGGGCAAGATATTCGATCTGGAAAAGAAGCTGGAGCGTCCCGACAAATACGGCCTGACGGATGAGGATGTTTTCGTGATTCAGGAGGAAATAGACGGTTTGCAGGATCTGACTCTGGAAACCAGGTCGCAACTGGATTCGCGCTGCAAGACAATCCGTAAGGTGTACGGCGAATATGAGAAGGCCAAGCGTAAGCTCAGCGGCGGCAACCTGCGACTGGTGGTTTCCATCGCCAAGAAATACCGCAATCGCGGCCTGAGTTTTCTGGACATCATCCAGGAAGGCAATACCGGTCTGATGCGGGCCGTAGATAAATATGAATATCGTCGCGGCTATAAATTCAGCACCTATGCGACGTGGTGGATTCGCCAGGCGATTACCCGGGCGATTGCCGATCATGCCCGGACGATTCGTATTCCGGTGCACATGATCGAAACGATGAGCCGGTTGCGCAATATCAGCAAGAAGCTCCAGCAGGAGATGGGCGTTGAACCTTCCATCGAAGAAATTGCTCAGGCGGCGGATATGCCGATCGCTGAAGTGAGGCGGGTGATGAAGATATCCCGTCATCCCATCAGTCTCGACCGACCGGTGGGGGAAAGCGAGGACAGCTATTTCGGCGATTTCATCGAGGACGACGGCGCCGAATCGCCCGTCATTGCCGCGACGCACGAAATGCTGAAGGACAAGATCGACAGCGTACTCAAGACGCTGACTTATCGCGAGCGCGAAATCATTAAGTTGCGGTACGGTATTGGGGACGGTTATACTTATACGCTGGAAGAAGTGGGCCGCATCTTTAAGGTGACCCGCGAACGTGTACGGCAGGTCGAAGCCAAGGCGATTCGCAAACTTCAGCATCCGGTGCGGTCGCGAAAGCTGGAAGGCTTTCTGGACAAGATTGACCAGCGAAATTACGATGAGCCGGAAAAGAACTGAGTTAACGTGGTAGATCAATAGAAGAGTATAACTGCTCAGTAATCATCAATCCCGGGTAAAGGTGAAAGCCAATGCCCGGTTTTTTTATGCATTGAGCCGAAATGCGAAGCACCAAACTCAATTCATGAAATCAATCTCAAATTTGAGATGTGACGGGTATCAATTCAGGTAGGAATATTCTTGCGTGTGCCTTCGTAAAGTTCGTATTTAAGCAGACGACAGTCGATGCCGCCGTTGGAGAAGGGATGGCGTTTGCTGGTGCGGAGGCCGATCTTTTTGGCCAGATCGAGATTGCCGGTGAAGATATAACCCGTATAGCCGGTACACTGCTGCTTGAAGTAATCGCCGATGCGTTTATAGGTGGTTTCCAGTTGTCGGATTTCGCCGAGTCGTTGGCCGTATTCGGGATTGAGGATGATAATGCCTTTTTCGTCGGGCAGCGGGGTTTCTGCAAAATCGCAGACATGGAACGTGATCAGGTGATCGACGCCGGCGGTCAAGGCGTTTTTCCGGGCGACTTCGACGGCTTCGGGATCGATGTCCGAAGCGATGACAGGGGCCAGCGTTTTGTCCTTGTGCTGTTTCTTTTTGGCGGCCAGGCGCAGCTTGCCCCAAAGCGGTTCCTCATAGCCTTTGAGGTGCATGAAGCCGAATTTATTTCTCAGCAGCCCCGGCGCCCGGTTCAGGGCCAGCAGGGCGGCTTCGATAGCCAGCGTGCCGCTGCCGCACATGGGATTGACGAGTGGCGTGCTGCCGTCATAGCCGGTCGCCATCATGACGGCGGCGGCGAGTGATTCCCGCATTGGGGCTTTATAAACGAGCCGCCGGTAGCTCCGGTCGGATATCTTGCGGCCGGAGGTGTTTACGTAGAGCCAGAACCGCTCATCCTTCCAGTAAAGATGGACGACGACATGATCGCGACTGGAGCCGGAATCGGGTCGCCGGCCGGTTTGCTGTGATATACGATCAACGATAGCGTCTTTGACCTTCAGGCTGGCGTACATGGTGTTCTTGATCGAGGGGGTATCGACTTTCGAAACGACGCTGATATATTCAGAGGGATCGATGAGCATTTCCCAGGGGAGCCGGAACAATTGCCGATAGAGCTCTTCCGGGTCGCGGCAGGCGCCGTCATGGATTCGCATCAGCACATTCAGGCCGGTCCGCAGTTCCAGGTTCAGCCGCATGGCGTCGGTGAGGCTGCCTTGCAGTTCGACGCCGCCGTCGTGTATGTCGCCGGTCTGGTAGCCGAGAGCGGCTATTTCGTCTTGTACGAAATCGGCGAGGCCGTGACCGCAGGTGACTAAAATGGTATGTTCGCTGTGTAAATCCATGCACGTTCTTTCATCTGTTCAATATTGACATTCTGGCGAATCCTGCTATGGTGTCAATAAAATAAGTCAGCGAGCAGAAAAGAAAGTCAACAAGAAATTATCAATAAGAAAATGAAAACAGGCATTTTGAGTTGTGAAAATCTTACACCGGAGTTGCGGAAGATCAGCGGTGATTTTTCCTCCATGTTTCTGGAGTTGCTGGGTCAGTATCCGTTTGAGTTTGAGCCGGTAGTGTTTCAGGTGCGCGAGGGGGAATATCCGGCAGCGATAGATGATTGCGACGGGTATCTATGTACGGGATCGTTCGCGTCGGTGTATGATGAGGAAGCGTGGATCGGGGAGCTGTCCGGTTTTGTACGCGAGCTGTATGAGAAGCGTAAAAAGTTCGTCGGGATATGTTTTGGGCATCAAATTATTGCGCATGCACTGGGCGGTCTGGTCAGGGCGGCGCCGGACGGCTGGGGGCTGGGCATCAGGCGGATACGCATTCTTCAGGAACAAAGCTGGATGAAGCCTTTTCAACCGGAATTGAATCTGATGTTTTTTCATCAGGATCAGGTAATTACGCCGCCGCCGCGGGGGCGGATTCTGGCGTGCGCGGCCCATTGCCCCTGTGCGGTGTTTCAAGTGGATAGCCATTTTCTGGGGATTCAGGCGCATCCGGAGTTTTCGCCGGATTTCGTTCATGCCCTGGCTCTGGCGAATGAATACCGCATCGGCCACTATGTTGTCAACCGGGCACTGGCGACGTTTCATCAGGCGGCCCATCGGCGTCATATTGCAGGATGGATAATGCGGTTTTTGTGTGAATGAATCTGATTTTTCAGGATATGCTTGAATTACATCTGCGAGGGCATAAGATTATAATGAGAGGACTCAGGGAGCGGAGAGAGAGGAGTACCGATTGACCAAACCTCCTTCCTGAATAAAGAATGTTTACTCGTTGCGATTGGTTACAACAATTAATCAGTAAGGGAGAGAACGATGAAGAAAGGCAGAATTTTTTTTCAGAGTGTGATGGTCGCAGTTTTATGTTTAATTTTGCAGAGTGTTGTTGTTGCGGCGGTTTCGTTCAAGACGATTGCGGCACCGCGCGAGGGCAATTACCGGGGCCTGACATGGGATTCGCGGGATCTGTGGGTGGCGGATAACGCGAGCCGGAAGTTGTATCGACTTGATCCCGAGAGCGGGTCGGTCAGCCGGATTTTGCCGGCGCCGCCGGGATCATATATGCAGGGATTGACGTTTGACGGCTATTCACTCTGGCATTCGCAGTATGATGGGGTGATCTATCAGCTTGATGCCTATACCGGCAATACGATGAAATCGATTATGGGGCCGACGGAGACGCCTACTGATCTGGCCTGGGACGGCAGCAGCTTGTGGACGGCATCATATATTGACAACACGATTTATCAGTTTTCTCCGGTAGATGGCAGTGTGATAAGTAGTTTTGCTTCATTTGGCAATACGCCGTGGGGGATCACGTTTGATGGGACAAATTTGTGGTATTCAGAGAACGATTTTGTTAATTTTCAGCGTTATGTTTATCAGCTTGATCCAGAATCGGGCGAGGTATTGTATTCGTTCAAGATTCCGGAAGAATCGCATTATACTGGTCTGACGTTTGATGGGGAGAATCTGTGGTCGGTCGATTTGCGGAGTAATACGATTGAGATGCTGATACCGGAGCCGGGGATGATGGCGCTGGTGTTGGCGGGTGCTGTGGGTATTCGTAAGTATTTGTATTGTAATGAGATATAGTGGGCATTATGTTGAGCGGTCCCGGTTGGCGATTTCGTGGCTATAAAGGAAAAGGGATTTCGCTTGATTTCGCAGATGCGGATGTGCTTAAATTGGTAAACTTTGGGCCATGTTTAAAGGAGAACGCATGAAGTTTACCAAAATGCAGGGCATTGGCAACGATTACGTTTACGTAAGTTGTTTTGATGAAAGCCTCTCTGAACCGTCCCGGCTGGCGGTGGCGGTATCGGACCGTCATTTCGGCATCGGCTCGGATGGATTGATTCTGGTAATGCCCTCGGAGAAAGCCGATGTGCGAATGCGGATGTTTAATGCGGACGGCAGCGAGGCGGAGATGTGCGGCAATGGATTGCGTTGCCTCTCTAAGTTCGCTTATGAAAATGAGTTAGTCTATGGGCGAACGCCTGAAGATTCGTCGTGCGTGGATTTTTTGCAGAAAGTTTATCCGGAGTCTCAGGAGCTGCGTGAATTTTTGGTTGAGACCGGGGCGGGGATTTTGAAGGTTTATGTGGCAATTAAGGAGGGCATTGTTGAGCGTATCGGGGTGAATATGGGGCCTCCCAGATTACTGCCTGCGGATATACCGGTGAAGGTGACGGGGCAGCAGGCGGTGGGGATACCGTTCAAAATTGATGATGTGAATTTTTTGATGACCTGTGTTTCTATGGGGAATCCGCATGCGGTGTTTTATGTGGAGGATGCGAGTGCGATTCCGCTGGAGCAATGGGGGCCGATGGTGGAAAACCATGATCTGTTTCCGCAAAAGGTGAACGTCCATTTTGTGCAGGTTGTGGGGCCCGAGGAAGTGATCATGCGGACGTGGGAGCGCGGATCGGGCATTACGCTCGCGTGCGGTACGGGGGCGGCGGCGGTATGCGTGGCGGGAATTCTGGCCAGCAAGACGCAACCGCACATTCTGGCACATCTGCCGGGCGGTGATCTGCAATTGCTTTGGAATCAGGATGACAATAATGTCTATAAAGTCGGCCCGGCTACGGTTGTTTTCACGGGTGAGTATTAAAACCGGATTCGGTTAAACCGGAAATTCGAATGACGAAATCCGAAAGACGATTACCGAAAGATATGCAGTCGCAACTCTTTGTTTCATAGCGATTAATCCTGTATTGTCTTTTTGGATGTCATAATCCATACGAAGAAACAAGCATCCGTTGCATCATGTTCGACATTATTCCTTGGTCATTGATTCATCATTCTGGTTTCGTCAGTGCCGGAAATATTACTGGTCGGCGCCCGGCAGGAACTTTTTGAGAAAGCCGCCGCCCGGTTTCGCGGCTGCATCGAATTTAAGGTCTGCCAGGCGTGTTTTCCCCATCCATTCGACAGTAATGCGGACGGAAGTTTTGTTTTCGTCGCGGGCTTTCTGGATGGCTGCGGCGAAATCATCGACATTGGCGATGTCGCTGCCGTCAACGGCTCGAATCAATTCGAACATTTTAATACGAGCCAGGGCAGTGGGCATTCCTTCTTCGACTTTGGAAATGTAAATAGCATTATCTTCCGGCGAAAGCCGCAGGGCGGCACGAACTTCATCGGTTACGTTTTTCACGGTCAGGCCCAGGTCCTTGTCTTTATGTTTTTTGGCGCTGAGTGAATCGGGCGGCGAATGTTCGACGGTAAATTCACCGTGCTTTATCTCGCCTGCGTTCAGCCAGATCAGACGGGCCGACGAACCGTCGCCGGAAATTCCCAGCATCTGGGTGAAGAAGTTGCCGCGGCTGGGCCAGGGGCGGCGGCGCGGCCGGCTGAATCCCATACTTTCGAATTGTTCGGGGATATCGATATCTTCCCAGTCAGGGGTGTCGTTGTGATCAAACGATTGCCGCAGATCGATGGGCCAGGGGCCATCGGGGACTTTCAGTTTTAACAGTATGTCACCTTCTTTGAGCCCTAGTTTTTCGGCTGGCGAACCGGGATAAATGCGGTTGACCATCAGGCCCAGGCGGCCGTCTTCTGTCTCGCGGCGGATGTCCATCTGCTTGGCCATTTCTTTGTCAACGCCGGTGAATTCGACTCCCAGCCTGCTGGTGTTCACGGGGCATAAGTCCCTGTATGGCCTGGCGGGGACGGGTGGCTGTATCTGTGTGAGGGGATGGAGTTGGAGCCGTTGAAAGTGGGAGGGACGGGCATACGCAGCGATCTGCTATATCAGCCGGAGGAACTGCCGTTGAAGTATGAAGCGGGCACGCCGAATACCGTGGGATTGGCGGCCTTAGAGGCGGGTGTCGGCTACATACTTCGTGAAGGGGTGGAAAAACTGCAAGAGGCGGCTGTGGGGCAGCAGCGGAAAATCATTGCGGGTTTGCGGGTGATGGAAGCTGTAGTGATATATGGGGACACTAATCGGGCGGAGCTGCCGGTAACCTCGTTTAACATCGCGGGTGTATCGCCGGAAGATGTGGGGTATCTGCTGGAAGAATCTTTCGGGATATGCGTGCGGGCAGGATTGCATTGCGCGCCGCTGATACATGAAGCATTGGGGTCGATGCCGGCCGGGATGGTCCGGGTGAGTGGCTCGGCGTTTACTCGTGATGATGATGTGAAGCAATTTCTGCAGGCTGTTGAGCAGATACATGCCGGAATGGCGGTGAAGTGACCTGGCTGTCAATGAGTGGGTGGTTGTTTTATTTTGGTGACGCAGAGTTGGAAAATATTTGCCAATCATTTTCATTTGCATTAACATGCCGTTTCGTATTAATTATGAATTTGCCTGATGTATACCCAAAGGGTATGAGAATTCCCGCCAGGGCCAGTCGTAAAGGCTTTTTTTGCAAATAGTTACGTTTGGAAAGAAGGGGAATTCTTAATCGAAACGAGTATGTTTTCGGGAGTAAAACGATATGACGGCCAGGTTGATTCAAGGTAAAGAGATTGCGGCACAGATTCGCGAGGAGATTCAGCAGCGGGTGGCGAAGCTGAAGGAGACTGCCGGCATAGCGCCGGGGCTGGCGACGATTCTGGTGGGGGAGAACCCCGCGTCGGAAAGCTATGTCCGGGCCAAGCAGAAGGCGGCGAGGGAACTGGGTTTTCATTCCGTGCAGCAGACGCTGGCCCAGACGGTCAGCCAGGAGGAATTGCTGGAGCTGGTGGAGAACTACAATCGGGACGATACGATTCATGGGATTCTTGTGCAGTTGCCGCTGCCGAAACATATCGACGATAATAAGGTTTTGTATGCGATCGATCCGGAAAAGGATGTCGATGGGTTTCATCCGGTAAATGTGGGGAAAATGGTGATCGGTGAGGCGGGGTTTCTGCCTTGTACGCCATACGCGATTCAGCAAATGCTGGTACGTTCGGGCATAGAGACTGAAGGGGCGAATGTTGTCGTTATCGGACGCAGCAATATCGTCGGCAAGCCCATCGCCAATATTTTGTTACAGAAAGCTAAGGGGGCGAACGCGACGGTAACGGTGTGCCATACGCGTACGCGCGACATGGCCGCCCATACGCGGCGGGCTGATATACTGATTGTGGCGGCAGGTGTGCAAAAGGCGGTGACGGCGGATATGGTTCAGCCAGGCGCGGTTGTCATAGATGTGGGCGTTAACGAAATCGGCCGGACGCCGGAGGGCAAACGCAAACTCGCTGGTGATGTCGATTTCGTGCCGGTATCCGAAGTTGCCTCGGCGATAACGCCCGTACCCGGCGGCGTCGGCCCCATGACCATCACCATGCTGATGCTTAATACGCTGGAGTCGGCGGAGCGGAAAATTGGGACGTAAGACGTGGGACGTAAAGATGGGGTCAGGTATATAACAATCAAGGGGATATAATCTTTCTTTACAGCAAGGTTTGAACAATTGATTCGAAGTCCAATACCCGGTTTTTCCGTGTTAATCTGTTAAGGCACCTCTAAAAATTCATTTTGGGCTGCAAGCGATTTTTTTCCTTCTGGCCTTCGTCATGAAAAACCGTGACTATTCACCCATATGCCCGGTTTTGCATTTCTTGTCAAACGAAAAAAATCTTCGTTTTTGCCGCAAAAGCCATTATTAGAGGCGTCCTTAAATCAGTGCCATCGGTGTTCTATTTTGATTGTCACTTGTCTCCCCTGTGTTTTGTTAATTCCATCATGGTGTGTGACATTTTTCACTGGCGCCCTGTAACTGTATGTTATATAATGACTTACGAAGCATGAATTTTTACTGGTTTTATTATTACTTTTTAGAGGTAAGTCATGGAAGAAAAACGAGTTACGAAGGAGCAATTCAAAGCAGCGTTAAGCGAAGAATTAGATAAGTTAGCCGAAAGTATGGCAGAGGCGATGAATAATGCTCAATGGGGTCACATAATAGACCAGAGCGAAGAGCCTGTTCGAGATGCGCATGCTGATTTTCGCCAGCAGGCATACCAGAAAGCCTTGGAACTTCTTGCCGAAAGCCAGAAGTCTTTTTCCCCCTCGGCAGATTCACCCCAAGCTCAACTGGAGGAACAAGGGTAAGCAGAAAGTCAGCTATCAGACAGTCAATGGTCGTATTGTTTTAAGTCGTACTGTTTACTGGAACAGAGATTATGGTACAGACTCGCCAGTTGACAGGATGTTTGGTCTGGTAAACAGCCGTTTCAGTCTTGGCGTTCGCGAGATGTGATGTCGTGAGAGTATCAATGTCGCTTTTGTGCCGGCCTCAGAGAATCTTAAGCGGCTGGCACAAATAAGCATAAGCCATAATTCTATTCGTCAGATAGTTGAGCAGGAAGGAATTGTGATCAGCAAAGGTCAGCGTTCCGGTTTGTTTGGTCCCGGCTTTACCTATGCCGACTGTACTGAAAGTACGGTTATAACGGGTATGGATGGAGTTATGGTGCCTTTGGTTACAGAAGAGCAAAAGGTAAAACGCCGCAAGTCAGAGTCGAAGAGGCGTAAGGAAGCGATGGAGATTATAAAGAGTTTAAGCTTGCAACGTTCTATGATAAAGA
>CAYZXY010000067.1:0-11169 GCA_964482555.1 uncultured Pirellulales bacterium
GGGGGGGGGGGGGGGGTAAATTATAAGGGTTCCTCGGCCGGATGACCGCTCGCTCAGTATCCATGGGCATCCGCTGGGGCTTTGGCTCACGCGGGCGCTTCCCGCCGATGCACAGGGCATCGAGGGGAACTCGCAGAATGTTCAAAGAGAGGAGTTCTTATGTCAAGAAAGAGTTTTTCAGGTGTTGGCTATGCCTTGATTTGTTGCGTGCTGGCATTACCTATATCTGCCGCCGAGGGTTCCTTTATAGCTGCCGGCAATTACCATAGTTCAGGCATCCGGGCGGATGGAACGGTTCTGGGTTGGGGTTCCAACTACAACGGGGCAACGTATCTGGGGCAGGCATCTCCGCCCGCCGATCTTACGGATGCGGTAGCGGTGGCCGCGTATAAGTTCAATAATATTGCTCTCAGAAGCGATGGCAATGTCTCCGTTTGGGGTGAGTGGTCACCGACCCCCCCGGTGGGTCTCTCGGATGTCGCCGCCGTCGATGTGGGTGACCAACATGCGGTCGCCCTGACTAACAGCGGAGAGGTCGTGGCTTGGGGCAGCAACTACCATGGCCAAATATCTGTTCCTGCTGGCCTTACTACTGTCTCGGAAATCGCCGCCGGCCAGGCTCATACCTTGGCTCTGCAGGAGAATGGTACGGTTGTCGGTTGGGGAGAACCCGGTTCGGAAGTTCCTGCTGGACTGGCTAATGTCGTGGCCATTGACGCAGGAGGCCTGCACAGCGTGGCTCTTTGTGATGATGATACGGTTGTGTGTTGGGGCTACAATGGTTCCGGGAGATGTGATGTCCCCGCGGGGCTCACAAACGTTGTGGATGTTGTCGCCGGAGAAGATACGACGTTCGCTATTCTCGCGGACGGGAGCGTTGTCGGCTGGGGGGACAGTAGTTACGGTGTGACCACACCGCCGGTCGGCCTAACAGATGTTGTCGACATGGTGGTGGGTAACGACCACGCCATGGCTCTCCTGTCGGATGGCAGCGTAGTTGGATGGGGAAGCGGCTACATGGACAGACTCAACATACCAGACGTCACATTCATGGTCCCCGAGCCCGCCACACTGGGCCTGCTGTCCCTCGGCGGCTTGGCCTTGCTCCGTCGCCGCCGCGCAGCCTGATCCGACTGTTCGACCCAATCCAGCGCCCCGTTGGCCAAGCCTGCGGGGCGTTGTCTTGCGCCTACGCCACGGCCGTGACCTCGCCCCGGTGCCAGGTGAACGGGACTTCCAGACGGGTGCCGCTCTGGTCATAATATGCTCCTCTGAAAAAGCATTCCCAAAGGGAAAGAAAGTTCCCGCCAGGGCCAACCGTAAGTGTTTTATTCGCAAATAATTACGTTAGAAAAAAACAGGGAAATTCAATCGGTACGAGTTTATGTATTATTGTTAACCATCTAACCGCAATTACGTAATAAGCAATATCCTTAAACACACTGGTACATTTCCTGAATATTAAACTTAGCGACTTAATCCTGACAAAATTTCCAAAGTATATTTTTCCTGTTATTTGTATTCTTCTGCTACCTTGACAGACTCCGGTAAAAAGGGTAATCTTTTCAGGGCTTGCATAAAATTGACCGAAGTATGTGTATAACATCTGATAAATATTACGCTTAGAGAAAAAACATGAAAAACGACAATAATCGTCTGGTCGCGGCGGTTCTGGCCTGGATGATACCCGGCTGCGGGCATTGGTATCTGGGGCAGAAAAACCGCGGAATCATACTGTTTGTGACAATCGGGCTGACGTTTCTGCTGGGGCTGGTTCTTGGCAGTACCGAAGTGGTCGATCCCCAAGCGCCGGGAATGATGGCGAAAATGGCGTTTGTGGCCCAGATGGGGTGTGGTTTCGTTGGACTTCTGGGTATTCTGGTTCAGGATATGGAACGGTCGATTCTGCAAGTATATGGCCGCGGTGTCGATCTAGGACAGCTCTATACGGTGATTGCCGGGCTGCTGAATCTGCTGTGTGTATTGAACCTGCTGGAAATCCGTCAACGTGCCGCAGCGAAAAAACTGCATAAATTACTATAAAATAAAGGATTATAAATTTGCTGTTTTCATTAGCCCTTTTAGCTCAATTGTTTAACACGCCAATATCGGCACCGACAACCGTGCAGGGACAACTCTGGGCCCTGCCGATCTGCCTGAGCATCGCCCTTGTTTATAAAACTTTGAAATTAAAGACTTTAGAACCAAAAACTTTCATCCGGGAAGTTCTCTTATTGTTCATTACAATCATCGGTTTTCTCATTCTGGCGGCTATAATACTCTGGTTCGTGGCCCTTCTGGCCGGCCAGATGTAACATTATTCCCAAAAGGTATCAAAGCTACCGCCAGGTCAAACCGTAAGTGCCTTATCCATAAATAAATACGTTCTCACATAATGGGTAATTTCAATCGGAACGGGTATAATATAACTATTGATCTTCATGATTACTCTTTTTCTTTTTTCCTAAAACCTCTAACTCCTGGCTCCAAAAATGTGTGGTCGATTTGCTCTGACAATCAATCCCAACCTGCTGGCCAGATTGTTCAATCTGGAGACTGTTCCGGAACTAGAACCGCGTTACAATATCGCGCCGGGGCAGGACATCGCAGCGGTCATTCACGATAAAAAAAGTAACAGCAATCAGTTACGCATGCTTTGCTGGGGGCTGGTACTAGGTTGGAGCAAGGATCCGGACATTGGCTACAAAATGATTAACGCCCGGTCGGAAACGGTACATGAAAAGCTCTCGTTTCGAAAGGCGTTTCAATCAAAACGATGTCTGATTCCAACGGACGGGTTTTATGAGTGGGAGAAGGAAGGCAGGCCCAAAAAACCGTGGGTTTTTCGGATGCCCGATGCCGGGGGATTCGCTTTGGCGGGATTATGGGAACATTGGGAAGGGCCGGAACGGGTCATCGAATCCTGCACGATATTAACCACTGCGGCAAATGAGATTATGAAGCCGGTGCATGACCGTATGCCGGTCATTATTGGGCCGGAGAATTTTACGCGGTGGCTTGATCCCGTGGAAAGCTCGCTTGAAATACTGCAAACGCTGCTGCGGCCTTATCCGCATGAGAAGATGATCGCCTATCCGGTAAATCCCATCGTCAACAAAGCCAACAACAATGATCCGCTCTGTCTGCTGCCACCACCCGAAATGGCGGATGAGCCGGAATTATTCTGAACCGCCGGTAACAACCTCGCCTGTCAGGTCGTAATCGATGCGAGCGTTAATCCTTGCCTTTATAAACGGTGAATCGAACAGTTGCTTATCGTCGGACATTGAAATATAGCAGGAATTGTCCATTTCCGGGGCCTGACCGGCATGGCGGCCGGCAATCCAGCGACGTTTCCGGTCCAACTCCAGGTCCTGAATATCCAGATCAGACAGTTCTTCCAGCGGCAATACATTGACGGTCCTGCCGATATACGTTTCCGCCCGTGAAAATGCGATGTCCTGCTGGGTCATCATAACCCGGTCGTACCTCTGCTGTTTGATCTCATCGGGAATCTGCCCCTGCATGAGTGCGGCCGGGGTGCCTTCTTCCGCCGAATAAGCAAACGCCCCCAGCATATCGAATTGCTGCCGGCGGACAAACTCAAGCAGTTCTTCGAATTCCTCATCGGTTTCCGACGGAAAACCGACCAGCATGGTTGTCCGCAACGTAAGATTGGGAATGGCTTCGCGAAGCCGGTCGAGCAGGCGTTCCGTTGCGGCCCGGTCAACTCGCCGCCGCATCAGTTTCAATATCCGGTCGCTGATATGCTGCAGCGGCATATCGATATAAGGGACAACCTTTTCGCACTCGGCCAATGCACGTATGAGCGCATCATCCACCGACGCCGGATACAAGTACAACACCCGCAGCCATGCCAATCCATCAATTTGATTCAACTTCCGTAAAAGTTCCGCCAGCGATGCTCCATTCAGATCTTTGCCGTAACTGCTGGTTTCCTGGGCGATCAGGTTCAGCTCCACTGCACCGTCGCTGACGAGCTCCTCGGCTTCCGCGAGAATGGCATCGGGGGTTTTACTGCGAAAATGGCCGCGAATCGCCGGGATGGTGCAAAAAGTGCATTGTTGATCGCAGCCTTCGCTGATGCGCAGATATGCCCAGTTCGGCTCCGTCAGCCGTAGCCGGGCTTGATCGAGTAGAATCTGTTTGTCAAACGGTTGGTTGACAACGCTGTTGCCGGATTTTTTACCCATGATCCTACGGACATGCCGGGGTAATTCTTCCCGTTCCGCCAGGCCGATGACGGCGTCCAGCGCCGGGTACTCCCGCAGGAGCCTTTCACCCCAGAGCTGGGCGAGACAGCCGGCCACCACGACATGACCAATCTGCCCGGCTTGCTTCAGCTCCAGCATAGCCTCGATGTTCTCTCGTGCTTCGGTTCGTGCCTCGGCGATGAACCCGCAGGTGTTAATCACGCACACCTCGGCCGGGTCGTCCGAACCGACCAGCACAAATCCCGCCTCAGCCAGTAGCCCCAGCATCTTCTCGGAATCCACCAGGTTCTTCGCACACCCCAGGGAAATAAAATTTATGGTATGATACTCTTTTTGTTTCATAATTTCTTTCTGCCAAAGAAGGCATGGTGACAACATACCGCAACCAAATGAATCACCAATACACTAGAGTACGAAGTTATTCACAATGATATCATTTAACCGATTATCATTACCAATTAACACAGCAATTTCCAGAGGTCACCTTAATTTTTCCAATGACATTACAGATTCTTTTCAATATGGTATGCCTATCTTCAATCACAGTATTTCATTTCAGGCACATCCGGTCCAGCATTCTTTCTACGACAACCGACGGCGACAGTTCACTATCGAAAACAGTCGCATTCGATTGCGATAACTCCGCCATTCGATCGGGGCTGCCCAGCAGTTCACGAACGCCCTCGACAATCCGTTCAGGATTATCACAAACGAATTGTTCTGAAAAATGCGGCAAGCGATACAACCTGTCGGCGTTATTAGCCAGAGTCTGGCCGACAATCGGTTTACCCAGACACAACATCTGCCCCAGCTTGAACGAAAGACAATCATGCATCCCCCGGACATATACGGCAACCCTGGAGCGGGCCAGGTTCCGCAAATAGACA
This sequence comes from uncultured Pirellulales bacterium, assembly GCA_964482555.1. GTDB lineage: Bacteria > Planctomycetota > Phycisphaerae > Sedimentisphaerales > SM23-30 > CAYZXY01. The sequence continues at coordinate 5,123 of CAYZXY010000067.1, forward strand.
GGCAGCGAAAAAGGCTTCAAGGCGTACGGGGCATACTCCGGCGGCAATGCCGTATAATGAACGAAACCGGTAACGGCGTTGAGATTTTCCTGCCGCAGAAGGCGGATGAGCCGGAGGCGAAATTTGTTATGCGGATCGTGATCGGGGTCGGGGTAATAGCCGACAACGAAAAAGAGATCGAGGTCACGCGAAGTCTGTCTTAGCTGCCGCATCTCAGCCAGGGTGGGCATCGTCCGCATATATTTGAGACGCTTGAGGATGTGCACATTTCGCCAGCCCACCTGCCGTACCGGCAGCAGCGGCGGCAAAAAGGAAAGCAGCGACTGCGGAAGAATCGGGAAAAACGGCTCGAGGGGAAAAATCTTTTCTGTGAAAGCCGCCCAGCTTTCGTTCGCAGCCAGCAAGGAGTAATTGTAGTTTACCTTGAAATAGTAATCGACGTGCCGCAGCAGCGGTAGTGAACAGGCATAACCTTTGTAATAAGAGCCATTGTCATCGCCCATATCGATACAGAAATAAAACGAACGATCCGCCTGCTCAAACCGGAACACAGCGAAACCGTTGAGGTTCACACGACCGGCCTGCTTCATATCCTGTTCATGAAAAAACGGGGGCGTCTGTTTGGCGACTTTCAAGCGAATGCCGCGCTCGGCCAGAACCACCTGTAAGCCGGCAAGAAAGAATCCGGCATAGTGCAGGAAAGTATAGTCGTAATAAGTTATGATTGCCGGTTTGCTTGACATCTTATTATGTCCAGTGATTTTTACGAAAAATATCGCACTGCATTATCGAAGATACTGATGCCGTCGGGCGTTTCTATCGTTTCGCGTGTCCAGCGGGGATGGTGCGTTTTGTGGACGAAGCGTTCGGGGTGCGGCATCAGGCCCAGCACCCGTCCGGTCGGATCGCAGAGGCCGGCGATGTGGTCCGTGGAGCCGTTGGGATTGGCCGGATAGTCGCCCGGGGCGCCGTTTTCATCGACGTAACGAAAGGCGACCTGGCCGCCGGATTGCACCTGGTTGAGTACCGTCTCATCGGCAAAGCAGACCTTACCCTCGCCGTGGGCAACCGGCAGATAGAGCCGCTTGCCGGGGGTGATGAACACGCAGTTGTCCGTGCCGGGCTCGAGATAGACCCAGCGGTCCTCGAACTTGCCGGAATCGTTATTGGTGATGGTGGTCGTGAGGCCGTTGCCGTTGGCATTGCCGCCGGGCAGCAGGCCCGCCTTGACGAGAACCTGAAAACCGTTGCAGATGCCGATGACCAGCTTATCCGCCATGATGAATTCCCGGACCTGCTCGCGGAAGTGATGCATCAGCTGGTTAGCCAGAATTTTACCGGCGGCGATATCGTCGCCATAACTGAATCCACCCGGAATCGCCAGAATCTGATATGCCGCCAACAGCCCCGGCTCCTCGATCAGCCGGTTTACATGCACCTTTTCCGTCATCGCCCCGGCCGCCTCGAACGCATGACACGTCTCGCCGTCGCAATTCGTCCCCGCCGTTCGTAAAACCAATACTTTTATGTCTGCCATAAAATCTCCAGTACATATATTAATCGCAAAATTGGGTGCCATGCTTACGCGAACCTGAGCAAAGTGAAGGCGAACTTAAGCATGCTTGTGACAATCCTTCCATACCTGAACTTATTCGCCCGCGGCGAAGGCGTGCAGACATGCCACCCATCTAACTAATTCGGATTCGTGGCTAACCATCACCACCGCAGCGGTTTCTGCCATGCTTGCTTCAGTTCCATTATATCTGCGTCGATAACCGGTTTGCCGTTCTTGACTTTTACGATCATTCTATCGGTCTGGTTCACCTTGCCGATTTCGCCGAAGCGGACGTTTTTACACACCATCGCCAGTTTCGCCATATTCTCCGGCGCGACTTCGATGACATACCGGCTCGTGCTTTCGCTGAACAGAATATGGTCCGTACGTGTGACATCGTGTGCGACCGGCACACCGCCCAAATCGACTGCAATGCCCAGACCTCCGGCAAAAGCCATCTCCGCCAGCGCGACCGCCAGCCCGCCTTCGCTGCAATCGTGACACGATTCGATAAGCCCTTCTTCGATCGCCATCGCTACCGCCGCTGCCGTCAGCGGCCCTTCGCGCAAATCCACCTGCGGCACATTCGCACCTGTTTCGTCGTGCAGCTTATAATAATGCGAAGCCCCCAGTTCGTTTTTCGTTTCGCCGACCACGACCATCGCATTCCCCGCCCGTTTCAGGTCCATCGTCACACAGGTTGATACATCGTCAATCAGCGTCATGGCGCTGACCAGCAGCGTGCCGGGAATATTGATCGTCTCGCCGCTGTCAGTCTGAAACTCGTTGTTGAGCGAATCCTTGCCGGAGATGAAGGGTGTTTCGTAAGCCTTCGCCGCATCGTAACAGCCCTTTGCCGCCCGCACCAGTCCGGCCAGCCGATCCGGCTTGTCGCAGTTGCCCCAACAGAAATTGTCGAGGATCGCGATCCGGTCGATCCGCCCGCCGACGCAGATCACATTCCGCACCGCCTCATCTATCGCCGCCAGCGCCATCCAGTAAGGATCGATATCGCTATATTGGGGACACAATCCGCATCCGATCGCCAACCCCTCATCCTTCGTCAATACCGGACGCACCACCGAGGCATCCCCCGGCCCGTCGTTGGCCGCCCCGACCAGCGGTTTGATCGCCGACGCCCCCTGCACCTCATGATCGTACTGCCGGACGACCCACTCCTTGCTCGCGACGGTGAACATGGAAAGTATCGCCCGCAAATCATCCGTATAGTTATCCTTCTCCGCAATGTTCGGCTCGGCCAGCTGTTTCGCTTCCCACACCGCTTTCCGCGTAAATCGCGGCAATCCCTCATGCAGAAAACTCATCTCCAGATCACCCACGACATGCCCTTCATACCGCAGTTCCAGCCGCTGGTTGTTGCCGTAATGGCCGATCACAGTCGCCTCGACGTCTTCGCCCGCGAAAATCGCCTGCGCCCGCGCCAGCCTATCCGGCGGCACCGAGATCACCATCCGCTCCTGCGCCTCGCTGATCCAGATCTCCCAGTAGCTCAACCCCTCATACTTCAGCGGCGCCTTCTCCAGATCGACCACCGCCCCCAGTTCCTCGCCCATCTCGCCGACCGCACTGCTCAGCCCGCCGGCCCCGCAGTCCGTAATCGCGTTATACAGCCCCTCGTCCCGCGCCTGCATCAGGGTATCCAGCGTCTTTTTCTCCGTAATCGCGTTGCCGATCTGCACCGCGTGCGAAAACAGGTCCTCATGCTCGTGCGTCATCTCGCCGCTACTGAACGTCGCCCCATGGATGCCGTCGCGGCCCGTCCGTCCCCCGACCACCACAATCGCGTCCCCCTCCTGCGCCTTGCCGAAACACATATCCTTCGGCATAATCCCGATATTCCCGCAGAACACCAGCGGATTGCCCAGATACCGGTCGTCGAAATGAATCGCCCCGTTTACCGTCGGTATCCCCATCCGGTTCCCGTAATCGCGCACCCCGCCGACCACGCCCTTCATCACCCGCCGCGGATGCAGCACGCCCGACGGCAGATCATCCAGCGACTTGTCCGGCGCCGCGAAACAGAACACATCCGTATTCGCGATCGGCCGCGCGCCCAGCCCCGTCCCCATCGGATCGCGGATGCACCCGCCGATCCCTGTCGCCGCGCCGCCGTACGGCTCGATGGCCGACGGGTGGTTGTGCGTCTCCACCTTGAAACAGACCGCCCACTCATTGTCGAATTCCACCACGCCCGCGTTATCCACGAACACCGAGATGCACCACGGCTTGTTCAACTCATGCGTCGCTTTGGCGATCGTCGATTTCAGCAGATTATCCACAATCTCCGTCCGGCTTTCCCCGTTCTCGTCTATCTCCGTATATTCAATCACGCCCCGGAACGTTTTGTGCACACAATGCTCGCTCCACGTCTGCGCGAGCATCTCCAGTTCCACATCCGTCGGCTCCCGCTCAAGCCGCCGGTAGTACTCCTGAATCGTCTTCATCTCCGCCAGATTCAGGAAAAGATCCCGCTCCTTGCTCAGCGCAACAAGCTGCTCATCCGTCAGGGAACGAATCGGCCAGTGCACCAGCCGAAACTGATACGGGCTCAGATGCGGACTGGGCGGCTCCTGATCCTGTCCGAAGATGACTTCTTCGATGCAGTCGTTGGCCAGTACTTTCTGGGCGATCAATTCTTTCTGACGATCGTTCAGCGTCCCCAGAATGACGTACTTCTTCGCCGTCCGCACGCTCCGCGCCGTCAGCCCCATGTCGACAATCGCCATCATCGCCGACGCCGCCACCGGATCGGTCACCCCCGGCTTCAGATGCACCTCCACCAGCGTCGCCTGCGCCAGGCCCGTCGGCGCCCCCGTCCGCCCGATATAATACTCCTCGCACACCGGATCGACCAGCAGCTCCGTCCCGACCCGCTCCAGTTGTTCCCGATCCATCTCCCCCTCGATCAGAAACACCCGGATCGACTGCACCGCCTCCACCGTCCGGATCCCCAACGGCTCGATAGCCGCCTTCACCTCGTCCCCATGCACATCCGCAAACCCCGCCTTGTTAAACACTTCAATTCGTTCTGCCATATCGCTCCTCTGTAGAGAGGGCATCCTGCCCCCGCTTTTCATCCCCTGGCAGCAGCCAGGGGATTAATTTCACATTGTTCACGTTCATAAAAAACGCCGGCTGCCATGCTTACGCGAAGCGAAGATGAGCTAAAGCATGACCTCTGGCCAAATCCAAATTTTAATCTATCCTTACTTTATTGATTTTCTTACTTGGCGCCATCGCGCCTTTGTGAGAATTATACTGCTTCTGATTGAATTTCGCTTACGCGGCTCTCTGTGTCCCGTTTTCTCCAACCATAAAGAATTATGCAGAAAACGGTTAAACGTGGCCCTGCCGGAAATTCACTACCCAATCGGGTATATATGCTTTCCTCATTAACTCTTCAACCCATCAACCCTTTTCATAAAGCGTCTTCCCCACCCGCCGTATATGCTCAACCACATCCGGATCGTCTATCTGATCAAAAATCGAAAGGTCAATTGTATAGGGCAGCAGCAGATCGTCGATTTCATCCATAATGCGATATTGTACTTGCAAAGTCAGATCCTCACCTCCGAACAGGGTTAGATCGATGTCGGAGCCATTCTTATAGTCTCCTTTGGCCCTGGACCCATAGAGTGCCGCCTTCTCCACTTGCGGGTGACGGGCAAGGACTGCACATATCTTTTCCATTACGTCTTCCTTCAGACCGGACATCAGGCGTTTTCCTTATCGCTAAGGGTTTTCAGCTTGTCGAGAAGTTGTCGGAATTCGGGAAAATAGTCTTTCCGAATAGCCTCGACAATTTTCTCGGCAATGTCCCTGTTGTAGGTATGCGAAGTAAGATTCCTGCTGGTTATCATATCCATCCATACCTCGCCGTTCTCAATCAGGCCGGCCCTGAACGCCTCCCGTGTACTGTCTTTGGAACCATATAGATTCTGCAAACCCTTGTTTTCCAGAAAATCCTTTAAGCTTTTCCAGGCCAGTTCGTGCGTATATTCGAACGCCTGAATCATGCCCTGTTCTTCCAGTTCACTCAACTCGCGCTTTTCGGCCAACTCGACGGCATTCTTCAATTGCTCATACGCCCTCGTAAAATGCCTATAGCGTTGTATCCAGCGTATATCATCCATACTCATCAAACGCCTTTTCTTCCATTTATACTGCTTTCCTCATCAACCCATCAATCCATCAACCCATCACACCGGCAATTCCTTCCGCTTCAGTTTCTTCTTCACCAGGCTATTCCGCTTCTCCTGCGCTTTTTCCAGCATCTGCAGGACTTTTTTTTCGTTCTCACTTTGCAATGCGGTCTGCATTTTTTCCAGCTCTTTGATTAACTTACCAATCGCTTTTTCCGTATTGCCGGCATTGGCCATCAGAATATCCCGCCACATATCCGGCGGCCCCGAAGCAATCCGTGTCGTATCGAGAAATCCCTTCCCGCACAGCAGCATTTCTTCCGCATCGG
>CAYZXY010000067.1:11269-16811 GCA_964482555.1 uncultured Pirellulales bacterium
ATCCGTGTCGTATCGAGAAATCCCTTCCCGCACAGCAGCATTTCTTCCGCATCGGAGGCGTTCACCAGCGCCATAGCCAGCACATGCGGCAGATGACTGATCCTCGCCAGCACCCTGTCATGTCGCCCCGGCGGCATCTGGCTCAGCCGCATCCCCAGCGCTTCCCAGAAATCGCTTAACAGCTTTACTGTTGCGCTATTGTTTGCCGGCGTCGGCGTCAAAATACAATACGCCCCTTCGAACAGGTCTGCCCGCGAAAACTCCACGCCCCGCTGCTCGGACCCGGCCATCGGGTGAGAGCCGATAAATTCGACATGCCCGGGCAGATACTGCTGCGCCCAGCGCACCGGCAACAGCTTGGTACTGCCGACGTCCGTCACAATTACCCCATTTGCAAGACTTTGCGCCATTTCCTGCATCAACGACGGAAACGTCCCGATGGGACTGGCCAGTATCACCAGTTGAGCCTCCGCAACAGTCTCCACCAGCGTTTCGCCGCAGACATCCACGACGCCTGCTTCTAAAGCCTTATCACGTGTGGACTTACGATGCGACCAACCATACCGGACCATATCGGGAAACATCCGATCGATCGCCAGACCTAGAGAACCGCCCAGCAACCCCAGTCCGACAAGGGAAATTCTTTCTAAATCTTTTATTTCCATAATCTTACAAATATTTCCTTTATAACAGGGTGACACAATAGACTACGGATTTCCATTGAAACTGTCAATTTTTTTCTTGTGAGAAAGGGGGATAGTGGTTACAATTATGATTTGAAGTTTTTTGAAAATGTTAATAGGACATTATAAGTGTGAAATTATGATAAAAAGAGCCCTGCTTTGCGGCTCAATTTTTTTATGAATTCTCGCCGAATTTTGAAAGGATTGCCAGCTCATGACGCAGCAAAACGACACGAGTGTGGCGGTTTCAGAGGGGATAAACGGCACCGGCTGCCTCGAATTCGAAAAACCTTTAGCCGACCTGGAAAGGCAGATCAAAGAACTGCAGGAGCTTCAGGCAAGCAAAGGCATCGACTACACCCCGGAAATTCGCAAACTGCAATCGAATCTGGTCTCCCTGACCAATAAAATATATAACAACCTCTCAGCCTGGGAAACGGTTCAGGTCGCCCGTCATCCGCGACGACCCATTCTGCCGGATGTGATCGACATCATGGTCAAGGACTTCCGCGAACTGCACGGTGATCGGTGCTTTGGCGACGATCGAGCGATGATAACCGGCCTGGGACGGATTGGCCGGGAAAAGGTCATGCTTATCGGACACAACAAAGGCCGAACCACCAGGGAAAAAGTGGATTGCAACTTCGGCTGCGCTCACCCGGAAGGCTATCGCAAAGCGATGCAGAAGATGAAACTGGCGGAAAAATTCGGCCTGCCGGTTGTCTGTCTGATTGACACGCCCGGCGCTTACCCCGGCATTGGTGCAGAAGAACGCGGCCAGGCACAAGCCATCGCCGTCAATCTCATGGAAATGTCCCGGTTGAAAACGCCGATCGTCAGCGTCGTTATCGGCGAAGGCGGTTCTGGCGGCGCGCTGGGTATCGGTGTCGCCGACAAACTCGCCATCATGCAGTTTGCCTATTATTCCGTTATTTCGCCGGAAGGTTGTGCGGGCATTCTTTTCAAGGACGGGGCCGAAGCTCCCCGGGCAGCTAAAGCGCTCAAACTCACCAGCAGCGATCTGCAAAAATACAATATTGTTGATTATATCATCAAGGAACCGCTCGGCGGGGCCCATCGCAATCCGCACGAAGCAATACATAACATCGAGAACTATCTCATAAAAACCATCCGCGATTTGCGGCGTTTCAAACTCGAAAATCTGGTCGAAAACCGGTACAAGAAAATCCGACGCATCGGTGAGTTTACGACCCAAAACGTATCGGAATCGACTGAGACCCATCTTATCAAATCGGCGATCGAAGCTACCCCTGCCGCCTTCACCCATACCTTAAAAACAGTCAGGACATAACCCGGCATCACGGGAAAGCCCAGGCACGAAATCCGGATTTATACAGCTTGCAATTGCGTTTTCCCGTTTTTTCCAATCGTCTTTTATCTATGGGTATCTTAAACGATTTAATCGGCTTCGTGACCTGACTTGCGTATTTGCGCCGGGCTTGCCTCGTCCACGTTCTACGTCTTACGTTCTGCCAGGCACATTTCCCATGGCCGTGCCGGGAAGCTTTCTACCCGAGAAGGTATAAACGCTCAGGCTAGAACTGGAAACCCATGATACATTTACCGCAACAGGAACTAATTATTTGATGCCGCCGGCTCAGACGTAATGTTTTCCACGATGGGCACATTGATAAGATCCCGGAAACCCTGCAACGCTTCTATCTGTTTTTCAACGGACGCACCAGCCGGATAATCTTTAAAGCGACCGTCCAGCTTACTCAGCGATTGCAGTAGCGGCTCAGAAGGAGAACCGTTTTCAGAAAGCTTTTTTTCCAGTTGATCGACGATAACTGCGGCAAGCTGATTGATGTGCTGTCGCCATTGCTGCTGCAATTGCGGTTCGGGTAAATCTTCCACCGGCAGAACCAGTGCATTAATCAGGAAAACCTGATGAATCAACTGGGTTTCACTGCTGCCGGGCTGAAAGGCCCGGATAATATGATCATATAAAACCGGCTCCGACTTCAGAATTGGTCGGACCATCGGGCTCAACCCCGAAAGCTGCCCCTCATCCTGGACATCCATGCACAGTTTCACAATCTGATCTCTCAGACTTTGCTTTATCTCCTCTGTCCCTGGCAGACTCAGAAGTTTATGGTAGTTCCGAATTGCCTGATCATACTGCTGCTTTTGAATGGCAATACCAGCCATTTCCTGCAAAACATAAGCTTGTGATTCTGAATCGGGGCTTTGTCCGGCGGCTTTCATGGCTTTGATTTCTTCCATTAAATGACGCAATACCATTTGCCGGAGATGCTGATGCGCTGGGCCGTCATTATCCTTTAATTGCTTAGCCCAGTCAACAATATCCTTAACCGCCAGCCGGCTGAGCAATTTGATAAATGTCGTTTCCATCCGCAGCAGAATATCGGGATCAGACTCTTCGGCCATTCGCTGATCCAGCAGTTTAAGATGTTTCTGATTCCCGTATTGCTCCAGGCAGACCAGCACGGCAAACCGGACGGAATTATCCGGATCGTTGAACAGATTGAACCGGTCATTGATCAATGCCGGAATTAGCTGCGAAGAATTCACAACTTCCGGCAGAGCATAAACCGCATGCGTCCGGACTTCAGGCGATTCGTCCTGCAGAGACCTGACAACAATCGCCTCGAAATGGTTAACAGCCGATTGCCGGAATTTTTCCTGTCCGACGATTTTCTGCATGGTTTCAATGATGCGGCCCTTCAATTCGGTATGTCCGCTCCACCTCTCATAAGAATGAGCTAATTCCGGAATGATAGCCTTCATCTGCTCAACAGGAATGTCTTTCGCCTGAGTCCCCGAAATACGACCGACAGCCCGAACTGCCTGTGAGACCACCTGTGGATGCGGGGAACTGGCAAGCTTCTCCAAAACCTGATCCAGCACGGGAATATACTCAAAGGTCCCCAGCGCTGAAAGCAGCGCCGCCTGAGTATTGGGATCATCTTCACGACTAAGCTGTTCGAGCAGCGCCGGTGCGGTCACACGAGCCGTTTGAAAATCCAGTTCCGCCAGTGTCAGCGCTGTGAGCCGCCGGACCTGAGGATGCGAATCGGCCACATACATCGCCAACGCCTCCACCAGCGCCTGTGTAATCGGGCCGTTACGCACAGTCGCAGACTTGCTCCATTCATTTGCCCGCTCCAGCGCCCAGATGCGCAGCATATCATCCCGCGTATTATTCAAAAACGGTTTCAGAAATTCCAGCTTCCGCTCGGACTCCTTGATCTGGTCGAATTTATCCTTCTCGGACTTGAAATAAAGCTCCCGCCACTGGCTAACCATTTGCTGTGACTGGTCAAGCTCATGCTCCAGCGAAAGAATACGTGTGAGGCGTAGGTCGCTTTGCCAGAACAGAAACTGTTCGGAGTTCATGTCCTTAACCCTGGGCAATACTTTCGTGCGAAATTGCTCGAGATTCAACGGTTTTTGCAGATAGAGCGTGTCGGCTAACGCTTCGGCGGCCCGAGCGGCAATCCGCGGTTCGGGATCATCCAGCACACCGGCCAGAGCCAAAACCGACTTTCTCCCCGGAATCAGCGTCAGAGCCTCAATTGCCGCCGCACGTGAATGAATGTTATATCCAGCGTCCCCGGCTATCTTCGCCAGTCGGTCCGGTACGCCATTGCGACACTGAGCCAGGGCATGCGCCGCCGCCCGGGCCAGCTCAACCTGTTCGCTCTGCAAAAGCACAAACAGAGGGTCGCTGAAATCTTTATGAATGCCGTGAGTCAGACCCAGAGAATTGAAGCTGTTTTTCGAACCGGCAATCACCTGGCAGATAATGATTTTGGCATTGGCATTGTCTTCGTGACGCAGCACTTCCACCAGCGCCTCATGCCCGGCCGGATCCAACAGCAGATTACGTGCGGCATCGCGGCGCAGCTCCTCGGGGGTATCAGCCGAGGTCACAACCTGAACCATTAAATTGAGCCGGGATGAATCGCTCCCAGATGCACTTTGCGAAAAAGCTGCCTGAGACACAAAAAGACTGCCAGCGAGAAAGGAAATTAATAGAAATGTTTTTTGAATACTAAACCACATATCTTTATTCCGCCGCAGTTAACCGGCTATGAAATCTTACTGAGTGTCACAAAGATCAAGGAAGGTATATTCACACCGCATTATCCCAAAAGAACCGATACTTATGTCGCCTAAGGATTTTGCCGGCGATGATAGTAACCCAGCTAATATTATTATAAATGATTTTACTAAATAAGCAAATCCCTGTCAATAAAAACCAGTTCTATCTGCTTAAGTAACCGCAAAAAATGAAAACCCTTAACCGGAATGATTTAATCGCTGACGTGAAGTGAGGAATGGTTTTTCGCTAAAATGACATTCCCCGATTTTACATCAGGAGCTGGCTGGTTTTACAGCCCATAATTTAACGAAATACGGAGAACGATTACCTGACATAAAAATGATGGCACTAAGCGCCGCTTAAAATTATACCCAATCAGGCAGACAGCTCCTGACAGGTCCACTGTCTCTGCCAGCATTCTCTTTCATAACCGTCATTGCCCTCAATACCTCTGGTCAGAAGTATGGATAAATCAACGGAAAACATCTCTGGAATTTCTCGCCGTGTGTGACATTTTTCACTGGCGCCCTGTAACTGTATGTTATATGATGACTTACGAAGCATAAATTTTTACTGGTTTTATTATTACTTTTTAGAGGTAAGTCATGGAAGAAAAACGAGTTACGAAGGAGCAATTCAAAGCAGCGTTAAGCGAAGAATTAGATAAGTTAGCCGAAAGTATGGCAGAGGCGATGAATAATGCTCAATGGGGTCCAGTACTGTCCCAATAACTTGAGACCCAATTAATATAACTATTTTAAACATATAA
>CAYZXY010000068.1:0-16792 GCA_964482555.1 uncultured Pirellulales bacterium
ATACATAATGCTCCGGAGACCCAGTTGTCCCAACTCCGTGAGCCGTTCCTTAAACACCGCCGTATCCAGAAACCGCCGCTGATACTCCATGAAATCCAGGGCGCAGTAGGTACAACGATGGTTGCAGGCCCCCGAGGGGCTGGCTTCCATATAGACGGGATAAATCAATTCGCCCCGCTGCCAGGCATGAACCCGATCAGGGTGATACAGAAGTTTATGACTATCGATACGATATTTATCCATACCGGGTTTATTTTTCCTTGTTGATTCGTTCGGGGACACGGTCGAGCAAAGGTCGCCAACGCCGCAGGACCGCAAGGGCTGTTTTCTCGCAGGTTCGTTCCATCAGCGCCCTTCGTCTAAAATTGACGGCGATGTTTCGCCGTTCGTCCGGGCGATCCAGGTAGCAGCGGCATTTTTCGACGAGTTCATCCGGGGTACGGAAATAGACGATTTCCTTATCCGGAGCGAAATAATTACGCGCCGGTTCGCTGTCTCTTTCGTCGGGGTGATCAGCCACCATCATGAATCCCCCCGCCAGACCGCACTCGGCGAGACGCTGGTGCATGGAAATTTCATGGTTAATGCTTAAATTGACGCGGTTGCAATTATAGACCAGGTTCAGATCCCGGTCGCGGGCAACGGGTCCGCGCCGTAAATGCCTCAAACGTTTATGTTTTTCCCAATTGTGGCCGTACAGGGCCAGGTCGATGCCGGCCTGGTCGATCGCCTCCAGGAACTGACACCGCCAGGCCGCGGAGTAGACCGTAATATAAAACTGGCGTACCAGATAGTTTATCATGTTTCGCCCCGCTTCGTTCAGGATATTATTCAGCCGGGAAAAGACGAAATCCTGTAGGTCGGACTCATAATAGCATCGGTCGAGATCGAGGCAGGTGTATCGGTATAAATCCATAAATAACTGTTTCAGCAATTCCGTTTTTTGTGGTAAAGCCGGGAACGTATCGAGAAATATCTTCAACAAGGTCTCTTTTTCAGCATGCCCATGCTTGACGAATCCGACATCAGCAACGTATTTGCTGTCGATGGAATCCGTGTTTTCCACCAGCGGATAAAACAGATCTTCATCGGCAGGAACAGGCATATTGCATATCTGGTCAGGGGGGACGCCTTTTTCCCTCAGGTAGCGCTGAAATTCCGAAACCATGCAGACGAACAGGTCTTGATTGCTGATGGCTGAAGACAGATTGGGCAATTCGGCGATGGGACCGCATTTATCCTGGATATAGCCAACGAAAGGCAACTGAACAGGCAGGAAGTTTTTCGAGGGGCGGGCGTGACTGACCTTGAAGACCATATCCGGTTTGAACTCGTCCAGTTCCCTCCAGAACAGGGCCGGCAACAGAGTCTGGACATCGTCTTCTTCGATCAGATAACGGGTGGAGCAACCGCATTTTTCGAACGCTTTCTGGAAATCAGCTGCGCAGTATTTCAGGAACGAAGTCCAGCGGCAAGTCGAAATCAGAATGCGGGGCTGAATTTTTCCCGTCGCGATGTCAACCTGTCGCCGGCGAAAATCCTCCGAGTGATAATAAGCCGTCGCGTGCTCTTGAAAATCGTTAAAATCGACCGGCTGTTGAAAGGCCTGAAAATAATGCCGGTCATGAGGCTGATTGGCGATGAATACGGAGGGGTAAACGTAACGTAATGAATAGAAAAAGTCTTCGAACCGCTGCTGCCAGTCCGGACCGCCGAAAAGTATGACTTCCCGGGTACGGAGATAGTCGCTCATGTCGAATAAATGCAACATGGCCCGCAGACGAGCCGGATCGGCTTCGAAGAGATAGTGAGTCCGGGTCATGCCGTAGAGTCCCTGATATTGATGATCGAGACAATACAGCAATTCACGACCGCTGGCGGCACCCCCAAAAGCGATCGGAACGCGTTTTTTCGTCAGCTCATCCAACCGGGGCAAGGTGGCCTCATCCACCATGAATACATCTTTTGTGTTTAATGAAAATAGATGCAGGCCCTGCCAGAAATCGACCAGCACCAGATCTTCCGGCCAGCGGCTTTTCTGAACTACCGGAGTCAGCCGGGCATCGACTTCCCGTAACGCGGCGATATTCGCCTTGTAATTGGCATATCCCGCTTCAATCGCCGGACGTGAACGCCGCGGCAGCATCAACTGGGCATTAATCCAGATTCGCGAATACAGCTGTCCGATCGTGGGATAGTCTTCTGGATCAAGCAATTCCCGTGCCATCATCATCTGATTAACGCAACCCTGATAATCCCGGTGCACATATCGATCCACCGCCTTTGTCAGATAGATCAACGCCTCCGGGGGATTATGACGCTTGAATTCTTCAACAGCCTCTGAAATCCGTTCGGGTTGAACCGGATTAATCAGTGACATTATCTGTTGCGTTATTTCCTGAAAACGACTGCCGTCATCCAGTTTGCCGGATGTCGATACAGGCATGTCTTGCTGAGTCATCTCCATTGCCGCCTTCGGACAGGTCCGCCCAGTCTAAGATTTATGTAAACCAATAATTTAAAAAAACTTACGCACCTTACGCTCAATAAGTGCTCCATTACGGAATACATATCGGCAATTATTAGATTTCTAGTCCAATAAAAAAAGTGCAGTCCTTATCACACACGATTCGCTGAAAACAGAACTTTTTTTCGACTCGACCCCCAAACAGTAATGCCATAATTGATACGTCAGTGGACCTCTAAAAATGCATTTCGGGCTGTAAGCGATCTTTTTTCTGCCTGGACACCGCCATAAAAACCGGTAGCTATTCTGACATTAACAACAGCAATAAAAAAAACCCCGGGGCAAATCGGGGTTTTTGTTCATTTCTGTAAAGGGTGTCGATCCAAAACGATACAGGCATCTCCGGCAAACAGGAAATTTTGTAAGCGTTTCTTAAAACGGCATTTCAGGAAATCATAATACCACGTGAACGGTTATACCCAAAGGGTATGAGAGTACCCGCCTGGGCCAGACGTAAAGGCTTTACCCGCAGATAATTACATCTAGACAATTCGGGTAATTTCAATCGGAACGAGTATACAAGAGGTTTACACCTTCTCCAGCGCCTGATCCACGTCTGCAATGATATCGTCAATATGCTCGATGCCGACGGAAACGCGGACAAATTCGGGGGTAATGCCGATCGCACGCTGTTCCGCTTCGCTCTGCTGACGATGCGTCGTGGACGCCGGATGAATCACCAGGGTCTTGGCGTCGCCCACATTGGCCAGATGGCTGCAAAGCTGCACCGAATCGATAAACTTCATGCCCGCTTTCATGCCGCCCTTGATGCCGAAGCCCAGAACCGAGCCGAAACCGCCTTGAAAATATTTCTTGGCAATAGTATAGCTGGGGTGCTCTTCCAATCCAGTATAGTTGACCCATTCAACCTTTGGATGACCTTTAAGATGTGTCGCCAGAGCCACCGCGTTTTCGCAATGACGCTGCATCCGCAGAGGCAGCGTTTCGATGCCCTGAATAAATTGAAAGGCGTTAAAGGGACTGGGACACAAACCGATATTACGCATCCCCTGGGTCCGAGCCCGTATCGCCAGGGCAATATTGCCCATGCCTTCCATATTCCCGAAAACATCCCAGTATTGCAGGCCATGATAACTCTGGTCCGGTTCGGTAAACATCGGAAACTTGCCGTTACCCCAGTTGAAATTACCGCCGTCGACGATCATCCCGCCAATACTCGTGCCATGGCCGCCGACCCATTTCGTACAGGAATACACATTGATATTGACGCCGTAATCGAAAAGCCTGCACAGTGTCGGGGCGAAGGTGTTATCGACAATCACCGGTATCCCATTCTCCTGCGCCACCTTGCAAATCGCTTCAAAATCCGGCACATCAAGCTGCGGATTGCCGATAGTCTCAAGATAAATTGCCTTGGTGTTTTCCTTGATCGCCCCGGCAACGGTATCTGCGGTCACCTTTTCCAAAAAGGTTGTTTCCAGACCGATCTGCGGAAAGGTATAGCGAAACAGCGTATCCGTACCGCCATAAAGCGAAGCCGCCGATACGATATGATCGCCCGTTTTGGCAATCGTGTGAATCGCCAGAAAAATAGCCGCCATGCCGCTGGCCGTGCCCAGCGCGGCTGTGCCGCCGTCCAGAGCCGCCATGCGCTTTTCCCACACGTCGGCCGTCGGGTTCATCAGTCGGGTATAAATGTTGCCGAATTCCTTCAGGTCGAACAACCGGCTGGCATGATCGGCATCCTTGAAAACGTAGCTGGTGGTTTGATAGATCGGAACTGCCCGGGCCCCCGTCGTCGGATCGGGTACCTGGCCGGCATGAATCGCCTGCGTTTCTGTTCTTGGATTTGTGGTGCTCACTATAGTTTCCCTCTTCTAAAAGTTTACTTGTTATTTACCAAATTCCATTTTTTATGAATAATACAAAAACGATCGCATTTCATTAGCGCTTAATCATAGCTCTCGTCTTTGGATTTATTCAAGGTTTTTTGCAACTTTGCCTCTTTAGCAGCCAGAGATTGCAACGATTTTGTCCCCAGAGCCTTCTTCATGACCTCCACCATTTCTTCCCAGACTTCGCGAACGGCACAATATGGCTCACGATGACAGGGTTCGTTTTTGCAATCAATGGGATCTCCGGACACATCCAGCACATTATATATATCCAGCACCGTTATTTCACTGGAGGGCCTGGCAAGACGATATCCTCCTTCAGCGCCGCGAACGCTTTCGATCAGACCGGCTATTTTTAATGCCGCCGCCATCTGTTCAAGATATTTGGTAGAAATATCCTGATTCTCAGCCAGTTTCCGCAGCGGAATCGGGGTATCATCCTTCTGCTTGGCCAGCTCGACCATCGCCCGAACTCCATATCTGACGCGTGTTGATAACTTCATGAGACTTTTCCTTGTTGTTAATATACATTAATAGAGTAGGTTTTTCACGAGAATATCCTCTCCGACATTCATTTTATTATTTTGTAAAAAAGCGGCATAATTCCGCCATCCGACAAATAGTCATGTAAGTCGCTATCTTACAGATAGTTAAGATATGATCTCGGGGTATGCGATCACCCTTAACGGATATGCCTGTGCCTGAACGTTTAACGACCAGATAAAATTTCCAAAGCTGAGGTCGACATACGTGTCAGAGTTACAGCATATTCAGGCCATTTGCCTTCATTTTAATGCATAACTCTAAATTAATAAATATTTTTTTAATTTCAACCGTGAAATAATTTAATGTTAATAAATAGAATAAATGTGATATAATACATTGTTTTACAGGCAATAATTAAAGTAAGATATTGACATTAAAGAACTTACAATATGACATTCAGTCCGGTACCCCAAATAATCGAAGAACTCAAAGCCGGTCGCATGATTGTCCTGGTCGATGATGAGGATCGGGAAAACGAAGGCGACCTCGTTTGTGCCGCGGAAAAAGCCACACCGGAGATCATCAATTTCATGGCTAAATACGGTCGAGGTATGATCTGCCTGTCCCTGACCGGTGAATACTGCGACAGGCTGGAGCTGCATCCGCAAACCGCCATCAACACCGCAAGCTTTGGAACGGCATTCACTGTAACCATTGATGCCGCCAATGGAATCACCACCGGCATATCCGCTCAGGACCGAGCTGCGACAATCGCCACTGCTATTAAAGATGATTGCAAACCCTCCGATTTGGCCCGCCCAGGCCATATTTTTCCCTTGCGAGCCCGTAACGGCGGCGTGCTTGTCAGGGCCGGCCAAACCGAAGGCGCGGTCGATCTGGCCCGTCTGGCCGGTCTTAAACCGGCCGGCGTCATCTGCGAAATCATGAATGACGACGGCACGATGGCTCGCGTTCCCCAACTTATTGATTTTTGCAAGAAATATGACCTGAAAATGACCACCATCGCCGATCTGATCGAATATCGCTTGCAGCAGGAATCGCTGGTTTTTCGCACCGGAGAAATCGAATTGCCAACGGATTGCGGTAAATTTCGCCTTATCGGCTATCGCAGCGAAGTCGAATCTAATCTGCATCTGGCTTTATGTAAAGGCGATGTGGGCAAACTGGATTCTTCAGGCAATGTCATCCAGCATGAAGAGACGGTCCTGATTCGCGTGCATAGCGAATGTCTGACCGGTGATATTTTTCATTCCCAGCGATGCGACTGCGGCGGCCAGCTTCATGAAGCAATGAAGCGCATAGAACAGGCCGGCAGCGGCGCGATCATTTACCTCCGCCAGGAAGGTCGCGGCATCGGCCTGGAAGCCAAACTGCAAGCCTATCACCTTCAGGATGTCGGCATGGATACCGTGCAGGCCAACGAATGGCTCGGTTTTAAGGCAGACAAAAGGGATTATGGTATTGGGGCGCAAATCTGCCGCGATCTGGGGATTAAAAAGGTGGCGATTATGACTAATAATCCCATTAAAACCAGTCGTTTGCAGATGTATGGTATTGAAATAGTCGAACAAATACCTATTGAATTACCGCCAAACGAGTATAACAAACGATACATGAAGACAAAACGGGATAAAATGGGCCACGTTTTGCATAATCTTTGAACTTTTCGGGGATGGGAAATCTTGAGCCGGAAAAAGCCATCAACCAACTATCTCGTTTTCTTTTCAGCCGTTCTCATGATTTTAATGGTTTCGGGGTGCCAGACGTTCGAAAAACTGAATCTTTTCAATTCAAAACAGAAAAATCTGGAAGGTTTTTATCCCGAAAAAGTATTCGTACAAAGCTCATTTACCCAGGTTAAAACTCCCGAAGAGGCCGGCAGCGAGCCGGTTATTGAAGCCTATGTGGGATTGAAAGATCAATTTGAAGATCCGATGAAGAGGCTGGGGATTTTTCGTTTCGAGCTGTATCCTTTCAAGAAAGCCTCGCCCGACCCCAGAGGTAAACGCTTTAAAGACAAAGGCTTACAGACATTCAACCTGACCGCTGCCTCCGAAAACCAGCGGCACTGGGACAAAGTCAGCCGGGCGTACAGTTTCGAACTGGCCTTGCCGGCTGAAGCACGTGAAACCCGTCAGATTGTTGTTGAAGTCACCTTCACGGATCATTTAAAACCCATCCGGCTGCAGGACCGCTTAAATCTGAAATTCACTCTCGATTGAACATGTCCGAATCTGGCGGGAAAATGGGTTTTAAACATGCCAGTCAACACTGTGTTTTATCTTGACGAGACGGGTGAATCTCGACTAGGATATGGGGCCGGATTCGTCGGGTCATAACTGACGATGACAGCAACGGTTATAAAAACAGCCCTGCTTGCGGGCTGATAACCGACGTTAAATACCAGCAAGCGGTATCAAGAAAATCGCGTTCTTAAGAACATTCTTGATGGAGGAAGAAAAGAGTTAACACCATTACACTAGTTTTTATATGACCGAGTTTTATTATGAATAACAGCAAACACAAAATTGCCGTCATTGGATTTGGTACCGTCGGCTGCGGCGTGGCCAGGATTCTGCTCGAAGAGGCCCAAGCCATCAAACACCGGACAGGAATTGAACTCGAACTGGCGCATGTGGTTGACAGAGACATCACCCGGCCGCGACCTGTTAATCTGCCCGCAGGGTTGTTGCACGACGATCTGGAAAAAGTTCTGAACGATGAAGAAGTTACGATCGCAGTGGAACTGGTGGGCGGCACGACGACAGCCGGCGAAATTCAGCAGAAACTAATGAACACCGGTAAGGATGTTGTTACGGCCAATAAAGCCCTGCTGGCCGAGCGCGGCGAAGAAATGATTTATTCTCATGCCCGTCAGCACAATAAAACTGTCGCGTTCGAGGCGAGCTGCTGCGGGGGTATTCCGGTGATCAATGCCTTGCGAACCGGCCTGACGGCAAACACCATCAGCGCCATATACGGGATCATGAACGGCACGTGCAATTATATCCTCACGGCAATGAGCAACGAAGGCAAGGTATACGCCACGGCGTTAAAAGAAGCGCAGGATGCCGGTTACGCTGAAGCTGACCCGACGCTGGATGTCAACGGAGCGGATACGGCACACAAGCTGGCCATTCTGGCCATGCTGGCGTTCGGCCGCGAAATCCCCTTTGAGGAGATCTCTATCCAGGGCGTCGATCAGGTGCAACTGACCGACATCCGATACGGCTGGGAGATGGGATATGCCATGAAGCTGCTGGCCATCGCTCAGCAGGATGAAAAAGGCTTGTCGCTGCGAGTTCATCCGACGTTCATCAATGATGATGAACCGCTGGCCCAGGTTTCCAGTTCGTTCAATGCAGTCAGCATTTTTGGCGACGCGGTGGGACACACCTCCTATTTTGGTCGCGGCGCCGGGATGATGCCCACGGCCAGCGCGGTGGTCGCGGATATTATCGAACTGGCGCGCGGCAACTCCCAGAAGATTTTCACCTCGATGCCGGGGCTGGGCATCAAGGCTGAACCGGCAAAGATATGCCCTTATGATGAAATCGTCAGCCGCTATTACCTGAGGCTGGAGGCGATTGACATTCCGGGTGTCTTTGCGACGATAGCGAAGATTCTGGGCGATCATAAAATCAGCATCTCCGCCTGCCTGCAGCATGAAAGCGAAACGGACGATCAGGTGCCGGTGGTCTTTATGACGCACCAGGCTCGCCAGGGCGACATGAACCAGGCACTGGACAAAATCCGGGCACTGGATGTGATTAAAGACGAACCTGTATGCATTCACGTTGTTACTACACCTGAAGACGACCTAGATTAGAAGTTGGAAGTTGGATAAGAGGATGAAATACGCGATCATTATTATGGATGGCGCCGCGGATGAACCGCTGGCGGAACTAAACGGTCAGACCGTGCTGCAGAAAGCTCATACACCCAACACCGACTGGATCAGCAGCAATGGTCGACTGGGTCTGGTTTATAATGTCCCCAATGGTTTCGCGCCCGGCAGTGACATCGCCCTAATGAGCGTGCTGGGATACGACCCGAACAAATACTATTCAGGACGGGCGCCGCTGGAAGCCGCCGCGAAAAGCATCTCGACGGGTGTCCATGACTGGATTTTCCGGTGCAACCTGGTAACGGTGGCCGATGAGGTGATGCAGGATTATTCCGCCGGCCATATCGGATCCACGGAAGCCGCAACATTGATCGATACTTTAAACGATGCGCTGGGGACGGAACAGATTACGTTTTACGCCGGGGTCGGCTATCGGCATCTGATGGTCTATCGTAATGAAGAATTTGACATCGAATCAATGCCGCCGCACGATATCATGGATCAGCCGATCAGCAAAAATCTGCCGCGCGGGAAAAAAGCGAAGGAACTGGTCAAGATCATGGAACAGGCAGAGAAAATTCTGGCCGAGCATGAGATCAACAAGGTCCGTCAGGACCTGGGCGAAAACCCGGCAACGAATATCTGGCTCTGGGGCCAGGGCAAACGCCCGCAGATGGACGGATTCCGTCAACGCTTCGGCATCAAGGGCAGCGTAATCACCGGCGTCGATCTGATGCGCGGCCTGGGCAAACTGACCGGCATGAAAGTGATCGAAGTCGAGGGCGCAACGGGTTATCTGGATACCAATTACGCTGGTAAGGGCCAAAACGCTATTACCGCGCTGGCGGACCATGACCTGATCGTCGTGCATATCGAAGCCCCGGACGAAGCCGGACATGGCGCCATGGTGGAGAGCAAGGTTGAATCCATTGAAAAAATCGATAATATG
The DNA here is from genome assembly GCA_964482555.1 of uncultured Pirellulales bacterium. Classification (GTDB taxonomy): domain Bacteria; phylum Planctomycetota; class Phycisphaerae; order Sedimentisphaerales; family SM23-30; genus CAYZXY01. The sequence goes on from CAYZXY010000068.1 coordinate 9,687, forward strand.
ATTACCGGCCCCATGCTCAAATGGCTGCAGGAACAGGAAGACGGTTACCGGATTATGGTTCTGCCGGACCATCCAACTCCAGTGCGGCTGCGGACACATACCAGCGAGCCGGTCCCGTTTGCCATGGCAGGTGCTGACATCAACAGCGCCAGCCGGAGACCCTACAGCGAAAAGGATGCTGAAGAAAACGGGTTGAAGATCGAAAAGGGACATGATTTGATGGAATTCTTTTTAAAGAAAGAATGAAGATTTGATGCGTTAATGCGTCAGAAGCTGGAAGTTATAAACACCTGGTAACCATTTAGCGACGAGGGAAAAATGGATATTATCGTAATGAAATTTGGCGGCACCAGCGTTGCCGATGCCGACCGCATTAACCGGGCGGCGCGGCGGGCGGTCAAAGCCCGTTCGGAGGGCAAGCAGGTGGTCATGGTGGTCTCGGCGATGGGCAAAACAACGGATAACCTGATTTCGCTCTCGAAGGAACTCTGCGACGACCCGCCCCGTCGGGAGTTGGATATGCTGCTGACGACCGGTGAACAGGTGAGTATGTCGCTAATGGCGATGGCGATTCACGCCATGGGACAGGAGGCCATCAGTCTCACGGGCGGCCAGATCGGGCTCTTTACCGATGCTGTCCATACCAAAGCCCGCATCAAGAAAATCGACGCCGAGCGCATCCGAAACGAACTGAGTCTGGGTCGTATCGCCATTGTGGCCGGCTTTCAAGGCATCGACGAATCAGGCGAAATCTATACGCTGGGCCGCGGTGCTTCCGATACAACGGCCGTGGCACTGGCGGCGGTACTGGGCGCTCACTATTGCGAGATTTTCACGGACGTGGAAGGCATCTTCACCACCGATCCCCGCATCGTCCCCGAGGCCCGCAAGATCGACCAGATCAGTTACGACGAAATGCTGGAACTGGCAAGCCTGGGCGCGGGCGTGATGCATTCGCGCGCCATCGAATTCGGCAAAAAATATAATGTGGACATACATGTCCGGTGCAGTTTAACCGACACCCCCGGAACCTTTATCACTCACGAGGTGGAACACATGGAAAATATCGTTGTATCAGGTGTGACCGTCAAGAAGTCAATCGCTCAGTTTGTCATCCAGAATGTCCCCAATAAGCCGGGCGTGGCGGCGCGGATTTTCGCGATACTGGCGGAAAACAATGTTACGGTCGATGACATCATTCAGACCTTCGACCAGAGCAAAGCCGTCATCAGCTTTACCGTAGACCACAGTGACTTGTCTGAATGCAAACTGGTCGTGCAGCTCATCAGCAAGGAATACGGCTTGCAAGAGGAAAACATAATCTGCAACGATCCGGTAGCTAAGGTATCGGCCGTGGGCGTCGGGATGCGCAGCCACACCGGCGTGGCGGAAAAGATGTTTAACGCCCTGGCCAGGGCCCAGATTAATATCAACGCCATCACCACCAGCGAAATCAAAATCAGCTGTATTATCGATCCTGATCAGGCGGACGACGCCCTGCGGGTGGTCCATGCCGCCTTCGAACTGGAAAAAGAAAGCGAACCGGTGAAAAAATAAGGCTCGGATCAGTTGCACAGGGAGCAAGTCTGAATGAAATCTGTACTGCGCTTATCATTAATGAGCGTCACTCGTTAAGGAACGGAATCATGGAGTATGCCGTAATCATGGCCGGCGGTTCCGGTCAGCGTTTGTGGCCGTTAAGCCGAAAAAATCGCCCCAAACAAATCATCGATGTTTTCGAAGGACGGTCCTTACTGCGGAATTGCGTGGATCGCATCTCCGCCGTATTCGCGGCGGACCATATCCTGGTCGTAACGAACCAGGAATATGCGGATGTCGTCCGGAAGCATCTGCCGGAATTGCCGCCGGAAAACATTCTGGGCGAGCCGGTCGGCCGTGACACCGCCAACGCCATCGGTCTGGCCGCCACGGTGCTGGATCGGCGATGCCCCAATTGTGTGATGGCGGTGTTCAGCGCCGATCAGGTCATCGAACCGGTGGAACCGCTGCACGAAGCGATCCGGAAAGCCTTCCGTTTTCTGCAGACGCATACTGACGCTCTGTTCACCTTCGGCATCAAGGCGGCGTTCGCTCATACCGGCTATGGCTACCTGAAACGCGGCCCCGAACCGGCACATGAGGCCGATATGATCTATCCGGTCACTTCCTTTGAAGAAAAACCCAACCGCAGTACCGCCAGCAAATACATCCGTTCGGGCGACTATTGCTGGAACAGCGGCATGTTCGTCTGGCGGGTGGATACGATCCTGAAGCAACTGGAGACGTTTCTCCCGGGCAACGCCGCCTGCTTCCGGGAGATTGGCGAGGCCTGGGACTCAGCGACGGTCGCGACCATTCTGGCCGAAAAATATAACCAACTGGAAAAGATCAGTATCGACTTCGGCGTCATGGAACAGGCGGAAAAAGTGTACATGTGCGAACTGGACTGCCAGTGGATGGATGTCGGATCCTATCAATCGCTGTCGGACACGATCGGCGTCGTTGACGATTACGGTAATGTCACCACGGCCAACACTTTGAGCTACTGGCTCGACTGCAACAACAATCTCGCCATCAGCACTGACAAGGACCATCTGATTGCGGCGATACATGTGGAAGATTTGGTCGTGGTGCATACCGACGACGCCACGCTGATCTGCCATCGCGATGAAACCGAAAACTTGAAAAAGCTTCTGAAGAATATGCAGGACGACGGCATGGACCGGTATATTTAGGCTCAGTCTGAAAAGTCGGGTGTCGGCCCGAGAGCGAGCTTTTTTTCGACTGGCGAAAACAGCGAAGCAGGCGATGCTTATCATATCGTCAATGGAGCGGGATGAAGCCAGACGAAAAATGGGCCGCTCGCAGCCAACCTGAGTTTTCAGACAATACCTGATTAATTTGCAGAATTATGGGCGTCTTGGATAAGAAAAAGCCATGAGCGAAGCGAATACCTCCTTTTATCATTTTCTACCCAATTGGGTAGCACGCTCCGGGCAGGGCCGGGCGCAAGCTTTTTATCCACAGATAAATACGTTCCGAAAAGCGGGTATTTTCAATCGGAACGAGTATAATATTTAATTTTTGATATGAATTTCAACCATGCGCTACCTGGCCATTGACTACGGATTGAGACGGATTGGCCTGGCCATATGTGATGCCGGGGAAACGATTGTTTCTCCGCTATGTCAGTTGGATATCGCCAGAAGGAAAACTGAATGGGTTTTCGAACAATTAAAGACAATCATCGCAGAAAACCAGATCGATGCCGTGGTCGTCGGACTGCCCTTAAACATGGACGATTCCGAGGGCGAACAGGCCCGGCTGTCGCGCCGTTTCGCAGACAAACTGGCGGCATATACCGGATTACCGGTCCATCTGCAGGACGAACGGCTCAGCAGCGCCGCCGCCGACGAAAAATTATCCGACCTTGGGCTGTCTATGCAAAAACGCAAAGACAAACGCGATATGATCGCCGCCTGCGAGATCCTAAACGACTATCTCGACCGATAACCTCGCAGCATGACCATCTGGATAGGATAGCAGAAGATTACGAACTGGATAATTACGAAGCCAAAGATTATTATCCCGCCGAACCGTTGGATATAACGCCGGTCGAAAAACCCGCTCCCAAACCCGTCCGCCGGAAAAAAGAACCCCAGCGAGACCCTTTTGCCAATTCCCGTATGAGCTTCGGTGAGCATCTGGAAGAACTCCGCAGCCGTCTGATTAAGGCGTTGCTGGGTATCGCGGCGGGATTTGTGCTGGGAATTTTTCTGGCCAAACCAGCGATTATGTATATTTCCCAACCGCTGGTGGCCGCCCTGGAAACCGCCGGCCACGAACCGCAGATGATCAATATTTCTCCGGCGGAAAATTTCGTCACCTTCTTCAAGGTCGCCCTCTACATCGCGGTCGTTATTTCCGCACCGTGGGTGTTTCATCAGTTATGGACTTTTGCGGCGGCGGGACTTTATAAACATGAGAAACGTTTCATTAATATTTTTGCCCCGTTTTCCGCGATCCTGTTTATGACGGGAGCCTGTTTTTTTATCAATGTGGTTGCGCCGATATCGTTTAACTTTTTTGTCAATTTCAGCGATAAATGGTTCGCCCCGGATTATTCCGATAAGTTTCTGTATGACCGCATATTCAATAAGTCCCAGGAAGATACGCCGGCGGCGGAAGAGGACACGCCCCCCCAGCTGCCGGAAAAATTCACGATAAACTGGGTGTATCTGCCGCCGCTGATATTCGGCGGCCAGGTGCAGATCACGCTCCCCGACGAGGCACCTGCCGCGCCGGAGAAAAAACAGAAGGACACCCGGCTCATCCGACCCAGCTATTCGTTTAATGAAGTCGTTTCGTGGATCGCCTGGTTGAGTCTGGTCTTCGGCCTGGCCTTTCAGATTCCGCTGGTCGTGCTGACATTAGGGAAACTGCGACTGGTTAAATTAAAAACATTCAAAACCGTGCGTAAATATCTGATTCTGGTTTTCTTTGTCTTGTCCGCTATCATTACGCCGCCGGATGTCTTTTCGCAGATCGCCCTGGCCCTGCCGATGTATGCACTGTATGAATTGGGGCTGACCTTACTGCAATACTGGCCGAAAAATGAGGGGGAAAAAGCGTGAAGGGTTTTCGTTGCCTTTTTTTCGACTGCATCAGAGCCGGCATGTTCCAATCAGGAAACGCCCTGAGGATTCCGCATCTCGACGGGGGCTTTCAGATGATACCCATGAGTCATGATGCTATGCTTCTGGAAGGATTTAATCAGTTCGGTTCGCGTTTCCACACCGAGCATCCAGCCCTCGAAAGGGGCATTCGCCCAGGCCACCACCATGCAGCGAATCCCCTCTTTGGCCATATCAATGACCCATAAACGCGGCGGTTCATGTTCGGCGTTGTAACGGCTTTTCCGGGCGGCTTCGACCGCCAGCTCCCGCACCAGTTCAATATCGCTGTCATAGTCGATCCAGAATTCGACGCCCACCCAGCGATACTTGTCGAAAACGGAATAGTTCACCAGCTCCTTGTTGAGCATCCGTGCGTTGGGCACGATGTACCGCCGCCAGTCCCAGATCTTAATGGTGGTGTGGGTGATGGAAATATCTTCGACGGTGCCGTAGTGGCCGTCAATATCGACGGCATCGCCGATACGAATCAACTGACTCATGGTTATGACGAAACCGGAGATCAGGTTTTCCACGAACGGCTTGGCCGCAATACCCAGAATAATCGTCAGGGCCGCAATCAAAACCGATATCATGGTCGAAGGCATGCGGCCCAGAAAAGGCACGCTCATCAACCCCGCAATAAAGAAGACCACCGTGGGAATGATGGCCCGGCGCATGATGGAAAAACGACTTTCGATGTTTTCCAGCCCTTTTTCCTGGGCTTCCTTATCCGGATCGTCCAGCGGCGAGGAGGTTTTGACGGCATCGAATGTCTTCAGTCGTTTAATATACTTTTTGCGCTTCAGTTCCGTGGCATTGATACGAATGTACAACCACCATACCAATGTGCAACCGGAAATGCCTACCGCAATCAGATATATGATCTCCGCGTAAGCCATATCGGATTATATAATATACTCGTTCTGATTGAAATGTCCCGTTTAGTCGGAACATAATTATGTGCGGATAAAAAGCTGACGCCCGGCCTTGCCCGGAACTTTCTACCCGATTGGGTATAAAAACGTGAAATAAACCAGTATTCAGGACAGGAGCTTTTCGAAGTCAGATATCGTCAGCTCCGTCAGCGAATCAACAACCAAATCCGCCCCGACCAGAGATAACTCTTCGCGGGTGCGGGTGCCGGTCACGCCAATGACGGCCATGCCCGCGGTCTTGCCGGCCTCGACGCCGGCACTAGCGTCTTCAATAACCACACAGCAGCCCGGCTCTACGTCCATCTTTTCCGCCGCCCGCAGAAAGGTATCAGGCGCCGGTTTGCCGTTGCGGACATCTTCGCCCCAGACCAGGGCATCAAACATCGCTTCCGCCCGGGTATGCGTCATGATCAGTTCCAGGTTCTTGCGAATCGTTGAAGACCCCACGGAAGTTTTATAGCCGTGGATACGCAACGCGGCCAGTAATTGTTCGGCTCCGTCCAGCAGTTGAATGCCGTCAGTGACCAGATTGCGAAAACGTTGCTCCTTCTCTTCGGATATCCGTGCAATATCGTCGGCGCCAACATCTTCGATCAGCATCGGAATCACCTGGTGGTTCTGCATGCCGAAGGTGCTGAAAAAAAACTCTTCCGTCATTTCAAATCCTTCGCAATCGGCTGTTTCCTTCCAGGCCTGATGATGGTACCGGCCGGTATCGACCAGTACGCCGTCCAGATCGAAAATGATGCCTTTTGTCGCCTTATTACAAATCATAGACGCCCTTTACTTATACCATAAATTTATTGTCGATCTGAACAATTGGTTCTATTTTGCCTGCCAGGTCCTGATGGTCCTGATGCCCCATCAAGGCAAACGTCGCCAGTTTACCCAGCTCCACCGCCGGCTGATCATAGGTATTGATATTCATCAATTCGCCCATATAACTGGTCGCCACTTCGAACAAATAGATAAACTGACCCACCGTGTAGGCGTTGATTTCCGGGAACAGAACGCTCAGACAGGGGCGATTGGACTCAATGAGAGCGTATTCCGTGCCGCGTTTCTCGCTGTTGATGAGTTTACTCATCCGCTGGGCGGACAGGTAAGATAATTCATCAATCTCACCGGCATTGCCCAGAACCACATCACGCTCAAAATGCACCACTTCCAGGAAGGTAATGATCTTGTCGTTGGGTCCTTCGCGATAAAGCTGCACCTGGCTGTGCTGATCTGTAGCTCCCAGCGCCTTGATCGGGGTAGGCCCAACATGGACCGGTTTGCCGTCCAGATCAACGGCCTTGCCCAGGCTCTCCGCCCATAACTGGCGGTACCAATCACACAAATCCTTGAGCTGAAAACTGTAAGGCATCATCACCGAGAGATTCTTACCACGTTTATAGTACAGATATTGAATCGTCGCATACAAAGCGGCAGGATTATCCATGAGTTTATCAGTCTTAACGCGGCCATCCATCTCCCCCGCACCAACCGCAAG
>CAYZXY010000069.1:0-13001 GCA_964482555.1 uncultured Pirellulales bacterium
CTCATACCCTTTGGGTCTATTTAAAAGCCCATCAACGCCCCGCCATCCACCGGCAGACAAACGCCATTGATAAAACTGGCCGCTTCCGAACATAAAAATGCGACGGCCCAGCCAATCTCACAAGGTTCTCCAAAACGACCCATGGGCGTACGGCTCAGAATTTTCCGCTTGCGCTGCGGATCGCCTTCTACCGCTTTCATCATCATATCGGTGCTGATCCATCCCGGCGCCACCGCATTTACCCGCACGCCGCGACCGGACCACTCCGCCGCCAGCGAACGCATCACGCCCAACTGGGCGGTTTTCGCCGCGGCATAAGCCGTCACCAGCGGCATGCCCAGATAGGATGCCATCGACGCAATGAAAACGATACTGCCATGATTTCGTTCCAGCATGCCCCGGGCAACCTCCTGCGATAGAACCAGCGCTCCGGTAACATGGGTTTCCTGAACCCGGCGAAATTCATCGGCTCCGGTCGATTCCGCCGGCTTTTTTAAATGCACTCCGGCGTTATTTACCAGGATGCTGACCGGCCCATGCTCCTGTTCGATCGCCCGGATGCTCGCCCCGGCGTCGTCCGTATCCGTCACGTCAAAAACCGCCGGCCGTGCTTTCTGTCCCAGTTGTCCGCATGCCTTCCTGAGCTTTGTTTCATTTCGGCCCATCAGGATCACATCCGCGCCGCTTGTCGCCAGGGCCTCAGCGATCGCCAGGCCGATGCCGCTGCCCCCTCCGGTCACAATGGCCCGCTCACCTTCAAGCGAATATTTGTCCAGGCTGTTGTTCGTCAAAAGCGTCTTCTCCTTAAAACCATGGATCGCGTTCATCTTCCGCATTCCAAACCGTATGCCTTCGTACACGTTCGCCCCCAGAGCCATTGCTGTTCATCGGGGCTGAGCCGGCTCACATAATCCACAATAATCTGCATGGTTGCTTCATACGACGCCGCGCAAGTACATACCGGCCAGTCCGAACCAATCATCATACGTTGCGGCCCGAAAATTTCAAGCGTCGTGTCCAGATAAGCGGCGTAATCTGCCTTGTCCCAGGCGGACCAGTCCGCCTCAGTCACCATGCCGGATGCCTTGCAGTACACATTATCACATTGGCTCAGGATGCCCAGATGCTCGCGCCACGGTGTCAGGCGACCTTCGGCGACAGGCGGTTTGGCTAAATGATCAACCACAAATATCTGCTCAGGAAACTTCCGCGCCAGCTCGGCCGCCGTCCGCAAATGCCGGGGCTGGATAAGGAAATCAAAACTCAGCATCCGCTGCCCTAACCGGCGAATACCGTTTTGAAAATCTTCTCTCAGCATAAACTGCTCATCCGCTTCCAGCTCCAGCAGATGGCGTATTCCTCGCAGTTTGTCGTGGCTCACCGCATCCAACTGTTTCTCCACCACCGGCGAACATAAATCCACCCATCCCACAACCCCCTTGAGAAAAGGATGTTTCTCGGCTAATCCACAAAGCCAGCGGGTTTCGTCAATGTTCTGCGCGGCCTGAATGACTATCGAACCATCCAGTTCCACGCGCTTAAGCAGCGGCTCCAGCTCGTCCGGCAGATAATCTCTGGCCAGGACCATATACGGCCCAGACATCCAGGTATGCACATTCGGATCATATCGCCAGAAGTGATGATGAGCATCAATTCGCATTGTTAAAAGTGGTCTCCGAAGTTCCAGTTGTAATTATAAATGGGCCTCAGTGCTTTTTGCACGGCCATCGCCATCGCCTCATCGAACGGTTCATCTACCCATTGCAGATTCTGACGGATACGGTCCGGCGATGCGCTGGCCATCAGCGTCGTTGGAATCCCCGGATGCGCGAGCGAAAATTGCAAGGCGATCTTTTCAATCGGTACATGCTGCTCCCGGCAGAGATTGATCGCGTTGCGTAAGACCGCTTTTTGCTCCTCCCGGATAGGAAACCAGTCGGCCGGCCCGGTCTGCGTCAATAATCCCATGGCGAACGGCGACGCGCTGATAAGAGCGATGTTTTTTGCTTCGATTTTGGGCAGCAGTTCCAGTAGCAGCGTATCGTTCAGGCAATAATGGTTATGCACCAGAACGACATCGACATCAACATGGTCCAGAATACGATGCCACAGATCCATTGGATACGTCGCAACCCCAACATACCGGCATATCCCTTCCTCTTGCAGCTCTCGCAGCGTATCGAGTCCTTCTCCCAGCGCCTGTTCGATGTGAATTCCCTGACGGTATTCAATATCGTGCAGTAAAACGATGTCGAGATAATCCACATGCAAGCGCTGCATGCTTTGTTCAAGGGATTGCCGGATAAACCCGTCACTGTAGTCGAAGGTAAAAACACTGTCCGCTTCCAGCGCTTTGCCGACTTTGGTGGAAAGGAGATATTGCCCGCGAGGTATGCCGCTTAAGGCAAGCCCCAGGATCGCTTCCGCCTGGGTCGCCCCGTATGCCGGGGACACATCCAGATAATTGATACCGCCCTCCAATGCTGCGTGCACGGCTTTAATCGCTGTTTCTTCCCGGATATCTCCGAAAACGCCGCCCAAAGCTGAAGCGCCATAACTTAAGATGGACACCTCCCAATCCAATCGCGAAAGCTTGCGGTACTTCATGATGTCACCACAACTTTCATAATGTCCTTTTTCCGGCCCGCTAAAAGCATGGCTTCGGGCAACTGATCAAAAGACAGTGTTTTCGAAATCAACGGTTTGACGTTCACCCGTCCCGTGGCCATTAACTCAATCGCAACAGGAAACACATTCGCCGAATAGACCGATCCTGTAACAGTCAGTTCTTTGGGCATGATCAGATTCGCCGGCAGCGCAACTTCCGCCGGCAGTGTCCCCACCTGGACGATCGTCCCCCCGCGCCGCGCCAGATGCAACGCATTGGCTAACGCCGGACCTGCTCCCGACGCCTCCAGAATAATGTCCCAACCCTCCGATTGTATTCCGGCAGCCGCATCACGCCATTGATCGCCCGCCGGGTCCATTTCATTATCCGTCCCATGCGCCAGAGCGAACTGCCGGGCGTCCGACAGCGGATCGCAAATTGTCGTCGAGCCTGCCCCCAGCGTGCGGGCAGCCATAAGGATTAACTGGCCAATCGGTCCGCCGCCCATCACTAAGACCGAACGACCCGCGATCTGTCCCGCGCGTAACATCGCATGCAGTGCCACGCTTAAAGGTTCCAGCAGCGCCCCTTCCAGATCATCAATAGAATCCGGCAGCGGATAGCAGTTTCTGCCGTCAGCGATCACATATTGTCCATGGGCCCCGTCATGGTGGGGCACAGAAGCCGCCGAACCGATAAAGCTCTTATAGGCACAAAGATTGTAGCGGCCCGATCGGCAATCCCGGCATTTCGAACAGGTATGCAGCGGATCGACCACCACCCGATCCCCCACACTCAGGCCAACGACTTTCTCACCCGCTGCCGATACAATTGCCGTGAATTCGTGACCCAACGAGAACGGACGCCGCGGTGCGAATGTTCCGCAGCGACCCTCCTCAAAATAATGAATATCGGACCCGCAAATTCCTACAGTCGTTGTCTTAAGCAGAACCTGTTCCGGTCCCTTTTCGGGAACAGGGACCTCTGCCAGACGCAGATCATGCGGACCGTGCAACTGATATGCCAGCATCTTGTCATTCATACTCTTGTCTCCATCCTGACAACTTGTTGTTGCGGAAACATGTATCGCAGGTATCCTGTCTGCTTTTATACTCGCATTCCAATTGGAAATTTCCGTTTTGTCCAAACGTAACTATGTGCGGGCAAATCTTTTACGACTGGCCCTGGCGGGAATTCTCATACCCTTTGGGTCTAACCATGCTTAAACGCTTGAAATCGGAAAATGTTGTATTATGAGATACGTCAAAAAAAGTATCCGCAACAGAAACTAAACTAACACCTTGAAATGAAAATCAGCCTGAGTTTCGAGAAGTTGATTTTATTCGGCAAAATGTGCACAGGCGACAGCCTTATCCTGACGCCGCCGCCAAACTCGAAATATCCTGTTAGTCTCTGAAAAAAACAAAGTTAGCTCTAACTATGATTTAATGTACTTTGTTTTTACAGTTAAAGTTAACACCATATTGTGCATAAAAATCACCAATTTGTGTTAGTATCAATTCTTTCTTGTATGATATGCTTGATGCGATAAAGTGTGATTATAATTGGCTCAGAAGAGTTATTTTCATACCTTTGTGGTATAGAAAACGTTTAATTCTGTTTGAAAAAACAACATCCTGGGTTATAATTACAGAACGTGATATATGACGTCAAATCTTTCCTTCTAAACAACAGGGTTTGCGGGTAATGGGAGAAAATGACTCATCTACTTGCAAGTTAAACTGCATTCCTTACCCATGGATTATTACCGGTCCAATGAAACCCTAACGCCTTTTAAATCAAAGAGTTATCGCAATTCTGGGGGACGACATCGTGAGCCATGCAAAACGTATAATAATAGCAATCATTTTTGGCCTGGCAGGATTCGGCATTAATTTGCTTGACGTTGAGCTCCCCCTGGAAGCTCATCTCAAAACGAATGTGCTTTTCGGGCTTATATTCCCCCTGTTAATCACGCTGTCGTGGGGCTGGCGCTATGGTCTGCTCGCCGCTCTGGCCGGCGGTTGCCAGAGCATGTGGTGGTTGTGGCAAAATGACGGCTGGGGCATAATCTATGCCGTACCTGTCTATACACTGTGGATTCTCTGGCATGGAATATGGGCCGACCGCCGTCGTCTTCGGAAGAAGCATTTCTGGTATGAATCGGTCTTTTTTGTCGAAATCCCTTTTCGCGTTGTCGTTGGACTGGGATTTTTAACCATTTTCCCCTGGCTGTTTTCCATGAATCCCCCGCCGTGGAATCCTGCCATTTCATCTGCTCAGGTGCAAACCACCTGGATTTATGCAGTTATTTTCAAGCATATCGTTACTGGATATTTTTTGATCCTCGCAGGATATAGCATACTTTCTCTGGGGCCGGTCAGACGCTTTTTCGGCCTTGCTCCTGTGCCTGTTCAGCGTGTTTCAACGGCGATTTATGCCGGGGCTGTTCTGACAGGCCTGTTTCTGTGGTTTGTGGAAGCGTTGAGTCATTATCTGCTGTTCAATACTGAAGGTCAAAATTTTTGGGATATCGCCATCCTGCAGGCCGATCAGGATGAAATATTCATGCGTTTGCTCTATCTGGTCGTTTCTCTGGCAGCGGGGGTATTAATCGAACGATTTGTCCGCAACCGGGCTATAATGAGCCAGCATCTTGACCGTATTAATCGTGTTCTCAGTGCGATACGCAATGTCAATCAACTCATAACGCAGGAAAAAGACACCAATAGCCTGCTGGAAAAAGCATGCCGGTTATTAATTGAAACCCGCGGCTATTATAACGCCTGGATCGCACTGGTGGACGGTAAGTCCTCATTCGGCCCCCTCGAACTGGGTGAAATCGGATCTATCAAGAAATATTATCACGCCGGTTTTGACGATGAGTTCGCGCCCATGGCTGAATGCCTGCAGCGAGGCGAACTACCCACTTGTGCCAGGACGGTCCTTACAAAAAATGAGCTTTATATTGTAGATGACCCCTTCACCTTTTGTTCCGATTGCCCGCTGTCAGCCAGATACAGTGAACGTGCCAGTTTTTGTATGCGACTGGAACACGCCGGTCGTATTTTCGGCTGGCTAAGTGTGTCGATTCCCAAATATGCTGCCGGCGATCAGGATGAACAGGACTTGTTCAGCGAAGTTTGTAACGATATCGCTTTTGCTCTCTGGTCTATCGATACCGAAAGACAACGCCAGTCCATGGAGCGAGAATATAAATCGGTTCTTTCTGAAACCAGCGATGCCGTTTTGGCTTGTGATCTGGATGGGAAGATAACGGTTTTTAATAAGGGAGCCGAACGACTATTGGGAATTTCGGCAGAAAAAGTTCTGAGCCGACCAGTTTCGGTGTTTTGCCCCAAAAACCGTTTACCAGAGCAAGACGAACTAATCTGTCGGGTTCGGGAAGTTGGTTCGGTCGAGGCCTTTGAAACTGAACGGCTGACGATCGATAATCGTATCGTTCCCGTCGAGATAACCTTGAATCTTCGTACCGACAATGAAGGTCGGCCGGTCGGGATATCCGCGATTATGCGGGATGTTACCGAACGCAAGCGGGCAGAGAAAGAATTGCGGGAAAACGAAGAGAAATTCAAGCATGTCATCGCAAACATTCCTATTGGTATCAGTTTAACACTGTCTTCCGGGAAGATCCAGGCTAATAAGGCTTTTTATAAGATGCTGGGTTATTCCGAAGGTCTTTCGGGGGTTCAATGGCAGTCTGTCACCCACCCGGAAGATATGGAAGAAAGTCAGAAAATATTTGAAGCCGTCATTGCCGGTGAAATGGATACGGCTCGTTTTACCAAAAGATACATACATCGGGACGGGCATGTTATCTGGGCGGATGTCAGCACTGCCGCACGTCGCGATGAGCAAGGCAGCCTGTTATATTTAATGACGGCCATCAGCGATATCACCGATCGAAAGCGCATGGAGGATGAGTTGCGGGCCGGTGAACAGCAGCTCCGCGCGGCCAACCAGCAACTGCAAGCCCATGAGCAGCAGCTCCTTGCGGCCAACCAGCAACTGCGGGCCGGTGAACAGCAGCTCCTTGCGGCCAACCAGCAACTGCAAGCCGGTGAACAGCAGTTGCAGGCGGCCATTCAGCAGCTTCGGGCCGGCGAACAACAGTTGGAAGCCGCCAATCAACAACTCCGTCACGCTAACCTGATGTTCAAGATTGTCCTCGATACGATTCCGGTACGCGTGTTCTGGAAAGACCGGGAGGGTCGCTATCTGGGATGCAACAGCCTCTTTGCCCGGGATGCCGGTCTGGAGCGGCCCGAAGAGATTGTCGGAAAAACCGATTTTGAACTGGCATGGGTGGAACAAGCCGAATTATATCGTCACGATGATGCCCGGGTGATTTCCTCCGGGCAAGAACGGCTGAACTACGAAGAACCACAAACCACTCCGGACGGCCGACGTCTAATCCTGCGCACCAGCAAAGTGCCGCTTTTGGACAGCGACCGGCGGATTGTCGGCATGCTGGGCACCTACGAAGATATCACCGAACGCAAACAGGCACAAGAAAAGCTCGCCGAAACCAAAGCCCTGCTGCAGGCCGCCCTGGACAACTCCCAGGCCGGTATTGCCATCGCCGATGCCCCGGACGGACGGCTGCGGTATGTGAACGATGCCGGTCTCATGATACGCGGCAAGAGCAAAGAAGAAATTGTCGAAGGCGTCGGCATTAAAGAATATGTTTCCAGTTGGCAGATTTTGCATCTCGACGGCACGCCCTATCGCGAGGATGAAGTTCCCCTCGCTCGAGCCGTCCTGTTTGGTGAACGGTGTTCTGAGGAGTTCATCGTTCGCCGGGCGGACGAAGAGGATCGGATTGTCTGGGCCAATGCCGCCCCGGTCAAAAACGCTCAAGGCGATATCCTGGCCGGTATTGTCGTTTTTCTGGATATCACCGATCGCAAGAGAATCGAGAAAGCCTTACGCGAAAGCGAGGCTAAATTCAGGTCCATTACCGAAAACGCCATGGATTTCATTTTTATCAAAGACCATACCGGACGCTTCACGTTCGTCAATCCCTCGCTGCGGGAACTGCTGGGGCTGTCAATGGAAGAAATCGTCGGCAAAACCACCGCGGACCTTTTCGGCCGCGACCAGGGCCGTTTTATCGACGATATAGACCGACGCGTCTTCTCCGGCGAAACCATAAATGAGACCGGGACCCTTTCCATACAGGACCGGAACATGTTCTTCAATACCATTCAAACCCCCCTTATCGTCAAGGACGGTGCCGTGCATTCGATTATGGGGATCGCCCGGGATGTCTCCGATATGAAAAAACGGGAAGAGGAATTGCAGTTCCAGGCGATGTTGCTCAATGAGATCAGGGACCACATCATGGCGACCGATCCGGAAGGCCATATCGTGTATATGAATAAATCCCATTGCGAACTGCTGGGGAAAACCCGGCAGGAACTTCTGGGACAGACATTAAATGTCTATGGTGATGATGACCGTTCGCATGCTTCCCAGGAACAGATTCGGCAAGCAACCCTGGCGCGGGGATCGTGGCGTGGCGATGTCTTCTATGTCAATGCCGAGAATAAGGAAATCGTCCTTGATTGCCGGACCTGGTTGCTTCACGATGAAGCGGGCCAGCCCCGGGTAATTTGCAGTATCAGTACCGATATTACCGAACTGCGCGATGTGCAGATGCAGATGTATGATTATCAGGAAAAACTCAAAGGCCTCGTATCCGAACTGACGGTCGCCGAAGAGAACGAACGTAAACGCATCGCTTCCGAACTGCATGATGATATCGCTCAGGTAATGGTTTTCATCAAGATGAAGGTGGATAGTCTGCTGGAATACGAAAACGATGATGCAATCAAGCAGGACATACTCATGGTTAAAGATGGTCTGGCGGACAGCCTTAAGCGAATTCAGTCGCTGACCAACGAACTCGGCGTACCGATTTTATACGAACTGGGACTCCTCGAAGCTCTTGAAGCCTTTATGAGCGAGGAAATGAAATGCCGGCATAATATAAATGCCACGCTGGAAACCGATGGTTCAGAAACGATGTTTAATGATGGTATCAAGATTTTCGTCTTTCGTTCCTTAAGGGAACTGCTGATCAATGTTATTAAATACGCTCAGGCAACCGAGGTGTCTGTCACTATTAATGGCGATAATGAGCATGTCAGAATAGCCGTGTCTGATAACGGCGTCGGTTTCCAGAAAGCTCAAAAAGGAATCGGCAGCGGTTTCGGCCTGTTCAGCATACGAGAACGGGCCCGGTATCTGGGAGGGCAATTAACGATTTCCTCCGAAGCGGATAAAGGTTCCTGTGTGACCATCGAAATACCGCGCCGCGTCCATCCGTCGGAATGATAATCGTGTGTATCTATCGCATCTTAAACCATTCAAAAACGCTGTATGTTTCGAATTCCGTGTATGCTATACCCAAAGGGTATGAGGGTGTCCGCCAGGGTCAATTGTAAACGCTTGACCCGCATATAATTACGTTTTTTTTTTCGGCGGACAGATTCATGTGTTACGGGTATATATTCGTTCCGATAGAAATGGTCTGTTTTATCAGAACGTAATTCTGGCGGCTGTTTGTCCGGCTTACAAAATGTCATTGTCCTTTGCGGCCTGACTCTGCCGCGGTATCTCCAGCGACTGCGTTTTGAACTCCGCCAGCCGTGCCGGCCGCGGTTGGCGGTTATAAGGGCAGGCCTCCTGGCAGATGTCGCATCCCCAGCGCCACCCGCGAAGGGCTTCCCGGCGGGTTGTGTCCCACTCGTACTGATTCAAATAAGAAATACATTTCCGGGCATCCAGTATATACGGCTCCAGAAGGGCTCCCGCCGGACAGGCTTCCACACATCGTCGGCAATCCCCGCATCCATCGGGCAGCGGACCGTCCGTCTCCAACTCCAGATCGGTAAACAACTCTCCCAGTAGAAACCACGATCCATACGTTTTGTTCAGCAATAGTGTGTTTTTGCCGATCCAGCCCAGGCCCGCTCGCGCCGCCAGCGTTTTTTCCATTACCGGGGCGGTATCGACAAAACAGCGATACTGAAAACCTCTGCCCAGCCGCTCCGTTAATTCATCCGCCATCAGCCGAAGACGCTTTTTTAAAACCCGATGATAATCGTCCCCCCATGCGTATCGGGCGATTTCACCACCGCAGGAGTCCTTAAAGGTTTTCCCCGGCAGATAATATTCGGCCCCCACGCAAATAATACTCCTTGTTCCCGGCACAAGTTTTCCAGGATCGAGCCGTTTTTCGACATTCCGGGCCATATAATCCATGCCGGCGTGTCGACCGGCGTTCAGACTGGTATGCAGAAATTCCCCATCGAGAACCGCCGCCGCCGTGACCCCTGCCAGATCGAATCCCGCCTTCTCCGCACAAATGGTTATGTCTTCTTTAATGATATCCGGCATCAGTTGAATAAATTTCCCCAACGGGTACTGATTCGAAATTCCGGTTTATCCGGATAAGTTACTCCGAACTGATTTCCGTGATTTTCTCCAGACGGAAACGGACCGGCACATTTTTTTTATTGATGATTTCGATCGGGCCGTATCCTGCCGGCAAATAATAATCCAGCGGCCGGCTGAACTGCATCTGCGGCTGCAGCAGGTCCGATTCATTGATTTTCAACTGCAGATGAATGTCACTTTCATCGTAGCGGGTCACAGCTTCCGGCGTGCCCCGGCATTCAATCGGATCGTACACCGAATAATTTTCGACGATTACTTTGTATTTGCCATGCATGGCCATAGGGATAATAACCCCCAGCAAGGGATTCCGTATTAACGTCGGTTTTATCACACCCGCTTCCGGGAGCTTGATCGCGACTTGATTCTCTCCTTTCAGCCGGTTGGGCGGATCGACCGAAGCGGTAAACGTTTTCGGGGCCTCTATCGCCTGCAGTTGCTGGATCGGCGAAAGGGTAACCTGTGCCGTCGGGCTACCCAGATAGACATATGCTTCAAGTGTCTCCGGTTCAATGGAAACCGCCTTGAGTTCGATGCCGTCCTGGTCATACACTTTTACCGGTATTTTCTGCTCGGTCAACCGGGTGACCCGAAAACGAACCTCATCCGGATCGGATTCGGTAATCATGACATAGCTCCGCTGGTCTTCCAGATAAAGCCGGCGTTTGAGCAGATCGAGCGTCCGGATACGGTAAATGCGATACGGTTCGTCGCGAGGAACATACCCCAGTTTCTGGACGTCGAACAGAATGGCTTTAGGATAGATTTCCCGGATCGCCTGTATTCTGCCGGTCGGCCCCTGAACGGTCAGGGTGACCTCAATTTGTTGGTTGGATTCCGGATTGTCCTTCTCGTCCAGCATCTGTACCAGCAACTCGCTGGAGGAACTGGTCAGGCTGATCGTCGCCGTTACATCCGCCTGCTGCGTTACGGCTCTTTCTGCCAGAATCCATATCAGCAGCGTCAACAGTATAACGGTCAGGATTGTTTTAATTGCTTCCCGCATCGATTCAGGACTCCACATGCACTTTTTCGTCGGATTCCTGCTGAGAAGAAGCGGCGGCGTCAGACGTTTTCTTTTCGCTTGCCGCATTCATCTTTTGCGGTTCCGTTTTGCTTTTTTTCTTATGGTCGTTTACCCGGGCAGCTTTCTTGCCGAACCGTCGGCTCCAGGGCAACGGAGGTATTTCATGCGTCATCGGGATCATTAAATCCATCAATTGCTGACGAAGCTGCTCCAGTGTTAAAAACCGGTTTAGTTTACCGTCGCATGCCAGGGAAATATTCCCCGTTTCCTCACTGACAACCACGACAATGGCATCCGTTTCCTTGCTTAGTCCGATAGCCGAACGATGCCGGGATCCCAGCAGCCTGTCGTATTCACCGTGCTCGGCCAGCGGAAACTGTACACCCGCCCCGGCAATCCTTCCCTGCCGGATGACCACGCCCATATCATGCAGCGGCGAACCGGGCCAGAATATCGTATTCAGCATCTCTGCCGAAACCCTGGCGTCCAGCCGGGCGCCGCCGGCTATCAGATCGCCAAGCCCGACCTGCCGCTCCAGGGCAATCAGTCCGCCGATCTGTGACCGGCTTAAAACCGCCACCGCGTCGATAATTTCTTCGATAATATGCTGCATTTCCGGCGTCGTCGTGTTGCTGAAGCTCGTGCCGCCCAGCCGCATCAGGCCCCGTCGCAGTTCCGGCTGAAATGCGATCAATGCGATCAATAAAACCGAGACCATAAAGTATTTAAAGAGCAGTTCAATCCGCTCCAGATTCAAACCGCCGGTCAGCAGGATAATAGCGCAAAACCCCAGAAGTAGCAATGCCAGCCCGCGAAACAGCTTTTCGCCGCCGGTCCCTCGCAGAAACCGCATGATCGAGAAGACAGCAATACCGATTAATCCCAGCTCTATGAACATGGGAATGATATCGTACGTGTTCCAGACATACGTGTTCCAGAGATATTGCAGATATTCTAAAATGCTATCCCACATGATTTTCCGTTTTCAACATGTTTCTTAAAAAGTCGCATTTCAATAATTTATACCCAATCGGGCAGCAATCATCGGGCAGTGCCGGACGTAAGTTTTTTATTCCCAATTAATTACGTTTCGACTAAACGGGACAACTCAATCGGAGCAAGTATCGAATATATATTACGCCAAAATAAAACAAGTGTTTACTATAAAACCATCTATTCTGCTTACCTTGTTTCTTGTTTGGTTTAATATTTACTCACCAAGGCCTCGATGGGCCGATAGCCTGCCTCCTTGAAAGGTCAATGGTTGAATTCATCTCCACGGAACGTTTGCCCCAGATACGTTTTCCGCACCAGCGGATCGTTCACCAGATGACGAGGCTCACCGTAAGCTAATACCTTGCCTTCATTTATGATAAAAGCCTTGTCTACCACCTCCAGGGTTCGCTGAACATTGTGGTCCGTTATCAGGATGCTGATCCCCTTGTCGCGCAATTGCAGGATCTCCTGCTGCAAGTCCTCGACCGCGATAGGATCAACCCCGCTGAACGGCTCATCCAGCAATATGAGCGAGGGATTCGTCACCAGAGCCCGAGCGATTTCCAGCTTCCGCCGTTCACCGCCGCTCAATAGCCGGGCATGCTGCTTGCGAACCTTTTCCAGACCGAATTGATCGATCAGCTCCGACGCCTTGAGCAGGCGGTCGTGCCGGTTCAGGCTCATTGTCTCCAGAATCGCCAGCAGATTCTCTTCGACGGTAAGTTTCTGGAAGACGCTGGGCTCCTGTGACAGATATCCCATGCCCAGCCGGGCCCGTTTGTACATCGGCATTTTCGTTATATCACAACCTTCAAAGACAACCTTGCCGCCGTCCGGCGTAATCATGCCGATGGTCATGCGAAATGTGGTCGTTTTTCCGGCGCCGTT
>CAYZXY010000069.1:13101-16780 GCA_964482555.1 uncultured Pirellulales bacterium
TTCTCACGAGAACGAAAAGGGATTTCTATGTCATCTATTGAAATTGTTTCTCTGCGGGTGCAGGCTTCCGGAAAATGTATCCCGTCGATTTGAGTGATGATTTCGATTCGTCGCGGCGCGACGCCAATTTGGATAACAATTCCGGATTTCGTGTCCGCCAAAGTCTCTTCCGTTAAATCGAATAATGCGGCGCCAAATGTTTCCTGGGCCAGATAAATATTTCGTGAATCATTCAAAGAACCTTCAAACCATATATCAAAACCGCCTTCGGCTCGCGGGCAACCATGCAATCCCATAGCACAAGCTCCCACAACCAGATATGTGACGTCATGGCCGGGTAAGCTTCGTAACATGTCTTTGTAGTCGTCGTTTAACATTTTCGGAATTTCTTAATGACCATAATTCATCGCTTAGCTCCCATACCATGCCAACTCGTTCGGCGGGAGAAGCAATGACGTAATCGTCGTCCGGTTCGGAAGTTTTTTTCAATTTCGCTCTTTGTCTGTTTACTTTCAATTTTGTTTATCTCAATGCCGCAAATTCTACGGAATGGGATAAAAAAACCCAATCTACCTTGCCGGTAAATCGGGCATTTAATCGTTTCGAATTGAAATTATCTGGATTAACCAGCAACAGCGATCTCAGTGATTTCGACCTCCAGATATTTCTGACGATGCCCGATACGACGCCGCGAGTTCTTTCGCCGGCGGAACTGCATGGGATATAACTTTTCCCCCATGGCCTGCCCATTCAGCTTGCCGATCACTTTCGCTCCGGCAATCAAAGGCTGACCGACTGTAATCGTATCCTCATCGCGAATGAAGAGGACATTGTTGAACTCAACGGTTTCCTGACCTTCTTCGAGCTCTTTCAGTTCGATGCAAACCCTTTTGCCCTGCTCTACCTTATATTGCTTGCCGCCGTCTTCAATGATTGCGTACACGTTAATATCTCCTAACTATTTTTCAGCAAAACAATCATTATGAAGATATTTTATAAAAGTTCAAGTATTTTTTTGCCAGACCAGAAAGATTTGTATCATACTGTAGGATAAGGGTTTATAAAGAGTTTCGCATCGCCGCGATAAAATCGTTCAGTTCTGTCATGCACTTTTTCGGATTTTCGAGATTGTTTTCGATGATCCTGACCACCGCCGAACCGACGATGACACCATCGGCCCCGGCTCGGGCCAGTTGGGAGGCATGTTCCGGTTTACTAACCCCAAACCCAACGCACACCGGTACTTGCGTCATTTGCTTCAATGACTGAATCATCGGCTCCGCCGCCTCGCTCAGCGTATCCCGCGTCCCGGTAACACCCAGTAATGTTACGGTATATATAAATCCTGTACTCATCCGGGCCACCTTTTCCCGGCGGGTTTCGCTGGTAATCGGTGTTACCATATAAACCGAATCCAGGTTGTTCGAGTTTATCAGACCTTCAACCTCTTCGGCATCATCGATGTTCAAATCCGCCACCAGAATGCTGTTAACCCCCGCCTCTGCCGCGTCATTATAAAACGCTTCCCGGCCAAAATTGCAGATCAGATTATAATACATCAGTAAACCGACGGGTATGTCCTTGTATTCCTTGATTTTACGAATAATCTCGAATGCCTTCCGGCAGTTGATCCCGTTTTGCAACGCCCGGATATCCGCCTTCTGAATTGTCGGCCCATCTGCGATCGGGTCGCTGAATGGAATGCCCAGTTCCAGCACATCCGCCCCGGCATCAATCGCCGTCTTAATCATCTCAAAAGATAATTCCTGTGTCGGATCCCCCAATACAAAAAAGGGGATCAGGGCCGGTCTGTCTAATTCCGAAAATAGTTCCTTATAAGTTTTCATTCTGATAACTCTTTTTATTTTGCCGCTTCCGGGCGGTATTTAATGAAGGCGTCCACGTCTTTGTCGCCGCGGCCGCTGAGGTTGATGACGATGATATCGTCAGGTTGGAATTTTCCCGCCTGCTCGATAACCCACGCGACGGCGTGAGCGCTCTCGAATGCCGGGAAAATCCCTTCGCTCCGCGTCATAAACAAAAACGTCTCCAGCACTTGTTCGTCCGTTGCCCCCACATACTCCGCTCGATGTATATCTTTGAGCATGCTGTGTTCCGGGCCTACCCCGGGGTAATCCAGCCCCGCGCTGATCGAGTGCGATTCATGCACCTGCCCGTCCTCATCCTGCAAAATATACGACCGCGCCCCATGCAGCACGCCGACCCGGCCCTTTTGCAGAGTCGCGGCATGCATCTGCGTCTCGACGCCATACCCTGCCGCTTCCACACCGACCAGCCGCACATCCTTATCTTCTATGAAACCCGCGAATATCCCGATCGCGTTGCTGCCTCCGCCCACACAAGCCGCCACCAGTGTCGGCAGTTTACCCAGCTTCTCCAGGCACTGCCGGCGGGTCTCCTCGCCGATAACTTTCTGAAAATGGCGCACGATCATCGGAAACGGATGCGGCCCCGCCGCCGTCCCAAACAGATAAAACGTGTCGTCCACATGTGCCGTCCAGTACCGCAACGCATCATTAATAGCGTCCTTTAAAGTCCCGCTCGCGCCCTGTACCGGGATCACTTCCGCCCCCATCAGCCGCATCTTCTGCACATTGGGCATCTGCCGTTCGATGTCGGTCGTGCCCATAAACACTTTGACCTCCATCCCCAGCATCGCCCCGATAGTCGCCGTCGCCAGGCCGTGCTGACCGGCACCGGTTTCGGCGATCAGTTTCTGCTTGCCCATGTATTTCGCCAGCAGCCCCTG
The DNA here is from genome assembly GCA_964482555.1 of uncultured Pirellulales bacterium. Taxonomy (GTDB): domain Bacteria; phylum Planctomycetota; class Phycisphaerae; order Sedimentisphaerales; family SM23-30; genus CAYZXY01. Next base: position 15,872 of record CAYZXY010000069.1, read on the forward strand.
TCCGAGTGTGTTGTTGAGCTTGTGCGCCCCGCCGTGCATCAGGTCTTCGCGTTTGAGATAGACCTGTACCCCGACTCTGTCCGATATCGACTGGCTGTGATACAGCGGCGTCGGCCGGCCGGCATAATCCTTCATCAATACCTCCAATTCAGCGCAAAAATGCGGTTCGGTATGATAGCTGTCAAACGCCGACTCGATCTCCTCCAAAACCGGCATCAGCACCTCCGGTACATAATAGCCGCCAAACTCGCCGTATCGTCCTTTATGTTTCATTTTTTCACCGTTTTTTCAAACATTGATTAAACTTATTTGTACGGGTTCATTGCCGTACTTTTTATTCTTTGATTCACACCCAATCCTCAAGATTCAATCCGTCAACTCGACTAAACTCTTTGGTATTATGAGTAACAAGAATTAATTTGTGCTGTAACGCAATTGTTGTAATCAATAAATCATTTGCACCAATCTTATTGCCTTGTTTTTCAAGCTGAAAACGGACCCTTCCATAATATTCCGCAGCATTAAATTATAAGGGATTATTTCGAATCTGCTAGAGAAAGCTCGTACGGCGGATAAATTTTTCTCAAGAATTTTAGTATTAAATGCGCCAAAAATCAATTCACTATATACGATTGAACAAAGAACTAAGGAATTATCGTCCATAGAATTGAACTTATTTGCCAGCGATTGATACGCACCTCTCATAAAATCAATACATGTATTTGTGTCAAGGAGATATCTCATTCTAGCTCCCTGCGTTCTTCTAATTCTCCCTGATCGCCTCGATTAATAGGATCGTCTTTGCATATACCGAAAAACTTATTAACGAACTCATGCCAGTCAGAAGGCGCCTTAATTTCAGTATGTTCAGTCTTACCCTGGGATAACTTAAGAGATTGTATGAATTTA
>CAYZXY010000070.1:0-16667 GCA_964482555.1 uncultured Pirellulales bacterium
TTTGAAGAAACCGGGCCAGTTGAAATTGTTGGTTTTGTTTCCTGCGGCGGCTGTCTCATACGATCAGAGCCGCGAGCTGGGGCGACGATACGATCCCGGCGCCGGCCATTGAACAGGAACAGATGGCCAACGTCATCAACCAGGGTTTTACCATCGAATTTGACGATATTGCTGAAGACCTGCGCGTCGTCAAAAACACGTTCGATACTCAGGGACCGTTGCCGGTGCGAGCGAATACGACCATCGACAATTTCAGTTTTACCATCAATGAGTTCATGCCGATGGCGCTGGATCCGTTGAGCGATGGTGTGCTGGAAGGCGGGAGCATGGCCTATATCCAACTGCCGCAGGGGTGGAGTTTGATCAACCCCCTGCAGATTCAATCGAATACGCTGGATTTGAACATATGCGGCAACGACCCCGGCAGCAACACGGTACTGATCGAGGTGCTGAACGAGTCTTTGCCCGGAAGTCCGGACGAAATTGAGGTTATTGTGACGGGCATTCAGGTCGGCCCTAACACCGGCGTTGCGGAAGGCTCGCTTACGGTATTCCCCGGCCGCAGCACGTCGTTCAAGTTTATGGTCCTGCCGGAAGATTGCACGTCGATTCCATTTCCTTCGGCGGATATTGACGGCAGCGGCAAAGTTGACCTGGGCGACATATCAATCGTGTCCTCACAATTCCTGTTAGAGTTTTATTAATGAGAACATGCAGACACTGCCAGGATGCTCTGGTTGAGCTTCAGGGCCGCATTGTTGATCCCCGGTACGCCGAGGACGACTATAGGGAAAATCAAAACTACGTCGGTGAAACGGTGGCATGGCAGCAGGAGAAAATTCATTATATACCCAAAGGGTATGAGAATTCCCGCCGAGGCCAGTAGTTAAGGTTTTGCCCGCGGATAGTTACGTTTGGACAAAACGGGCCGGCCGGCCGGCAGGTAATTTCAATCGGAACGATTATAGTATGGGTCAGGAATAATGGATGGATAGTTTCTGTTGCGGTTACTTTTTTGACATATCTTATAATACAACATTCTCTGATTTCAGAGGTTTAAGCGGGGGTTAAATGCAGGCAGGAAGCCTGCGGTACATATTTCGGCTACAAGAACGGGACAGCCACAAAGAAGCTCAGAAGGCACAGAGTAACAAAAGGAACAGGACTAATTTTCTCCGCCTGGGCATCCGCCAATGCTACGGTTTGACGCGAGGCGCTGTTGACGGGGCAAAGCCGGACGTTATCATTTAGCCGGGCGATTAAGACTGATTCAGGTTTATGGGAAGCCAGGAGTCAGGCAAGCGGGAAAAGTCTTTAAGGGCACCTCTAAAAATCATTTTGGGCTGCAAGCGTTCTTGTTTCCCTCTGGCCTTCGTCATGAAAAACCGTGAATATTCACCCATATGCCCGGTTTTGCATTTCTTGTGAGACGAAAAAAATCTTCGCATTCGCCGCAAAAGCCATTATTAGAGGCACCCTTAAGTCGTTGTTGATGTCGCTCAAATGAGATCGGTCCGGGTGGAGCGGCTGTACAGGTTATAGGGTTTGAGTGGGTGGTGAGGAATGCCGGCGTGTGGTGAGGCTTTTTTCGGCAGTTTATTTGATAAATGGGGCTTCAGGCTATTGGATTAATTGGTGGGCCCAGATATAATAACGAAGTGTTATATACTCAAAGGGTATGAGAATTCCCGCCAGGGCCAGTCGTAAAGGCGTTGCCCACATGTTATGTTTGGACAAAACGGGGATTTTCAATCGAAACGAGTTTAAAGAATCGCCGAAGAGAATTTTATTAAGGAGTGAGATTTTATGAGTAGATTGGGTTTGCTGCTGGTGGGTGTGTTGGTGGTGTCTGCGGGGTCGTCGGCTTTTGGTGTTTATACGATGATCGGTGACAGGGATGGTTTTGGATATGGAGCGGCGGCAGGGCTGTTCGACGAGAAGGGCCAGCCGGCCGACCGGAACAACAACGGCATTCTGGATGCCGGCGATGGTTTGCCCGATTTGAATGGCGATGGGAAAATCGCGACCAATAAGGGTGATAATTTCGACCATCGCAGTGCGGCGGAAATGACCGGCGATGCGAAATGGACGGATGTGTCGCTGGCGAAGAGTTATGCCGGTCGTCCCGGTCTGGCGAACGATGCCTCGTTTACGTTTACATTTGATGTGGCGGGTGATCCTCATTTTGGTAAAGACCACGTGTTTACGCTGGTTTACGCCGATTATGATGTGCCGCCGATGTCGGCTGTGGTTGAGGGGGTTATTTATGATAATCTGATCATGAACCAGGGACTCGATGGCGCGATCCGTGAATTTACGGCGATTGTGGCGTGGTCGGACATGATGGACGGCGAGGTGATTGTCGATATCGTATCGCCGAAAGAGCCTTATGTCGCATTCGATTATGCCAGTCTGAAGCCGGTACCGGCTCCGGGCGCTTTGCTGCTGGGCGGCATCGGCAGTGTGTGCGTCAGTTATCTGAGACGTCGTAAGATGTGCTGATAACAGAGCCGTAAAATCTGATAGTCTGAAAAGGGTGCACGGCCTGCGGGCCTGGCGCCCTTTTTTTTGTGCGCGAATGTCGGGGATGTCTGAGGACTCTGGCGTACCAGTGGCAAGCGATTTGATCAATGGAAAAAGATTGTTTTTCCGGATGTGAAGGGGTAAGGTATAACCAAAATCAATGATGCGAACCGTGTCGTATGACAGGAATCGCGGTATGTTTATGTTTGTCAGGTTCTCCCTTTATGAGGAAATGATATTCGTATGAAACAGATTTTGCAGAATCTCAAGACAGGTGAGTTGGACATCGCGGAAGTGCCGGCGCCGGCGGTGCGTCCGGGTCAACTGCTGATTCGGACGCGATGCAGTGTGATTTCGGCGGGGACGGAACGGATGCTGGTGAATTTCGCCCGCAGTCATCTGCTGGACAAGGCCCGGCAGCAGCCCGACAAGGTCCGACAGGTCATGGACAAGATCAAGGCAGAGGGCCTGCTCCCCACGATGAGCAGCGTTTTAAACCGGCTGGACGAACCGCTGCCGCTGGGCTATTGCAATTGCGGCGAGGTGGTGGCGGTAGGCGCAGGCGTTGAGGGATTCGGGGTTGGGGATCGGGTGGCCAACAACGGTCCGCATGCGGACCTGGTTTGCGTGCCGAAAAATTTGTGTGCCAGGGTGCCGGAAAACGTCACCGACGAACAGGGGGCCTTTACCGTGGCGGCCGCAATCAGTCTGCAGGGTATACGTCTGCTGGGGCCGGGTTTTGGTGAAACGGTGGTCGTTTTTGGGCTGGGGCTGCTGGGGCTGATTGCCGTGCAGCTGCTGGTCAGCAGCGGCTGTCGGGTGATCGGCATCGACCTGGACGCGGGTAAGCTGGAAAAGGCCCGAGAGTTCGGCGCGGAGGTGATAGAAGTGTCTGGCGGTTCTGACGCGGTGTTGTCCGCCATGGCCATGACGGAGGGCAAAGGCGTTGACGGTGTCCTGATTACCGCTTCGGCCCGTAGCGATATTATTGTGCAGCAGTCGGCCCGCATGAGCCGTCAGCGAGGGCGGATTGTGTTGGTGGGGGTGGTGGACCTGGCGCTGAACCGGGCGGATTTTTATGAAAAAGAGCTGACGTTTCAGGTCTCCTGTTCATACGGTCCCGGTCGGTATGATCCCCGGTACGAGCAGGGTGGGCAGGATTACCCTTATGGGTTCGTTCGGTGGACAGAGCAGCGGAATTTTGCGGCGGTATTGGACGGGCTAGCAGCCGGCTCTCTGGCGGTGGATGAACTGATCAGCGACCGATTCGAGATCGCGCAGGCGAAAAAGGCTTATGACCTGCTCACCGCCGACCCGGATAAACTGGCCCTAGTGCTGACGTACCCCCGGGAGGGTGCCGTCGGACCGTCTGCCGGTAAAGTCGTGTTCCCCCGGCGTTCGGGAGAGAAAGCGACGGCGGAAGCGGTAGTCCTCGGTTTGATCGGAGCCGGCAATTTCGCCCGGACGACGCTGCTGCCTGCCATCAAGGGAGCCGGCGTGCGATTGAAAGCGGTGGCGGATATTGACGGCGCGGCGGGGGCGCACACGGCGCGCAAGTTCGGTTTCGAAGAGGCGGTTAATGATTATCAGGATCTGCTGCGGGATGATGAAATCAACACTCTCATCATTGCCACCCGGCACGACCTGCATGCGAAGATGGTCATTGAATCCCTGCGGGCCGGCAAGCATACAGCCGTCGAAAAACCGTTGTGCCTGAGCCGCCGGGAGCTGTCGGAAATAAGGGACGCCAACACGGAAGCGGGCGACCGGCAATTACTGGTGGGATTCAACCGCCGCTTTTCGCCGCACGCCCGCAAGATGAAGGAACTGCTGGCCGGACGAATCCAGCCGCTGTGCATGTCAATGATGGTCAACGCGGGCGAGATTCCGCCGGATGTCTGGGTACATGACAAAGCGATCGGCGGCGGCCGAATCATTGGTGAAGGCGTTCACTGGATAGACCTGATGGCCTATTTGAGCGGCGCGCCGGCGGTAACCGTGCAGGCGGTCGCGCTCGCGAAAAAATCCGGCATTTTGACGGCCGATGACAAAACCACGATCGTCCTGACATTTGCGGACGGTTCCATCGGGACGCTGCATTATTTTGCCAATGGTCATCGCGGCTATCCTAAAGAGACGCTGGAGTTATTTTGCGAAAATAAAATCCTCAAGCTCGATAATTTCCGTTCACTCAAGGGTTACGGCTGGCCACAATTCAAGTCGATGAACCTGTTCAATCAGGACAAAGGACACCAAGCGGAATACACCGCCTTTTTCCAGCGAATCGCTGCGGGCGGACCGCCGCTGGTCCCATTCGAAGAGCTTGAGAATATCACCCTGGCTGGATTCGCCGCGGTCGAGGCGGCGGAGCAGAAGGAAATCATCACTTTCTAAGTGGTCGCACCACCCAGGCGATTCCTGGTATTCCCCGGTCGAATTCGCTAGAAATATTTCCCCAATATGGTATCATGAGCTGTTTATTAAGTGAGAAAGCAGAGAGAATCCCTAGCTGAGAAATACTGTATATTATTTACTAGAAAGAGGTTATAAAAATAGACTACCTGAATGACATTGAAAAGGTTCAAGCTTTATCCCGGGAAGAGCAGCGGGCTCTTGCTGAGGTTTGCTCACTATACCGGTTTCGCACCAATTCCTATTATTTATCTCTGATAGACTGGGACGACCCCAACGATCCCATACGCAATCTGATAATTCCCCGGATGCACGAACTGGAAAAATGGGGAAATTTCGATCCCTCCGGCGAACAGAATTTCACTATCATGCCCGGACTCGAACACAAGTATCCTTCGACGGTTTTGCTGCTGGTCAGCAATGTCTGCGGCGGCATCTGCCGGTATTGTTTTCGCAAGCGGGTCTTTATCAGCAGTCACGGGGATATTGTGAACGATCTGCCGGCTGCCCTTCACTATATCCGTGAGCATCGGGAGATCACTAATGTGCTGTTGACCGGCGGCGATCCGTTAATGCTGAGTACGAACAAACTCCAGCGTTTCGTAGATGAACTCAAGACCATAGATCATGTCCGTATTATCCGCATCGGCAGCAAGATACCTTCGTTTAATCCGTATCGCATCACCGATGATTCTGCTTTAATCGAACTGTTCCGCAGTGTGGCTGAGGCGGGCAAACAGCTATATGTCATGACCCATTTCAACCACACTCGCGAGATTACCGAGGCGGCCGTTCGTGCCGTGAAGATGATGCATGCGGCGGGAGCGGTTCTGGCTAATCAGACCCCGCTGATCCGCGGCGTGAACGATAATCCTGAAGCATTGGCGGGATTATTCCGGCGGTTGTCTTTTATGGGCGTGCCGCCTTATTACGTTTTTCAGTGTCGGCCGGCGTCGGGCAATAAAGGCTATGCCGTACCGATTGAAGAGGGGTATCATATTTTCGAGAAGGCCAAAGCCATGGTTTCGGGTCTGGCCAAACGGGCCCGCTTTACGATGTCTCATGTTTCAGGAAAAATCGAAATCGTCGGCGTGCATGAAGGTTATGTCTATTTCAAATATCACCGGGCGGCGGATAATCTCGAAAGCGGCCGTTTCATGATTTACAAGAGTAATCCCGAGGCCTACTGGTTTGACGATTACGAGCCAGTCGGTGTGGGTGAGTCGACGACCATATCCTATCAGGCTTACGGGCCGGAATGAGATGGAGTGGAAGAGTAGAAGAGTGGGTGCATTAGAAAGTCGAACAGTTCTAATCAGCGGGTACGCAGCGGTCGCGGGCCCATTTACGGAGGTTGTCGACCTTCTCCGCCATGGTGACTGACAGCGGCGGGGAGGTGTTGAGCACCTCCAGGATTAACTCCGTGCTTAAAGGCACACTGCGGGCAAAGGCCTCATGCAGACCGGAGATGACGGCCTGTTCGATTTCGGCGCCGCTGAATCCATCAGACGTATCGGCCAGCAAATCCAGGTCAAACTGCGACGGATCGCGGTCCCGTTTGGCGATATGAATGTCGAAAATTTGCCGGCGAGTGTCCCGCAGGGGCAGATCGACAAAAAAGATTTCATCGAACCGCCCCTTACGCAGCAGCTCCGGCGGCAGGGCTTCGATGTCGTTGGCCGTAGCGACCAGGAAGACCGGTGCGGTATGCTCCTGCATCCAGGTGAGCAGCGTTCCAAACATGCGCTGGGAAAGCCCGCCGTCGGTATTGCGTGAGGCGGCGGAGGCGAACGCTTTTTCAATCTCGTCAATCCACAGGATAATCGGCGACATCATTTCCGCCTGCCGCAGCGACATACGCAGCCGCCTTTCCGATTCGCCGATATAGCGGTCGTAAAGCGATGCGGTATCCATTCGCAGCAGGGGCCATTGCCAGGCGGTGGCGATGGCTTTGGCGCAGAGGCTTTTGCCGGCGCCCTGGACGCCGAGCATCAGGACACCGCGCGGCGTTTCGAGGCCGAATTTAACGGCTTCTTCGGTCATGGCGCTTTGCCGCATTTTGAGCCACCGTTTCAGTCGTGATATGCCGCCGATCTGTGTAAGTTCCGCTGGGGTTTCGACATATTCCAGCAACCCTTCTGATTGCAGCATCTGCCGTTTTTTTGCCAGAATGCTGTTGATATCACTTCGGTCGAATCGGTTATCCTCACTGACCGCATCGACGATAATCCGTTCCACCTGCGACTGGGTCAGACCTCGCAGGTTGCGAATAATCGTGGTGAGGGCCGAGCGTTTGATGTTGATTTCGATGGGTTTCTCGCGGCTGTACTCGCGAAGCGTCCGCAACAGGATCTCTTTCAGTTCATCTTCGTCCGGCAGGGAAATATCAAACCGGATTGAGTCCGCTTTGACGCCCGAGGGGAGTGTCTCCCGGTGGTCCACGAGAAACAGTGTGCCGCCGGTCCGCTGGAATTTATGAATGACGTCCCGCATCGCCCGCATCATGCGCGGCTCTTCCAGATGGCTAACGATGTCCAGCGCGACAACCACGATCGGATCATCGATTTTGGAAAGATAGTACATTGCCGCGGCAGGATTTTCGGTGTTTTTCAAAGGTGAAGAGTTTGTCAAGGCTCCTTCCCGCAGGCCGTTCGTGACCGACCAGAGCCACAGATTTCGCCCCTCATTCATCGTCGCTTCGGTAATAAGCTGGCACGCCAGCACTTCCTCAAACGTCACGATATGAATACACGGATAGCGGCTTTCGATAAGCTTCTGCAGGCGTTCCACATCATTCATAAAATACTCCCAGTGCTGTTGCCTGTTAAGGGCGCGTCTGAAAAAACATTTGGGGCGGCGAACGATCTTTCTACCGTCTTGGGTTCGTCATGAAAAAACCGTGAATATTCACTAATATGCCCGGTTTATCATTTCTTGTCAGACGAAAAAAATCTTCGCTTTCGCCTCAAAAGCAATTATTAGAGGCATCCTTATCTTAATTGATTCGCTTATGGCAAATCAAGGATTTTTTAAGGCATGGGAGGTGCTCTGAATAGTTGGGGACGAAAGCTGGCAGTGTCATGAAAGTTTCGCCGGGACTAACAGGGATATCCCCGGGAGACTGAAGGGACCCCAGGGTTTTAGACCCAAAGGGTATGAGAATTCCCGCCAGGGCCAGTCGTAAAGGATTTGTCCGCACAGAGTTAGTTTGGACAAAACGGGAATTTTCAATCGGAACGAGAGTAGAACTCGCGTGAAGGGTTATGGCGGGAGCGGTGGAGTTTGCAGGCGGTGAGGTAGAGGGTCAGGAGGAGATAGGGCAGGAGGAATTCCAGGGGGTTATCGGAGCTGGGATGGTAGCGGTTCATGGAGCAACCGCCGGCGACGGTCGAGGCGGCCTGGGGATCGGATTGGGAGTTCAGGGTCCGGGCGACGACATACTGGGAAAAGTGGGTGGTGGTGTAGCGCAGGGCCTGGACGTTGGCGGAGACTTCGATGAGTTCGACGTTGGAGATACCGGACTGGCTGAACTGGCCGGTGTCGGGGTTGAACCAGTAAACGGTTTTTTCGCCGGCTTCGGCGGCGGCAAAGGGGATGACGATGGTAACCGGCTGGGAAAATTCCATTTCGCTACTGGGACCGAATTCGTAATGGCCGATGATGTCTTCGGGAGTAACATAGGCGGTTGTCGGCGGATTTTTCACCTCATAAATGGTGACATCCAGATCATCCCAGAAAGCGCCGGCAGGGACGGTAACGCTGACGTCACCCATGCCGGCAATCGCATCAAACGTCGGCCCGACAATGCCGCCATCGACGGCTGGGATGATGCTTTCGGCGAGAAGCACATTGTCGATGATGGTGGTGCCGGAAAACTCAATATTGTTATGGTTATCCTGTTCATTAACCCAGATGATATAGGGGTGATCGTTATGGTAAAGTGACATGAACGGTTGAGTCTGGGTGTAAGTCGTATCGCTATGAGTGGGTATCCAGATGTTGGCGCCGAAAAGGTCGGTAGACTGCATCCGGGCGTCGGCGGTGGTCAGGCCGGTTTCGGCGAAATAAATGTCGATGTCGCGGTTTTCTTCGATGATATTACGGGCGTCCTGCCAGCAGGCGAAGACGCGGATAGCGCCATTGTCATAATCGCGGACGCAGAGAACGGGATGCTGCTGGGCGGCGCCGGTGGTATCGTCAATAATCGAACGGCCGGTGAGGGGCGAATCGGGCAGTTCATCTCTGCTGGCGCGGGCGTAGTAGATGTCGAGGTTGCCGGGTTCTTCGTCGGTCCAGGCAAGGTGGATGTTATCGGAAGCGGGTTCCAGAGCGAGGGTCGGTTGCGACTGGCGGCCGGGTTTGGCGACGGCGTTCAGGTGCTGGAGCGAGTCGTCCTGGAGAATCGCTCCGTGGATGTCGGTATCGGCGGCGGCAATGTCGGCGGTCCAGAAGGCGTAAAGTGTGTTGTCGGCGTCGATGGCCATGACCGGTTCGGAGCAACTTTGTCCGGCGGGTGAAAGGCGGTTTTCGTGCCAGGTTTCCAGCAAGATGTTGGAGCGGGCCATGCGAATGTGTTCTTCGCCGTCGCGGTCGTCGCACCAGGCGACGAAGATATTATGCGGGTCGGCATGGTCGCAGGCCAGAACGGGTTGAGTCTGGTTGGCATCATGGATGGTGACCATGCGGGCGGTTTTCCAGGATATGTTATCGGGGCAATAGGAAAGGAAGATTTCCCAGTTGCCGGTGCGGTTGTCCTGCCAGACGATGTAGAGCATGCCGTCGTCGGCGACCGCCAGCGAAGGATGGCACTGGTCGGCGGTGTTTCTGGTAAGGCAGATTTCCGGTTCGAAAGAAGTCTCGCCGGGCAGGAGGCGGGCGACAAAGATGTCGCGGTCGCCTTCGGGGCCGCTATGCCAGGCGGCCCAAATGGTGCCGTCGGGAGCAGTGACACTGACGGGGCTGCCGGCGTACATGTCGATTTCGGGCGAGCTGTTGACGGACACGCGGCCGCCGAAGCTGTGCATCTGGGTGGTGAAATGCCATGTGTATTCGGGCATGATGTTGCCGGACTGGTCGGAGGCGGTGACTTTTATGGTGACACGTTGGTCGTAATTAAAGTTTTTGACAGGCTGGTAGGTGAAGATGTATTCGGCTTCGTTGCCTTTGCGCTGGCAGCGGCCGTATTCGGTGGTGACTTTATCCCGGCCGTCCTGATAGACCCGGCCGTCATCGACCCAGATCACGACGGAATTGGGATCGATGCCGCTGCCGTTGTCGCTGAGGGTGAAGGCGATCAGCGAGTTGACGGGGGCCTGGATGGCGGACTGGTTGGGGATGCATTTTTTCACCAGAGGCGGCGTGGCGTCGCCGTTGAGTTGTTCGACAGGGGCAAACTCGGCGGAGACCTGTTGGTCGCTGGTGACATTACGGCAGGTGAATGCGGGGGCAGGCCCCTGGGCGACGCCGTCGATGAAGACGTTGACGATGTAGCAGTCGGCGTCGGGGGTAATGGTGAAGGTTTGATCGCTGCCGTTGACGACATCGATGGGGCCGGCGGGCAGAATGGAGCCGCCGGGGCCGGGCTGAGTTGTAATGCTGTGGGTGAGGGGGTCGATGGTAATGGTGACGGTATCGGTGGCGGAGAGGCCGCCGTTGTCGGTGACTTCGAGGAGGATGGTATGTTCGCCGAGGGGGAGCGTGATGTCGGGGGTGATGCCGGCGGCGATGGGTTTGCCAGCCAGGAGCCATTGGTATTGGGTGATATGGCCGTCGTGGTCGGTGGAGCCGGAGGCGTCGAGGGTGACGGTCATGTCGTTGGTGGGGGTGGTGTCAATGAGGGTCTGGCCGGGGCCGGCGTCGGCCTCGGGGGCACGGTTGTCGAGCTCGTCGATGGTAATGGTGATGGCGTCGGAGCTGCTTTCGGACTGGTCGTCGGTGACGGTCAGAACGATATTGTGGACGCCGATTGGGAGCGTGATCGTCAGATTGGGTTCGCTGGAGAGGGACTCGCCGGTGTCCTGGTTGGTCCAGGCGTAGGCGGTGATGCTGCCGTCGATGTCGGTGGAGCCGTCACCGCGGAGGGTGACGGTTTCGACGCCGTCCCAGTCGGTATCATCGACGGAGATGTCGTCGCCGGCGTTGGCCAGCGGCAGCGCATTCGGGGGCGTTTCGACGGTGATGGTGACGGTGTCGGTGGCGGAGAGCTGATGATCGTCAGCTACAGTCAACGCTATGTGATGTACACCAACTGGCAGAATTAATACTGGATTAATCTCATTTGAAAGTAAGTGGTTTGTTTGCTGATTAATCCATTGATAAGAAATCAAAATTCCGTCAGGATCAATAGATAAATCACCCCGTAATGTTACGGTCGCATAGCCATCCCGATCAATATCGATAAGCGATTGATCGTTTCCTGCTTCAGCTATCGGTTTTTTGTTAAGTGGCGATATATCGCCTTGAATAATGTCATAATTAATGTTTTCAAAACTGGTTATATCAGAATTTAAGCAATCAAAAAGATTATATGTTTCATTATGCGACGTATAAATAGTACCACTTATATTTTTTAAATAAGGATATCCTGTCGGGGAATAACTGATAACGCAATTGTCCGGTGATTTTTCATTTATAAAGAAAATATTATCAAATGTCAGGCCGCCGGCTATTGTTTCATTATTATCAGCAAGAATAAATAGTGTTCTTGAAATATTTGAAAAAAGACAATCTTTAAAAGTAAGTTGGGCACCATAAGCAGATTTTCTGATAAAAGCTCCAAATAATGACATATTATCTATCTCAATCCCTTCAAACATAATGCTGCCTGTTTCGGGATTGTCATCGTCTTCATAAACACTAAAAGCCTTTCCACAGTCATAAACACTGCTGTCTGAAACTGTTATGGAAACGGGTTCCGACGAAGCATCAAATTTAAGGGCATGGTATTGTAAACCAACTCTGTTATTGATCGATTGAAGATTACTGATAGATATATTATTCAATCTTTCAAAATTCCAATTTGGTTCAAAATCGATGCCGCAGCCGGGATGTTTTCCCGTATTGTTTTTAACCGTTACATTGTTGATATAGAGACCGTCCACACTAATAACGGAAATGCCGTTGCGCCGGTGACTGTCGCACACGCAATTATTAATCGTAATATTTTGAGAGTAAGGATAAGTGGAATGCGATGGACCAATATAAATACCATCACCACCGCTGTTTTTTATTAACAATCCATCTAATATAATATTCCGACACCCATGAATTTTCATTGTATGCCTGAATTGAACGTTTATCCAGTGTTGGCCGTCGGACATGTTTGATAAATCAATGTGGTTAAATTGTTGAGCCTGTTGATAGGTGTGAGCGAGCCGTATCGTGTCAGAATTAATCCGAATTGCATAATACATGGTATTATCAGTAAGTCCGCCAATGGGATTAGATGGGGTACTATAATAAGCCTGATCACCGGTAATCAGGTTGTGATCGGGTATGGTGATCGAATTGTTATATATATTGACGTCCGATGCCGCATCAAAGGGATACGCCTCGGGATATTCATCCGGATTCATTGCCAACTCTGTTTGTTGACCGCGTATTGTAATATTATTTCTTTGATTTAAATAAATCAGACTGGAGCGAACATTTGCAAAAGAGTTATTATCGTCTGAATTATTACCGTCCATTGGGTCGTAGACACTGCGAGCCCGTACTGAAACCCCTTCTTCAAACGTCAGGATGATGTTATCGTATGGAAAGATGAGTCTTCCCGTAATATAAGTTCCCGCCTGGACAATTATTTCATCACGATTTAATTCAGTTCCCCCCCCGGCTTTTTCTAACGCATATTGAATCGTTTGCAAGGGAGACGCTTCCGATCCGATATTGTTATCATTACCCGAGGGGGACACATAATAAACGGCTCCCCGGGCCTGCACTGTTACCAACACCAATAGTGTTGTTAACAACGGCCTGCGAAATAACTTAAGAACTTTAAACATTATATATCCATCTCTCTGATGCGGCACTTAATATGTTATCGGATAAAAGGCGGCAATTCAAGTCGCCCTATTTGCCTTATATTGCTCATTTTAACATATATAGGTAAAAAAAACAAATCGGGTAGGGTTATTATTTGAATGAATCGTAAAGATTAACGTGTTTTTGGAGTAATCGCTGCTGCGAAAAAAGATTTTTTATCCTTTTTTGGGCATTTTGAGTAATTTTTTGGCGAAAATCAGTGTTTTCTATCAGGTCTATTACCGCCCGGGTGAGGGCTTTTGCATCATCTTTTTCGATTAAAATGCCTGTTTCGTTATGTATGACCGCATCCACGCATCCCGTAACGCTTGTGGCGATGACAGGGACATTCAAGGCGCCAGCTTCCAGGAGCACCAGCCCGAAACCTTCCCGCCTGGTCGGCAGAACCAGAATGTTCATCAGAGCATAGTAGCATTCTATTTCCTGCGTGAAATCAACCTGGATAACTGAGGGGCAATTTTTCATAAACTGAAGAATGTCATCGCTTAACGAGCCTCGATCGGGTTCAAAACTTCCAATGGCAAAGAGTTTGAGATTTTCATATTTTCTGCTCAGTTCGATAAAACTTTCTATTAAAATATGGATTCCTTTATCAGGAACCATGCGCCCGACAAATCCCAGTACTATATCATCCTCTTGCAGATGAAACTGTTGTTTTAATTGTTCCCGTCTCTCAATGACTTTATCGGACAAACGGAAACGCTGAAGATCAATGCCGCAAGCCGTTCCGTCACCGAGAACGAAGACTTTATCGGAGCGGCATAATTTGAGATGGAGTATTTTTTCGCGCAAACTCTGACTCACCGCCGGTACCTGCGTCGCCAGGGCACAGCTTATTTTTTCGGCAAGTGACAATAATGAACGCTTGAAACCCTTTTCCGTCTCCAGCGGCAGACCATGGCAGGTATAGATTCTATGCGGTACGCGCGTCAAAAAGGCAGCGATCATACTCAGCAGGCCAGCTTTAGGTGTATGGGCATGAACGATATCGTAGCGGTTTTTTTGGAACAATAACACCAGCCTGAACAAAACGACCACGTCAGCCCAGGGGGAAATACGTCGCTGGAAGGCGATACGGTGAGTTTTTATCCCATATTCAGATTCAAAATAAGCCAATTCCGGACCTTCTGAGGCACAGATATCGACATCCCAGTTCTGCCGGTGCAGTAACGGCGGGAGAGAACGATAAAAAACCCACAATGTGGAAGGGACGGCGGCGATCAGACATAGTTTCTTGTCTGTCATTTACTATCCCTTTTGTGAGGAGAGGCATACACCTCGCGGAGTCGGGTATAGTATTCTTTTCGTCTCAGTTTGAGGATATCGAAAGTAAATTCACTGGCTTTCTGGTGATTTCTTCGGGCCATGTGTTCCATTCTGGTTATATCTGTTATGACCGCTTCAATTTTACTGTTCAGGGCCTGTACATCGTTTGGAGGAACAAGATCATCGCCGGCCAGCAATTCCGGGATGCCCCCGACCGTACTGCCGATACAAGGCAGGCCGCGGGCCATGGCTTCGATGACGGCACGGGGCAAACCCTCCTGGCGGGAAGGGAGCACAAACAGATCGGCCTGGTCAAGCAGATCGAAGAGTTTATCTTTTGTCTCGACCTTGCCGAGAAACTCGACGTCATCGGTAACATTCAGCCGACGGGCCAGATCTTCAAGCTCTTTGCGGCGGCGTCCATCGCCGATGATTTGCAGTCGCAGGCGGCGGTCTTTATGTTGACATATCGCCAGCGCCCGGAGCAGGACATCCGGGGCTTTGTAGAAATGCTCCAGCATGCCAACATGTACGATCACCCACGGTCTTGTGGGAGATTTTGTCCTGAGGCGTTTGATTCTAACGTCGAGCTGGTCTGCTGAAATGATTGCTTCGGGGGGGAGGTCAATACTGGAATAGTGTGTGGACCAGCATCCCGGTGGGTATCTTTTCTGTAAGCCGGATCGGGTTACATAGGAAGCGGCGGCGGCATATTTACA
Source organism: uncultured Pirellulales bacterium (assembly GCA_964482555.1). Lineage (GTDB taxonomy): Bacteria > Planctomycetota > Phycisphaerae > Sedimentisphaerales > SM23-30 > CAYZXY01. The sequence goes on from CAYZXY010000070.1 coordinate 14,964, forward strand.
CTGCAGCGTCATATCACGTTTGAACTTCGATCTAAGCACAGGTCTTATGATGCTTTTCACGCTGCCCGGCGCCAGAGCGTCCCAGGGATCGCCCACGACTTCAATGCCGTAAGGTATATTCCGCTTTCGTAATTGCCGCCAGAGCTGGTTCGAAAGAGTGCCCGGCACCCGGAGATTAAAGGCGTCGGCCTTGTCAACGGCGGCGCGAGCGAGGGCGGCGATTTTCCCGCGCATTATGACATATTGCCAGGGACCGACATAGAAAGGAATCGGATAAAAAGAAACGCCGGGCCCGGCCGCAGAAACGGTGTCCGAAGGCACGGCATCAACTCTCAGCAACCGGGCGAAGATGATGACCTCATCGAAAACTTCCAGATATCTTTGCCAGAAGGCATAATCATAGCCGGAAACGGAATGAATCTGACCATTGTCTGGCTGGACGAAACGATCTTCTGTTGTCACCATCAATTTCATACAAGCTGGTTTCAGGCGGCATTATTCCCGAGGGGATACAGCGTCTCCCAATATTCCGAAGTACAGGGAAACTTGATTTGGATTATTTGACCGAGAGAAGGATAATCAGTTAACAGCCCGGCAATAGACATCATGCAGGAAGGCCGCTATTTTTCTATCGTTGAAATGCTCCATCACCCGCTCAAAACCGGCGGCGCCCATCTGTTCGCGCAGGCTGGGGGAATTCGCCAGCCTGGTAATCGCCCTGGTCAGCTTTTCGATATCACCGAGGGGGGCCAGGAAACCGGTTTGGCCATCAATCACCAGTTCCTGTGTGCCGAGGACATCGGTCGCCACGACGGGTTTTTTCAGGGCCATGGCTTCCATAAGCACCCGGGGAATGCCTTCCTTTTCGGAGCAAAGCATGACCACATCGGCCAGTGCCAGCAGGCTGTGGGGATATTGGCAATAGCCAGTCATGCGAACGGTATCCTTGATGGGCATGGTCGATAGCTGTTCCCGGAAGGTATCTTCCAGCGGTCCCATGCCGGTGACAATGGCAGAGACTGGAATATTCTGCTCATGCAGCTGATTCATCACGGCAAAAAAATCGGGAATGCGTTTTACCGGTTCATAGCGGCAGAGCATGGCAATTTTCAGTCCGTCGTTTTCGGGATAGAATTTTCGGGCTTCTTCGAGGTTTTCACGGGCGGATTGATTGACGAAATCAATATCGACGCCGTTGCCTTCGACCGAGACTTTGGTTTTATCTCCGTGCATGAGCTCAACGCAGGCCTGATAGTCCTTTTGGTTCTGGGTGAACAGATGGGTCCGAAACCGGCAAGCCAATTTTTCCAGCATTTTATATAACTGGTATTGCCGGGGCGGTTGTCCATCGTAAAAAGGCAGGCCGTGGGAGGTATGGTAGATATTTTTTATGCCGGCCATTTTCGCGGCCACGGTGGTAATGAAACCGGCCTTGGCGGTATGGGAGTGGACAATCTCGAATTTCTCGCGTTTGAAGAGACGGTACATTTGCCAAATGCTGCGAATATCGGCGAGAGGATGGATGCTGCGGGCTATTTCCAGGGGGATATGCCGGACCGCCGGAACACGCCGTTCCGGAGCGGGCGGCAAAGATGAGATGATTGAAACATCCAGATCATCATAGCGCCGCAGACCGCGCATCTTACTGTCCAGAATCGAAACCACCGACTGATACGCCGTTGCTGTGTGCGCTATTTTAATCAT
>CAYZXY010000071.1:0-16119 GCA_964482555.1 uncultured Pirellulales bacterium
AAATAAGATTAACAATCAAACTCGTTTGTCCAATTCACGCTGAACCAGGACACTTGCATTTATCAGGCTCCAGATTACAATTACTGTTTCATAGGCTGTGAAAACTCGAACTTTCCTTTTTGAGGGCGGACTGAAGCATATATTTTTGACAGTTGTTTTCCAGATGTTTTTCTTTTTAAGGAGTTATGTCGATGAAGAACATATTTTTTATGGTAATGACTCTGTTCTGCGCCGTTGTCATGATGGCGAGTGCGGCCGCAGGACAGGATGTGAGGCCGGTTCTGGAACGGGATTATTTCGTTCAACCGGTTCCGTTCAACCTGGTGGAGGTGGAGGATGATTTCTGGTCGCCGCGCCTGGAGACGAACCGGATTGTGACGATTCCTTATGCGTTCGAGAAATGCGTGGAGACGGACCGGATTTCCAATTTCGAGAAGGCGGCCGGCCTGAAATCCGGCAAACACATCGGCGCCGCCTTTAACGATTCGGATGTGTACAAAATCATGGAAGGGGCGGCCTATTCCCTGCAAGTCAATCCGGACAGGATGATGCGGCTGTATCTCGATCAGCTCATTGCCGTCATAGCGGGGGCTCAGTGGGAGGATGGTTATCTGTTTACCCATTATTCCGTGCCGGAAAGGCAGTACGAAAAGCTCTGGGCTAATATCAGGTGGGTTCATGAGCAGTATTGCATGGGGCACATGAACGAGGCGGCGGTGGCGCATTATCAGGTGACGGGTGATTCGGCGTTTCTGGATGTGGCAAAGAAGAACGCCGACCTGATCTGCGCGACGTTTGGCCCCGGTAAGCGCACCGATCCGCCGGGTCATCAGGAAATTGAAATTGGTCTGTGCCGGCTGTATCGCGTTACTGGCGATGAGAAATACCTGGAGCAGGCGAAATTCTTTCTTGATCAGCGCGGCCGCAGAGGCAACCGCGGCCCCCATGGTAACGGCGGTCTTTATGGCGAATACAGCCAGGACCACAAGCCGGTCGTCGAGCAAACACGGGGCGTGGGGCATTCGGTGCGGGCGGCGTATTTGTACACCGGCATGGCGGATGTCGCGGCATTAACGGGTAATATGGATTATGTCAAAGCGATTAATGACATCTGGCAAGATGTGGTGGGCAAGAAGCTTTATGTCACCGGCGGTATTGGCGCTTCCGGCGGGCACGAAGGTTTTGCCGAGCCGTATGTCTTGCCTAATATGACGGCCTATTGTGAAACATGTGCCTCTATTGCAAATATTATGTGGAACCATCGGATGTTTCTGATGTATGGCGATGCCGGATATATTGATGTGCTGGAAAGGACGCTTTATAATGCGACATTGTCGGGCATTTCGATGAAGGGCGACCGTTTCTTCTATCCCAATCCGCTGGAATCGATCGGTCAGCATGAACGGCAGGCCTGGTTTGGGTGTGCGTGCTGTCCTTCGAATGTGGCCCGGTTTATTCCTTCGGTGCCGGGATATGCTTACGCGTATAAAAACAGCGATGTATATGTCAACCTGTTTATCGGCGGCGAGACCACCATCGGTACCGCGACGAATAAAGTGCAGCTGAAACAGACGACGGACTTTCCCTGGCAGGGAAAGGTCGATATTGATGTCACGCCCGCCAAAAGCGAACGCTTCAGAATGCTCGTTCGCATACCCGGCTGGGCCCGAAATGAGGCGGGGCCTCTGGACCTGTATCATTTTCTAAAAGAGGTGGATGATGAACCGGTTCTGAAGGTTAACGGCACAAAGGTTGACGTCAGATTGAGCGACGGCTATGCCATAATTGACAGAACCTGGAAAAAGGGTGATAGCATTCAACTGGAACTGCCGATGCCGGTGCGTCGGGTGATCGCTCATGAAAATGTTAAAGCCGACCGGGGAAAAGTGGCGCTGCAGCGCGGGCCGATTGTCTTTTGCCTGGAATGGCCGGATAATGACGGGCAGGTGCTAAATATGGTCATACCCGATGAAGCGGCGATTGCTGCGCAGAAACGCCCGGATCTGCTCAACGGCGTGGTGACGTTGACCGGTCAGGCTCAGGTCTATCGCCGAACGGTGGCAGGCGAGGTCGTACAGGATTTGACCCGCAAGTTTACGGCGATTCCTTATTATGCCTGGGCGCATCGGGGACGAGGGCAAATGACAGTCTGGCCGGCACGGACCGGTGAAGCCGCCCGTCCGGAACCGGCGAAAACGCTGACCTATATAGCTGAAGTGTCCGCCTCTTATGTACATGCCTCGCTGTCGGCGATCAAGGATCAGGTTCTACCGACCAGTTCTTCCGATGCCGGGGCGCAGCATCTGGACTTCTGGCCGCATAACGGCGGGACGGAATGGGTGAAATTTGCCTGGGACGAGCCGCATGCGATATCGGGTGTGCGGGTTTACTGGTTTGACGACAGCGGTCATGGCGGCTGTAAAGTGCCCGAATCGTGGAAGGTGCTGTACCATTCCGGCAACGATCAGTGGCAGGCGGTCGATAATACGACGCCTTATATGACTCAGAAGGATGCATTCAACATGGTGCGTTTCCAAACCATCAAGACCGACGCCATTAAGATAGTAGTTTATCAACAGGAAGGCTGGTCATCCGGTATTCAGGAAGTCGAAATTGAAGAAGCCGAATAATGCCCGTTTTTGACTATTAAGCGTTTTTGTTCGATTATGAACACTTATGTAAAAACCACCGATGTAAAATCGGGAGATAGAATTTTAGAGTCTGTTAGAAAAATCAGCCCCTTACTTCAAGTAAGGGGCTTTTTTCATGAATGGTTAATCCGTAACCTTGACGCCTGGAACATTTACTGCCGGCAGCCATCGGGCCAGGTCTTTTTTGAGTTGTTCATATTGGGAACGATCCGCCAGATTGACAAATTCATCAGGATCGTTCCGATGGTCGTAGAGTTCTTCATCGCCGTTGTGGTAATGAATATATCGCCAGCGGTCGGTGCGGACGGCGTGATTATTTCTACCCCATGTCGTTACGGCCGGTTCTTCACGAGGCGTCCGTGGATTCAGTAACTGCGGCATCAGGCTGCGGCCTTCCAGTTGGGCGAAGGTCCGACCGCCCGTCAATTCCACCAGTGTCGGATACACATCCAGCAGGCTCGTCGGCTGGTTGCAGCGGCCATCAGGTTGCGTTACGCCCGGTGCCACAAACAGCATCGGCACCCGTGTCGATTCCTCCCAGAGCGTGAATTTTTCCCAGTGCTCTTTTTCGCCGATATGCATGCCGTGGTCGCTCCACAGCACGATGATCGTGTTATCGGCATGCGGACTCCGGTCCAACGCATCGATCAACCGGCCCAGTTGCGCGTCAAAAAAGCTGATACTCGCCAGATACCCCTGTATGGCCGGCCGCCACATATCATTTTCCACCGCCCATTCCTGCCATTGTCGCCGGACGAATGTATAACTGACCGACGAACAGTCGGCCAGATCGTTTTCGATAATTTTCGGTAGCGTTACATCCTCCAGCGGGTAGAGATCGAAATATTTTTGCGGGGCGAACCAGGGGATATGAGGCCGGAAAATTCCCACAGCGAAGAAAAACGGCTGGTCGTATTCCTGCTGGAGTTTCTCCGACGCCCAGTCAACCACTTTCGTATCGGACATATCTTCGTCTTCAACCGGCAGCGGTCCGAAATCGAAAAAAAACGCCGGTCGATTTTCGGTGTCGCCGCCCGCGATGGGCGTCCAGGTCACATAACCTTTTTCGCTGACTTTGACGCTTGCCGGCCAGGCGTCCGGCGGAATCGGATTGTTAGCGTCCGGCCAGTACTCGTCCCAGATCGACGGATCGTTGCGCTGCGTGCCGTAGGCGTGCTTGATCCAGGTCAGAGCATGGAAAATCTTGCCCGTTCCTATCGTACGGTAGCCCTGCGAACGGAAATATTCAGGAATTGTCATCGCCTCTTTGAGTGCCGGTGAAGCCCGCCAGTTCTGGCTGTTGTGGTAAATGCCTGATGTCGAAGGGCTTACGCCGGTCATGATGCTGGCCCGCGACGGATTGCACGACGGCGCCGAGCAGTGAGCGTTGGTAAACAGCACGCCCCGCCTGGCCAGGCGGTCCAGGTTCGGCGTATGAACGCCTTCACGGCCGTTCAGGCAGTTGGCCCAGTCGTTCAGATCATCAACTGAGATGAAAAGAATATTGGGCTTTTCGACCGGCGGAGTTTGCTGAGACATATTGCCGCAGCCGCTGAAGGCCAAAACCGCAAAACCCATAACGCAGAGTGTCAGGAAATTCCCTCGAGATTGTTTCATCATTTTAAACCTGTCCGTGAAAATATAAATTATACTCGTTCCAATTGGAAATTCCCGTTTTGTCCAAACGTAACTATGTGCGGGCAAAGCCTTTACGACTGGCCCTGGCGGGAATTCTCATACCCTTTGGGTCTAATCATTTAAAACCATTACGATCTGCAATTGTGTTACTTAGATACCTGAACTTAATTTGCCAGCGTTGTCAAGCAAGTTATGGCACAAAGGGATGATAATGTCTGTCAGGGACAAGAAATAGTCGTAAGTATTTTATCTGCAAATAATACGTGTGCACTAAACGGGAAAGCTCCATCGGAGGCGGTGTAGATATAATGAAAAATGGTAAGCGGACTGGTTTTTTACACTATCAACAATAATAATGGTAGCCATTATGCCCGGACGAAACTGTATGTGATGTTAGTTTTCCGTTATACTTCGAGTTCACTGACGAGATAATGATACCCAATGGGGTATATATCCTTTGATAATACAAATAAATGCCTGCTCGAGGTAAAAAAACAAAGTAAATTATTTTACAAATATCTGTTATTTATTGATTTATGTGTTAAGATGGTCTTACGGAGAATTTTTCTCATATAAATTTAGTTTATAAATTGCAATTACTGGTAGATTTAATGTAAGGTTATCGCTGGTTATGAGTGATAAGTCTAAGAACGCTCAATTTCTGAGATTGTATTCCGCTGAGCAGAATAAACTGTACGCCTTTATACTGGCAACTGTACATAACCGAAATGCCGCGGATGAAATATTTCAGGAAACAACTATCGTTCTGTGGGAAAATTTTGAGAAGTTTGTGCCTGGGTCGAGTTTTGGGGCATGGGCTATCGGTATTGCCCGCAATAAAGTTTTTGAGTACATCCGAAAATATAAAAAGACCCGAATGATATTCAGCAGCGATTTTTACGAGTCGATTTGCGATTATGCTGAAGAAGCATCAAAAAACAATATAATAGATGATCGGATGGAACTATTGGAGGTTTGTCTGGGGAAACTGCAGGACAGGGACCGAAAGCTGCTGAAAATGCGTTTTAATAAAAATTTGTCTATGCATACGATATCTCAGCAGACCGGCCGGTCCCACATTGGTTTATACAAGACCATGAGCAGAATTATTACCCAGTTAAGAGCCTGCATTAATCGCCAAACGGCAATAAGAGAGACATGATGGAAAACGAGAAGTCATTATTAATAAATGGTTTGCTTTTTCGGCTGCTGGAAGGAGACGCCAGCGACGATGATATTGCGCAGCTTCGGGCCTGGATGCGAGATAATCCCCAGGCCATGGGATATTACTGGAGCTTTATGGTCGATTATGCCGCGATTAAGAAAAAACTGGAAATGGATTTCGATGTCAGCCAGACGGAAGAAGATACGGAATTATTCGGCGTCCACTGGTGGGATGGCATACTGGATATTCAGGGCTCGCCAGAGGTTGTCGCTTCCGGGAATTCCGATACCGGGGAAGGCAGGAAAATAAACGGGCATCTCGTATCGGTCGGCAAACGTCCCGGTCGCAAGGAATTGTTTCAAAGTATCCGTAATATTGCCGCATTATTAATTCTGGCGGTTTCGATTATTCTTGTCGATCGGTATATGCGTTCGACAAGCTACAGGCCGGAAATGGTGGCAACGGTCATCGAGTCAACGGATAGTCAATGGGGCGATGTTTCACTGGATATTCAGAACGGCAAGCTGCTGCGTGCCGGCACTTATTATCTGAAGGATGGATTCAGTGAGATTCTTTTTGCCAGAGGGGCAAAAATTGTTCTTGAAGCTCCCTCATATTTCAACCTGGAGACAGATAACAGGATGTATTTGCGTTCTGGAAAACTCGTCGCTTATGTCAACCAGGAAGCGCGAGGTTTTACCGTGCAGACGCCCAGCGGCAGTGTCGTGGATTATGGGACGGAGTTTGGCGTCGCGGTGGACGAAAACGGCGTCATGCAGGTCACTGTTTTTGAGGGGCGGGTGGCAATGCAAAACAGATCGAGCCGTAACCGTTTTCCCGACCGAAAGGTGCTCACCGCTGGCAGCGTGGGGAAAGTCGAAGCCAATAATAAATTGACCGTGAATGAGAAAGCCTTGATCAATTCCAATCATTATGTCCGTAATATTCCTGTTAAATGGAACAATAAGGCCCCAACCGGGTACTGGCACGACCCGGCATCCTGGACGACCGGTAATGTTCCGAAGAAGGGCGATACGGTATTTTTTGGCAGCGCGGCGGATAGCAGAAAATGTATTATCGATCCTGATTCAGCAGGTTCCGGCCCCATTCAGGCGGGCGGCGTTTTTGTCGGCGTTGACGCCTGGGATGTGGAAATTTACATGAAAAGCGGAGACGTTGAGCTTGACGCGTTGCTGCTGGGGCACAAAAATCGCAGCGGTGGCAGGTGGTTTTTAAATGGCGGCCGGCTTCGTATAACCGGTGTTCAGGGAATGATGGTCGGGGACGATGCCCTGGGGGCGTTTTTCGCTGAGGGCGGGCTTTTGGAGGTGACCCATGATGTGCATATCGGCGCGGGCACGCCGACCAATAAAGGAACCATGCATATCAATGGCGCCCGGGTTTTGATCGGAGATACGCTTTATCTGGGCTCTACGCGAGCGCAAAATACGCTGGGACGCATCTTAGTCTATAACGGCTTGCTGGCGATGGACAATTTAGTCATCTATGATAACGGGCATCTGGTTCTGGGCTTAAAAGGTTTTCTCACCTTAGAAGGAGACCAGACTGAACTCGTAAAGAAATATATTGATGAAAATAAAATCAGAATGGAAGCCGTTATCGAAAATCGCAAGCCGGATTTGTTTTATACTTATGATAAGACGGGAAGCCTGGGGCTGGGCTCTAATCGAACGGTCGTTCGTATTCAGTAACGGAGGACCGTTTTTAGTGTCTGCGGACAGTATATACTCGTTCCGATTGACATTTCCCGTTTTGTCCAAACGTTAATATTTGCGGATAAAGCTGTTACGTCTGGCCCTGGCGGGAACTCTCATACCCTTTGGGTATAAAAAACCGGGTCTTACAATGCTGGAACAGCTTGGTTCATCACCCTATTTTTTAATCCCCTCGTGTAGAAAACTACCGGCAGGTCCAAGGGAATAGTTTCAGGTGGGACGTAAAACGTAGAACGTGCAAGAGGTCAGCCTGGCTAAAAGCAGGGGAAGTAGTATACATTAGAGGTCCGGCACGACATCGGGATAAAAGGTGCCCGTACTGCTGATTTTAAAGACATAGATCAGGCCCGGTTTGACTTTTTCATAGACGGCATTGCCGTAAACGGCGGTAACGCCGATACTTTTCAGCCGTTGCGAATCATTGGCCAGTTGCCAGATTTCGCTCCAGAACAGGTTTCGGTCCTGGATGGAAAGTTTTTCGCAGATATGTTCATAGCGAGGGGAGGGAACGCCGACTTCTTCTATGGGCAGCCCATCCTCTGGGGCCATGCTCTCACCGTATATCCGTCGCCAGAGGAACAACGCTCGTTCCTGGCCGTTCATAACGATTTGATTGCCGAACTTAACGATCAGCGTATCAAAATGAATGATATCGCCTTTGATTTCGAATTCTTTTTTCAGAATATGCCTGGCAGGGTCGGACGGGTCGCTTTCGACGAACAGCAGGCGTGTGTATAAATTACCATCCCGTTTTTCCTGAGAAAGCACTTTGGCATACCCAATCTGATTTTCCTGGTTGAGATTGGATATGGCTGATTTCAGCTCGTTGTTCTCGAGCAATAATTGTTCAATCGTCTGGTCGATAAACAGGTCCCGGGCACAGAATGCCCCGGCAATAATGACGCCGACACTTAGAATTATAGTAATAAAGGTCTTCATAAGCGGTTTTCTTTTTATACTCGTTCCGATTGAAAATACCCGTTTTATCGGAACGTAATTATCTGAGGAGAATAAGCTTACGCTTGGCCCTGCCGGGAGCTTTCTACCCAATTGGCTATAGTATTAATCGGCTGAAAAACAGGACATATGTACCAGAATAATCTTCATGCCAAAAATATAGTATACCATAAATGGTGTTTGCAATCATAAATATGGGCCGGCATTTATGGTGGACGTCGTAATTACTTGCAGAATATGAGGTTGTGGGGTATGACGTCCAGAGCGATTTTGTTGCCCTCTCCAGGGAAGCATGATGCACTGGAATTTATCGGCCTGAATAATAATGGTTCTGCCGATTTTTCGCTTAAAGTTTCTCAGGAGGACTGCTTCCGATTGGGTATAAAAAATATTTATGCCCACTGGGCATGAGTAGTCCTGCCAGGGCCAGTCGTAAACCTTATGCCCGCATATATTTTCGTCATTTAAAAACGGGAATTTTGGATCGGAACGTGTATAAAGAAATTATTATGAACGATTTAAATTATCAGAATAGCTGAAAAAGTATTTGCAAATATGTTGCATTTAGTCCTATTATATAAGTATAGATAAAGTTCATGTATGTTGTTTTGATTGACGACAGATACAGTGAATGATGCTATTTTGAGAATATAAGCAATGAAAAGGACGGCAGGAAAAATTATTGTTCTGGGGTTAATGGCTTTGATCTTGCAAAGTTCAGGGCTGTCGCTCCTGCTGCACAGAATGACCGATAAGGTTCATCACTGTGCCGGTCAGTGTCATGCCGCGGATAAAGAAGCGGAAAACTCCAGCCCAACATCCCCGCAAGATGATACATCCTGTCCGGTTTGTTTTATGATGATCTATGTCTTCGGCAAGTATCTTGATCTGAGTGATACGCCAAATCTTGCCGTTGTTCATTCCCTGATTTATCCCACCTTTTACCCGCAGGATGCCGTGATGACGGCACATCCTGGCCGGCCCTTCTCCGCTCGAGGACCGCCGCTTTTACCTCTGTTCTAACAGCTTTTTCATGAGATATGGACATACCACTGAAAGTGGCAGAGTTATCGCATACGCTGCCCCCGTTATTCGGCGGATTTGTCCTTCATTCACCTGGAAACGCATTTTCAATCCGGTTGCCTGTCTGATGCATGAACAGGAGGTGTTACAATGCGGAAGGAATCCTCTGCTTTTACCCTTATCGAACTGCTGGTAGTGGTGTCGATCATTGCTTTGTTGATCGCTATATTGCTGCCGGCTTTGAACGCCGCGCGGGCTCAGGCGAAAAAAGTCGCCTGTGCCAGCAATCTGCGTCAGGTCGGTACGGCCATTCATATGTATGCCGATGATTACCGGGGAACGTTTCCCTTGACGACGCATTCCGAAATGGATGAGAAGAAAACCTGGATATATACTTTGAAAAGGTATGTCAGCGATGTCGATGAGATTCGCATCTGCCCGGCCGACCCGCAAGGGCATTTACGGCTGGAAAACGATGCAACAAGCTACATTTTTAACGAGTATCTCACGCCATTGTATATATTTGGCATGTTTCAACGGGATGTGTCCTTTACGAATCTGCATCGCCTGGATCGTCCGTCAAGGGTCATGATTACCTTTGAGTGTGCGGACGATACCAGTCCCGATGATACCAATTCGGATCATGCTCATTCGCGCTCCTGGTTTTCCGCTCCCGAACCTTGGACGGCCATCCGTGCCGACATCCAGCCGGACCGTCACCGGGCCGGCCAGAAAAGCGATGACAATACCAACGGTGCCAGTAATGTGCTTTATGGTGATATTCGGGTAGAGGCCGTTGACGCCCGGCAGCTTAAAGACTGGGCGGACAAGGGGAGGAATTTTGCGAAACCGGGTTGAGTTACGTGGTTTGATTTAAGAAGGATAAAATATGAAAAGACCTTTAATCATTTCAAGTCTTTTAGTATGTTCGTTGCTGTTATGTGTAACAGCGGTTGCTGATGACAATTGCGTGATGATTACCAGTAAAGTCTTCACGGTGCATTTCGGCATCGAAACGCCATTGCCCGACCTCAATCACCCGATTGTCATACCACCGGCTCATACGGATATCGATATTCCGATTACGCCGTCAGGTTGGGATTTCTCGATTTCAACTGATTCTCCCTCCCCGGATACGCGCATCGAATTGGCCGAGGGATTATTTCACCGCGGCTTGGGCGATCGGTTTGTCTGGCCCGGTATCTCCGGCTTTGCATTCATCGGCGCCGAAACCGACCAGACGATCTGGCCGTTTTTTCAGAGTAACGATCCCCCCTCGCCGGGCTTTGCCTCGCCGGGTTCGGACATAGCGAATCTGTGCTCGTGGAATCCGCAGGATCTCAACCACAATGCCGTGAAATCTGAAAAATGGCTTCGGGTTGAGCTGGTCGAGGTGCGCGGGCCGGTAGGCGGCCACGTTTCCATGTGGCAGGAAAGCGGAACGTCACCGACGGTGTTCTTTTCCACCTTTCTGGGCGGCATCGATGATAACGATGTGTATTACATCATCGCTGGCAAGCATGCCCATAATGCCTGGGCGTTTACGATGCCCGGTCATTATGAAGTCGATCTGCGGGTCAATACCGTGTACAAGTGCGATCCTGAGCTGACGGCGGACATTGACGGCGACTGCCGGGTGACCCTGAACGATGTCCAAATGGTTTCCATGTATTGGCTGGAAGATGACTGTCAGACGCCCGACTGGTGCGGCGGCAGTGACATCGACCAGTCGGAATTTGTTGATATGTATGAAATAACCGCTGTGGCTGAGCAATGGTTGCGGTGCGGTTATCCCGATTGTGAAAATGAATAACTTATACCAAAAGGAGTATTAAATGAATATCAAAACCAACATTATTGTTATAGTTTGTCTGGGTGTCTTTGTTAGTGCGGCTGCGGCGGCTCAACAGTTTACCGCCGGCCACGGCGATCTGGGGCTGGGCGAAGGATCGGAATTGGAATTGCATCTGCACCTCGGCGGCGAAGGAGAGGCGGCTGTTGTTGACGGCAATCCTGTTTTCGATACGGAATATGAGCCCGATGAAATAACCGTTGTCGTGCCTGCCGCCACAGAACAGGTTCGTCAGGCGGGACCTGCCTGGGATAAACTGGGCATCAGCGCCGGCGAGAAGTTCTGGATTATTCCGGAAAGCGAATCCGATGCCGAATCCTGGGATGCCCCTTTTCTGGGCGTTGGCGCTGAAGAGGTTGACATGGATTCCTTTGATGACAATGAACTGACTCTCACGCTTAAAGGTGTTAATGGACCGGGGCAGTTTTCCCTTTACAATCTAGAACTGGGGACGCCTGAATATTTAATGTCTTCTTTCGACGGCGGTATTACCTCCGACGATCGTTTCATCCTGGATCTGGATGATGAAGATCATGCCCATTTCAACTTCGCTTTTACGCAGCCGGGAACTTATGAGATCGACTTTGAAGTCTCCGCTTTTGTCAGCGGCGTAAAAGAAACGGACGAAGCGACGTTTACCTTTGAAGTCATTCCCGAGCCGCTCAGCCTGTCTTTGCTGGGCCTGGGGGGGTTGCTTGTTCATCGTCGCCGGCGTTAGGCAAACGTGATTATTGAGCATCATGAGGCGGCTGTTTCGTTGCGATACGACGGCCGCCTTTTTTTTTGTGAAGAAAATAGCAGGGGGTTTCGAATTTCAGATTTGACTTTACATAAGCAATTTACTGTTTATGGTAAAATGATAATAGCAGTTTTTTCGGATTGTCATATTATAGGGGTGTTTTATACTCGTTCCGATTAATAATTCCCATTTTGTCCAAACGTAACTGTTTGCGGGCAAAGTTCTTAGGTCTGGCTCTGGCGGGAACTCTCATGCCCTTTGGGTATATACTGTTATGAGCGAATGTTTAGTCTGTGTTAATTCTGAAAAACCTTTAAAAAACTCTGGTGACCCGGCCGATAAGGTCTGTATAATGTGACAAAACGTGTTGAGATATTATAGAACCTGATGATTGGGAGTAGCATAATGAAAGGCGTAATTCTGGCCGGCGGACACGGGACACGATTGATGCCGATGACACGAGTGACCAACAAACACTTGTTACCGGTTTATGACAAGCCCATGATCTATTATCCGATTGAAACCCTGGTCAACGCCGGGATCGAGGATATCATGATCGTGACCGGCGGCAACAAGGCGGGCGAATTTCTCGAACTCCTGCGCGACGGCAAGGAATTCGGACTGCATGAACTGCACTATACCTATCAGGAAGGCGCCGGCGGCATCGCTCAGGCTCTGGGGCTGGCCCGCGATTTTATCGATAACGACAAAGTCATCGTGATGCTGGGCGATAATATCATCCAGAATAATATCCGCCGGGCCGTGGCCGATTTCTTTACTCAGCGCGAAGGGGCGAAAATTATATTAAAGGAAGTTCCAGATCCCCAGCGATTCGGCGTCGCCGAAATCGACGAGCAGGGCAAGGTCCTCAGCATTATCGAAAAGCCCAAAGAGCCCCAAAGCAATTATGCCGTCGTAGGTATCTATATGTATGACAAACGGGTTTTTGAGATTATCGATAAGCTCAAGCCGTCAGAGAGAGGCGAACTGGAGATCACCGACGTTAACAATGCCTATCTTGAAATGGGGACGCTGACCAGTGAGATTCTTGACGGCTGGTGGACCGACGCCGGCACAATCGAATCGCTGCACCGCGCCGCGAACATGATCGCCCAGGACGGTGCCAATAACATTGATTAAAAGGAATTATAATGAAAACATTATTCGTGACTGGAGCGGTCGGTTTCATCGGCGCCAATTTCGTACGAATGCTTCTGGGTGATATGCAGCTGGGGTATAAAGTTATCGCCTACGATGCCCTGACGTATGCCGGCAATCTGGCCAATCTGGCGGATATTGAGGATCATGACCGTTTCCTATTTGTCAAAGGCGATATCTGCGATGAGACTCTGGTCGAGGAAACGATCGCCGATCATGGGCCAGTGGATGCGATCGTGAATTTTGCCGCCGAGAGCCATGTCGATCGCAGCATCTTGGGAGCCGCCGATTTTATCCGTACCAATATTGACGGAACTCGTGCTCTGGCGGATGTAGCCCGACGGCAGGGAATACCCCGTTTTCTGCAGGTCAGTACTGATGAAGTGTACGGCTCACTTGGGGCAACCGGTAAATTTACCGAAACCACACCGATCACCCCCAACAGCCCCTACAGTGCCTCAAAGGCTTCTGCGGACTTACTGCTGCTGGCTTATCACCATACCTATAAATTCCCGGTGCTCATTACTCGCTGCTCCAACAACTATGGTCCTTACCAGTTTCCCGAAAAGCTCATCCCGCTGTTCGTGACCAATCTGCTGGAGGACCGGAAAGTGCCGGTCTATGGCGACGGCCGGCAGGTGCGCGACTGGATTCATGTGCTGGACCATTGCCGGGCTATTCTGACCGTTCTCGAACGCGGTTGCGCCGGCGAAGTATATAACATCGGTTCGGATAATGAGCAGTTCAACATTGATATTACCCGTTTGATTCTCAAGCATTTGGGTAAGGATGAATCGTATATCGAGCATGTTACCGACCGTCCCGGTCATGATCGCCGATATGCCATTGACAACGCCAAAATATACAGTGAACTCGCCTGGCAGCCCCAGATCGCTTTCGAGCAGGGGCTTGCCGAGACCATCGATTGGTATTTGGCTCATAAAGACTGGTGGATGGCCATCAAATCCGGGGAATATATGGGTTATTATGAACAGCAATACGGTACACGTGAAGCTCTCCAGTAAGGATTGTCCTTATTCACTCATGCATATACACGATGTTTGGCGCGTTTAATGTGTTCCGTACGGCTGGATATTTTCATAGCTCATTGCTATGAAATGAGTTAACGCCTGTTCTCTTGCGGGGTTTCATCTCAGATTATAGGGATTGCACGGTCATAATGCACAGGTTTTGACAATGAAGTGATGAGATTGGTACATGTTTTCCGATTTACTATTGTACTTATTGTGAAATATGGTAATATTTCATTGCTTCATAAAGTTCAGGTTTTTTTGTCGTATAAAGACAAAGTCATGATCGGAAAGGCGGTTTTATATAATCATGAAAGATAAAAAAGTCCTGGTTGTTGGCGCTGCCGGTATGCTGGGGACCGAAGTGGTTAGCCTGTTGCAGGACCGGGGTGTCAATTATGTCGCGGCCTACTGGCCGACCACTCCCGATTTAGATTCATGGACCCTTGATATCACCGATGAAAAAACGGTTGAACATTGTATCTCTGATGTTAAACCGGATATTCTGATAAACTGTTCCGCTTATACCAACGTTGATGGCGCTGAGGAACAAGAACAACTGGCCACTGAGGTTAACGGACGCGGTGTCGGGCATCTGGCTCGCGCCTGTCTGGAACACGATTGCCTGCTGGGACATGTCAGTACGGATTATGTCTTCAACGGCAGGGCGACCGATCCCTATCATCCTGATGACCCCGTCGATCCGCAAAGCGCCTATGGCCGCAGCAAGCTGGCAGGCGAAAGGGCCATTCAGGACATTATGGGTAGTGATGGCCGCTGGTTTATAGTCAGGACATCCTGGCTGTTTGGCCGGGCCGGTAAAAACTTCGTCGATAATATTATCCGTCTGGCCCGCGACCTGGGCGAGCTTAAAGTCGTCAACGATCAGTATGGTTGTCCGACTCATGCCCCTGATCTGGCCAGATGTTTATGCGATCTGGCCGAGGGTGACGCTTACGGGCTGTTTCACTTTTGCAATCCGCCTGCGTGCAGTTGGCATGAATTAGCCTATCATGCCATTAGATACGCCGGTGTTTCCTGCCAGCTTGTGCCCTGCTCGACTGCGGAATTTCCCCGGCCGGCGCCTCGACCGGCATATTCCGTTCTGGATTGCACGGAGACATTCGATCAGCTGGGCTGGTCGGCTCGCCCCTGGCGTGAAGTGCTTGTGGAACACCTCAAATCGACCTTGCAGTATGCCCATGAATAAATTTCTGCCGTTGTTTATAAGAGAGAAATAGTACCATTCTGCTAACTGGTTTTTGCAAATCGATTTATGGAGAACAGATATGAAACAAGGGTGTTTAATCGTTGCGGCTGTCATTGTATTATTGATTGCCGGCGGAGTCTGGTGGATCAGCAGTAATGTCTCGGGTTTTACCAAAGAGATGATGGCTATTCAGGAAAAACTGAACGACGCGGGCAAAGACCTCAATGATAAATTCGTCTTTAATGTGCCGGACGACCCCTGTCTGTCAACCGCTCAGCTGGAAAGATATCTTGTTGTGCGGGAAGAACTCAACGCGGCTGTTGAAAATTCCAGGTTCTATCTCAACATGAAACGGTGGCAGGAGTTAGAAGAAGAGCAGGGGAAGCCCTCGTTAACTGATTTTACCGGCCTGTTCAAGAGTATGCTTCCATCTCTGGATGGTATTGTGACTGCTTTTATTGATTCGCTGGAAAGGAACGAACTGTCGCCGAAGGAATATCATTATATCTCCAGTATCTTGATCTCCGTTATGTGTATTGAGCTGGATAAAAGGAATTTTCATGAGGTGATTGATGAGTCATTCAGTCAGGACCTGCGCGAAATGATGCTGGATGCAGAGAAAAACAATGCCCCCTTGCATGATGTCAAAATGGAAATTCTGGATATGCCGACATCCGGATATGATAAACTGCTTGGCGTGATCCAGCCGCATCTGAGCCGGATTAATGAGGTTAGCGAATCATTCTATTTTGATATCTTTATCTCCTCGTTTGCCTCGGATAACGTGCCCGCATCGGCCGCTGCCCAGGCGGACCCCTGCGCGACCAATACCGATTGATGTTGAATTCAGACCGTTGACATCTTTTCTCTGTTTTAAGGGTGCCTCTAATAATGGCTTTTGCGGCGAAAGCGAAGATTTTTTTCATCTGACAAGAAATGCAAAACCGGGCATATGGGTG
>CAYZXY010000072.1:0-15883 GCA_964482555.1 uncultured Pirellulales bacterium
TAAAATATTCTCTTCACGAATCATGATTACAATTCGTCATATACCATTTTGATTGTCTAAATTTTTCATGCCGTACTGCGTAAGCCTGTATACATGAGAGGTCAGGGTTCGTATTATGCCGGCGGATTAAACGCCTGCCATGTGCTGCAGTTTTTTGGCCATGTCCGTGTGTTCCCAGGTGAAATCATCGTCGGTGCGTCCAAAGTGGCCGTAACGTGCCGTTTCGCTGTAGATCGGGCGCAGCAGTTTCAGGTGCCTGATAATGCCGCCGGGAGTGAGGGGGAACAGTTCCCGTACCAGTTTCGTAATTTCAATGTCATCAATTTTGCCGGTGCCTTCGGTGTCGATTTTGACCGATACCGGTTCGGCTACACCGATCGCGTAAGCCAACTGTACTTCACAGCGTTTGGCGATTTTGGCCGCCACGATATTCTTGGCGATATACCGGGCCATGTAAGAAGCGGAGCGATCGACCTTCGAGGGGTCTTTGCCGCTGAATGCGCCGCCGCCATGGCAGCCGGCGCCGCCATAAGTATCCACGATGATTTTCCGGCCGGTCAAACCGCAGTCGCCGTGCGGGCCGCCCAGGACAAAGCGTCCTGTCGGATTCACGAAAATTTTCAGTTTTTTATCGACCAGGCGTTTGGGCAATACCGGCATAATCACATTTTCAATCACGGCTTTGCGCAAATGATTGTATTTTACATCGGGATCGTGCTGGGTTGAGATGACGACGGTGTCAATTCGGATGGGTTTATTGCCGTCGTATTCCACCGTGACCTGGCTTTTGCCGTCCGGCCGCAGCCAGTTCATTTTGCGGGTATAACGCATTTTGGTCAGTTTTTCCACCAGTCGGTGTGACAGATGAATCGGCAGGGGCATAAGCACTGGCGTTTCGTCGCAGGCGTACCCGAACATCAGTCCCTGGTCGCCGGCGCCCTGTTCCTTGTACATGCCTTCGCCGGAAGTAACGCCCTGGCTGATATCCGGCGATTGTTTGTCCAGATTGACCAGAACCGCACAGGTATTGCCGTCCATGCCGTAATCGGTGTCGGTGTAGCCGATATTCAGGATTGTTTCCCGGACCACGGTGGGGATGTCAACCACGGCTTTGGTGGTGATTTCGCCCGCGATGACAACCATACCGGTTGTTACCATGGTTTCGCAGGCGACGCGACTGTTGGGATCCTGTTCCAGCATGGCATCCAGAATTGCGTCTGATACCTGGTCGGCCACTTTGTCGGGGTGTCCGGGGCTGACCGATTCACTGGTGAAGAGGTGAGTGTTAAGAAGATTCTGTGTTTTTTTTGCGGCTGTTTTTCTCTTCTGTTTTTTCTTTGCCAATGTAAACTCTCCTAAAAAATAACAAAATTTGCCATATATACTTTTACGATTGAAATTTCCCGAAATGTCCAAACGTAATTAAGTGCGAGTAAAGCTTTTACGTCTGGCTTTGACGGGAGCTCTCATACCCTTTGGGTATAAATGACAATACATCATAGCAGACTAATATCATTATGCAAGTGGGCATATCCGGAAAACTTCATAACGCTGGAACGTCATGATGAAATGTGCATCTTTTGCCCCGGTCATAAAAGAAATTAAGTCGCCTCAAAAGCAATTACCAGAGGCCCCCTGAACCCGGCGAAGCAGGAAATTCGTCATTCTGGTTTGTCTGGCTCAGGCATAACGCGTGCAAGCCGCGCTGATAAAGCGATGCAGGCATTTTTTGTTGACAAAAAGTTCGACAGCGGATTGGGTGGCTTCTTCGTGCGTACCCCAGATACTGACGCGTAAATCCTTCAGCAAAGGATCCATCTGAATCAGCAGTGTATCGTCAATCGCCAGATAGTTTTGCAGTTTGGCATATAAATGAGCCGACACCGCGTTAACGCCCGGTCCGCCGATAGAGATCATCGGCAGTTTCTGCAATAACTCGGCATTGAGATACCACAAATCACCTATCACCAGAATCTTACTCTTAAGCCCTTTTTCCATGAGGATGTCTTCGATCGTTTTTTTTAACTTATAGGCCAGCGGCCTGTCAAACTCTTCTGCCTGCGGCGTGGAGCCGGTTATAATCAATAGGCCGTTTTCATACAGTTGGTCTTCGATCGTCAAGCTCATAAACTTCTCGTTATTGTGAAATTTTTCATGAACTGTTTCAATAAAGCTATTCGTACGATTTCATTAAAACAGACATAGAATTAGATACCTGCTGAGGGATGAAGTCAAGTCAGGTTGATTTTTCCGGGCGCCTTTCGGCTGAATAATGCCAGGCGGGTTGGGAGTAATTCGATTCCCATTCCGGTCCGTTTAAGGGCCTTCAAACGCCCGCCGATCGAGAAGGACATGCGTTCTTTGACGATGTCGCTCTGGAGGAGAAACGTGGAATAGCAGATTTCCGTAAACGCAACATCAGGCACGAGTTGCAAAAAATGCAGTCCGGCTGCCGCCAGTATGCCCGATTCTCCTACCATCGCTCCTAACTGGTAATCAAGCGAATAGCTGTGTGCCAGGCCGGCCAGTCTTAAGGATGGGAGCAGACCGCCATTTTTGCTGATGCGAATATTGAAATAATCGGTCAGATCATTTTCCGCTAAAAATTCACCGTCTTCCAGATTGATCAATGATTCGTCCGCCATCAACGGCAGCGGCGACAGGCTCGCCAGCGTATGAAAATGGGAGCGGTCATCTACCGACAACGGTTGTTCAACGCAGCAGACATGATAGCGTGAAAGCTTTTCACACATGGCTGTGGCGGTGTCGATATCCCAGGCGCCGTTGGCGTCGATGCGCAGCGACCCCCGGTTTATCAGAAGCGATTTTTTGAGCGTCTCGTAAACCAGTTCCAGGTTCTTGTTGTCATCTGGGCGTCCCATTTTCAGTTTGAAATCCCGCAGCCCGAACCATCGCATCAGCTGCAGGCGGCGTTTAATTTTCTTCGGGGAACTGCCATCCAGAATGCCGCTGACCCGAATATCTTTCAGCGATCCGCCCCGGGTAAAAGGCCCATAACCCATCCAGCCGCCAACTGTCGAAACGCTGGAATGGAAATGTTTGCCGTAGGCGTCGAGCAGAGCCAGTTCGATCGCACAGCGGGCGCAATTAATGCATTGCCCGACGGAATTGGTAAACGGAAGCTGATCGACGAAATCCAGCAAATCCGCATACTTTTTTGGCTCCAGCTTTTCCAGCAGCGGAATCAGGGTATCGTTGATGTTGTAGATCATGGAGTCCACCGTTTCGCCTGTCACGTATTCACGGGGGACTCCTTCGCCATATCCGACCGTTCCGTCCGATAATAATGCCGCGACCACAACGGTATCTGTGCCGCTGCGGGTGGCGGCGGCATGTGAAAACTTCTGCCGGAACGGCAAAAAAAGGTGGAAAATCTGGATTTCGATCAATCTGTTGGTCATATCTATAACTATACAGGATTTATGCCCTTTTTGGGAAAACTTTTATGGAGGTTGTCCGGCCGGAATTACGATACCCCGTTTTTGCATCGGGGAGTATTTGGTTTTACCGCTTCCGATTAAACGGGAGTTTTATGAACGCTTTCGATTATTTGAAATCTCAGATATAGGCCGCAGAAGTAGCTGAGAACACAGAGAATTAGACTATTATGCTCAGTGAACTCTGAGTGCTCTGTGGCGGATACGACAAACATCATAAGGAACAATTCAGTCTGACGAGAATGAATAATGGTGTGTGTGGGGTGTCAGGATTCCCGCGGTTGTCCGACCAGGTACACCCGATTTTTGCCGCTGCGTTTGGCGTTCAGCAGTGCTTCGTCCGCCGCGGCCAGCAGCTCCTGTACCGTTTCTCCATCACAGGGATAGCAGGCCAGGCCGCCGCTGATAGTCAGGACGCCGTGCCGCACTTCGGGACCAAGGTTGGGGAATTCGTTACTCATCATCAGCCGGCGGAACCGGTTGATCAGCATCATGGCCATTTCCGAATGTGGGCGATGGTGTGCGGGTTGAGCTTGCGGGTGTCTGATCTGTTCATCTTCCTGACGCGGATAGGGCTGTCGCGGCCGGTCGGAATCCCAGAACAGCACCGCAAATTCATCACCGCCGATCCGGGCAACGATATCGTGTTCCCGGCAGCATCTGCGAATAAGGCGGGTCGCCTGCCGCAGAATATCATCGCCGGCGGAATGGCCGTAATGATCGTTGTAATGCTTGAATTCGTCGATATCAAACAGCAGCAGAGTCAGTTCAGTTTTATGCTGATGATATTGCTCGATAATTTTTGTGACAAACAGTTCGAGATAGCGCCGGTTATGCGCTCCGGTCAGTTCATCGGTCATCGCCAGATGCCGCAGGGCTTCGTCCCGTTGGGCCAGTTGCAGGATAGTGGCGATGAATCCCGTGATCTGATAGGGGTCGAAAGCCGGCTGGTCCATCAGCGGCGGCCCGATAAAGATTTTGCCGAAGTGTCCAGAAAACGAAACGAGCGGGAGAACCTTCGAGGCCGATTTTTCCGCTTCCTGTTCTTCCTTGACCGCGTCCGGCTGGTTCTTGGAGATAATGCGGACCCATTCCACCTGCAGCAGTTCTGTCAGATTTTTTTCGGCTTCCTGTATCAGTGCCGATTCACCACGTGGTATCAACTGGGACAGGTATTCATAGCGTTCCAGAATCTTTTGCGTCAGAGCCGAAGGGGACGTGATAATTTTTTTCGGGGAATGTTGCTGCTGCGGTTCGTCGCGCGATGCCGGTTGTGATGCAGTCCGGATTTCGGATTTCGATCCCGACCCTGTTGGAACAGCAGCGCTCATAACGCCGTTAAGCTGCGAGCGTAATTCCGTCAGGGGAATCGGCCATACCAGGAATTCATTGGCGCCGTTTTCGAGGGCCACCCGGGCAAATGATTCCGTATAGCCTTCACCATAAATGACGACTCTTGTACGCGGCTCCACCCGCCGCATGGCTTTAACGACGGAGGCCGTCCGGCGCCCCAGCCGTTCGATATTCAGCAGGACCAGATTGACTGGGTTACTGCCCAGATAGGCGATCCCCTCCAGGATGCTGGTTTCACGTACCGCCTGTTCCGGCTCTACGAGACGTTCCAGCAGGCGCAGCATCCGGCCGTCATCATCAAGCAGCAGCATTTTACTCTGCTGGTTGGATGGCCGTTGCCCCTGAATGTTTTTATCGAATTCCGCTTTCATTTTCTCACTCAGCCCAGCAGGGCATCCAGTTCTTCCGGCGTAAGCACGGGCGGCGATATTGTTTTTTTCTGATATTTTTTATCCGTCCGCGGCTGCTTCTGAGCCTCCGGTGTTGTTTCTGCTTTATAATGTTCCGGTTTTTGCGCCGGCATCGGTCTGCTTGCAGGTTGCCGACCGGGTGTCGGTCTGTCTGGCGGCGTCAGGCTGCTTGTTTTTGTCTGGTTTTCCGGTTTAGCCGGGCGTTCGGGGGGCAATGGTTTATTATTCATTGCGGTTCGACGTGCAGGATCCACAGGTTCAGGATTTTGCTCTGCCCGCTCGGTCGGATCCGTTTTTGCAAAAAGCCTCTTCAGGTCGATCATGTTCATCCCGGAATCCGTATGCGTAATAGTTTGTGCGTGGTCGGCGCCGAGCTTGCGAGCCTGATCGATTTTCTCCGGATTATCCTGCACTGCCAGCGCCACAGATTTGACGTTGCCCAGCTCGCGCAATCGGGTAAAGATGGCCATTTCATCATTGCTCATGGTGTCAATCACCAGCAGAGCGGTTAGACGCTGCTGACGCTGCCGGGCCGTCACGGCAATGGCCATAGCCTCATAAACATTGTCCGACCATAGTACTTCCACGTTTTGAAGGCCGGCGGCTTGTGTGAGGCGCGCATGCCACTGCCTGGCTGCCGTTATTAAATATGTCATGTCGTTATTCAATATCTGCTTCATGGAAAATCCTTCAGATCCTTCAAGATGTGTATCGTATCATAATATTTTAATATTGTCAAAAGAATCCTGATATTTGATTTTTCCTAGTATTCCCAGGTAGCCCATGTTAATATTTATAGCTTTAATTCTTGCTTGATGAATGCAGACGGTTTATAGTGTCAGGATTATAACAAGTTTAGCGAGCGCCTTTTACCGTATATGGCAGTCAGCCGGCAGAAAATTAAAAAGGAGAGTATGACATGAATAATAATAAACGACGCACGATTGCGGAGATGAATTCAGCCGAGACGATAGAACAGGTTTTTATGATCTCTCAGCCGGTGTTGCGGACGACCTCGCGTGGGGATTACTATATTGCGGCTTATCTTGGCGATAAGACCGGTCGGGTGAACAGCCGGATGTGGCAGGCTTCCGAGGATGTTTTCGATACGCTGCCGCAGGAAGGTTTTGTCTGGGTTAAGGGACGTACCGAGTTGTATCAAAACGCCCTGCAGGTTGTCATTGATGCCGTCAGGCCTGTCGATATGGAAGAAGTGGATTTGATGGATTTTATGCCGACGACGGATAAGGATGTCGAAGAAATGTTTATGCGGCTCAGGCAGCTTCTCTTAACCAGTGTCAAGAATCATCACCTCCTGAGCCTGATTCAGAAATTCTTTGATGATGAGGAACTGATGACGCTTTTTCGCACCGCCCCGGCCGCCATCACGCTGCATCATGCCTATATCGGCGGTTTGCTTGAGCATACGCTCAGTCTGGTGGAGCTGGGGGCAAGGGTGATGCCGCATTACCCCGAGTTGAACGCCGATCTGGTGCTGGCCGGGTTATTTCTGCATGACATCGGCAAGACGACCGAATTGGACTATGACATCAGCTTCAAATACAGCGATCAGGGGCATCTCATCGGCCATCTGGTCAAAGGGGTGATGATGGTCGAAGATAAGATTCGCGAACTGAATAAGGAAAGCGAAACGCCTTTTCCCCGGCGGCTGGCAGATTGCCTGGAACACATCATCGTTTCGCATCATGGCATTCGCGAGTTCGGCTGTCCGATTCTGCCATCGACGCCGGAGGCCTTTGCCGTCCATTTCCTGGATAATCTCGATTCCAAGATTGCCCTGACACTTACCGAAATCGGCAAGGATTCCAATAAATCCAATTGGACCCATTATATCAAGGCCCTGGATACGCCGCTGTTTAAACTGAAATGCGACGATCCGGAGTAAACCTTTATAAGTGTACTACATAAGGGAATACTTCGTTTTATCGAGTCAGATCAGCTCTGATAATTATACATTCTATAGGGCACCTCTAAAAATTCATTTTGGGCTGCAAGCGATCTTTTTTCCTTCTGGCTTTCGTCATGAAAAACCGTGAATAGTCACCCATATGCCCGGTTTTGCATTTCTTGTCAGACGAAAAAAATCTTCGCTTTCGCCTCAAAAGCAATTATTAGAGGCACCCTATAAATAGTTGCTGTCTGATTTTATTCCTCTTTGCGGGTTTTGAGGATC
The DNA here is from genome assembly GCA_964482555.1 of uncultured Pirellulales bacterium. Taxonomy (GTDB): domain Bacteria; phylum Planctomycetota; class Phycisphaerae; order Sedimentisphaerales; family SM23-30; genus CAYZXY01. The sequence goes on from CAYZXY010000072.1 coordinate 7,416, forward strand.
ATGATTTTCTGCCAGATTTTTCGGGATAATCCATTGGTCAGGTTCTCCAGATCATTGACGGCGTCATTGGCGATCGGATCATGAAAATTCTGGACATATAGAAATCCCAGTTTGCTTACGAGCGAGAGCATTTCGGAGCAATAATCAAGATATCGCCCCAGTTGATAATCGCTCAGTGTGGATTTGGGAGAATGGGTGGTGGGGACACTGATCTGGGCTGTCCTGTCGGGGTCTTTGGTGAGCTGGTGGGCGTCGATTATATGAGCGAAACTCCGCAGGCGATTGACCGCCCGAACGACCCGCATTCGTTTATGGCGGGTTTCGAAGGTGACCATGAAAATGATGCCTGCTCCGATAATGACCAGTTCATTCAAAGCCGCTTCGGTCAACTGGACAAAATTAGCCAGCGTCATTTTACGAATTCCCCAGTCGCACTGCATGATTGAAAATGCGATTCCCACTACTAAAACCAATATGATAAAGGCAATCAGGAACCGGATGCCGTAGTGCGGCTTGTTGATCTGGCGAACGATCTGCGGCGTTTCTTTGGACAATTCATGCAGATGAGCGCAAACATTGCCCAGGCCGGAACCGGGAAAACGGTCGTTAATTCGATTGTAAAGCCGGTCAATTGTCGGGGTGATTTCTCTGATTTCCAGTTGAAATGTGTCCATTTCTGTCCCCTTATCGGTGAAAGAACATTATTTTTCATCACTACTGTCCGATTATAAGTCAAATAATAACAATTGTTTATCCTGTTCGCCATAATATTTTTTGTCGAAAATCGACACACTAAAAACTGTAGAATTGTGTAGAGGCTCTGATCGTGTCCTGGTTCAGCGTGTCCTTGCCTTTTCTATCTGTCGTTGACATTTCCTGCGCGACTCACTATTATTCCCCCTTATGAAGTGGCAAAAATTAAAGGGACAATTTATCGTTCTGGACGGCCCGGATGGGGCAGGTAAAAGCACGCAGGTGCGGTTGCTGGGTGAACATTTGGAGCGGGAAGGGATAGAAGTTCTTTTGTTGCGCGATCCTGGGGGAACGGAAATCGGGAATAAAATCCGGCAGATTTTACTGGATAAATCGCATGAAGATATGTCTGTTCTATGCGAAATGCTGCTGTTTATGGCCAGCCGGGCACAATTATATTATGAAAAAATAGCCCCCGCATTAAATGGGTGTGTGTGTGTACTATGCGACCGGTGGATTTCCAGCACGATCGCTTATCAGGCCGTTGCCGGCAAAGTCGGCACTGAGCAGGTTTTAAATATCGCCCGTGAGGCCCTGGAACGAACCTGGCCGGACCTGACGATTATCATTGATCTGCCTGCTGATAAGGGGTTGAAGCGTGCCGGGGCTAATCCCGATCGCATGGAGATGAAATCGCTGGAATATCACAACCGGGTCAGGGAGGCTTTTCTGGAATTGGTGGATCAATATAACGATATGATTTACAGGGTAGATGGAGCTGAAAGTATTGAGCAGGTGCAGCAGCAGATTCTTGAGGTCATAAAAACGCATGTCGGTAATTGATTGTCAGGGACAGGAGCGTGCGATAATCCGGCTGGAGCGGGCCCGTCGTTCCAGCCGTGTGCCGCACAGCTATATCTTTTACGGTCCTGAAGGTGTCGGCAAATCGTTGCTGGCCCGGCAATGGGCCAAGCTGCTGTTATGTGAAAAGCCGGTGAAGCGGGACATGTCTGGAGGGCCCACTTCGGGGGCGGCGTTTGAGAGTGTGGATGATTGTTGTGATACTTGCCGGGAATGCCGATTGGTCGATGCCGGGACGCATCAGGATTACCATGTCATAACGCGCGATCTGGCGAAATATACTAAAAAGGCCCGCAAGAGTCAGCCTCTGGAGATGCCCATTGATGTTATCCGGGAGTTTGTGATCGATAAGGCCGGCGTGGCGCCGGTTCACGGCCGGGCCCGGATTTTCGTGATCGACCAGGCTGAAACCATGAACCGGGAAAGTCAGAACGCTCTGCTGAAAACGCTGGAAGAACCGTCGGTCAATACCTTTCTCATTCTGGTGACGGCTCAGTTGCATGTGATGCTGCCGACCGTACGTTCACGGTGTCAGATTGTCCGGTTTGATGAATTGGCCGCAGCGTATATTAAAAGCCGGCTGGTCGAAAAAGGCGTTAATGCGGAGGAGGCGGCATTGTGGTCGGAGCTGGCAGAAGGATCGTTGGGCCGGGCATTGGAACTGTCGAATCTGCCATTGGAACAATTGCCGCAAAAAATTGTAAATTTATTACAAAAAATAAGCTATGAAAGTGTTTTGGAAGGAGCCGCCTGGCTGATCGACCAGGGGAAAGTATTGGGTGCGGGATTTCAAAAAATGAACCCGGAGCTTTCCACCAGCGATGCCACGCGTCGGGGGCAGCGTTATTGTCTGCATATCCTTAATTTTGCGTTCGATCAGGCCCTCCGTTCATTGGCTGGTCAGCCATTGCGTGTCGAGTTGCCAGGCGTAAGGGAAATTGGCGATCGTTACGGGCTGGACGGGGCCAGCCGGGCCATTCGAATGAATTATCGCACAGAAAGCTATTTGGGGTTAAATGTAAATCCTGCTTTGCTTTTTGAATCACTTATGTTAGACTACATGGATTATGCACAGAGCCGTTGAGGCCGGCATTTAATATAAGTGTCTTTAATATATATCTTTACCACAGGATTAAGCTTTTCGGAACGATTCGTATTCAGGGGAGAGTCATTCCGGAGACCAATAAATAAAACTATGAGTGAACATCAGGATGAGCAAAACGAACCTGTCAGCGAGAACCAGCATAAACAATCCTATGATATGGATGCGTGTCACGATATGACCGTGATAGATAAGACCCAGAAAGAAAATGAAAAGTCCAATGGGCCGCGTCGTTCCCGGATACTGCTGGTACGTTATGGCAAGATGGGACAGGTTGGACAGTTTCGACATTCGGAACGTGAAATCCCTTTTGGGGTTACGCATGTTGTCGTTAAGACCGAACGGGGTATGGAGATAGGCGAGATCATCTCTCCCTGCTGCTATCATCGCGGTATGTATAAGCTCAACGATGATGAATTGCAGCAATATTTTAACGACAGTGGTCCAAATTATCCGGTAACCCGCAACGGCATGGTGGTCCGCTATGCTACGGATAACGATCTGAAGGATCAAGAGCATCTGAACGCGAACGTGCATACTGAATTGAAGGTGTGTAAAACCTTTGTCGATAAGTTGAATCTGCAGATGAAGATGGTCGATGCCGAGCATTTGTTCGGTGGAGAACGTATCATCTTTTATTTTATGGCGGACGGCCGGATTGATTTTCGTGATCTGGTCAAGGATCTGGCTCATCATTATCAGACGCGGATTGAAATGCGGCAGATCGGCGCCCGGGATGAAGCCCGGCTGGTCGCCGATTTTGAGACCTGCGGCCGCGAATGCTGCTGTAAGAATTTTCTAAAAGTTTTGCAGCCGGTCAATATGCGTATGGCAAAGTTACAGAAGGCAACGCTGGATCCCTCGAAAATTTCTGGGCGATGCGGCCGTTTGAAGTGTTGTTTGCGGTATGAAGACGAGGTTTATACCGATCTGAATAAACGGCTGCCGAAAAAGAATTCCTGTATATTGACTGAAATGGGGCATGGAATCGTCGTCGATGCTCAGGTTTTGACGCAACTGGTCAAGGTCCGGCTCGCCCATAACGATCGCGTGGTAGCAATCAACGTGGACGAGATTCTGCAGAAGAATTATTCGCCGCCCAAAGACAAGAAGGCTGCCGGCCCACCACCATCACGTCAGCGAGACGACGAAAAGGCAGAAACCGCGTCGCTCTCGCCAGGCGATACGCCAGAAAAGCAGGACGAAGTCTTACGCGAAGAAGATAGCGAACGGGATAGTAAAGGTAAGCCCCGGGCAGCCAAAGAAAATGACGAAAAACAACAGGTGCGGGGCGAGGACGACGAGGGTGAAACGCCGCGTAAGAAAAACAGCCGCCGCCGACGTCGGCGGCGAAAAAAGCCGGATTCCGGGAACAAGAAAGATGGAAATTCAAATTCGGATGATTCCCGCGATAATCCGAACAGGCATACGGACTGAGAATTCGTAGTCCATAAATATATATTCGCTCCGATTGAAAATACCTGTTTCGTCGGAACGTAATTATTTGCGGATAAAAAGCTTGCGCCCGACCCTGCCCGGAGCTTTTACCCGATTGGGTGTAAATTGCCATCAGTTGAAAGATCTGGCCCTGTTTTTACTATTTAGTTTCGGCTTAACCGGGTTAAGCTGGACATCATTGGTTTTGAGGAATGATTGAAGTGTGGGAGTGACTATGCCGCGTCGTATATTAGTAACAGCCGCCTTACCGTATGCCAATGGTTCGATTCATATCGGCCATCTGGTGGAGTATATTCAGACGGATATCTGGGTTCGTTTCCAGAAGCTGCGGGGTCATGATTGTATCTATTGTTGTGCCGACGATACGCACGGCACGCCGATCATGTTGCGGGCTCGTCGGGAAGGGATCGATCCGGAAAGACTGATTGAGCGGATGCATGAAGAGCATTACCGCGATTTTCAGGGTTTTCAGATTGAATTCGACAGCTATTACAGCACCCATTCGCAAGAAAACCGGGAGTTGAGCGAGACGATTTATACCCGGCTTAAAGAGGCCGGACATATCGAAACGCGGGACGTTGAACAGTCCTATTGTGAGCATGACCAGATGTTCCTTCCGGACCGGTTTATTCGCGGCGTCTGTCCAAAATGCGGTGCGGCAGACCAGTATGGCGATTCCTGCGAGGTTTGTCACGCCACCTATTCGACGGTAGAGCTTAAAGAGGCTCGCTGCAGTTTGTGCGGGAATGCCCCGGTGCGAAAAAGTTCGACGCATTATTTCTTCAGGCTGGGGGATTTTTCCAGTGAGCTGAAGGAATGGATCGACGGCGGCCATGTCCACCGGCAGGTTCAGAACAAACTCCAGGAATGGTTCGACCAGGGACTCAAGGACTGGGATATCTCGCGCGATGCGCCCTATTTCGGTTTTTTAATACCAGGGGAGACGGATAAATATTTCTATGTCTGGCTCGATGCTCCGATAGGATATATGGCCAGTACGAAAAACTATTGTATGTTGACCGGTAAGAATTTTGACGATTACTGGCATAATCCGGAAACGGAGATTTACCATTTTATCGGTAAGGATATTACTTATTTTCACGCTTTGTTCTGGCCGGCGATGCTGATGGGCTCAGGCTTCAATACGCCCGATCAACTGGCGATACATGGTTTTCTGACCGTCAACGGCGAGAAGATGAGCAAGAGCCGCGGCACATTTATTAATGCCGCCACTTATCTCAAACATCTTGACCCGCACTATTTACGTTATTATTATGCCTGTAAGCTGGGATCAGGTACGGAAGACATCGACCTGAATACCGAAGATTTTGTCGCCCGGGTTAATAGTGACCTGGTGGGCAAGCTGGCTAATCTGGCTTCCCGGTCGGTGCCGATGCTGACGAAAAATCTGGATGGGAAATTAGGCCGTCTCAGTGATGAAGGCCAGGCGCTGATTGAAAAAATGCAGAATCAATCCGAGGCTATTGCCGCTTTGTATGAAGAGCGAAATTATGCCGCGGCGATGAGAGCCATTATAGCGATGGCGGATGATGTAAATAAATATTTCGATGAGCGCAAACCCTGGGCGATGATCAAGGAAGACGCCGAGCATGTCCGCGAAACCCTGACCACCGGCCTGAACGCCACGTACATCCTGGCGATTTATCTTAAGCCGGTGCTGCCGGAGTTTGCCGAAAAAATCGAAAAGATACTCAATGTGGACTCCCGGAAATGGGAGGATATTCATAACCTGTTGCAAGATAAGGAAATAAATACATTTACCCGTTTAATGGAGCGAATCGATCCCCAAAAGGTACAAGCCATGATAGATGAAAGTAAAGAAGAACAAAATCAGGACCAGCAACCTCAACAGACTCTAAGCGGTCCGCTGGCGGAAGACCCGCTGGCTGAGGAGATCAGCTTTGACGAGTTTATGAAAGTTGATTTGCGGGTGGTCAAGGTTATCAAGGCCGAGTTGGTTGAAGGAGCGGATAAGCTGTTGCGGCTGGAAGTTGATCTGGGTGGGCAGACCAGGCAGGTGTTTGCCGGCATCCGTCATGCCTATAATCCCGAAGATTTAGTCGGCCGACATTTGATTATGGCCGCGAATCTGGCACCGAGAAAGATGAAATTCGGCGTGAGTGAGGGTATGATTCTGGCTGCCGGTCCTGGCGGCAAGGAAGTCTATACATTATGTGTTGACGAAGGGGCACAGCCCGGCCAGCGTGTTCATTGATTTTGAACAAAGCAATGATATCCTTAATAATTTCATGCTGGGCTGTATAGATCCTCGTTCCAATTGAAATGCCTGTCTTATCAGGACATAATTTTGTGCGGGCAATAGACTTACGCTTGGCCCTCTGGAAGCTTTCTACTCGATTGGGTATAATTAAGTCTTGTTCGATGCGGAACGCCAAAGCGTTATCAAGAAGATGCGAAAGTTCAGTTAGAGTTATACCGTAAATTGAATCTCTGCAATGAATCAAAAACCAATAAAAAGCATAGAGCAGATTTTTCAGGAGGATTCGCGTTATCCTGTTGATGCCGTTGAGTTTATACGTGAAGGGCTCAGCTTTACCATTGAATGGCTGCGGGGCCGCAAGGGAAGCGGTGATCATTTTGATGATGAAATTGCGGAGAGCAATGATGGTCTGGAATCGCCGCCGATGCAGCATGTATCCGGCCAGCAGTTATGTGAGGGGCTCAGGGTGTTGGCGCAGAAAAAATGGGGTTTTCTGGCGCGACAGGTGCTCAGGAGATGGAATATAAATGATACCCGAGATTTTGGCGAGATTGTTTTTCTACTGGTAGATAACGGCTGGATGCAAAAACAGCCGCATGACTGTATTGAGGATTTCGATCAGGTTTACGATTTTGAAGAGGTGTTTGAAAAGAGATATGATTTTGCGGATTGAGCGATTTCGAGACCTGTTCCTGTCAACATGCTTCTCTATTATTTCTGATAACTATGCCCTTTGAATTAAGGTGATGTTATGGTAAATATCACTTGAATGGAGTTGGATGCAAACATGAGGAGGGAAGGATGTTTGAAAATTTAATTGGCGATGAGCGGCCGCTGAGCTGGGCGTACCACTTCTGGTCGGTTCTTGCATTATCATTTGTGGGTTCATTTTTTGCCACAATGATATGCAAAAAAATTGCCATCAAGTTTGGTATTGTAGATAAGCCGGACAATCTGGTTAAGACGCATAAGGAGCCTGTCGCTTACCTGGGTGGGATAGGCATGTTTGTGGGTGTGGCGGCTGGGATATTGGCCGGAATCTATTGTGTGCTGGGGCACGAAGCGAATAAGGAGATTTTCAAATATCTGTTCGGGATTCTGGGTGGGGCTTTTATATCATGTGCGATTGGTGTGATAGATGATATCTGCGACATAAAACCGATTCAGAAGATTTTAGGACAGCTTGTGGCGGCGGTATTTCTTATTCTGGTGGGGATTATGCCGTCTTTGCATGTCTTGAACCGGTTATTTGGGATTGAGGTCGGCCCGACGCTGGAGTTAATGCTGGGCATTCCAATTGTTATTTTTTTCGTGCTGGGGGCCAGTAATTCGTTGAATCTGCTGGACGGGCTGGATGGTTTGTGTGCCGGGGTGACGGCGATAATCACGCTGGCGATGCTGCTGCTGGCGGTTCATCTGAGTACATGGGGTTTCAGTGCGGTTGACGATCCGGTACGAATCATTGTTTGCCTGTCGCTGGTGGGGGCGGTGGCCGGATTTCTGCCGTTCAATCGTCATCCGGCGAAGATATTCATGGGCGACGCAGGGAGTATTCTGTTGGGATTCATGGTGGCGGTCTTGATGATGCTTTTTGCGAAAACCGGTCAGATGCGGTGGTGGCTGGCATCGATCGTGGTATTTGGTATGCCCATACTGGATACGGCTACGGCCATGATTCGTCGGTTGGTGAATAAGCGTCCTTTGTTTCTTTCGGACAGGGGGCATATTTACGATCAAATGATTGACCGGGGCTTGTCGCTGCAGAAGACCGTGGTGATCTGCTATGCCCTGACGGCGTTGTATGCCGTCATTGGTTTGTTTATGAGCCAGGTCAACGCCTGGAAGGCTTTGTATGTTTATCTGATCGTTGTGGTGATTTCTGCTTTGGTGATCTGGCGGGGCGGGTATCTGGAGATGGAAGGCGTGCGGGGGAAGGTGAGAAAAGTTGACTCAAAATGAAATATTGATTCTGTTGGAATAATCTATTATTAGGGCTGATGCTGGTGAGATTCTGTAGGGGGCTGTATTTCAACAGTGTAAATATTACTCAGATACCCATGATTATCAATTTGCTTTTCTAATTCAAATCCACATTTTTGATACATTAAATTT
>CAYZXY010000073.1:0-15272 GCA_964482555.1 uncultured Pirellulales bacterium
TAAAACAGTTTTTTTAAAGACATAAAATAAAAAAAAGGGATATCTTTATCTCTTTTATTGACGGGATATTACAGGGCGCACTAACAAAAAAATAATATGATGCTAACACAGCAATACCGCCGGCATCAACCGTCATTTTTGATGTAAGTGCCTGTTAATAAATAAAAAATGATCGCGCAGCTTATTGTCCGGTAAGCAATAATAAAAATTATAGAAAAAATTAGAAAAACCCGATTGACTACACTAGATGTTGTGCTAACATTAAATATTGTTCTAAATGTTGGCGTTTTAATCAAATGCTAACAAAAATGGGTGATGCATCGGCAGGCAAGTGGGCCTGTCGGAAACAATTTATCGGACGGCTGTTCGGCCTCCTGAGCGGAGCGGTTTGCTTCGCATATCGGTTTATCGCATTGGATAAATCGGCAATAGTCCGACGCTTGAGGTACGCGCCGACCGCACTTCACTCATTAAGTTATTATAATTTGGATATTGATACAGCAATAATGATATAAAGACAAGTATAAGGAGTTCGCAATGTCTTCCAGTCTTAACAACAACACTGTCAGCCCTGAAAAAGCTGAAAACAACACGCCATGGACGGCTTCAAGAAGTGTAAAACCCATAAAAATCGACCGCTATTTCAGCGATCCCGATACCCATCCGTTCGATCAGCTCGAATGGGATCTCAGAACCGCCACTATCACCGATGAAAATGGCGACATCGTCTTCGAGCAAGAAAACGTCGAAGTACCCGCGGGGATTTCGCAGCTGGCGACCAAAGTCGTTGTCAGCAAATACTTTTATGGTGAACTCGGCAGCGAAGAACGCGAAAAGTCTTTCAAAGAACTTGTTCATCGCGTCGCTCGCACTATCGCCGACTGGGCGTACCGAGATGGCGTTTTGGAATCCCAAAAACAGGCAGATGTCTTCTACGATGAACTGGCCTGGCTCTGCGTTAATCAATATGGCGCTTTCAATTCCCCCGTCTGGTTCAATGTCGGTCTCTATGACGTCAAAGGCATCAAGGGCAACCCGCATAACTTCTGTTGGGACAAGGAATCTGATACCGTCATGCCTTGTCATAACACATATCAATACCCGCAGTCATCCGCCTGCTTCATCCAAAAAGTTGAAGACTGCATGGAAGGCATCATGTCACTTGCCACCAGTGAAGCTATGCTCTTCAAGCACGGCAGCGGCACCGGCACCGACCTCTCCACCATCCGTTCCGCCCGCGAAAAACTCAGCGGCGGCGGTAAGCCCTCCGGCCCGCTCAGTTTTATGCGGGTGTATGACCAAATCGCCGCGGTCGTCAAGAGCGGCGGCAAAACCCGACGGGCCGCCAAAATGCAATCACTCAAAGTCCATCACCCGGACATCAGGGATTTCATCACCTGCAAGACCACCGAAGAAAAAAAGGCATGGGCCTTGATCGAAGAGGGCTACGACGGCAGCTATAACGGCGACGCCTACAGCAGCATTATGTTCCAGAACGCAAATCTTTCCGTCCGCGTTACCGATGAGTTCATGAAAGCCGTCGAAGCTGGCGAAAAATTCGAAACCTATGCCGTCACCACAAATAAACCGGTTGATAAATACGATGCCCGCGAAATCATGCATCTGATTGCCGAAGGCACCCATGTCTGCGGAGATCCCGGCATCCAATACGACAGCACCATCAATAACTGGCATACCTGCCCCAAAAGTGGCCGCATCAACGCCAGCAACCCATGTAGCGAATACATGTTCCTTGATGACTCTGCCTGCAATCTGGCCAGTCTCAACCTGATGAAATTCCGCAAACCCGACGGCGGCTTCGACGTCGAAGCCTTCCAGAAAGCCGTTCGCATCTTTATCATCGCTCAAGAAACACTGGTGGACCACGGCAGCTACCCCACCGAACAAATCGCCAGGAATTCCCACGCCTTCCGGCCACTCGGACTTGGTTACGCCAATCTTGGATCACTCATCATGTCGCTTGGTCTGCCTTACGACAGCAATGAAGCCCGTGTCATGGCCGGGGCCATCACCGCCATCATGACCGGCACCGCCTACAAAGTCAGTGCCGAACTAGCCGAACATATCGGCCCCTTCGACGGCTATGAAACCAACCGCAACGATATGCTCCGCGTAATGAAAATGCACCGCGATGCCGTCAACGACATCGATAAAGTCAAACGCGATGATTACCTTATCGACGCCGCCCGCAAAGCCTGGGATCAGGCCTTCGAGCTGGGCAAACGCCACGGTTACCGCAACGCGCAGGCCACCGTCCTGGCCCCCACCGGGACAATCGGTTTCATGATGGACTGTGACACCACCGGCATAGAGCCGGACATCGCCCTGGTCAAATACAAACTCCTCGCCGGCGGCGGCATGCTTAAAATCGTCAACAACACCGTAACCCTCGCCCTCAAGCAACTGGGCTATCCCGATGCCACCATCGCCAATATCATCGCCCAGATCGAAAAGGACGACACCATCGAAACCGCCGAAGACCTCAACCACGAGCATCTGCCCGTTTTTGATTGCGCCTTTCAGGCCGCCAAAGGCAAACGGTCGATCCACCATCTCGCCCATGTCCGGATGATGGCCACCGTACAGCCCTTTATCTCCGGCGCCATCAGCAAGACCGTCAACATGCCTGCCGATTCCTCCATCGAGGATATCGAAAACGTCTATCTGACCGGCTGGAAACTCGGGCTCAAAGCCATTGCCATCTATCGCGACGGTTCGAAACGCTCCCAGCCGCTCTCGACCAAAAAACTCGAATCGAAAAAAGAAAAACTCGCCGCACAGAAAGCCGCGGCAGAAAACCCCGAGGTCGGTCCCCGACGTCGTCGTCTGCCCCTTACCAGACGCAGCATCACCCATAAATTCGACGTTGCCGGCCACGAAGGTTACCTGACGGTGGGGCTATATGAGGATGGATCCCCGGGTGAGCTCTTTATCACCATGGCCAAGGAAGGCAGCACCGTCGGGGGGCTCATGGACGCATTCGGGACCTGCGTCTCCATGGCGCTGCAGTACGGTGTACCGCTGGAAACGCTGATCGACAAGTTCAGCCATGCCCGCTTCGAACCGGCCGGCATGACCAGCAACCGCGATATCCCCTTCGCCAAAAGCCTGATCGACTATATCGCCCGCTGGCTGGGCATGACCTTCATGCCCGGCTATCGCGAAGCTAACGCCCCCAAACGGCCCGGCGCCCAGAACAAACCCGAAACGCCTCTGTGGCCTCAACCGACCGCCAACAGCGAAAGCGCCAACAGCGAAAAGAAAAAATCTGACCAGACACCATCTTCCACGGATAAACCGGACAACACTGATAAACCCGCAATCAAGTCGGATCGGCTCGGCCATATCAGCAACCGCCTCGGCGCAATCCTGGACATGGTCTCACAGCCGGCCGGCATCGAACCCTCCAACGGCGAAAACGGCGACCGCGCCCAACTCATGCAATCCTTCAACAGCCAATTCTCCCACTTCCAGTCCGACGCCCCCGTCTGCGACGTCTGCGGCTCCATCACCGTCCGCAACGGCAACTGCTATCGCTGCTTCAACTGCGGTGCCAGCCACGGGTGTAGTTAGTGGGTTGATGGGTTAAAGCGGGTGCCATGCTTACGCGAATCCCGATCGCAGCGATGATGAGCTTAAGCATGATCAGTTAGAATCTCATATACGCAAGGTGGGCATATGCCCACCTTTTTTATTGAACGATGATTCTGTGTGCGATTCCAATTGAATCATTCGCATTGATTGGCGGCTATTAGCGGTTAATTTAATATCGTTGCGAAACTTTTAAGACTTCACGGTAAATATGATTCCAGATTTCGCATCTCTAATCCAGCGTCGTCAATCCCTCCCGGATCGCGTATTTCGTCAGATTCGGTACATCATGAATATCGAGCTTTTCCATTATCCGCCGACGAGTCGAGTCGATCGTTTTGGGGCTGTTCGTCAGTTTATGGGCGATCTCCTTGGAATTCAGCCCTTCCGAAACCAGTTGCAGAATCTCCCGTTCCCGGCTGGTCAGCCCCCTGGAGTTGATTTCATCCTCCCGCGTCTGCTGATGCAGATACCCCCGTACGACATGATCGCTCACCTGCGGGCTTAGATACACCTTTCCCTCTACAACCGTCCTTATCGCCTTGAGAACTTCAGTTGACACCTCAACTTTCAGCACATATCCCGTCGCCCCCGCCTTCAGCGTATCCATGACAAACTGCCGTTTGTTATGCATCGACAGAATAATCACGTTCACTTCCGGCAGCATCTTCTTGATCTGACGCGTCGCATCCACCCCGTTCAGCTCCGGCATCGATATATCCATGATCACAATATCCGGATGAATCTGCCGGGTCAACTCCACCGCTTCATTGCCGTTTGTGGCCTGTCCGACAATCTCCACATCCGGATCACTCGACAACACATGTGTCAGGCCTTCAATTACGATATAATGATCATCCGCCAGTATAACCCTGGATAACATGACGCTCCCTTTCTTTATCGTGTAATGAGTTTTATACCTTCCCTGATGACTCTCTACTCTTCGGTCTGCTGTACAATATCTATCGGCAAAACAATCACCACCTCCGTTCCTTTCTCATCAGATGACTCTATGGTTAATTCGCCGCCCAGGTAATGCAGCCGCTCGCGAATACTGAATAAACCAAAACCGCTGCCCCGCACCCCGGTGCTTGATACATCCATTCCCACCCCATCATCCGTCACAACCACCTTAATCACCTCAGCCTCCCGAAAAATCAACACCTTAACGCATCCGGCGCGGGCATATTTGATCACATTCACCAGCAGTTCCCTGATTGCACGGTACATAAACACCGCGATATCGGTACTGAAAAGGCCCTCAGAACCATCCGAATGCAGTTTCGTTTTAATCTGGTGATGGCCCTCCACTTCCTCGGTCAGAAATTCCCGCAACGCCGTTATCAATCCCAGCTCATAAAGGGTCGGCAACCCCAGATCGTTCGTCAATCCCTGTACGACTTGCAAAACGCGGCCTAACTGGTCTTTAATCGTCGTTAGTTCCTTCTGCAATGCCGGTTCCGTTTCTTCCTGCTTCAGCATCTCCACTTTCATCTTAGCGAAGACCAGCGTCTGGGCGATCTGGTCATGCAGCTGCGTCGCGATCTCCTTGCGTTCTCTCTCCTCCGCCGTGGTCAGTTCCGAAACCAGCGACTGCAGCTGCCGCTGGTAATGCTGCTTCTGCAGTTCAATCTTCTTCTTGTCCGTAATGTCGGTACTGATACTGCACAGACACCGCGGCCGACGCTGCTGGTCGTAAATCACCTGCGTCCGGCAATCCAGCAGCACCTTTTCGCCATTGGGTTTGATATTCACCACCTCGCCCCGCCAGGAGCCATCCTCCCGCGTGCGTTCCAGAATCTCTTTTTGCTTTGCGTCGATTTCCGGATGCTCTCCATACACATGTACCGGCTTGCCGATCAGATCGTCCGGCCTGCAGCCGAACATATCGGAAGTGGCCTGGTTAACATAAATAACTCGCCCCTCCATATCTGTTGCCGTAATCACGTCGCTGATCTGGTCCAACAGCATGGCCTGAAACGCCAGCTTCTCCTCCGCCTTTTTCGTTTCGGTCACATCCGAACCCACAAAAAGCACCTTCGAACAACACCCCTTATCATTGAACACCGGCGTCAGGGTATAATCCAGTCGAAGCATTCTACCACCGGGAAAATACACAATCTCATCGTAACACCGGACCTTACCTGTCTGGACCACTTCGTTATATTGCTGATAAATAGTCTCAATATTCTCCATCGGCAATCCCAGTAAATCCCTGAAAAACACCCGTAAATCTCTACCCCGCACATCATCAAAACTCATTGAATAACCCATGCTCTCCAACACCTTGAGGTATTCCCGGTTTATAGTCTCGATAACATATCGCCCATCATCTTCCACGCCGACTAACGCGATAAAGTCGCTGGCATTATTAAAAATAAGCGACAGGCGATGTTCACTCTCCGCCAAGGCTTTTTCCGCCAGTTTCTGTTCCACCAAAGCGCCGATCAGCCGCGCGCTGGCGTGAACCTTATTACAGGCCACGTCAATGATAAAAGGGGGACGCGATTCATATTCAGCAGCCGCACGGCGCAGTTTATCTATCTCGATCCCGTATCTTCGAGATATCGCCTCAAGCTGAACTTCATCCGCAGGCGGATCGCCATAACCAAAATTTATCGAACCGATAATATCGCCCCTTGCCTTGATCGGAACGACATAAAGACGCAATCCCCCCTCACAGGGCACATCAACCGCTTCGCCTTTCTCCATCGCCAACAGCGACGCCTGCCGCCAGCAGGATTCATGACAAAGCCATTTTTTACTTTTCAGAGCCTCCCGGTTGTCATCTGTCTGACACAGTTTCCGCGACGATTCATCCAGCAGTCGGCACCATCCCGATGAAAACAGCCCCAGGGCATAATCTCCGTTCTTTTCATAAATCGCGGCCGAGGTATCCAGCATTTCCAGAAAATCGCCCACGATGTCCCGCAATACCCGCTCAGATACATGCCGCTTGATCAAACCGTCCTGGTTCAATTCACGCAAATCGCCGTAAGGCTGGCCGACATAACCAAAGGCATCGACGCTTCTGACCGAACGTCGGGTTAACAGCCATTCGATCTTTTTCAGCTTGTCCTCCGCGGCCCGCGCTTGATATTTCTGAATTGCCATACCAATATGCAGTGCCGCCGTTTCCAGTGCCTCGACTTTCTCAAGCGGCATGCGGCCCTCCCGACGACCGGCAACATGCACCAGACCAATGATCTGGCTGTTCTCTCGAATCGGCGTCAGAGCGACGGATTCGTAACCATACTCATTACAGACATTACGGATTTTCCCTTTGTCTTCCCCGGAGAGACTCGCCAGAAACGCCGTTGTCCCGTTTATATAAAATGACCCCTTTGGCGTAACGAAAGTGGCGGAGGAGTCGATTGTGCCGTTTATGACATAGATACACATGCACCGGTCTGAATTCAGCGAAAGCGGATTTTCAGATTCGTAAAAAGACCGCGGAAAACCATCGTAAGCCTCGTAGGGAATATTCCCCTCCGCGTCCAGCAGCCGGATACCGACCGCATCCGACTGAAAAAATGATTTAATGCTTTGTACAACGTCGCGTAAAAAATCTTCCATGCGACTATGTTTCTGCGAAGACAGAATGATATCCAGCAACAGGTCCTTCTTCTGCCTTTCGATCACCTGTTCTGTAATGTCCTCACCATAAGCTGCGACCCAGGCAACCTCGCCATTGTCATTTTTTACCGGATACAGACTGTGCTTTATGATCAATCCGTCTCGTTCATCCTGAAAAGCCAGCGGCTTTCTGGTGCGAAACAGCTCCTCGACTTTTTTTCGGCGATTCGCCGCTACCTGCTCCGGCAGGAAGTCATACGCACAGGTCCCAACCATTTCTTCAGGTTTATGTCCCAGACGAAGAGCCGCGGTCTCATTGATGGATATAATCACCCCATCCCGATCCAGCATCAGCACGGCATGCAGCGAGACATTCATCAGGGCGGCGACCGATCCACGCTCCAGCATCTGACCCTGAAGCTTCAACTTCAGCGTTCGGATATCACGTTCAAGATGACTCATCCTTTTTCTCAGAACGATAACATCTTCTATAAGCTCTTCTCTGGTCCTGAATTCCGCTACCATTAGAACTGTCTCACGCTGACAAAGACGTAATGCTATCCACAGACAAAAAAATCCATATTGACTTTCCAGTAAAATTCCACCGGAATGTCATATCCTGCAGACATATATGGACTTAAATGCCGACAAATATTGCCAGAAACTGCAAACGAAAACCCGATATATGTTTTCCCTTATTGTATCCCGCTAAATGATATTTACAAGCATAATCTTCGCTCCCTTGTCATCGCCCGACAATTGACAGCCCACCCCCAAATCCATGATAATAAACAGGTTGTTTTCGAATTGAGAATGATCACAATTCGAATTTTATGCTTTGAAATTCCGGCTTACCGGATTATACCCAATCCGGTAGAAAGCTCCTGGCAAGGCCCGGATGTGAGCTTCTTATTCGCAAAAAATTACGTTCCGACAAAATGGAAAGTTTCAATCGAAACGAATATAGATAGAATAACTCGATACAAATCGCCCCTTTTACCGATGTTTTGAAGACTCATGAAAAGCGCAAATAATAAATATGAAAAGACTTATGGCTGGGCGATTTCTCTGGCCGTCCATCTGCTGATTATAGCCGCCTTTCTATTGATCGGCATCGCCGCCAGTTC
Source organism: uncultured Pirellulales bacterium (assembly GCA_964482555.1). Taxonomy (GTDB): domain Bacteria; phylum Planctomycetota; class Phycisphaerae; order Sedimentisphaerales; family SM23-30; genus CAYZXY01. The sequence continues at coordinate 8,316 of CAYZXY010000073.1, forward strand.
GTCGGAAAAGCCCGATCGCGATCCGCCTCACACCTTTATCCAGTCCCAGACCCAACCGCTGGAAGAAACCCCGCACGTCAATCTCGAACTCAACAGGACCGACCAATTCACTCCTCCGACTCCCGATCTCTCCCCTGATGTGATTATTCCCACAGACGTACCCCCGCCAGCCTCTGCTTCCATTCTCACCGCCAAAACTAATAATGCCGCTTTCACCACACCAAACGAGAACAGCCCAAACACCGGCTTTTGCGGCTCCACCGGCCGTGCCCGCAGCATCTGCTTTGTCGTTGATTGCTCCGGCAGCATGGTCATCGCCTTCGATTTTGTCAAAAATGAACTCATCAACAGCATTCAAACCCTCACGCCGGAACAGTATTTCAATATCATCTTTTTCGCCGGTCCAAAATCGCCGCCCGATTTTTCATCCCATCTCGAACGAGCCCACGCCCGGAATAGAATTCAGGCACAAATCTATGTCAATAAACCATTTATAAAACTCCAACCGGTCAATGACACCCGGGAGGCCACAGCGGGCGTGGTGGAAGCCCTGCAAAAAGCCCTGCATTCCCGCTCAAAAGAGGGTGACTTTCCCGTAGAACTGTTGTTTTTTCTCACGGACGGGGAGTATAACCATGTCAGAGTGAAGCAGGCCATTGCCGCGACACAGAAAAACAGAATCTCGCCAGTGAAAATTCATACCATCGCCTGCGGAATTAAAAAAAACGAAACTTTTCTGAAAGAAATCGCCGAGATTTACAACGGCAATTACATCTATATAACTGATGAAATCATGGCAAACTGGACTAAAAACAAGGATAAATGATGCAAATCCCCCTCTTTTTCTTCATTTGTAATACCCCACTGCAACCGCCGCCGGTTCTGGCAGCTTCGTTTTTGACCTCCAATTCGAGCGCGTTTCATCATTTTTTTATTGCCGGCGGACCGCTGGTATGGGTGGTATTATTACCTCTGTCACTGGTAACGATCAACCTGATCGTGCAGTATAGCTTAATGCTGCGACGGCGGAAAATGCTGCCGGACGAAACGGCACAAAAAATCACCCAGTTTACCAATATGGATAATCTGCAGGAACTGAATGCGTATGTGTCGGGACAGGACAATTTTGCCGGCCGGGTATTTACGGCCGGATTGAGTGAGTTGGCGGCAGGCCGGGAGGCGATGGAAAATGTTGTTTTTGAGACAATCGATCAGGAGGTGACGGTTTACCTGCGGCAGCTGGAATGGCTGAACATCATCGGCAATGTCGCGCCGATGATCGGCCTGTTCGGCACGGTTTGGGGCATGATCGACGCCTTTGGCGGCATTGTGCAGGCGGGCGGCCAACCAGAGCCGGCTGATCTGGCGGGAGGAATATCAACAGCGCTGGTGACGACCTGGTGGGGGCTCGTGGTGGCGATACCGGCGCTAACGTGTGCCGGCTATCTGCGCAACCGGCTGGATGCCATCGCGGCGGATGCAGCAGTTATGATGGAGAAAGTCGTCAGGAAAATGGACAAGTGATAACGCGTTACAAAAGGACTCCATGCCTGCAGGAATCCGCGAAGACGAATGAATTCATATATGGCAGATATGATGAAAACATTTTAAACGAATAGTAAACGTTCATGAAAATCGCAGGGTGGCCCTTGCCCACCATAGCCCCACATAAGAAGAAAAGTATCTTGAGAAAGTTAAAAACATCTGAGCATTATCATTCAGGTCAGTTTAATATGACGCCGCTGATTGATGTGGTGTTTATATTGATCGTCTTTTTCATGCTGATCTGTCAGTTTATCGTGCGGGAGAATGTACCCGTCGAGGCTCCGGATGATTGCGAGAACGCGATTACGGAACTGCAGGACAGCGAACCGGTAACGGTCTCGGTGTTTATTGATCCGCTGCGTCGTGCCGCCGGTGAAAAACGTCCCCTGTATGCCATCCGTGCCAGGCAGTTTGATCCGGACTCGCAAGCATACGCCACAGATTCCAATATATTCATTGAATCGCTCACAGACGAGATCACTCAGTTAACCAGACACAAGACCAAACCGGCGATTCATCTGCGAGCCGACAAGCATTTAACCTTTCAGGATGTCCGCCCCGCTCTGACGGCGCTGGCCCAGGCCGGCATCACACAAGTCCACCTGGCCGCCTACCAGAAAGAGCAGGAGGAGAGGGAATAGGAGTTAGTCAAGAAAGGTTCACGTATGCATGGCACCCTGGACTATAATGAATGATGAGTAGTTATTGTAAAACGAAAGGGCGATACAAATCATCCGGCATATTTTCGCGGGTGCACGGCAGGAAAAAGCCGCCGATGACGTTGCGTATGGCGCCGCTGATCGATGTGGTATTCCTACTGCTGGTGTTTTTCCTGCTGACAGCCAATTTTCGCTCGCAGGAAGGTTTTCTGCCCGCGGAACTGCCGGGTCAGGCAACAATGCCGATCGATGAAGTGGAACTGGAACCGCTGGAAATTCTAATCGATACGGCGGCGGATGGAACCTGCCGGATTTACATCGGCCGGACACGCGAAGTTACGATTCCGCCGGACGAAAAAGCCGGTTTCGCTGCGTTTAGCATCGCCGTGCTGGACGCCATCGAAGCCCAGGGACGGCATCTCGACGACCCGGTCAAGCTCTCGCCGACGCCAACTGTTAAATGGGATCATCTGATCAAGGCGTATGATGCCCTCTGGGAAGCGGGAGCAAAGCGGATTGTGTTCAAGTTTTAGGTTCTGCCAAAACTATACCCAATTGGGTAGAAAGCTCCGGGCAAGGCCAGACGTAAGCTTTTAATCCGCAGATAATTACGTTCCGACAAAACGGGTATTTTCAATCGGAACGAGTATACGAGGAAATTATAAACACTTTTTAACCACAAAGTCTCAATAGACTTCACAACTTAAGTTTCGTATTTTTTATAAGCGTTTTGGCGTTCCGCAGGATCTTTTCCTGAAATGTTATCACAATATAAAGTGCGAAATCGCACTCACAAAAGTTTGCATCTAAATTTACTCGAATATTCATATCCGCTTATGCGAATACTTATAACCCAACTGTTTTTATGCTGGTCGCTTTCAGCGACGGCAGCGTTTGGGGCGGCTGATGCCTCACCGGCAATGCCGCTAATAGAACGGCTCCACGAACATTACCGGTTATACCCGAATGAGAGCGCCCCTGACAAACCGATCACGCTGGATGACCTGCCGAAACCGTTGCGACGACTCACGGTCAGCGGTGATACGACAGAGCTGACACTCATCGCGGAACATTTTTCAAATCTGCTACTGCCGGGGAGTATGCCGGCGGAATGGACCATCTGCCCATTTCTTATACCGGAAAGCCGAGCAAGATATCACAACGACGCCTGGACGTCGTTACAAAATGGAGCAACGCTTCGGACGGCACAACAGGCAACCGCAACGATCTACCGCTACCTAGACTGGTACCCCGGCGACGACTGGCATCAGCGATTTGAACAAACCGGCTTTTACGGCCGCATCCGCGGTTTGCGTGAACAGTTTATCTTGCTGAACGCCCGCAGATTGATCATATTGAACTCCTCGCCGCGAGATATTGCCGCCGAAACCAGAGGGCAAATCCAGAGCAGCCTGACTGCCGTCAAACGCCTGGAGGCCTCACAGCTCCCCCCGGAGCGGCGAAACATTCATCGATTGGCACTGATACAATTACGCCGTCTGCTTGATATCAATCCGGCCAACGCCATCGATCTGCATAACGCCCTGGAGCAGGCCCTAAACCAAACGCAATATCCGGACGTCCGATTCGAACTGCATCTGGAATCGCTACATCTGGCCCGACAGCAACAGGAAAACCGCGATCAACTCAAGCAGCGCATTGCCGGCATCCGCCAATGGCTTAACGAGAACAGGAACGCCCTCTCGCAACCTCTCCTTAACGAATTGCAATTACTGCTCTGGGAATATCGAAACGGACCGCAGGACGACTCCGCACGTCGCCGGCACTTAAGCCAGCTTTACAAATTTGTCTGGCTGCATCCTGAATACAGCCCCATCGTTATCGACCTCATGGGCGACACCGTTCACCGCAACCTGAACGAAAGCTCCCCCGCCGCTGACCAGCTTGCCGGAGAAGATGACACAGTCTGGCTGGCAACGGCATATTATTATCTCCGCGCCGCCCAACCGAATCGCATTAAAGCGGAAGCGCTCTTCTCGGCATATCTGGCATCTCGACCGGCGACCAATTCTTTCGTGCCGCTGGCCCTGTACGAAACCGGTCGGCTGCAACAAAATAATAACGCTACCAATGATTCAGACAACCATGTGCAACTCATCTGGCGACACCCGAACTGGACGGCATCGCTGCACCCCGTTTTTGGTCAAGCGATGCCCTACCTGCACGATGCATCGGCGGCGAACCTGGCGACGGAACGGGCGGTGAAACTATGGACGTTGTACCTTGAAGATAAACGACAGTATCGCGAACAGGCCCTCGCCGCGCTGACGCTGTTTGTCGGGGGCATGCCGCCGGAGGGAAACCGCCCTGCAGGCCCTTATGCTGACAATGAACGCGCGAAGCAATTCCGCTTTCATTTGGGATGGCTGCTGTATGAAAGCGAACAGTACGATAAGGCCGCCCGGATGTTTGCCGCCGTCACGGAATCCGACAGACACTATGACAAAGCGCAACTCTACGGTATCCATTGCCTGCAGAAACTGCTGCTGCAAGCCGGGCTGAGCGAAAAAGAACAGCTTGAGAAACTCGCAAACTTGCTGGAAAAACTGACCCTGATCCTGCCTCGCGTTGATGACCGTCATGTGCTGCTGCAAACGACGCAAAACATGATTGAACTGTATCTGCGCACCCGGCAATACCAGCCGGCAACGGCCATGATGCGGCAGTTCGTCCGGGACTATCCCGACCTGCAGCCGCTTCAGGAGCAGGGACTCTATGTATTAACGCAAATGCGACCGGAAATCATGCAGCGTCACGCCCGGGGCGATATGGCGTATCTAACCGCACTGCTGCCGGACGCGATGGAACTGGCAAACGCCGTGTGGCAACTGGCACAGAACAACCCCGACGAAACCTGTCGAACGACCGCCGGACTCACGACGCTGGAGTATATATCCTGTTACGCCCTGGCGCTGGCGAGCCAGGGAAAAAAACCCGAAACGCAAAAAGCAGACCGACTGATCGAAAAACTGGAGAAAAACCCGGCGTTGAAAAACAGCCTGCGGCTTGTCCGCTGCCGGGCGCAGCTTCAGTTCGCTAAGGAGAACTATGTTGAGTCGCAGCAGTTGTGGTATCGGATACGCCAATCCATCGAGGACAGTGAAAAACCCGGGATGCCGGACGCCTGGTGGGAAGCGCGATTCTATGGGCTGGAATGCCTGCGAAAACGCGGCCGGGAAGAACAGGCGCGCCATATCGTCGAGGTTCTCATAAAAACGCACGCGGACGAAGATAACGCCTGGAAAAAGAGAATACAAAAACATTGATCCGGCAAAGCTGAAAATCTCTCCATTATTCATAAAGACGAGCGATGGTGATATACTCGACAACACGATCGGGAACGAGATAACGTATCGAAAGACCGTTTTGCAACCGCTCGCGAATATCGGTGGAAGAAATATCGATAACGGGCGTTTCCAGAATGTTAGACCGGATCGTTTCGATCTGCGATGCGGTAAGCTTCGACCGCAATCCGGAAAGATCGCCGCAATCATAGCCGGGCCGCACGGCGGTAACCAGCGTACAGGCGTCCACCAGCTCTTCGATTTTATACCAGGTATCCAGCTCATGAACCGTATCGGCCCCGATCAGCCAGTATAACCGGACATCGCTGCTGTACGCCTTTTGCAACTCACGCACCGTCTCCAGTGTAAAGCTGGGCCCCTCGCGCTTGAGCTCACAATCGGATACAGTATAAAACGCATCCCCATTCACGGCAATAGCACACATGGCATACCGATGCCGCGCCGCCGTAATCTGGTTGTTGACCTTATGCGGCGGATGGGCCGAGGGAATCAAAACCACATGACCGAGCTGCAGCCGTTCCGCAACCGCGCGGGCAATAATCAGATGACCATTATGAATCGGATCGAACGTGCCGCCGTAAAGCAGTATTGCAGAATCAGTCATAGTAAAAATTTATCTCGTCAAACAGACGGATGATTTTATCAGGGTCTTTCCTGCCAGGCTCAATTTCCACCCCGCTGGCCAGGTCGATGCCGTACGTGCCTGCCTGCAGCGCCGACCAGACATTATCCGGTGTAATCCCGCCCGCCAGAAAAACCTTCTTTTCATTGGGATGCCGTATCCACTCCCAGTCGAACGATTCGCCACTGCCGCCATAGACGTCTTCACGAAAAGCATCAAGCAGAACATACTCGCTGTCATAGCCGTTGATTTTTTCAATATCGTCCGGGTTTTGAATACGCAAGGCCTTAATCACAGCCGGCCCCATTTGCGAAACAACCCGACACTCTTCATCGGTTTCGTCGCCGTGCAGTTGAATCATACTCAGTCGGCACAACTTCAATACATCGGCAATGCGGTCCCGACCGGCATTCACGAACACGCCGACCATCTCCGCCTTCTCCTCAAGAGCGTCAATGATTTTGGCGGCCTGGGCCGGTTCTATATAACGCGGACTTTCAGGATAAAAGTTAAATCCCAGCAGATCGGCCCCTGCTCCGGCCGCGCGCCGGGCATCTTCCAGCGAAGTGATACCGCAAATCTTCACTTTGGCTCTCATAATGATTACCTCTGATAATGAATCGACATCCAATCGGGTAGAAACTCCCAGCAAGGCCGAGCGTAAATTTTTTATCCTCAAATAATTACGTTCAAACAAAGCGAAAAATTTCAATCGAAACGATCATATATATTAACTAACTCAAACTGACCGATGGTAATCATTTTTATGGATAATCTGATCAAACAAAAAAGGCCTGTCTTGCCG
>CAYZXY010000074.1:0-15147 GCA_964482555.1 uncultured Pirellulales bacterium
TATTCACGGTTTTTCATGACGAAGGCCAGAGGGAAAAAAGATCGCTTGCCGCCCATAATGAATTTTTAGAGGTACCCTTAATTCCATGATACTTGTTTCACGGCAGGAACACATTATGAAAAATCGAGTCTTGTTAATTGTTTTCTCATTGCTTATGGTGGCGTTTCTCTTCACCGGCTGCGGAGCTCCATCGGCGGTTTCTCCGGAATTACGCGACCCGGAAGCCATTATGGCCGCTCAATACGGCAGCATTTCTCCTCTGAATCTCAATCCCGATCTGACCGGGCTGCAGCTCCAGCGTATGCGGATGCCAATGCACACATTGATCGTTCATCCCTGGCAGCCGCCGGATGGTCCGTTTTCGCTGCCGCGCGAAGATTATTATCGTCGGCAGGCTGATGATCTGGACGCCCCCGTCGATCCTGAAAAGGCCTACCTGCAAGGCAAATGGCTGCTCAATCAGGCGGAAGGGACCACTCGCAAAGACCTTTACGAGCAGGCCGTGGACGAATTGTCGCTCGGGCTGACCGCCGATCCCTGCAACGCGTCTCTGATGGAACTGCTGGCTCAGGCGTATTATCTGACTGGAAATGACCAGTACGCCAAAGAGCTCTGTTATGAGACCCTGCGGCGGAATCCCCAAAGCTTGAAAACGTGGTCTTTACTGGCAGACCTGCTGGACGAAGCCGGTAACCAGGAACAGGCCTCGGTCGCCCTGCGTCATGCCCTGAAATCGCCTGATGCTACGCCGCGTAATCCATTAACCGCCATGGTTCATCTGCAATGGGCGGCGGTTCTCGATCGGCAGGGTTATCTGGCCGCGGCCGGCGAGCAGTATCAGCAGGCCTGGGAATTGTTCTTGCAGCAGCGGAGTTATGCCCAGGCCAGCCCTAAAGTCACCCGCTTAATCAGCCAGCTGCATATCATGGTGCTGGCCCATGCTTATGCCGAACTGCGAGTGGGTAATGTCGCTGCGGCTTATCAGCTGCTCAGCCGTGCCGAAAATCTGCTGGAAGTGGAAAATGGGCAGTTCATGCTCGCTTTTCTGCTGACCCTCTCTTCCCAGAAAGTTACGCTGGATGAAAGATACCGGATGATCAGAGCCATGGTGCAATATCAGCTGGTCGTGGAGCCGGACATGGAGCAAGTATTATCCATGTTCTATCGCGCCTGTAAGAACATGGCCGCTTATCAGAATTATCTGGAGGACATTGCGCTCTGGCTGACGCCGCGGGCGCCTGGCGAACGGCCGCTCTTGACACCCCGGCTTTATGCCCGTGGACTGGCCCTGGCCGAACAGATTAACCGTGCCATCGCTTATCTTGAACAACTGAGCAAAAATAATCCCAACGATATTATGTTGTACTACGATCTGGCACATCTCTATCAGCGGCAGTTGGAATGGCCGGCCATGCTGCAAGCCGCCGCGGCCTATCTGGACGGTCTGAAAGATGAGGATACGCTGACAGATAATGTCAGTCCCATCCTGCAATTAATCGATAAAAGTCTTCTCGAAAACAATCTGAACTGGCAGGCAGTCCAAAAATGGTCCGATGACAACGGCCTTGTCTCATCGTCCGGCGGTTTGTTTTTGCTGGGTTATCTGGCCGAGCAGTTTGACCAGTCTGACAGCGCTGTCGGGTATTATGCCCGGGTAATCAAACGGAATGAACGGTTTCTGCCGGCCCGGCGCCGCCTGATTCAGAACCTGCTGGAGCGGCAGCATTTCGAGGAGGCGATTTCGTATGTGATTGTCGATCGCGAAGATCCTGCCGCGTTGTGGATGGCTGCTCAGGCCAGTGAAGGGGCCGGCAACCTTCAGCAGGCCGTTGATTATTACCGCCGGCTGCTGGAATTTCAGGAAGACAATCTTGGGGTGTACCTGGCCCTGAGCCGCGTCCTGGCCCTGCAGGGGCATTATAAATCCGCCGAGCAGATTCTCCTGAAAATTCATGCCGAACATGTAAACGATATTAACGTGATTCATCATTTATTGACGCTCTATGTCCGATGGGGTGTCGATGAGGCCTCAACCGGCGAATCGCTCCAGAACCGTTTTGACCAGCGGTGCCGGGAATTATTCGATATCTGGGAACAGGGAATCGCCCGCTTCGGCGAAACTGAACGTGTGGCGAACTGGCTGAAACTGATCCAGAACGTTCAGTCGCTTTATAAGGCTGCCGACCGCAAGGTCCTGCCGGGCAAGCTACTTCTGCGAGCCTATATGGAAGCCGGCATGGACGATAAAGCCGTGCAATACGCCGACCGGCTTCTGGAGCAGTTGCCGGAGCATCCGGAAATCATGCTGGCGGCGGCACGTTTGTACCAGAATCGTGACGAAGATAAAGCCCTCAATCTGCGTCGTCGCATCTGGCAGACCGATTCCGGGAATGCCGAATATCTTCTGGAGTATGTCCGGGCTTTGCGCCGGTCATTACGTCTGGAACGGGCTGTAAAAACGCTGAATGAGCATGTCGATCCGGCAAGCCATTTCGACACGGTCGTTACCGCACGGCGCTGGCTGAACGAAGCCACGCAGATTTTTTTCATGAGCCGTCATTACAATGAGGCCGAAATGGTTTTTTCGCGGTGGCGTTCATACATAGAAAATGGTTTTTCCGAGACCTCGCCCGAGGAAAAAACCCAACTGCTGCGCCTGGCTCATGAAAATCTGGTCTGGGCTCAGATCGAGTCCGGCCGGTTTGATCAGGCTGTCGCTTCCGCCATCAAGCTGTACGAAGCCCATTCCGATCAATCGCTGCTGCCGGGGATGTGGCTCGTCAGAACGCTGAACATCCGGTTAAAATTCGACCTGTCCGAAGAACTGCTCGATAATCTGATGCAGCTTCACGCTGAGGATCATTCTCTGCGCACTTTGTATTACGAAACCCTCTTGCAGCAGGATAAAACAGAACAGGCTCTCTTTCAGGCTCATCAATGGTGGCAGGAAAAACCTTACCAGAAAATCAGACTGCGGATTTATATAGCGATTCTGCGTGAAGCGGGAGACTACAGGCAATTGCGGGATTTGTTCGATCAGGAACTGGCCGACGGCCCCGGATTGGCGGATCTGACCTTGCAATGGATCGATATCCTGCTGGAAATGGGTAAACTGGATGCCGCCGAGGAACTATTGGTCAAATACGCCCCGGCGCCGGACGATTCCTATCTCTGGTTTGAGGCCTGGGTCAAGCTGGAACTCGCCCGCGGCCGGTGCGACAATGCCCTGCGACGGGCCGAGCGGTTTGTCGATCTCTTCAAAAGCAAGGTATCGCCGGAACCTATCCAGGCCAACATATATCACCTGTGCGGAAAATTGCAGGAAGCCGCCGATCTCCAGAAATCATTGATGGAGGCAGACCCCTGCGATCTGGAGACGGCCATTAATTATTGTGTCTTTCTGGATGAATTGGAACAAACCGATAAAGCTGTTGCGATGCTCGAACAGCTATTACGTGATAATCCCGGCAATCCCGGCTTGATGAATAATCTGGGCTATATTTTGGTGGAAAACGATATGCAGATCGAAAAAGCCCGTCAGTTACTGGAAGACTCGCTCCTGCTCGATCCTCGTTCCGCCGCGACGCTGGACAGCATGGGATGGTTGCATTACAAAAGCGGCGAATTCGACAAAGCCGCGGAATATATCTATAAATCCGCCGCGATGATGGTCTCGCCAGATTTCGAGATTCTCGATCACCTCGGCGATATCATGTATCGCCTGGGCCGCAGAGACAACGCCTGTCTCTACTGGCAACGTGCTTTGAAACAACTCCGTCGCCGTTTCGTCGTCGAAAAATATCTCCAGAAGCATATCGAAGGACTTGAAACCAAAGTCCAGGCCTGTGAAGCAGGCAACGATGTCAAAACGGCTCCTGTCTGGGCGGGCCAACTTCCCTCTGGGCGGTAAAGCAACCGTTATTTCAATCTGAAAAACGTTTGTGCATTCTCGGTGGTCAACCCGGCAATATGCTCCAGGGTTGTCTCTTTGATTTCCGCCAGTTTCTGGGCCGTGTGAATCATGAGTGCCGGCTCGTTCGGTTTGACGTTTCGTTTTGGCACCGGACTCATAAACGGGGCGTCTGTTTCCAGCATAATCCGGTCAAGCGGCACATAACGGGCAACCTCCCGCGTCTTTTCTGCATTTTTAAACGTGATAACTCCTGTAAATGAAACAAGATAGCCACGATCAAGAACCGTTCTCGTCTCCGTGAGATTCCCCGCGTAGCAATGAAAAACAACGGGCAAGTCGTCTCTGGTAAAGTCCTTGAGTATCCCCAGACAATCCTCCATCGCATCCCGGCAGTGAATCACCGCCGGCAATTTCAATTCCTTCGCCAGCTCAAGCTGTTCGGCAAACACCTTCTGCTGCACATCACGCGGCGAATGATCGTAATAGTAATCGAGCCCCATTTCCCCCAATGAGACGACCTTCTCGTTAAGTGCCTGTGATTTTAGGGCTTGCAGCCAACCCGCTTCCTGGATTCCCGCTTCGTGCGGATGAATGCCCACCGTGCAATACAGATTGTCGAATTCCTTCGCCAATTCAATATTGGCCTGCCCATCTTCCAGCGTTGTTCCGATGGTGATCCATGACGTCACTTTTGCCTGCCGGGCCCGTTCGAGAACCGCCTCAACCTGCTCCGCCAGATCCCCCATCATCAGATGACAATGCGTATCAATCAATTCCATTATTTATTCCTGTTCCCTTTAAAATAAATCTCACCGGCCTGACCGGATTTCTAATCATGTATTTTATGCTGTAAAGGATTAAATGACAAATAAACATATGGGTGCCTCAAATAATTGCTTTTGAGGCGAAAGCGAAGATTTTTTTCGTCTGACAAGAAATGCAAAACCGGGCATATGGGTGAATATTCACGGTTTTTCATGACGAAGGCCAGAGGGAAAAAAGATCGCTTGCAGCCCATAATGAATTTTTAGAGGTGCCCATATATACAAATGGCTGCTCATTCGAAGTATGACATTAATTTGCCACTCTGATTTCGTAATTCGTCATTTGATTAGTATCTCCCAAATCAGTATAATGAAATCGCTTTCTTAGATTAGAAATTACTTTACAAAGGATAATTAAATATGGATATGTTCGTGATTCAGGGAGGAACGCGACTGCGAGGTGAGGTCGAAATCAGCGGTTCGAAGAATGCTTCTCTGCCAATCATGGCGGCAGCTCTGCTGACCAGAGAAGAAACCGTTCTTAAAGGGGTACCCGATCTGGCCGATACCCGTCACCTCATCCGGCTACTCGAAACCCTAGGTGCGAAAATCTGGCGGGATGACGCCGACTCCCTGCATATCAAAGTGGAAGACGAGAGCAGCACCCTGGCCGATTATGAAATGGTCCGTCGGATGCGAGCCAGCATCTGCGTTCTGGGCCCGTTGCTGACCCGGCGTGGGCGGGCCGAAGTGAGCATGCCCGGCGGCTGTGCCATCGGTGACCGTCCGATAAATCTGCATTTACGCGGCATGGAATCACTGGGTGCAAAGCTGCATCTCGAAAGCGGTAACATCATAGCGGAAAGTTCAAAGCTAAAGGGCTGTCCTGTTTTTATGGGTGGGGCATTCGGCTCGACAGTGTTGGGAACGGCCAATATTATGACGGCCGCTGTTCTTGCCGAGGGCCGGACAATCATCGAATCGGCCGCCTGTGAGCCGGAAGTTGTCGATCTGGGTAATTTTCTCAACACCATGGGGGCGAACATCTCTGGTCACGGTTCGCCGCATATCACAATTGAAGGCGTCGAAGAACTGCACGGCGTCGAATATGAAATCATCCCCGACCGCATAGAAACGGGGACATTTATGGTCGCCGCTGCCATCACTAACGGTGAGCTCCGCATTAAGAATTGCCGGCCCGATCATCTCATGGCGGTCATCGATCGGCTCAATGCGATTGGCGTTGATGTGGAAGAAGTGGAAGGGGGTGTGGAAGTCAGCTCGGCCCGGCGGTTAAATCCGGTTGATATTACGACCCAGCCCTATCCGGGATTTCCGACCGATCTCCAGGCCCAGCTCATGGTATTGTTATCCCTGGCGGACGGCAACAGCGTCGTCACCGAAAAAATCTATCCCGACCGTTTCATGCATGTCGCTGAGATAAACCGGATGGGCGCTAATCTTCGCAAGGAAGGCTCGACGGTCATCGTGCAGGGCGTTCGTGAGCTAATCGGTGCGCCTGTTATGGCCTCCGACCTGCGGGCCTCGGCGGCGCTTGTGCTGGGGGGCATGGTTGCTCGCGGCACAACTGAAATCCGCCGCGTCTATCACATCGACCGCGGCTATGAACATATCGAAACGAAACTCAACGCCCTCGGCGCGAAAATCGAACGAACGCAGGAATAAAAACCAGAAAATAGAACACAGGATAATACGGATTAAACCGATTATCGCTGATAGCAAGGGTTTCGGGTTTAGTTTCTTATAGGTTAAATCTTGAGCAAAACAGCTATGAAATGTAAATTTATAGGGTGCCTCTAATAATGGCTTTTGAGGCGAAAGCGAAGATTTTTTCGTCTGACAAGAAATGGAAAACCGGGCATATTGGTGACTATTCACGGTTTTTCATGACGAAGGCCAGAAGGAAAAAAGATCGCTTGCAGCCCAAAATGAATTTTTAGAGGTGCCCTATACCCAAAGGGTATGAAAATTCCCGGCAGGGCCGGGCGTAAGCTTTTTATCCGCAAATAATTACGTTCCGGCAAAACGGGGATTTTCAATCGGAACGAGTATAAAAATGCAAAATGACACAATAAAAGCTTGAAGCTGGAAGATCCAGGAGCTTTCTACCCGATTGGGTTAATCGTTCGAATTTCGTGCTTCGAATTTCCGGCTACGCCCGGTTAGATATTAGTTGAAAAATCGAGCTTCAATCAGTGAAAGTCAGTGAATTCTGTGGTTTCATTTTTTGATTATAATAAAAGCGTTGCGAATTAATTGGAGATCGCTAAATGGGTGTTGTGAAATGTCCCGATTGCGAAGGGAAGGTTTCCGATAAGATCAAAGCCTGTCCGCACTGCGGCTGTCCGATGGGGGCCCAGGCCAAAGAAGAGGACAAGAAATCTGCCCCAAAATCCGGCTCGGGCGGCTGGTGGATGATCATACTGCTTATTTGCGGGGTGACAGGTTATCTGGGATATCGGCAATCGGTGATGATGGAGGAGAAATATCTGGCTTATGAACTGCCGGCCGATTTCAGTTATACCGTTTTGGAGAAGATCGAACCGGATGATGCCCCGGTATTTTTAGAAGTCGAGTTGAACCGCAAGGCCACCGAGGATGAACTCAAGGCGCTGGCTTACCGTTTCCGCCAGGAAGATGCGGAAAACTGTAAACGGGCATATTATTTTGTGCCGGATTATGGGAGTCAGGAGGAGCCGTGGGCGACAACCGGCTTTGATTCCGGATTTGCCGTAGTGGAAATCCCCGAAAAAGACCGGCGGGAAGATGCAGGGGAACCAACTGATAATGATCAAACCGTTACAATCAATGGAGAAACACAATGAAACTCGGATATATCGGCATCGGCATCATGGGAGGCCCCATGGCCTTGAACCTGCTGCGTTCCGGGCATGAGATGTACGTTTATAATCGGACCGCCGTGAAATGCGAACCGCTGGCCGCGGCAGGGGCCCAGATCTGCGACAGCCCGGCCGATGTCGCCGATGCGGCGGACGTGGTCTTTATCAATGTCACCGATACGCCGGATGTCGAAGATGTTTTGTTCGGTGCCGACAGCGTGATTGAAGAAGCCCGGCCCGGCCATATTATCATCGATAACAGTACCATTTCTCCCGCTGCTACGTGCGGCTTTGCCCGCCGGCTCCAGCAGCGTGAAGTCGATTTTCTCGACGCTCCTGTTTCCGGCGGCGATATTGGCGCACAAAAAGGCACACTCGCCATCATGGTCGGCGGCGACAGGACTGTTTTTGACAAGTGCCTGCCGCTTCTTGAGGTTCTCGGCTCCAATGTTGTTTACGTCGGTCCCGTCGGTTCCGGCCAGATATGCAAGGCCTGCAACCAGCTCTTCTGCGCCCTGCACACCCTGGCCTGCGGCGAGGGCATCGCCCTGGCCAAAAAAGCCGGCATCGACCCCAAAACCATGATCGACGTCGTCTCTACGGGCGCCGGCGGCTCCTGGGCCCTGACCAACCTCGGCCCCAAAATCCTCGACAACGATTTCGACCCCGGCTTTATGATCGACCTGCTCTGCAAAGACCTCCAGTTCACCCTCGAGTTGGCCCACGAATCCGGCCAACCCCTTATCGGCGCCAGCCTCGCCCAACAACTCTTCCACGAAGCCCAATCCGAAGGCCACGGCAAACTCGGCACCCAGGCCATCTACAAAATCATCGAAAAACTTGGTCAGATTATTGATGTGTAACGAATCTTTCCAGCACGCCTAAGTGCTTTATGGATAAACCAGATCCAGCGCTTCGCTGTATTGCTTTTTTGATGCGGTGGAGGTTTTAGAGGGGCGCTCTTGGAATAAAGCGCTCAGGTCGTCCTTGCCGCAACTGACGATGGTCAGGTCGCCCCGACAGTCCAGCGTAAAGGGATTTTCGAAAGAGAATTTACTCGCCGGTTTACCGTTGCTGTTAAACGCGATTACCACACGCGGATGAAACGGCAGCCCCGGCTGATGCCCCACGACTACGGCCAGTTCCCCGCTGCTCATCTTCAGCCGGCAGCCGATCGGAAACGGTTGTATCACATGCTCGATTTCTTTGAGGACCTGCGGGTCGTAAAATGCCTGAAAGCGGCCCCGCACCATCTCGTGCAGTGTCTCCGCGGGGGATTTCGCCTTGCGATATACCCGCCGGCTCGTCGCGGCACAATATGCATCCGCCACCCGCAAAATTCGCGAATACACGTTTATCTGCCGACCCGCCAGGCCGCCCGGATATCCACTGCCGTTGAAATTCTCATGATGGCTGATCATTGTCTGCCGGGCCACCGGCGGCAATATGTCCGTCAGGTTGTCGCAGCCCGTCTCCGGGTGACTTTGAATCTTGGATACTTGCGTCGGGCTCAGCTTTTTAACGCTCTGGATCAACTTTTCATGGGGGATCAGTCCCGCATCATGAAAAAACGCCCCCAGCGCCAGCGGCCCCAGGCTTTTGGGATTGGCTATTTTGGCCGAACTGCTGCTTTGCCGTTCTTCCCGGACATACTCACGTAAACGGTCACCCAGAGCCAACGCCAGATAAAAGACATTGGCGGTATGATTGGTCAGATAATTATCGCTCACATCCGGCTGAAGATAAACCGTCTCTGCCGGATTATATTGGACGTAGGTAAGAGTTTTGGTGATCTTTTCCTTGAGCGATTTCTGGATAACTTCGGACCATTCTTTTTTCGCTTTGATCCAGTCCCGACATTCCGTAAACGCCTCCGCGACCACCCGCCGCGCTTGCAGCGAGATATTCTCATCCCGGCTGTAGTCGGCAAAGGGCACCAGCTTATCCAGCGCTGGCGTCCTGATCAGCGCGGAAACTCCGGCATGTTCCTGATTGAGAAACCCGCAATCCACTTTGGAGAGTTCCCAGTCTTTCGTAAAAAGCCGGTGGGCTTCGCTGTATAAATCCGCCGCCAGGTGCATTGAAGGCGAGAGTTCTTTGACGTCCAATAATAAAGGCATAGCTGGTCCGGTCAGCGTGATGAAAGATGTTGTCCGGTACGCCCGCCCGAAAGCGGGTCGCCCAATCCTGATATTTTCGCTGTAACCTTTTACAGAAATAGTACCGCCCTTAACGTAAAGGAAGGGGATGTTTTTTCACTGGAAATTCGCCACCCCCGACACGAAGCAGGGGGCTATTTGTTATGACAGCTCATCATCAGTCGAAATTTCTGTAAACGGCTATTATCGCTCGATTTCTATTCAGTTATACGTAGCCTACATCGGTAATAATACGGTATGACTTAATACGACCGTGCCGTTTTTGCTCAAGATTTTTAAGAAGGTTGTCAGACGAACTCTTCAAGAACATGCAATCTGGAGAGTTAGCTAATGAACTGCCCATAAAAAGTGCTTCAATCCGAACGCCCGATACTATTAGGATAAAATGTTACGAGACAGGTTCATGACCGATGTTGGCGTGCAATGCAAGTTACGTTCGATTATTTATACTCGTTCCGATGGAAATGTCCCGTTTTGTCGGAACGTAATTATGCGTGGCCAAAAAGCTTACGCCCGGCCCTGCCGGGAGCTTTCTAACCGATTGGGTTTAACAGTTGCAGGGCAAAGGGCATATTTAATTATCGTCCAAATAATTTTAACTCCTGCCTTGACAAATCCATTGACGCTGCCGCTGATTTTAGATTTTCCAATTCTTTTGCGGTAATTGACAGGTACTTCCTTGACGCTCATGCCCAATCGGACAGCTTTGATCTGCATTTCAATAGTCCAGCCGTAATTTCTGTCTTTCATTTGCAGGTTCTGTAGTGATGACCATCGTATTGCACGAAACGGCCCAAGGTCCGTGAACTTTCCTTTCCACAACAAACGGATCAGCCAGCAGGACAAGGCATTTCCAAAACGCTGAACCGGGGTCAGGACCTGAGCACTTTTAGCACTTTTAACCCGAGATCCGATTACCATTTCAGCTTGCGTTTGAGTGATAGGTTCTACCAGTAAATTCATTTGCTCTGGATAATCACTAAAGTCAGCATCGAGGAAAACAACAATATCACAGTGCTCGATTGCAGCCATGCCAGTCAAACATGCCTGTCCGTATCCCCGCCTTGGCTCTTTAACTACCTTAGCTCCGTGCTCGTTGGCTACCTGAAAGGTGTTATCTGTCGAGCCGTTATCTACTACAATAATTTCATCTACCCATTCCGGGATAGCTGCAATAACCTTGCCGACTGACAAGGCTTCATTTAATGCCGGAATAATAACGTTCACTGTTTGTTCATGGATCACTTGATGTCGTCCTTTCTGTCAATCGCCTTTCATCACATATAAATTCTTTGAGCAAAAGCAGCCATACTGTAACATGGATCAAGACCGATATCATGCCATGGTTAATGAACCCGTCTGGAAAATAGGTCATGGGTAATAGGAGTGTCCATATCAAAAAAGTCCAGCGGAAATTAAATGCAGCCAGCGGAATAACTGCCACGTAATACCACGGATAAACGGTTGGACTTAATAATAACAATACAATAAACACTAACGCAATTTTTTGAGGCAGCTGCCTTGTATTTGTTTTCGCTATATGTGCCTGCCATGTCGATACCAGGAATATTATAAATAATATCATACCTCTGGCAAGAATTCGTCCATCAAATCCATTATTGAATACGCCGGCCAATTTCCATCC
The DNA here is from genome assembly GCA_964482555.1 of uncultured Pirellulales bacterium. Classification (GTDB taxonomy): domain Bacteria; phylum Planctomycetota; class Phycisphaerae; order Sedimentisphaerales; family SM23-30; genus CAYZXY01. Next base: position 11,343 of record CAYZXY010000074.1, read on the forward strand.
TGCCCAGTTAAATATCCAATAAACTCCTGCGTTGGCTTGCCAGGTCTGCGCATAAGCAATCGTTCCGCTGTCGGACGAATTCTTTATTGCCGCGGTGAAAGGTATCATGATCAGAAAAGTCAAGCCAGCAAAAACAGCTGTTGCTTTAAGCCTTTCAAGGCGTTTTCCTTGCAATTGAAAAATCATAAAAGGCACCAGCACTAAAGGCCAGAGTTTTGCCCCGGATGCCATTGCCAGCATAGCTCCTGCGGTAATCGGTTTATGTTTTACTAATGCCCAGACAAATATGACTATGAACATTCCAGCAATCAAATCCAAATGTCCCCGGCAATGTGTTTCATAGATCAATAATGGATTCCATAGATATATAGCTGAAAATGAAAGCGGCAGATTGAAGTGGTTTAAAAGTGATAACAAAAAAATCACGGCCATTATATCAAAGATAAGAAGTACTATCCGCCAGCCAATTATTTTATATGGCGTGAGCCAGTATGCTAAAGCAAACATGCCCTGGGATACCGGCGGATAAATCGTACGTAAGTCGGGATGGTTTATGTTTGGCAGAATATGATTTGCTTCTTTTTTTAACTGTAGCAGGGTTTGTGAATCCTGGCTTTCGATTCGGTTCTGTACAATGTCTGATGGACTGTATTTATAAGGACTTATCCCGTTAGCTCCAGCGGCGCCATCCCACAAATAGCGGTGATAGTCACTGGCTTGTATTGGTGTCGAGATCATCATTAGCAGTCGCATCAGAAGGCCCGCCAGGATAATTCCAGCCAGGTGGTATCTTCCCAGTATATATTTTTTAAGGGGCCAGATTGCGATCAAATATAAGCTGCAAGCTGCCATCTCGCATAGAATTAAAACCGTAACATTGTTGGGATCAGAAGCATTCAGATTGATAAATTGCGGTGACATAAGCAAAATCACGATGTGCAGGCCGATCAATGACAGGCCAGCCGCCATCCAAATGAAAGTCAACCATAAGGGTGGCTTAGTTTCATGATTATGCAATGGCATCACATCGTTGTTGCGCGGAACAGAATGCAGTGTAGATCGTAAGAACGGCCACATAATAGTATCCAAAAGCAAAAATAACCAGAAACGGCAGAAGAAAAACCATTTTTAAACCCTGTGTCAAACATATATAAATACAAAAACTCAAATAGATCGCGTAAGCCAGTTCGATAACTGCCACAAACCAGTTTTTATCAACAAAACTGTCTGTTTTTAGCATCCAGGACTTGGTATCTTTTAATGACTCGACCCCATATTTGGGTGTTCTCTGGAAGTCGCTGTTTCTACCGATGATAGCTTCAAGAACTCCTTTGCTGTTATTGATCCCCATTCCGACACCTAATGCCATAAGAAAAGGAATATATGATATCTCTTTAAGCCAGCTGCAGGATGTTGTTTTCTGGCTGTACATATAAAACACAGCAGCAGAGCAGGTGCCAATTATAAGAAGTACAAAATCAAGGAACGGTGGAAAGTGTAGATTGTTTTCAGAAGATAACAGATTCAGCCTTACTATCGGAAGAAGTATGACCAGTATGGACATAAACAGATAATTAACGGGGTTGAGCATGTGAAATATAGCCTCGATTTTGATCTTCAGCGGTAATGAGCTGGATAACAAACCGGGCAATAACTTTTTGGCGGTCTGGATCGGACCTTTTGTCCAGCGAAATTGCTGGCTTTTAAAACCATGGATCTCAGGCGGCAGCTCTCCGGGTGCAGTAACATCGAGCAGAAAAACAAATTGCCAGCCTTGTATTTGGCAACGATAGGACAAGTCCATATCTTCGGTTAGCGTATCATGCTGCCATCCTCCGCACTTTTCAATGCAGCTTCGCCTCCATATTCCTGATGTTCCATTGAAATTCATAAACCGTTTTGAACGGTTTCTGGCGGTATGTTCGATAACGAAGTGCCCGTCCAGAAAAACCGATTGCAGGTGTGTTAGAAGTGAATGGTTTCGGTTTATATGTTCCCAGCGAACCTGCACCATTCCAACGTTGGCTTCGGTAAAATAATGAATGGTTTTATTGAGAAAATCCGGCTGCGGCATAAAGTCTGCATCGAAGATTGCTATAAATTCACCGGTTGCCGTTTTCAATCCATTTTCCAGTGCTCCCGCCTTGAAGCCGCTGCGGTTATCACGATGAACACAAATAATATTAAATCCTCTTGCAGCAAAATCCTTCACCGCAGACCTGGCAATCTCGGTTGTAGTATCTGTTGAGTCATCCAATACCTGAATCTGCAATTTATCCTTTGGGTAATTGATGTGGCAGCAACGGGTGATGATTCGTTTAACGACGTATGGTTCATTGTAAATCGGGAGCTGAACAGTAACATTCGGTAATTCGCTGAAGCAGTTATGATAGCGAGGTGAATGGTTGCGATGTTTATAAAATAGAAAAACCAGCATCAGTCGATGGATGCCGAATACCGAAACCGCCAGCAGCAGAAAAAGATATATGATGGACAACACTATACTAAGGATATCAAACAAGTCTATCATCCTTTAGCTTGGCCAGTTAATGATCCACAGCATGATGAGCCTGAGTCTGCAGTGCAGGCGAAGCAATGGTTTCGTATTTCAATATTACGCTTGGCTCGTTTTTGTTCAGCGTAAATTCGACACACCTATCAAAACGATAAGCTTACTTTAACAGTTAATATCAGGATTTTCAATCAAAATAAATCGGTTGAAGCGGTTATTATCTCAGGGGCTCTGCCTCCAACTCTTCGCCATTTAGAAATGTTGGATGCGTTAAACAACTGTCGTAGCGAAGGAGGAAACGTATGCTGAACGTTCCTTAATATTCATATACCTGTAAAAAGATGGGTATTCATGGTTGTTGTTTCATTATAAACTCGTAGCCCGGGCAAATCTTAACGACCGGCTTGCCGTGGCCTGAGCCGTCGCCGCTGCGAAGGCGAACACCATGTTGGCAAAAATAACCTTAACCATATTACCATAATCTCAACATGCCAGATAATGCGTAAGGGTGCCTCTAATAATGGTTTTTGCGGCGAAAGCGAAGATTGTTTTCGTCTGACAAGAAATGGAAAACCTGGCATATGGGTGAATATTCACGGTTTTTTCATGACGAAGGCCAGAAGGAAAAAAGATCGCTTGCAGCCCAAAATGAATTTTTAGAGGTGCCCTTAATTCTTGACTCCTCCTGTCGCCCCTGCGATAATGACGGCATGTTCGAGAACGATTCAGTTATTGTAACTTGTTCCTGCGATGCCTTGGCCCGGCGGATCGAGAAAGACGTTGCCGGTGGTCTGACGACGCATGACTATTACGGCAGCGACTGGCAGGTCCTGAGTGAATTTGATGCCGGTACGACCGACTGCCGCAGCTTCGTGTATGGCAATTATCTGGATGAGGCTCTAATGATGATGGCCGACGACGGCACGAACCAGAACGATTACTACTACGCCCACGACTATTTGTATAGTGTCGCGGCTCTGCTGGATGATACGGGAACAGTTATTGAGCGGTATGAATATGATGCATACGGCAAACCGATGATCATGACCGATGCCGGGAGCGGCACCTGGTGGGACGGCGATGAAACCATCGCTTCCGCGTCCGCAATCGGCAACCCCGTCGCCTTCACCGGCCAACGCTTCGATCCCGAAACCGGCCTGTATTACTACAAGAACCGCACCTATAATCCCACACAAGGTCGATTTATTCAAACGGACCCAGTCGATTATTTAGATTGTTTAAACCTATATCAATATGCTACCAATAATCCTTTGTTAAAGGTAGACCTTTATG
>CAYZXY010000075.1:0-15010 GCA_964482555.1 uncultured Pirellulales bacterium
CTGGCGGATATTGCCCATATTGCCGGGCTGGTTTGTACGGGCTTGCACCCCGATCCCGTGCCGTGTTGTGAATTTGTGACGACGACGACACATAAAACGCTGCGCGGGCCACGGTCCGGCCTGGTTATGTGTAAAGAGGAATTTGCCAAAAAAGTCAATTCTTCAGTCTTCCCCGGCATTCAGGGCGGCCCACTTTGTCATGTTGTCGCGGCCAAAGCCGTCGCTTTCGGCGAGGCTCTTAAGCCGGAATTCAAGGCTTATGCCGAACAAATCATCAAGAATTGTCAGGCCCTGGCGGAAGGTTTGATCAGTAAAGGTTTCCGGCTATGTGGCGGTGGTTCCGACAACCATCTGGTATTGTTGGATTTAAGGCCCTATAACGACAACCTCTCGGGAGTGGTCGCGGAAAATCTGCTACACGAAGCAGGGATTGTGGTTAACAAGAACATGATCCCCTTTGATCCGCGTAAACCTATGGAAGCCAGTGGAATACGTATAGGAACAGCAGCCCTGACCACCCGTGGGCTCCAGGAAAATCATATGAAGCAGATTACCGAATGGTTCGATAAAGCCCTGTCATGCGACGGCGATGAAAAGGTTCTTGCCGGTATCCGGCAGGAAATCGAAGAACTATGCAAGCAGTATCCGCTGCCGGGCTAATGATAATTATCTCAAAGTGACCGATTCAAAACAATCGATCACTTTAAAGAAGCCGGGAGCCAGGAGTTAAAAGTTTATTTTTTATTGCCCGCGGCAAATTCCATTAAGGTTTTTTTGCAATGACTTACAGTAATATTTTATCTAAGGTCGGTCAGTTTGAGTAACTATGTAGAATGAAGGGGATGGGATAGCCGGCCAATGACCTAGACATTCCAATCATTAAATTTGAATTTCCTGTAAGAAAGCTTGTTTTTAATATTTGCCTGGTTATTTTTTTTATAATCTGGCCTCTTAGATTATATTCCAGAACTTGCAGGACAGTTCAGATAGCAACACCTTATGATCGCATTATTATAGGTAAACAATTATCCAATTTAGAAGGAACCATGATTCTCACTGAAAGTGGAGCGATTCCATACTATTCGCGCTGGCGATGTGTTGATTTATTAGGATTAAATTCGGAAATGATCGCTCACGATGGATTATCCATGAATGTATTTGAAGAATATAAGCCTGATTTGATCATGCTGTTTTCAAAAGGCCAATTCGGCTCCCCTTTTACGGATGATCCCAGCCGTTTATTGCCCTGGCAATATATTCGAAATAACCATTTTATCGCTATTGCTGCAATCCGTAAATATGATGACGCTTATCATTATTACTTTGCTAAAAAGTCATCACCACTATTTGAAAATATAGTTAATTCAGTCTGCAATTTGAACGAAGTTGAGTATGGTGATTTGGAAAAAATATTTTCTAATACAGATATACCCGTTTTTAATGATACCGTGAATGACAAAACACAAAACTAATATTAGTTATTTGAATGAATTAATTAGCGTCTTACGCCCCCATCAGTGGATAAAAAACAGTTTCGTGTGGGCGCCGCTGATTTTTTCCGGGCGAGTTACCGAAGTGCCGCTCATGCTGGATACGTGCTGGGGGTTTGCGTTATTTTGTCTGATGTCGAGCGCTATTTATGCGATTAACGATATCTGTGACCGTGAAGAAGACCGGCAGCATCCTATTAAAAAGCATCGCCCGATAGCAAGCGGGCAAGTGCCCGTCCATTCGGCAGTTATCATGAGCATCGCTCTGATTCTCTTTAGCCTGGGCGGAGGCTTATGGATAAATATACATTTTTTTATCGTTATCCTGATTTATGGCGTCCTGAATATCGCTTATTCCTTTCGGTTGAAGCATGTGGCTATACTGGATGTCATGACGATTGCGGCGGGCTTCGTGCTGCGGGTACTGGGAGGCAGCTACGCAACAGGCATTCTGCCGTCACACTGGCTGATTTTATGCACGATGATGATTTCACTGTTTCTGGGTTTTACCAAACGCCGGGCGGAATTGCTGGTCTTTGAACAGAAAAACGGTAATACCAGACAGGTATTGAAGGATTACAGCATTACTTTCATCGATCAGGTCATTTCCATGGTGACCGGGGCAACCATTGTGTGCTACACGTTATATACGGTTGACAACCGGACAGTGGATATTTTTAAGACACGGGCCATGCTGCTGACGGTACCCTGTGTTATTTATGGCCTGTTCAGATATATCTATATCATATATCATATGAAAGAAGGCGATGATCCGACGGAAACGATCATTACGGATGTGCCGACATTGATTAATCTGCTTCTATACCTGACAATATCTCTGGTCGTCGTCAATTATGGCGAGCAGATAAATTTCTTCAATGACTCGTTGTAAACGATCTATTTATGCAGAGGAATAAATATAATGAAACGCGCCAAAGTAGCCGTGATAAAAACCAGTCCGGAAAATGTTCTGGAGGATATCGACCAGTTGGTCGGGCAGGCCGGCATGGAAGAGGCTCTGCCAAAAAATAAAACGACGATCCTGAAAGACAACATCTCCTGGCATTTCCCGTTTCTCAGCGCGAATACGACCCCCTGGCAGTTGGAGGGAACGATCAAGGCGCTGCATAAACGGCAGTACGAGAAGGTGGTGTGCGTGGAGAACGAGACGGTCGTAACCAACGCCCATAAGGGGGAACGGCTGAATCGATATACACATGTGCTGAAGGATTACGGCGTCCCGGTATATTATAATTTCAAGCCGGAACACATGAGCTGGAAGGTGTATCAGCCGCAAGCGGATATGCTGGTGCTGGACAAGATATTTCCGGAAGGGATTCGCATACCGGACTTTTTTCATGACAAGAATATCATCCATTTGCCGACGGTGAAATGTCATATTTATACGAAAATGACCGGCTCGATGAAGAACGCCTTTGGGGGCCTGCTGAACAAGAAACGGCATTATACGCACAGCGTGATCCATGAGACGCTGGTCGATCTGCTGGCGATTCAGAAGGAAATCCATTCAGGGATTTTTACGGTGATGGATGGTACGGTCGCCGGCGATGGCGCCGGGCCGCGCACGATGAAGCCGGTGGTGAAGAATTATATGCTGGCCTCGGATGATTGCGTGGCGATCGATGCGATCTCATCAAAGATGATGGGCTTCGACCCGATGAGCGTGGATTGCATCCGGCTGGCTCACGAGAAAGGGCTGGGAGTCGGCCGCCCGGAAGAGATCGAGATTGTCGGGGAGGATATCAGCGAAGTGAATTTCCATTTCCAGCAGGCGCAGAATGCCGTCAGCCGGGTGGGACGTATGTTCTGGTTCGGGCCGCTGCGGTTCCTGCAGCACGCGATGTTCCACACGCCGATCGTTTACCTGTTTGTGTTCGGCTCTTTCCTGTATCACGACTATATCTGGTGGCCCCTGGAAGGCAAGAAACGCATGCGGGAAATCGCCGATACGCCGTGGTACAAGCTGTTTGAAAGCTATAAGGTCTGAGTAAGATTATTGTTGACAGAAGGATAAATCAGGCCGGTATTTTTCAGCCACATATTCGATATGCCAGAATCGGAAATGATGCCATAAAAAAAAGGTGGCCAAAACTGACCACCTTTTTTTGCTTTAAACCTGAGGACAAGGATTAGTTACCCAGATAAGAATCTTTATCACTTGGGCCGTTAAGATCAGAATCATACATCAAATCTTCACCATTACCTTCAAAACCCCAACGTCCAAGAGCCCAGGGAGCAAATTCGTTTGCTTGAGCCTGAGCAGACTGGAAAGTGTAAATGTTGTCTTCGCCAAGACCAACCAGAGGCGTATCGGCTTTCGTGACATGGGTGTCAGCATAAAGAACTTCCTGGATATCCGTACCATGGTTTCTGGAGTTACCATGAGCTGCGTTCGGAGTCGTTTCAACGCCAACGGGTTCATCATCCCAACTCACACCCGCACCATTTGGAAGATTACCATATTCGCCCACATTCGGTGCATTTGCAGTAGCCACAGCTTGTGGATTAACAGAGAAATCTGGCGTATCGTAGGCATTACTCTTGTCAGCCATCAAGACCAAAGAAGCTGAAGCAGAAGAATCGAGCAGACGATTCCACGGATCGTTATAAGAATAACTCAAATTCTGCCCCGACCTGAAATCGACACAATCTTCCCAGCCTTCCACGTCTGCGCTTGTTGCAATAGCATCTTCCAACATCATGGGCTCGTCATCGGGAGCGCTGGGGCAGATGAACATCTTGGGGTCAACATCCATATATTTAACCAAAAGATATAAACATCCTCCAACAGTTGAAAAATTATCCCAATCCTCCCAATCTTGAATTGACCACCGGGGTTTGCTAGGGTTATCGGGATCATTATAGAGAGGACCACTACCTGCACCACCAAACCCATGTTGATTCAGATTACTACGCCAGGGTCTGGGATTCTGATCCCGATACTCATTCTGGTAAATAGCGATTGCCTTACCAATACCATTCAGGTTCGCCGCACACTGAATACGCTTCGCCAACTCTCTGGCACGTCCCAACGCCGGCATCAAGATAGACACCAGCAGGGCGATAATGCCAATTACCACCAACAACTCGACCAATGTAAAACCTTTTTTGCGACTCATGATTATAAGTCCTCCACAGTTTAGAGAATCAAGAAATCTGGGTTTATTCGAGAATTTTAATAATAAAAAATAATGCCATAAACATCTCTGACACAGAGACTTAACCCAGAATAAAAACAAAGCAATATCAATCAGACAGTTTTGTAAAATTTATACACTATTATTTTAGTTTATTTTTACTATTTGTCAATTATAATTTAATCTGAATAATTGACATTAAAAAGATATAAAAATAAGCAGAATAATGAATATTGATAAAATAGACAATATAATCAATCAATTAAAAAATACACTATTTCATTTTGACCACGATTTAAGTAACTGGGAATTGCAATATTTTTCAACTCAATTACCTAGATACAGATACCTTTTAGAACGAATCAGTCAATATGAGATAGAAGGGGACATTCTCGAAATTGGATGTATTCCATGCCATCTGAGTTACTGCCTTAAAAATATAGGGATACATTCGGTAGGTGTCGACCTAAATCCTGATAGATTTCAAAAATCAATAAACAGAAATCAACTTGAAGTTTATCAATGCGATATTGAAAAAGAAAATTTACCTTTTAATAACAACAGGTTTAAGTTTATTATATTTAGTGAAGTTTTTGAACATCTTAGAATTAATCCAATTTTCACTTTAAAAGAGCTATTCAGAGTACTTGCTCCAGAAGGAACATTACTATTAACGACACCAAATCTTAATTATCTTCCCAATCGAATTTCGATGTTCCGAGGGCATCCATTTGATAACCCTTATAATGAATTTGAAAAACTGGATTATTTAGGGCATATGGGGCATATTAGAGAATACAATCCAATCCAAATACACACTTTTCTAAATAAAACCGGTTTTACGAAAATCGATATAGAGTTTGATATGTTCGGTACTTTTACTCATAAGCCTTATAATTTCATTATAAGATTTTTATGTAACTTTCACCCCAAGTTCAGGCGATACATAATCGCAACAGCTAAGAAATAAGAGCGATTCTGTTCAACACAAATGACCGGCTTTAATGAAAATATTGAGTCATTATCGAAACAAATCTACCCAAAAGCTCTAAAAGGTTTTTTTTGGGTTTTTTTAACCCGTTTATTTCAGCAGATCCCATACACGTTTGTTAAAATTTTCATTTTTGCAAACATTCTTGACCCAAAGGATTTCGGATTACTAGGTTATACCACTATTACTATGTCAATTTTCAGTATTTTTACTGAGACGGGACACAAAGCCTTTTTAATAATAAAGAAAAATTCTTCTCAGAATCTACAAGATGCCGCCTGGACAATAGGTTTAATAAGAGGAATAGTTCTTAATGTAATAACTTTTTTTGCGGCACCTCTTGTCGCTCTCTTCTTTAATGCCCCGAGCGTTACGTCATTAATCCAATTAACCAGTTTTAATTTTACCCTCATTTCACTGATAAACATAAAGATCATTAATTTCCACAAACAACTTGATTTCAAAAAAGATTTCTTCTTTCAAACAATCTCCAACTTGGTTGATTTAATAGTTAGTTTGATTTTAATAATTATACTAAGAAACTTATGGGCGATTATAATTGGAAAAATGGCTGCCGCTTTAGTAAAAACTACATTAAGTTATGTCATAATACCATACATTCCCAGATTACGTTTCAAATATTCAGAATTTCATGAAATTTGGTCCATGGGTAAATGGCTGTTTGGCGGTTCCATAATTAATTATCTAAGCAGTGAAGGAGATGATCTTTTTGTTGGGAAATATCTAGGCCCAGAACTTATGGGTTTATATCGTTTTGCTTATAACTTATCCAATATGTATTTAACAGAAATTGGCTCTGTCATTTCCAAAGTAACATTTCCAAGTTATGTTATTATAAAAGACGAATCTAATCGTTTGAGGGACGCATATGAAAAATCATTGAAAATAATCTCTTTAATCTCTTTCTTTGTGTCTTGTTTCATTTTTTTATTTTCCAAACATTTTATCACAATTTTCTTAAAACCGGCATGGCACCCAATGATTCCCACTATGCAAATTCTGGCAACATGGGGGATATTTCGAATATTTGGCACTACAGCCGGACCATTATTCAATGCCATAGGAAAACCAAAGATTTCATTTTATGGATTGCTAATTCGTCTTTCATTTATGATATTATTAATATATCCTTTAACAAATATCTGGGGCATAAACGGAACAGCTCTTACAGTACTCATAAGTTCAGCTCTGGCACAACCATACGTTGTATATATGACAAAAGAAAATATCAATTTCGGTTTTCGTGATTATTACAAATGCATTTCATCTCCTCTAATAGCGACAATAGTCATGTTTCTAACCATCAGTATGGTTGAAATATGGTTACAGCCAGAATTAAATATTTTGAACTTTTTTGCTTTAGCTCTTATAAGTATTATTATATATGTATCTATTTTATTTCTTTTAGATCATTTCATACATTCTCAAAATTTAACAATTTTAATGCAAGAAATTAATAGCTTTAAAAAATTATATCTTAAGAAAAACAATGAAACCTAAAACACTCATCTTCGGTATTGACGGCGGGACCTGGACTATATTGCGGCCGGCGATGGAGGCGGGCTACATGCCGACCCTGCGCCGGTTCGCAGAGCAGGGCGCATCGGGGAATTTGCGGTCGACGATTCCGGCGATTACGCCGCCGGCGTGGGGCGGCTTCCAGACGGGGGTGAATCCGTGGCGGTACGGGATTTACGACTTTTTCCAATGGGACCGCCATTCTCACCAGAGTCATGTGGTCAATTCCACGCATCTGAAACATACGCTCTGGGACACGCTGAGCCGGCACCATAAACGGCATGCCGTCATCAATTTACCCATGACCTATCCCCCGCGGGCCATTGAGGGGTATATGGTAACGGGTATTTTAACCCCATCGCTGGCGGCGGAATTTACCTGGCCGTCGTCTCTGAAGGAGGAACTGCTCAATGCGGTGCCGGCGTACCAGATCCTGAACCTGAAAAAAGCCGCCGAAGGATTTTCGGACAAATCATTCGAATCGTATGTGCGGCACATGGCCGATCTGCTGCGGATCCGCATGGAGGCCGCGTGTTACCTTATGAAGAAAGAACCGCTGGATGTGGTGATGCTGCAATTTCAGGAAACCGATGCCCTGCAGCATGTGTTATGGGGATTCATGGACCCGGACCACCCCCTGTACGATGAGAAAAAAAGATCATATATTTTCGAGCATTTTTACGGGAAGCTGGACCAGGCCATCGGAGAGCTTCATGGGGCGTTCGGCGCCGATGGAAGCAGGGATTTTGCCACCTGGATTGTATCGGATCATGGCTTTCAGGCGCATCGTAAATGCTTTTACCTGAACGCGTGGCTGGCGGCCAATGGCTATTTAAAGGCCTACGACCCCGTTAAAGAGCCGCCGGCGATCAAACGGCTGACCAAAGCACTGAAAATCGGCAAAATGCTGCAATACATTCTGCCGAAGGATAAAATGACCCAGATCGAGAAAAAGGTGCTGAATGCCGACGCCGATCAATTCAAATGGTCCGAGACGCAGGCTCATGTCAACTGGCCGCGCTCCCGGGTATTCAGCCGGGCCGGTTATTGCGAAGGGATGGTGTATATTCTGCGGCAGGGACCGGCAGGGGAAAAGCTGGCCGCGGAATTGACGGAAAATCTGCTGCGGATTTCCGATCCCGAAACCGGTCAGCCGGTCGTGAAAAGCGTACTGCGCCGGCAGGATATTTGCGGCGACTGCGATGATGACCGGCTGCCGGACCTGATAATAATCCCGCATGACGGCTACAGTTTTAACGGGGCATTTCGGAAAGGGCAGGAACTGCTGGAGGTGATAAAACCGACGAATATCCACGTCGGTATGCACCATCCGGATGGAATATTCGTAGCGTATGATCCTGCATCGATTCGGCCGCAAACCATGTCGGCCGGTTTACTGGATATCATGCCGACCATTCTGTATTACCTGGGGTTGGCGCCGCTGCAGAAACTGGACGGCCGGATATTGACGGAACTGTTTACCGATACCTTCAATAAGACCAGCCGGCCGCCGGCTGAGGCGGAACCCGTTCAGCCGGAATCGGCCCAGGAGGGCCGGAGCATGAATGCGGACGATGAGAAACTGGTTCAGGACCGTTTGAAAGATCTGGGATATTTATAATTGATCAGCTGCACAGGTTACAGACATGGCAAATGTATTCATCATCATACCGCTTTATAATAAAGAAAAAACCATCGAACGGACGATTCGTTCGATTCAGCGGCAGCGGTACGGGGACTGGGAGATTATCGTCGTCGATGACGGCTCTACGGACCGGGGTCCGGATAAAGTTATCGCTATGAATGATGGGCGAATTCGACTCATTCGCCAGGAAAACGCCGGACCGGGGGCGGCCCGCAACCGTGGCGTGGTTGAGGCGGATAGTCCCTGCATCGCCTTTCTTGATGCCGATGATGAATGGGAGCCGTGGTATCTGGAGAATGCCATTGAGGCGATTGAGCGGGAAAGGGTGACGATGGTCATGTCGATGTATTTGACATGGCCGGATCGTCAGGATTTCACGGTGAGGTATACCGAACACGGGGGAAAACTGGGGACATACAGATTAAGGGGGGATGAAGACGCTTTCATTGTCCGATTGATGCTGTCGGCCATGGCCCCGTGGAATTGTCTGCTGCGGCGGGATCGATTTTTTCGCTACGACGGTTTTTACACCGCCGATCGCTGCCGTTTTGGAGAGGATCAGACATTTTTTCTGCGCATGGCCATGAATGAGCCGTTCGCGATTATCGGTCCGGCAGCGGTGCGGTTTCATACGGAGGATTCGGATTTGAGCCACGAGAATCAAATCTTTCCCCTGCCGCCGTATCTGCAAGATCCTGAAGTGGTCATGGCCTATTGTCCGGAACATAACCGGGAGCTGTTTCGGAAGGTTCTGGATATTTTCGCTATCCGGTTCGCCCGCATATGGATCAACCAGGGCCAGCGGATCAGGCCCCTGTCATTATTGATGCGATTTCCCGGCACGCGGGCCTTCAAAGATCAGTATCGGCAATGCATCATCCACATGATTCCCGGCATCAGGACCTGGTGGCGGATTAAAAACAGGCTCATAAAATGTTTTAACAACTACAAAGTCTAATAATCTTTCTGTGAACCATCAATCACTTTAAGCTGCCACAGGTGATATGTAGCATGACAATAACAAACCCTAACAGCATCAGCGTCGTCATTCCAGCCTATAACATCGAACAGTATATAGCGCGGGCGATTGACAGCGTCTTAGCCCAGACCTTGCTGCCGGATGAGATTATTGTGGTTGATGATGGCTCCACGGACCGAACGGGGGAAATAGTCAAATCATATGGCGAACAAGTAAGATATATTTACCAGGAGAATGCCGGCCTCAGCGCCGCCAGGAATACCGGCATCCATGCCGCCAAAGGGCAATGGATTGCCCTGCTGGATGGGGACGATAAATGGCTGCCGGAAAAAATTGCTGAACAAGTTGATTTTTTGAAGCGATTTCCTGAACTGAAGTGGGTAAGTTGTAATTTTTATAATCAATTTCCTGATGAAAGCCATAAAACTCCTGGCAATGATACCCATGCTGCACAATCACTCATGGCAACTAATAATTCGCATTTGAGCGTTTTTCAGATTTTAAATAACAAATTATCGCTTATTCCCAATACTATGGTATTTCATCGGGAGTCCGCTATTAAAGTTGGATTGTTTCAGGAAGGCTTAAAATATGCAGAAGATATCGATTTTTTTTGGAAATTCGGTTATTCTTGGTCGAAAATAGGATATATAGAAAAACCGTTGACGATATATTTTCAAAGCCGTCCCGGCAGTATTACCGCCGTAAGCAAAAGAGAATTTATATTAAATACTATAGCGGAACTATTTACAAAACACATTAAAATAGCTGAATACAATAACCACAAAGAGGATATTATGCCATTTATTTTCAATAAAATGCGAAAATGGCTTTTTATCAATTATTCCCTAAGGAATTTTAATGTCATTGGTGAAGTGATTAATAATCACCCTGAAACCATCCCATGGCTGGACCGTTACCTGTTCCAATTGCTGATCTCGATCAGACCACGGTTTACGCTTACGGGTAAATACCTATTAAAACTGTTACATTCGGATTATAAAAAAATACAATAAACCTTCACCGTATTTCTCATCGAATTCGATTTATACCCAATCGGGTAGAAAGCTCCCGGCAGGGCCGGGCGTAAGCTTTTTATCCGCATATAATTACGTTCCGATAAAACGGGTATATTCAATCGGAACCAGTATAAATTTCGGAATATCATAATGAAAATCGCCTTTATAGTTGAATCTTTTCCGAAATTATCTGAAACTTTCATCGTCAATCAGATCACCGGTATGATCGACCGGGGACATGAAATTCAGATATTCGCATTGAAAAACAGCAGGGAAGAAGTGATCCATACCGATGTAAAGGAATATCAGCTAAATAATATGGTTCATTACCTTCCACCCCTGCCTGAGACGCGAATTGCTCGAATTCTAAAAGGCGCTGGTTTACTTTTGGCTTTGTTTTTCAAAAAACCAGTTGTAACTATAAAAGCATTAAAATATTTTTTTAAAGTGCGTCAACAAACCCTGTTCAGATATCTTCATTTCCTGAGACCATTTTACCATGATCAATTCGATATCGTACATTGCCATTTTGGTCCCAATGCCTTAAGAGCGTTAAGCTTAAAAAAAACAGGCTTTAAAGGTAAACTGGTCACTACTTTCCATGGCTTCGATGTCACCACATACATCAACACTTACGGCCAACATGTTTACGACGATCTTTTTAACACCGGCGATCTTCATACATATAATAGCGAAGCAACAAAAAACATCCTCATCAGTCTGGAATGCCCCGCAGGAAAAATGATCAAACTGCCTATGGGAGTCAATCTGGAAAAATTCCCATATAAAGCCAGGACCGTCGACCCGGACCAACCCATCAACATTTTGAGTGTTGGCAGACTGGTAGAGATGAAGGGTCGTGAATATGCTATAAAAGCCGTCGCGCGTGTCGCTCATCAGTATCCGCGAATCAAGTACTGGATTGCCGGTGATGGTGAGCTCAAAGACAGGCTGCAACAACTCATCTATAAGTCAGAAATGCACGATAAAATTAAAATTCTTGGCTGGGTAGAATCAGATAAACTAATTGAACTTTATAACCAGTCTCACATTTTTCTTCATCCCAGCGTCAAAGATAGTAGGGGCAATATGGAAGGCCAGGGAGTCGTTCTTATTGAAGCTCAAGCTGCGGGATTACCGGTCATAGCCACCAATCACAATGCCTTTCCTACGAGTATGATCGATGGTGTTACGGGGTTCCTGGTGTCGGAAAGAGATGTTTCAGGCATTGCGGATAAACTGATATATCTTATTGAGCATAAAGACCAGTGGCCGGAAATAGGCAAACAAGGCCGTGAGTTTGCCCAACAGTTCGATATTAATATCTTAAATGATAAACTGGAACAGATATATCTTAGCTTGTTCGAATAAGTTTCATCAGAAAATTCAACCCAAAATTCACCGCCCGTAATCGCACGCGTTCGCGGTCGCCGGGGAGGATGATGTGTGAGGTCTCGAGGCCGCCGGGGTGGGCGAGGGCGAAATGGACGAGACCGACGGGTTTTTCGGGAGTGCCGCCGTCGGGGCCGGCGATGCCGGTGATGCTGAGGGCGTAATCGGCACCGGCCAGGGTGCGGGCGTTAGCGGCCATCCGGCGGGCGACCGGTTCGCTGACGGCGCCGTGTTGTTCGATCAGAGCGGGATCAACGTTCAGAAAATCGATCTTGGCCTGGTTACCGTAAGTCACCCAGCCGGCCTGAAAAAACCCGCTCGAACCGGGAATATCCGTAAGCATCTTGCCGACCATACCGCCGGTGCAGCTTTCGGCCAGGGCCAGAGTCTGGCCGCGTTCCCCAAGAATACGTCCGATAACCACAGGCAACGTATCCCCATCCGTCCCGAAAATAAACTCGCCGACACAACGCCGGATTTTCTGCTCCAATGGTTCGATCATTTTATTCGCGGCATCGGCATTTTCTGCCCGGGCAATAATCCGGATACTAACGATGCCATGAGCCGCGGTGGTATTCACCAGCGGATTGCCGCCCCGCCGCATCAGATCGCCCAGCATTTCGGCGATATTGCTCTCCCCGGTGCCGCAGGTGTGGATAATACGGGCAAAAACAATGCATTTCGGGCCGCCCTGCTCAGCGATAAGCCGCTCCAACTCCGGCCCTGTCGCGACATCAAACATCGTCCGCATCTCGACCGGCACGCCCGGCATAAAAAACGCCTTCGTCCGCCCTACCTTGACAGACAAACCCGGCGCCGTCCCACAGGTATTCTCTATCGGCTCCGCCCTTTCCGGAATCATGGCCTGAATAGTGTTCTGAGCCCGCATCGGCCGGCCAAGTTTCTCAAAAAACCGCTCTATCTGCCGGAGCGAGGTCTCACGCAGCTTCAATTCCGTCCCCAGAACCTCCGCCAAAGCATGTCGGGTCAGGTCATCGTCGGTCGGACCCAGCCCACCGGTCACCAATATCACATCCGCTATTTCGCTCGCCCGCCGCAAGGCCGCCACGATCCGCTCGCGATCATCGCCCAGTGTGATATGCTCCACCGGCTCGACCCCCAGCGCCGCCAGCTTCGCGCTAAGCCACGCGGCATTCCGATCCACGGTCTGACCGAGGATAAGCTCATCACCAATACTGATTATGATTGCATGTAACATTATCGCTTCGTCCAGATACGGGTGTTGAGGTTTAAATCCTCGACGATGCCGACGGCCAGCTGCAGGTCCTCGTAATATTCCTGGATGGGCGTGAAATCGAGAATGGTCCGGAACAGCCGCGGCTCAAAAAGGGCACGCTTGAAGGTAATCGCCATAAACACTTTCGAGCCGATAAATGAGAGACAAATGTCTTTGCCGGTGCCGTTTTTGAAATCAACTATACGCCTCATCAGGCTGGTCGAGAGAATATAACGAGCCTCAATCTGATCGGTGCCGTAAACCTTGAAAAGATTTTCGAATTCGCGGTCTTCCAGCTTGACCAGTTCGCCCCGGCTCTTGTCCCAGCTTTGGAATGTCTGGGCCAGCTTGCCCCAGAACGCCTCGCCCCAATCCGGCAGAACAACGGTCTGGCCGTAAAAATCCTTATTAAAATCCCCGACAAAAAACAGGCCGCGAAAGATCGTATGCCAATGCGTCTGAGTGCGGCCTTTGCTGTCACGTGTTGTCGTTTTATATTCGGCGTGAAGTTCGGAAAATTCGATTGCCGTTTTATCTACCGTACCGCGAACAAGATCGTCGCCGCGATAACGGTCGATAGAATGCTTATAAAGCTGGCTGGAGCGAAAAACCCCTTCGGGAATACAATCATAGGGATAATATTCCAGCGAAGGATCGATAAAGGTGACCAGCTTGCGGATAATGGCGGACTTAAAGCCCCCTGCATATTCTTTGATCATGGAGTTCGTGATGAATCCGATCACCGCAATTGTACCCATCAGCAGGATGAATATAAATACCACCGGCGTCTGCATGATCGACTGGGCCGCCAATAACAAAACAACCAGCGCCACCGCCCCGACCCCCAGACTCACGGACAATACCTTTTTAACAACCGCCTTTCGCTCCTGCTCCAGAACCTCCAGGTCCGGCAGCAAATCAGTCTGGTAAAATTTTTGCAGGTCCTCCAACGTTTTCATTTTTTATAACCTCACCCTCTTATTCATATAAACCAATTAACCATTAAGGCACGACGTCACCAAGCTAATACTGAAATCCGTTTTAACCATATTATTCATACACTATCATTGCGCCGTACAGGGATCGATCTGTTCTTCCAGCCTTTTCTTTTCGCAGCTGGTCAACGGTCGGGGTGGTAAGTCTGTTAGAAAAGGCTTAACCTTCTCCGGCATTATCACTTCCGGATTCTTTTCATAATACCGCTGGAATTCCCACAATACTCTCAGCTTTTGCTTTTCGGAAATATACTTACTCCATACCTCATCGAACTGTACCAGCAGTTCTGGAGTCGCGCGATCATAACGTTCGAGGACTTTCTCGCTATGACCGGCCCGCAGTAGCTGCATATCAAAAGCCATTTCCGTCAGCCGCACGTAAGTAAAATGCCCCAAGACCTTCGTTGACTGATAGCCGGTTAATATGCAGCCTAAAGCCAATCCACCTCCGAATACCCCCAGCAGGCCAATAATCGTCCAAAATGTCTTCTTCATCTAAGTCTCAGGTTATGACAATTATTTATTAAATAGACCACCCACGTCGACATTTTCCCGCTGGGTTTCG